>NZ_JBBEGB010000003.1:0-407939 GCF_037402035.1 Paenarthrobacter sp. CCNWLY172
AACCCCAGCCGAGCGCCTACGTGATTTACTACTAACCACCTAACCAACAGGTGTTGCAACGACTCCTAGAAACCGCCCGCGAGGTGGGCGGCCGCCGTCGTTGGTTACCGGGGCGTTGGTCGCCTCAGCGGTTGGTCGCCTAAGCGCCGGACGCCTGGGCGTTGCCGGCTGCGGCAGGCTCGGCGGCGTTGTACCCGTAGGGGTTGTTCTTCTGCCAGCGCCAATGGTCCTCGCACATTTGGTCCACGTTCTTGGTGGTGGACCAGCCGAGGTCGGCCAGGGCGGAGGAAGCGTCGGCCCAGAATGCGGGGAGGTCGCCGGCACGGCGGCCAGTGATCTCGTACGGAATCGGCTGGCCGACGGCCTTCTCAAAGGAGCGCAGCACTTCCAGTACTGAGGAGCCGCGGCCGGAGCCAAGGTTCCAGCGCCGGACGCCCGGGCGCCCAGCGATATAGTTCAGGGCTGCTACGTGGCCGTCGGCCAGGTCCACCACGTGGATGTAGTCGCGCTGTGCCGTGCCGTCGGGGGTGTCATAGTCCCCGCCGAAGACCATGAGCTTCTCGCGGCGTCCCACGGCCACCTGGGCGATGAACGGCACGAGGTTGTTGGGAATCCCCTGGGGGTCCTCGCCGATGCGGCCTGACGGGTGTGCGCCCACAGGGTTGAAATAGCGCAGCAGTGCGATATGCCAGCGGTCGTCCGCGTTGCCCAGGTCCGAGAGGATGTCCTCGATCTGTTCCTTGGTGCGGCCGTACGGGTTGTTGGCACCGATTTCCATCTTCTCGATGTACGGAATGGGGTTGTGCTCGCCGTACACCGTGGCTGAAGAGCTGAAGACGATGGAGCGCACATTGTGCTTGTCCATGGCGCGGAGCAGGTTCAGGGTGCCAACGATGTTGTTGTAGTAGTAGGCGAGGGGCTCCTGGACGGACTCTCCTACTGCCTTCAAGCCAGCGAAGTGGATCACGGCGTCGATCTGGTGCTGGTCGAACACGGCCTCAACTGCGGGCTCATCCACCAGGTCAACCTTGTGGAACGCGGCGGTCTTGCCGGTGAGCTCCGAAACCCGGCGGAGGGATTCTTCGCTGGAGTTCACGAGGTTATCAAGCACGACGACGTCGTGGCCGGCTTCCTGAAGGGACAAAACGGTGTGGGAACCGATGTAGCCGGTGCCACCCGTGACAAGAATTTTCATGGTCTCTACGCTAGCGGAAATTGGAGCCACGCCGCTCTGTGTTGAGCGGTGTTGAAGCACGTTCGTGCTAAAAACTACTGGTGCCCAAAATTGTTGATGCCGAAGCCCGGCGCCAGGAAGTTGTCCAAGCCGTGTTCCGGATCATTGCCAGCGATGGCTTGGAACGGGCATCGCTCAGGGAAGTAGCGGATGAGGCCGGACTGGCAGTGGGCTCTGTCCGGCACTATTTTGCCAGCAGCGACGACCTCCTGGTGTTTTCCTTTGGTGCTGTGATTGACCGGATCGCGGGGCGGCTTGAATCATCAATGGCAGCTGTCGAGCAAGAGGCGCCGGGCAGTCCGGAACAGCAAGCTGCAGTATTGAACCTTCTGGGCCAATTCCTGCCTCTGGACGAGGAACTCGCGGTGGATGCGTGCGTATGGATGGCGTTCAGGCACGCAGCCCGTATCAAGCCCGTCCTCGCAGCCGAAGCCGGGCGCAGCCACCGCACTGTAGCGGCCGTCGTCGGGCGTTTGATCATGCACCTGAGCCCCGGGGGAGCCGCGGCCCAACAAACCCTCGTCACGGAGGCGGAGCGGCTCCTGGCAACCATGGACGGCTTGTGCATGCACGCGCTGTTGCAGCCCGAATGGATGACGGCCGAGATGTGCAGCGACGTCCTCACCGCCCATCTGGGATCCCTGGCCGGGATGCCCGCTGCCCACTAAAGGGCTTCTCCGGCAACCAGTGCCGCCACAAGGCAAATGCCCCACGCCCCTACCGTCCAGACCCAACGGGAATAGACTGGGAGATGTCGGGAACCTGCCAAGGGAGGAATTCGGATGCACGAGTCAGGCGGCCCGGGATGGCGCATCACCATGGACACGTCCGGGCCGATGCTCATCGCCCTGTACCTGCGGGACGTCGCCGGACTGGATGGTGCCGGCAAACCCAGCCTGTCCCACGCAGCCCCCAAAGTCCGGCATGCCGACCACAGCCACCTGACCTCCGACGTCGGGGGTATCCACGCCCTCAAGACCGAGTGGGAAGCCTGGTGGGAAAGCCTGGTGAAGTCCTACCCCAAGCCCGCCTCGGAACTGGCGCCACCCAGCTTTAAGGCCTTCGGCAACTCGCCGGCACTTCAACGTGTCCTACAGGCCCACTTCGGCTCGGCTTTGGGATGGGCCACTGACAGGATCGACGAGTACGCCGACCTCGAAGCTGCCCGTGAAGCCAACGGTGTGACCCAGGTCCTCAACGAGATGGTGGAAGACAGGCTGCTGGAAGTCGGGCGCAGTTCCCGCGACTTCGAATTGACCATCATTGAGCTCCCCTTGAACGAACCACGTGCGTGGTATCTGGAACCCAGCACGATGATTATGAGCCACAGGCTGTTGGCCGAGCCCGACGTCTTCCGGAGCTACGTCCAGCCGGTGGTGGAGATCCTCGCCTGAGAAAAACTCAGGTGGCAGGGGCTGAGACGGTGATGGTGACCGCTCCGGAGGGTGCCGGCGAGGCTTGCCATCCGTCACGCTTCTCCCGGTTCCAGGCCCGGCCGCCTACATCCACCTGGGTGATGGACAGCGTCTTGGCGTTCGCCACGGCCCAGTGGGCGACGGCCCATGCCTGCGTCCCCGTGATGTCCAGCTGCACCGAGCGCCCCTGAACGGTGGCCGCTTGGGTGCCGAACGCCGTCGTGAGTTCATCGATGACGGCGGCAGGGTCACCGGCCGCTTCGGGCATGCGCAGTTCGCAGTTCAACGCCGCCTCGGAATGTCCTGTAAGTGCAGAAGCGAAGGCCCTGCCCATGCCTTCGTGCTGCGCGTAGGCGCGGGGGAAGGCCGATCGTTGGACCGCTTGGGCGGCCTGGGTGATCTCCATTGACTCGTAGCCGGGGACTTTGACCAAGCCGTCAAAGAACGCATTGGCGGCGTAGACGGGGTCCATGACTTGAGCCTCAGTGCCCCAGCCCTGCGAGGGCCGCTGCTGGAAGAGCCCGCGGGAGTCGGGACCGGCGTCGTCGCCGTAGTTGATGTTCCGCATCCGGGATTCCTGCATGGCTGTGGCGAGGGCAATGCTCGCAGCCCGGGGAGGCAGCCCACGCTGGACGGAAATGGCGGTGATGAGGGAAGCATTCGCTGCCTGGTCCGTGGCGAGCTCGTGGCTTTCAGAGCCGACGACGGCGACGCAGCGCTCCGTGACCAAGGTCTCGGAGCGCTGCAGCACAGCAACGATCGCGTAGATGGCACCTGCTACGAGGGCCAAAGCCAGCACCGCAACGATGGCGCGGCGGAACCGGCGCACGGATGTCCTCCTGCTAGTTGGCGTGAAGGGCCTCGTTGAGCTCCACCGTCTGGCCCTTGCGCGGAAGAACTTCCACGCCGCCCGTGGTGGAGTTGCGGCGGAACAGCAGGTTGGGGACCCCGGAGAGCTCCACGGCCTTGATGATCTTGCTGGTGTCCTCGCCGTTCTCGTCCTTGGGACCCGGAACGCGGACGCGGGTACCGGCGGTGACGTACAGCCCGGCCTCCACCACGGAGTCATCACCGATGCTGATGCCAACGCCGGAGTTGGCACCGAGGAGGACACGCTCGCCCAGGGCGATCTTTTCCTTGCCGCCACCGGAGAGCGTTCCCATGATGGACGCTCCACCGCCAACATCAGTGCCGTCACCGGCCACGACGCCGGCAGAGATACGGCCTTCCACCATGGAAGTGCCCAGGGTGCCGGCGTTGAAGTTCACGAAGCCCTCGTGCATCACGGTGGTGCCTTCTGCCAGGTGTGCACCCAAGCGGACGCGGTCGGCGTCGGCAATGCGCACACCGGTGGGGACAACGTAGTCAACCATCCGCGGGAACTTGTCCACGCCGTAAACCACAACGTTGCCGCGCTTGCGAAGACGGGCGCGGGTCAGTTCGAAGCCGTCCACGGCTGCCGGACCGAAGTTGGTCCACACCACGTTGGGAAGCTTGCCGAAGACGCCGTCCAGGTTGATGCTGTTCGGCTTGACCAGGCGGTGCGAGAGGAGGTGCAGGCGGAGGTACGCGTCGGCGGTGTCTGCCGGGGCGGCGTCGAGGTCGATCTGGGCGAAAACCACTTTCTGTTCCGTACCGCGGTCGGTGTCCTTGCCGTCGTTGGCCAGTGCAGTGAGCGCGGGATCGGCGTTCTCAACGTCGCGCAGGGTCTCGGCGGCAACGCCCAATGCGGGAGCCGGGTACCAGACATCCAGCACGGTTGCTTCCCCGGAAGCCGAGGTAGCGATGGTGGCGAGGCCGAATCCGTAGGCTGATCGGAGGTTGGCGGGCGCGTCGGTGGGCACAGCAGAGGAAGCAGTTTCAGTCATGGGGCAAGTGTATCCAGCACCCGGAGGTCGGTTAAAACCCGTCTCATGCCATAAAGGTCGCATTTGCGGGCATTAGGCTGGACGGGTGACCCTGAATCCAGCCCCCGCCCTCCTCGACCTGCGCCAGGACGTTGCCCTGCTGACCGCCGCGATCATCGACTTCAACAGCGTGTCCGGCAATGAGACCGAGCTCGCCGACGCCGTCGAGTCCGCCTTGCGGGCCATACCCGCCTATACGGTGGTCCGCGACGGCGACGCCATCATTGCCCGGACCGAGCTTGGCCGTCCCGAACGGGTCATCCTGGCAGGACATCTGGACACCGTGCCCCTGCCCACCGTGGAGGGTTCGCTGGGCACCGTTCCAGCCACGTGGGAATCCGGCGTTCCGGGCGAAGGTGTGCTGTACGGCCGTGGGACGACGGACATGAAGGGTGGCGTCGCTGTGCAGCTGGCGCTCGCGGCGACCATGTTCGACGACGGCCGGGAACCGGACAAGGATGTCACCTTCGTTTTCTACGACCACGAGGAAGTCGAAGCCGTGAAGAGCGGCTTGGGCAGGTTGGTCCGCAACCACGGTGACCTGCTGCAGGGCGACTTCGCCATCCTGCTTGAGCCGACCCACGGCACGGTGGAAGGTGGATGCAACGGGACCAGCCGTTTTGAGGCCACTACCATCGGCGAAACGGCGCACTCAGCCCGCGCCTGGATGGGCATCAATGCCATCCACGGTGCTGCCCCCATTCTGGCGCGGCTCGCCGCCTACGAGCCGCAGACCATCAACGTGGACGGCCTCGATTACCGCGAGAGCCTGAACGCAGTAAAGATCAACGGCGGGACAGCCGGCAACGTCATCCCGGACCGGTGCGTGGTGGAGATCAACTACCGCTTCGCCCCGGACAAGTCGCCGGACCAGGCCGAGGCCCATGTCCGGGAACTCCTGGAAGGATTCGACGTCGTCCGTACCGACGCTGCTGCCGGCGCCAGGCCCGGTCTGAACCATCCCGCTGCCGCGTCCTTCGTGGCCGCAGTCGGTGCCGAGCCCAAGCCCAAATACGGCTGGACCGACGTCGCGCGTTTCAGCGAGCTGGGAATCCCGGCGGTGAACTTCGGACCCGGCGACCCGCTGCTGGCACATAAGGACAACGAACACGTCGACGCCGATGCCATCCGTGAGTGCCTGCGGGCACTCAGGACGTGGCTGGCGCCGTAGTTTAGGAGCTTCCCCGCAGCATAAAGAAGGTCCGCAGCCTGGTGGCTGCGGACCTTCTTTGAGTTGGTGCAGGACTACGCCTTGTTGGGGCCTTCGATGGAATCCTTGGCGATGGGGTCGTTACCGCCCACCACGAGCCCGGTCCGGAGACTGGGCGGAGCCACGCCGCCGGCGGCCTTCTTGGAACCGCGGCGCTCAATCATGATCGCGATCCGTGACACGGTCAGGTTGATCAGGATGTAGATGGCCGCGCCGACGAAGAAGGCCGGGAACAGGAAGTCCGGACCCAGGAAGTCGGCCATGATCTGGATCTTCCGCAGCAGTTCCTCATAGCCCACGATGTAGCCAAGCGAGGTGTCCTTGAGCAGGACCACCAGCTGGGCGACCAGCGATGGCAGCATCCGGCGGACAGCTTGCGGGAACTCGATGGACATCCGCGACTGGAAGCTCCGCAGGCCTATGGCCAGTCCGGCTTCGCGTTGACCCTTGGGCAGTGACTGGATGCCCGCGCGGAGGATTTCGGCAAAGATGGCGGCGTTGTAGAGGACCAGGCCCACGACGACGGCCTGGAACTGTTCCGTGGCGAAGACCAGCAGGACAAACAACATCATGAGGACCACGGGCATGCCGCGGAGGAACTCAAGGACCACCTGGGTGGGGATGCGGATCCAGGCGATCAGGGAGATCCTCAGCAGGCAGAGAGCAATGCCCAGAGGGAAGGCGATGATTGCCGCGACCGCGGCTGCAGCCAGCGTCGAGAGGATGCCTTGGCCGATCAGGCTCCAGACATCCGGGGCCAGGGGACCGTAGAAGATTTCCCAGCGGTCTGCATCGAAGATGCCCTGCTGCGCCAGCGTCGTGACGGCGATGGCAAGGACACCAAGGATGATCAGGATTCCGGCTGCGGATCCCAGGAGCGAGTAAAGGCGGGCCTTGGGCCCGGGGACGTCGTACAGGACCGAGGTCATCGGGCAATCGCCACCTTTCGTTCAACAAAGTGCGCCAGAAGACCCAAGGGCACCGTGATCAGGAGGTAGAAGAAGGCCACCCCGAGCAGGATCCACAGGACTTGGTCACCGTAGTCGTTGGAGAGCTGGCGGCCGTAACCGAAAAGCTCGAGGACGAAGAACGCGCCGGCCACCGAAGAGTTTTTGACCAAGGCGATCAGGATGTTGATCAACGGGGGGACGACGGTACGGACGGCCTGGGGAAGGACAATGAAGCCCAGGACCTGGGTAAAGGTCATGCCGATGCTGCGGGCAGCTTCTGCTTGGCCCACGGGCACGCTGTTGACACCGGAACGGACTGCTTCGGCGATGAAGGCTGCCGTGTAGCTGCTCAGCGCGATGATGGCGGCCACTTCGAATTGCTCGAACTTGACGCCCAGCCGGGGGAGAACGATGGCTGCGAAGAAGAAAATGATGGTCAACGGGGTGTTACGCGCGACTTCAACATAGAACATGCTGAAACCGCGGAGTGCAGCCACGGGGGAGACCCTCATGGCCGCCAGGAGTGTGCCGACAACGAGGGCAATGATTCCTGAAATGACGGAAAGATAAAGGGTCCGGAGAAATCCGTCCCAGTATTCGGGGAGGCTTGCTATGACGGCGTCCATGGCTTCCTTTGGCTGCAGCTAATCAGGGAACAGGGTCCTGGAGTCGTCAACTGCCGCCGTCCGGTTGGGCGACGGCAGTCAACGGATCCCGACTAGTAGCGGTTGATCGCAGGAAGTTCAGGAGTGGTCTTGATGACCTTGCCTGCAGTGGCTTCCCAAGCCTTCTTGTAGTCGCCGTCCTTCTGGAATGCCTCGAGCTGGTCGTTGATCCAGTTGCGGAAGACGGTGTCGTCCTTCTTCAGGCCGATGCCGTAAGGCTCCTTGGTGAAGGTCTCATCCGAAGCGAGCTTGAAGGCATCCGGTTCCTTGTCCACGTAGCCGGCGAGGATCACGTTGTCCGTGGTTACTGCAACAACCTGCTTGTTGCGCAGCGGCTCCAGGCAAGCGGTGTACGTGGCAGCCGGAACAACCTCGGCGTTGTACTTTTCGGCGATGGTCTTTGCCGGGGTGGAGCCCGTGACGGAGCAGACCTTCTTGCCGGCGACATCTTCAGGCTTGGTGATGGAGGTGTCGTCCTTGTTCACCAGGAGTGCCTGGCCCGCTTCGTAGTACGGTCCGGCGAAGGCAACCTTTTCCTTCCGGGCATCGTTGATGGTGTAGGTGGCGATGACCAAGTCAACGCGGCCCTGCTCGATGAACGATTCGCGGTTCTGGGAGACAGTCTCTACCCATTCGATCTTGTCAGCGGGAATACCCAGCTTGGCAGCGATCGCCTTGCCCATTTCGACGTCGAAACCGACAGGCTTGCCATCCAGGCCCTTCTGGCCGAACAGCGGCTGGTCAAACTTGGTGCCGATGGTGATCTTCTGGGCCTTGTTCAGCTTCTCCATGGTGGTGCCGGCCTCGAAGGTCGCCGAAGCAACCGGGGGAGTGGTGGTGGTGCCGCCGCCACATGCGCTCAGCGACAGGGCGAGGGCTGCGGAAGCGGCCACCAGGAGTGATTTCCTCCGGGTAATGAAAGCCTTCATGACATTCCTTTCATAGATTGGCCGTCTTACGGCCTGGGTGCGGTCTCTAACGGCCTGGGTGCGGGCGGTCAAGAGCTAGTGGGTCAAAAGCTTGGACAGGAAGTCCTTGGCTCGGGTGCTCTTCGGGTTGGTGAAGAATTCCTCGGGAGTAGCGTCTTCCACAATCTGGCCGTCAGCCATGAACACCACACGATCGGCAGCCTTGCGGGCAAAGCCCATCTCGTGGGTGACCACGATCATGGTCATGCCTTCTTTTGCCAACTGGATCATGACGTCAAGGACTTCGTTGATCATTTCGGGGTCCAACGCGGACGTCGGCTCGTCGAACAACATGACCTTAGGCTTCATGGCAAGAGCACGTGCGATGGCAACACGCTGTTGCTGGCCACCGGAGAGCTGGGCAGGAAGCTTGGGAGCCTGGTGCCCAACGCCAACGCGCTCAAGGAGAGCCATGGCTTCCTTGTCGGCCGTGCCCTTGGCCACACCCTTGACCTTGATGGGACCCAACGTGACGTTCTCAAGAATCGTCTTGTGGGCGAACAGGTTGAAGGACTGGAAGACCATTCCGACGTCGGCACGCAGGTGTGCGAGGTCCTTGCCTTCTTCGGGAAGCTTCTTCCCGTCGATGGCGATGTCACCGTCGTCGATGGTTTCCAAACGGTTGATGGCACGGCAGAGTGTGGACTTACCGGAACCTGAGGGGCCGATTACCACTACCACCTCACCCTTCTTGACTTGAAGGTTGATGTCCTTGAGGACGTGCAGTTGACCGTAATGCTTGTTGACGCCATTCAGGGAGACGAGGGCATCGCCGGACGCTTGAGTAGTCATACGACGAATCTAGCGAACAAAGAAGCAAATATGACCACGGTCACGGCAACTTCCCCAAGATCGTGACTGAACAGAAACCTGCCCCACAGCGATATACCAGACTGCAATGCAAGAACCGGGTCGCAGCGACGGAGCAGGCAGCTGTAAGCGCTAGCCTTGGGCAATGAGCATCAGCCAGCACCCAGTACCCCACCCGGATGCCAACGGCCAGGTCAGGGCCAGTCATGTTCCCCTGCCCTCGGAGATCGCGCCGGCCAAGCACAAGGGCTCCTTGGAGCTTCGCCGTAAACAAGCGGATACGGGGATGTCTGACCAACATTTGCTGGATACGAGTGGCGCCGGACAGTTCATCCACACTGATCCTTGGCGTGTCCTGAGGATTCAGAGCGAATTCGTGGAGGGCTTCGGAGCGCTCGCTGACCTGGGCCCGGCCGTCAGCGTGTTCGGTTCCGCACGGACAAAGCCTGGGACCGAGTACTACGAAATGGCCGTGGACGTCGGACGCAAGCTCGCCGAAGCCGGCGTCGCAGTGATCACCGGTGGAGGTCCCGGTTCCATGGAAGCGGCCAACAAAGGTGCCGTGGAAGGCAACGGGGTCTCCGTAGGCCTGGGCATCGAACTGCCGTTCGAGCAAGGACTCAACCAGTGGGTGGACCTGGGCATCAACTTCCGGTATTTCTTCGCCCGTAAAACCATGTTCGTCAAGTACGCGCAGGGCTTCGTCGTCCTGCCCGGCGGCCTCGGGACTCTCGATGAGCTGTTCGAAGCCATGGTGTTGGTCCAGACCCGCAAGGTGACATCGTTCCCCATCGTGCTTCTGGGGGTCAGGTTCTGGGGGCCCATGATCGAGTGGATCCGGGAGACCCTGGTAGCGGAGGGAATGGTGTCCGAAAAGGACCTTGACCTGATCCAACTGGTGGATGACCCCGCGGACGCCGTGCACCGCGTTTTGCACGGGGCGCCGCTCCCTCCCACTCCCAACGGAAACCAGCGCCCGGAATAGCCGGCCGTTTCTGGCACGATGGACCTGTGAGCTTTTTCCTGGTGTTTCTCGCGATTGTCCTCATCGGCGCTGTGTTGTACCTCGGAGCCGGGATGGTCCGGGGACGCTCGATCGGCGCTGGCCTTGACGACCCCGTAGCCGGCCTGCCTCCGGTGGTGCTGCCGTCCAAGGCCAAGCCGTCCGACGTCGATTCCCTGCGTTTCGCCCTGGGGTTGAGGGGATACCGCATGGACCAGGTTGACCAGGTCCTTGATGACCTTCGGGACCAGTTGCATGCCAAAGACCAGGAGATCGAACGGCTCAGCGCGCAGGCGCAGCCGCGACTTGAGGACGGCGAACCGGGCCGGATCAAGCCGTGAGTCCACAGACCGGGAGCAAGGCCGGGCAAGGGCCCACGGAACGGATTTCGAACTCTGCCTCAGCCCTGGCCGCACGGATGTCGGTGTGGCCATGGTGGCTCCAGGTTTCCTTGCTCTTCGTGGTGGCCAGGCTCGTCAGCGCGTGTATCTTCATGGCCGCAGCCATCCACCAAGGCATCAACCCGTGGTTTCCGCCGGCGCCGGATTACTGGAACTTCATCACCATTTGGGACGGGCGCTGGTACCAGGAGGCGGCGGACAAGGGCTATCCTGCAGAGCTTCCCGTGGACGCCAACGGCGTCGTCAAGGAGAATGCCTGGGCGTTCTACGCACTGTTTCCCTTCCTGGGCCGGGGCTTGTCCGCCATCACCGGGATGGGGACTTTGCCCGCCCTCACGGCCATTGCAATGCTGGCTGGCCTCGGTGCGGCGCTGGTCATTTACCTGCTCTTCCGGGAGTTCGCGGGCCGGCGTACCGCCATGTGGGGCGTCATTTTCGTTTCCACTTTCCCTGTCTCCCCCATCCTGCAGGTCCCCTATGCCGAATCGCTGAACCTGCTGCTTCTGGCATCGTCACTGCTCCTTGTGGTCAGGCGCCACTACTTTACGGCCATTCCCGTGGTGCTCCTGATGTGCCTGTCCAGGCCCACCGGCGTGCCGTTTGCCGCCATGCTGGGGCTGCTGTTCCTGTGGCGGTTGTGGCAACGGTTCCGGGAGGCACCTATGGCGCTGCCGGCGGTTGGCACTGCTGGACATGCCGGCAAGGCAACGGACCCGACGTCGACGCGCAGCCTGGTATCACTGGCAGTCCTCGTGTTCGCCACGGGTCTTGCGGCCTTGGCATGGCCTGCCATTGCCTGGGCCGTGACAGGGGATCCGGCGGCCTACACCCGTACTGAAACGGCGTGGCGTGGTCACGACCTTGTTCCCTTCAAGCCCTGGTTTGATACTGGCCGGATGTTGTTCGGGCCGGTGCTGGGAGTGCTGGCTCCCTTCGTTTTCACCGGAGTGTTTGTGCTGGTGATGATGTCCAGGCCGGTCCGGGCCATTGGAATGGAGTTGCGGCTGTGGTGTGCCTGTTACATGGGCTATCTGCTGGTTTTCCTGCACCCGCAAACCAGCACCTTCCGTATGCTCCTGCCGCTGTTTCCGCTGGCGCTCGGTGCAGCCCTGCTGTCCAAATCCAAGGCGTACCGGGGAACCGTGGTGGCCATGTTCATCCTGCTCCAGATTGTCTGGGTGGTATGGCTGTGGGCGTGGGCCCAGCTGCCCGGGGGAGGCGACTATCCGCCCTGACGTGCAGCTTTGCCGGGAATGGCAATATGTACAAAGGCCGGACAAATGGCGTGCTGATTCGCTACGGACGGTTAAGTACGGGATAATGGACCAAGAGCAAGGATAAAGCACCTAAAAGTGCCCGGCCAAGGCGGCCTCCCAAGCGTTGCCGCCGGCTGCAATTGCGACGCGGATCCAGCCCGGCCGGGTTGGGCGTGACTTGGGACAAATGGAGGGGATTTTCCTAATGGCGGCGATGAAACCACGTACTGGCGACGGCCCGATGGAAGTGACCAAAGAGGGACGCAGCCTGATCATGCGTGTGCCGCTCGAAGGCGGGGGACGGCTTGTGGTCGAGCTCAACGCCGCTGAGGCGGAGAACCTCAAGGAATGCCTCGTAGGCGTGACTGGATAGATTTACCAAGCAGGGCCCGGCTGAGCCGGGGCCCTGCTTTTTGGTTTAAGGAAGGCTGGCGCCCTACCTCTTGACGGCCACCAGCAGTCCATCACCGGTGGGCAGCATCGCCGACGCCAGCCGATCGTCGTCGCGGATTGCCTTGCCGATCTGGCGGAGCACCACAGTGGTGGAATCGCGTGCGGCCGGGTTGGCCACCCGGTCCTTGTCCAGGGCGTCGTTGATCACCAGCGTGCCGCCGGACTTGAGGAGGCGGATGGCCTGTTCCACGTACTTGGGGAAGTTGGGCTTGTCGGCGTCGATAAAGACGAGGTCATAGGCCGAGTCCGTCAATCGCGGCAAGACGTCGGCCGCACGCCCTGAAATGGTACGGGTGCGGTTGGCAGGGCTGCCGGATTCCAGGAACGCTTCCCTGGCCGCTTTGAGGTGTTCAACGTCAACGTCGATGGTGGTCAGGACTGCCTGGGGGCTCAGTCCGCGGAGCAGGCAGACGCCGGACACTCCGGCTCCCGAGCCAACTTCGACCACTGTCTGTGCCTTGGAGGCGGCAGCGAGGACCGTGAGCACCGCGCCCACACCGGGGCTGATGGGTGTGACTCCAAGCTCGAAAGACCGCTCCCTGGCGCGCAACAAGACGTCATCCTCAGCAGGCAGATCTTCTGCATAGGACCAGCTGCTTGACTTGTCGGCACTCATGAAGGGTTTCGCTTTCCGCGGGTAGGGGTGTTTGTACCAAGACTACTGTGTTAGCACGCGTAAACCCGCTGTTGGGCAGCCGTCCTGCAGCTGTGTCCAGCCCCCTCTTCAGCCCTGCGGGAAAAACCTGCGCCAGTCAGGAAATTCCCAGACAACCTTGGGATGATAATGGTCCGATCATCCATGAGGTGGCCGGCGCCGAAGGATTCGGTGAACCACAGTTTGAGGGGAGTGGACGATGCCGGCATTGCATGCTGCGCCAGTCCAAACATCGGAAAGCATTGACGGCGTTGCCGACTGGGTCATGCCCAGCTGGGAGGAAGTGGTGGCCAACCACTCCGCCAAGGTATATCGCCTCGCCTATCGCCTGACAGGCAACAAGTTCGACGCCGAGGACCTCACCCAGGAGGTCTTTGTCCGGGTGTTCCGGTCGTTGGAGAATTTCAAGCCGGGAACATTGGACGGCTGGTTGCACCGCATTACCACCAACCTGTTCCTGGACCAGGCCCGGCGCAAGAGCAGGATCCGTTTCGATGCCCTGGCTGAGGATGCCGAGTCCCGCCTGCCCGGCCGCGAGCCCGGTCCGGAGCAGAGCTTCGAACACAACAACCTTGACCTGGATGTCCAGCGTGCATTGGAAGAACTGCCGCCGGACTTCCGCGCCGCCGTCGTGCTGTGCGATCTCGAAGGCCTTTCCTATGACGAGGTTGCAGAGGCGCTGGGCGTCAAGTTGGGAACCGTCAGGTCCCGTATCCACCGTGGCAGGACCATGCTGCGGGAGAAACTCGCCCACCGCGATCCCCGTCCGGCCGAGGCCCGCAAGCCGCGCCTGAAGATGCCGCGCATCGCAAGCATCCTTTAGGACGTCGATGCCTCGACATCCTCGTCGTCCGGGACTGTTGTCCCGGCGCAAACTGGCTGCCCTGCGCCATACCCGCAACCCGGACCATGTTCAGGTATGCGCCGATTGCAGTAACGCCCTTCGCCGGGAACGGCAGTACCTGGAACGTCTTCGGGGTGCTTCAGTGCCCGAAGCCAGCCAGGACCTTGCCGCACGGCTGATCCAGCATACTGAGCGCCTTGCCAACGAGACGGGCCAGGAATTTGCCGCCCGGACTTCCTCCAACGGCCTCCGCCGGGGACTTCGCGTCGCGGGCGTCGCAGCCGGCACCTTGGCTGTCAGCGCCGGTGCCCTGGGGGTGTCGGCGTACGTGGTGGCCGGTGACGACATCCCGCAGGTCCGTGCCGGAACCAGCGACGTCGGCGCCCTTGCCGGAGCGTGGACAGGGAACCCGGTGGAAAGCATGGCGGGACCTGTATTCCGGGCCGGCAGCACTGTCAGCTTGAGCTCTGCCCAGCTGGACGCTCTGCGGGAAGAAGGGTGGGCGTGCCCTGAGTTGGCGGGAATGGGCTTCACCGTGGTCTCGGCCCACGGCACTATGCACAACGGGCACCCGGCGGTGGAAATGAGGCTGGAAAGCAACGGCCACTACGCCATCATTGTGGAGGAGCATCTGCCGGCTGACCAGCCGGCCCAGGGACCAACGACGTCGGCACGGCTTTCTGTCACGCAGGGGAGCCCGTGGAAGGCCGTGTACACCATGCCCGCTGCAGTGATCAGTTATGCTTCGGACCTTCCCGCAGACACTGCGGATGACGCGGTACCTGAAATCGTCCGGGCAGGCGAATCCATGGCGGCTGATCAGCCCAGCGAAGGGGCCGAAGCCTGGTACGCGAGGCTGCTGCGCGGGCTCCAGACCCTTCTCCGACCCGCCGGTTTATGAGCGGCACCACAGACAAGGTAATCTTCGTAGCGTGCTTGGAATCAACGGCCCGGAGTTCGTACTCCTTCTGATTATCGGCGTACTCGTCATCGGTCCCAGCCGTTTGCCCGAATACACTCAAAAGCTTGCCAACCTGGTCAAGGAAGTCCGCCGGATGGCGTCGGGTGCCCGGGAGCAGATCAAGGAAGAAGTCGGCATCGATATCGATGACGTCGACTGGAAGAAATATGATCCCCGGCAATATGATCCCCGGCGCATCATCAAGGATGCACTGCTGGATGATGAGACCAAGCCCGTGAGCGCTGGAGCACCTGCCGTTGCCGCAACAGCTGCTGCTGCGGCTGCATCGGTGGAGACCAAGCCAAAGGCTCCCGCCCGGGTCATCGAGCGGCTGGCTGAGGGCGAAGCTGCCCCCTTCGATTCCGAAGCCACCTGACCCGTTTGATAGTGCCGCGCCCGCAAGCGCTAAGCGTCAGCGCGGTTCGATCCCCAGTGACAGGCCTGACAGTCCGCGGGGTCGTGAGGCCAAAGCCGAGGCCACGTCCTGCATAGCCTTCGCGGCCGCAGTTTCGGGGGCAGCCAGGACCACGGGTTTCCCGGCGTCACCGCCTTCCCGCAGCCGGATATCCAAGGGAATCTGGCCCAACAAAGGAACCTCGCTGCCAACGGCAGCGCTCAGCCGCCCGGCCAGGATAGCGCCGCCGCCACTTCCGAATAATTCCATCCTGCCGCCGTCGGGCATTTCCAGGAATGACATGTTCTCGATGACGCCGGCCACTTTCTGGCCCGTCTGGGTGGCGATCGTTCCAGCGCGCTCGGCGACGTCCGCGGCAGCAGCTTGCGGCGTGGTTACCACCAAAATCTCGGCATTGGGGAGCAGCTGGGCCACGGAAATGGCGATGTCGCCTGTGCCGGGTGGCAGATCGAGGAACAGGGCATCGAGGTCGCCAAAATAGACGTCCGTGAGGAATTGTTCCAAGGCCCTGTGCAGCATGGGACCGCGCCAGGCTACCGGCTGGTTGCCTGCTACGAACATGCCAATGGAGATGACCTTCACGCCGTAGGCCACCGGCGGCAGGATCATGTCATCCACCTGGGTGGGCTTTTGGGTGATACCCATCAAAGCGGGCACTGAGAAGCCGTGGACATCGGCATCAACGATGCCTACCCGAAGACCCTGCGCGGCCAATGCGCAGGCCAAATTGACGGTGACCGAGGACTTCCCCACACCGCCTTTTCCGCTGGCTACGGCGTAGACCTTGGTCAGGGAGCCCGGCTTGGTGAAGGGTATGCCGCGCTGGCCGCCTGGACCGCGGAGCTGTTCCTTGAGCGCTTCACGCTGTGCCGGGGACATGACTTTCAGCTCCACGTCCACGGACGTGACGCCCTCCACCTGCGACAAAGCCGCAGAGGCGTCCTGAGTGATGGTTTCGCGAAGGGGGCAGCCGGCAATAGTCAAAAGGACGGCGACACGGACTGTGCCGGCGTCGTCGCAAGACACCGATTCCACCATTCCGAGCTCCGTGATGGGGCGGCGGAGTTCGGGATCGATGACTGTAGCCAGGGCAGCATGCAGCGCCTCGGCAGATGCGGTGCTCATAGGGTCAGGCTCGGCTTTCAGGGGTTTCAGGCGACGGTTTTGCAGTGGAGTGCTGCGGTCCTGTGGCCCGCGGCTGGCGGACCTTGGGTATCTGCTGTGTGCGGGGGCTACGGGACTTGTCGCGTTTCTCCTTCAGCTTCTCCTTGACCTTCTCGCCAGGAGACTCAGTGCCGTCCGCGGCGGATTCGCTTTCGCGGAGCTCTTCCTGGGCATCGATGATGTCCTCCAGGAGGCTCCGGAGTTCAGTCCGGACATAATCACGGGTGGCTACCTCACGCAGGGCGATGCGGAGAGACGCCAGCTCCCGTGTCAGGTACTCGGTGTCGGAGAGATTGCGTTCGGCACGCTGGCGGTCCTGCTGGAGTGAGACACGGTCCCGGTCATCCTGCCGGTTCTGGGCCAGCAGCAGGAGTGGTGCCGCATACGAGGCTTGGAGAGACAACATCAGCGTCAGCAGGGTGAAGCCCAGCTCCATGCGGTCGAATTGCCAGTCCGTGGGGGCGAAAGAGTTCCACGCAAGCCAGAACACACAGAACACCGTCATGTAGACGAGGAACGTCGGCGTGCCCATAAACCGCGCGAAGCCTTCGGTTGCGTTGCCGAAAGCATCCGGGTTGGGAGAGAACTTTGGCAGGATCCGTTGCCGGCCACTCAGTGGGGTGTCGAGGCTGCTGGTTGCGCGTCCTGCCGACTTGGGGGATCGTGCGGCGTTGTTATCAGCCAATGCGGCCTCCAAGTTTCCTTATAGGGGCGTCGTCCTCGTGGGCGCGCCAGTCATCCGGCAACAGGTGATCCAGCACGTCATCAACAGTCACCGCCCCCACAAGGCGGCCGTCGTCGTCTACGACTGGAAGGGAATTAAGGTTGTACGTGGCAAGAGTCCGGGCGACTTCGCTGATGTGGGCTTGGTCCGAAAGGGGTTCAAGATTCTTGTCAACGAGGTTGCCCAGCGGTTCGGGCGGCGGGAAACGCAGGAGCTGCTGGATG
This sequence comes from Paenarthrobacter sp. CCNWLY172, assembly GCF_037402035.1. Classification (NCBI taxonomy): domain Bacteria; kingdom Bacillati; phylum Actinomycetota; class Actinomycetes; order Micrococcales; family Micrococcaceae; genus Paenarthrobacter; species Paenarthrobacter sp. CCNWLY172. Next base: position 17,260 of record NZ_JBBEGB010000003.1, read on the forward strand.
TGCACGACCCCCAGGAAACGCCCCGTGGGTGTCTCCAAGGGAGGCCGCGCGATGAAGATTGATGATGCCAGGGCGGGGGAGAGCTCCTCGCGGCGGACGTGGGCCAACGCTTCGGCCACGGTTGCTTCCGGGGGCAGGATGACCGGGACTGGAGTCATGAGGCCGCCGGCGGTGTCTTCGTCGTACTCCAGGAGGCGTCGGACGTCTTCGGCTTCTTGGGGTTCCATGAGTTGCAGCAACTCTTCCGCCTGGGCCGAGGGAAGCTCGGCGAGGAGGTCGGCGGCGTCATCAGGGTCCATCTCTTCGAGGACGTCTGCGGCCCTCTCCACGTCGAGGGCGGAGAGAATCTCCACCTGGTCATCCTCCGGCAGTTCCTGGAGGACGTCTGCCAAACGCTCATCCTGGAGCTCGCTGGCCACTTCAAAACGCCGCTTATCGCTCATCTCCTGAAGGGCTTCGGCAAAGTCGGCGGGTTTAAGGTCTTCGTGCGTGGCAACGAACTGGGTGGCAGCCTGGGGCTCGTTGTGGGCGCCGGTTTGGGCGTCGGCCCAATCGATGATCAACGTCTCGTTGCGGCGGAGCCTGCCAAACGGTGAGAGTGAGTGTCCACGGCGGACGAACAGCTTGCTGACAAACCAGTCCTTGGACCGGTGCTGGTCCATGGCGATGTCCTCGATGGTGGCATCGCCGCTGCCGTCGGCAAGGGTCACACGGCGGTCGAACATCTCGGCAACCACCAGCGTTTCGGCGCCCCGCTGCTCGAAGCGGCGCAAATTAACCAGGCCGGTGCAAATGATCTGCGTCTGGTCAATGGACGTAATCCGGGTCATGGGGACAAAGACACGCTTTTTCCCCGGCACCTCCACCACGATGCCCACCACGTGCGGCGCCCCGCGGGTCCCGCGGGAGAGCACCACGACGTCGCGCAACCGGCCCAGACGATCGCCCAAGGGGTCGAAGACGTCCAAACCGAGCAGGCGCGCGACAAAGACGCGTGAAGGATGTGTGCTCATGTTTACAGGCTACCGAGTCTGCTCTCTTTTAGCTGAATTCCAGCCTGTTCACATGTCCATGAGACACAATGGGGCTATGTCTAACATTTTTGGTGCCCCCAAAGCCGTTGAGGAAGCCCGCAGCGTCCCGCAAGGTGACACGGTGGGCTCATACACCTCGTATTTGGATGCCCAAAAGGCGGTGGATTACCTCGCGGACCAGCAGTTCCCTGTACAGCTTGTGTCGATCGTGGGCAACGACCTCAAGATGGTAGAGCGGGTGACTGGCCGGCTGAGTTATCCGAGGGTGGCATTGTCCGGTGCTTTGAGCGGCATGTGGTTTGGCCTCTTTGTCGGCGTGATGCTCTCCTTCTTCACACCGGCAGGTGGGCCGTTCTCCATCATCACTTCAGTGCTGATGGGTGCTGCGTTTTTCATGCTGTTCGGGATCGTCACGTACGCCACCCAACGCGGAAAGCGTGACTTCACCTCCACCAGCCAGGTGGTGGCCACCAACTATGACGTCATTGTTGCCGTTGAAGCAGCCCACGAAGCCCGCCGACTGCTCCAGCAGCTGCCCATGAACCCGTCGCAGGCAGCCACGGCGCAGCCCGCCAACTACAACCCGCAGAACGCCCCGCTTCACCAGCCCGGCCAGGCGCCTGAGCGGCCTTCCACCTGGAACGACCCCTATGGCCAGCGCGGACCCGAATCCACCGCGGGCGTTCCGGAGGGCCAGAACGCGCCCGCCGGAAACCCGGCGCCTGCTCCCCAGCCGGCACCGGCGGCCGTTCGCTACCCGGACCTCCCTGACGGCCGTCCGCAGTACGGCGTTCGCGTCACCGATGGCCAGAACGCACCGCAGAACGCGCCGCAGGAGGACGGACAACAGCCCGGCTCCGAGGGTTCGTCCAAGCAGTAGGCTCCCTGCGACTGATTTCAGCTGACCAGCAAAAAGGGAAGGCCACCGGATCCCCGGTGGCCTTCCCTTTTTGCTGTGGTCGTGGTTGACAGCGGAGCCGCTTAGCCCTGCGCGTCCTGGTAGATGCCGGCCATCCATGACTCGACGTCCTCTGCCTTGCGCGGCAAAGCGGCGCTGAGGTTCACGGGGCCGTCTGCGGTCATGAGGATGTCGTCTTCGATCCGGACGCCGATCCCGCGGTACTCCTCCGGAATGGCAAGGTCCTCGTTCTTGAAGTAGAGGCCCGGTTCGATGGTGAACACCATGCCCTCGGTGAGGACCCCATCGAGGTAGAGCTCGCGCTTGGCCTGGGCGCAGTCGTGGACGTCAAGGCCAAGGTGGTGGCTGGTACCGTGCGGCATCCAACGGCGGTGCTGCTGGCCTTCGGGGCTGATGGCCTCTTCCACGGAAACGGGCAACAGGCCCCACTCAGCGAGGCGCTCGGCCAGGACCGTGGTGGCGGCCGTATGGATGTCGCGGAACTTCACGCCCGGCTGGGCTGCTGCGAATCCGGCGTCGGCGGCGTCCAGCACGGCTTCGTAGATCTTGCGCTGGACATCGGTGAACGTTCCGGTGGCAGGCAGGGTGCGGGTGACATCTGCGGTGTACAGGGAATCGGCTTCCACCCCGGCATCCAGGAGCAGGAGTTCGCCGGCGTTGACGGTGCCGGAGTTGCGGTTCCAGTGGAGGACCGTGGCGTTGTTGCCGGACGCTGCAATGGTGTCATAGCCGAGCTCGTTGCCTTCCTCACGGGCGCGGGCAAAGAAAGCACCTTCCACAACACGCTCACCGCGGTTGTGTGTCAGGGCGCGGGGGAGGGCACGGACGACGTCGGCGAACCCCTCCACGGTTGCAGCGACGGCGATCTTCATCTGCTCAATTTCCCACTCGTCCTTGATCAGGCGCAGTTCGGAGAGTGCTTCGCTGAGCTTTTCATCCAAGGCATCCAGTTCACCGAGGTCAAGCGTTTCGGGATCTTTGGCAGTGTTGTACCGGGCGGTATCCACCAGGGCGTCGATGTTCTCGTCCACCTTGCGGACCAAACGAATGGAAATGCCGCCGATTTCGGGTGCACCCACGTTCTTGGTGATGGCCATTTCCAGTTCGGAAATGTGCGCGGTGGGCAGGCCAAGCCGGGCTTCGAACTCGGCCAGGGTGGGGCGGGCGCCGATCCAGAACTCGCCCGCGCGGGAGTCCGCATAGAACTGTTCGGTATCGCGGCCGGCCAGCGGGCGGAAGTACAGCGTGGCGGTATGGTGACCGCCGTCGTCGCCCTTTCCTTCAGCCACCGGCTCCAGGATGAGGACGGCGTCAGGCTCGTGGTCCAAACCCAAACCGGTGAGGTGGGCGAATCCCGAGTGCGGGCGGAAACGGTAGTCGCAGTCGTTGGACCGGACCTTCAAAGGACCTGCCGGGATGACCAGACGTTCGCCTTTGAACTGTTCTGAAATAGTACGACGGCGGCGGGCGGCGTGGTCTGCGACGGCGTCACGCGCAGGGGTCACCTGCGGGGCGGGCGCCCAGTTGCTGGCCATGAATGCCTTGAAGGCATCGGATGTGGGCCGTTGCGAGCGGTTGTTGACACGCTCCTGCAGCGGCTGGGAGGACGAGTTTTGGGTGTTTTCGGCATCGTTCACCGTTACATCGTCCCACCAGTTCGTTGAGGAGGCCAACGGCGCAACCCGCCAAGCCCGCCCGCATCCCCTAGGCTGGGAAAGTGAGGATAGACCTGCATGCGCACTCCAATGTTTCCGACGGAACCGAGACACCCGCCGGGGTGATCATTTCCGCTGTGGCGGCAGGCTTGGATGCGGTGGCGCTGACCGACCATGACTCCACGGATGGCTGGGATCCGGCCGCAGCAGCCGCCCGCGACCATGGCATCGCCTTTGTTCCGGGAATGGAGATCTCCTGCCGGACGGAACAGGGCATCAGTGTCCACTTGCTGAGCTACCTGCATGACCCCGCCCATGCGGGTCTGCTGGAGGAAATCACCAAGTCAAAGGATGCCCGCCTTACCCGTGCGGAGCATATGGTCACCTTGTTGTCCGAGGACTACCCCTTGACCTGGGACGACGTTATCCATCACGTAGCTCCGGGCGCCACCGTGGGGCGTCCCCACATTGCGGATGCCTTGGTCGCTGCCGGCGTAGTGGCCGACCGTTCGGAGGCCTTCACTTCCATCCTCACCTCACACTCGCGATACTTCGTTCAGCACTACGCACCCAACCCGGCGGTCGCCGTCGAGCTTGTCCGTGCCGCAGGCGGCGTTCCCGTATTCGCCCATCCCGTGGCGTCGTCGAGAGGACGCATCGTGGGGGAGCGGACCTACCGGGAGATGATTGATGCCGGCCTGATGGGCCTTGAGGTTGAACATCGTGACAACCCCGAGGAGGGGCGCGACTTCCTGCGCATGTTGGCTGCAGAGCATGGCCTGCTCATCACTGGATCTTCCGATTATCACGGAGCGGGGAAACCGAATCTGTTGGGTGAGAACACCACCTCGCCCGCGGTGTTGGCCCGGATTGAGGAGATGGCAACAGGCAGCACGGTGGTTCGTTGAGAGGGGTCCTTTAGTGGATTTGCAGCTGCTCGCCTCGGTGATCGTCACCTTGTTCGTGATTATGGACCCACCGGGTACCGTCCCGATCTTTATGTCCTTGACGGCCCAGATGACGGCGAGGGACCGGAACCGCTCCGCTTTCCAAGCACTGCTGGTGGCCACCGGCGTCATTGTGGTGTTCGCCATCTTCGGCCAGTCAATCCTCAATTACATGCATATCTCGCTGGCGGCCTTGCAGGGCGCGGGTGGCCTGCTGCTGGTGCTCATTGCCCTGCAGCTGCTGACCGGTTCCACCAGCGGCGAGGAAAATGCGGCCAAGTACAAAAATGTGGCGTTTGTTCCTTTGGGGACGCCACTCATGGCTGGACCTGGTGCGATCGTTGCCGTGATGGTCTTCGTTCAGCAGTCCAGCCAACTGTCAGAGTATTTGGCTGTGGGGCTGGGCATTGCCGTGGTACTGGGCTCGTTGTACCTGGCGATGCGCTTCGCGGGCGTCGTGCAGCGCGTGCTGGGTGAAAACGGCGTCGAGCTTGTCACCCGGATTGCCGGCCTGCTTCTGTCGGCCATTGCCGTGCAGATGATCGCGGACTCCGTGACGGCCTTCGTGAAGGGCGTCGCCTGAGCACGCTTTGGTATTGCGGGCTAAAGGCCGGATGGCTGGATCTGGTGGAACACAGCCTTGCTGCCCAGCCGTTTCCGCATGACCTCGATGGCCTGTTCGTTCTGGTCGACACACACAAAGTTGCGGCCGAGCTTCGCTGCAACGGCTCCGAGGGTCCCTGATCCGGCAAAGAAATCGAGGCACCAGTCACCTTCGCGGCTGGATGCGGAAACGATCCTCCGGACCAGGCCTTCGGGTTTCTGGGTAGGGTAGCCGGTCTTCTCACGGCCGGTGGGGGAAACGATGGTGTGCCACCAAACATCAGTGGGCAGCTTGCCGAGCTCGCGCTTGGCAGGAGTCACCAGGCCGGGGGCCATGTACGGTTCCCGGTCCACCTCTGCGTTGTCGAAGTGGTACTTGGTGGGGTTCTTTACATACACCAGAATGTTGTCGTGCTTGGTGGGCCAGCGGTTCTTGGCGCGCGCGCCGTAGTCGTAGGCCCAGATGATCTCGTTGAGGAAACACTCCCTGCCGAAGATGGCGTCCAGCATCACTTTGGCGTAGTGCACCTCCCGGTAATCGAGGTGCAGGTACAGGGTGCCGTCGTCTGACAAGAGCCGCCACGCCTCGACGAGTTTGGGCTCCAGGAAGGACCAGTAATCGCTGAAGGCGTCGTCGTAGCTGTGAAGGGCACCCTTGATGGTGTCGTAGGAACGCCCCTTGAAACCGACGCGATCGCCGTCGCCGTCCGCGTTCCGGACCATGCGGGTTTCCTGGCGGCGCTGTACCCGGCCTGTGTTGAAGGGCGGGTCGACGTAAATGAGTGTGAAGGCGCCGTCCGGCAGCGTAGGGAGGAATTCCGCGTTGTCCGCGTGCACCACCACATTGCCGCCGTCCGGCGCCCAAACAGTTTCAGTCATTGAGGGTTTTAGCCCTCGGTGCTGCCGGACTGGGCAGCTGCGGTCTCACCGGAAACCACTTCGCCGTTGCGGCGGCGCGTGCGGGTACGACGCGTCCGGGCAGGCTTGTCTGCGTTGTCGGCAGTGGCAGTGCGGGTTTCCGACGCACCGGCAGCCGGGGCTGCTTCGGTGTCGGAGGTACGACGGCGGCGGGTACGGTTGCGGCCGCCGTCGCCCTTGGATTCGCTGGAGTCCGAGTCGTTGGATTTGGCTTGCCGTCCGCGGCCGCTGTCTCGTCCGCCGTCGCGACCCCGTCCGCTGTCTCGACCGCCATCGCGGCCTGAACCGGAACGCGCGTTCTTCTTGCCGGTCTCGCCGAGATCCTCAAGAACCTCCGCGTCGACGCCGGCGAGGACCCGCTTGTTGCGGGGCAACCTGCCCTTGGTGCCCTCGGGGATGTCGAGATCCGCGTACAAGTGCGGCGAGGACGAGTACGTCTCCACCGGTTCCGGAACGCTCAGTCCGAGTGCCTTGTTGATCAGGCCCCAGCGCGGCATATCGTCCCAGTCGACGAACGTGACAGCGGTGCCCTTGTTACCCGCGCGGCCGGTACGCCCAACGCGGTGCAGGTAGATCTTTTCGTCTTCAACACACTGGTAGTTGATCACGTGCGTGACGTCATCAACGTCGATGCCGCGGGCGGCAACGTCAGTGGCCACCAGGACATCGACCTTGTTGTTGCGGAAAGCACGGAGAGCCTGCTCGCGGGCACCCTGGCCGAGGTCTCCGTGGATGGCGGCAGCGGCAAAACCGCGGTCGACGAGTTCCTCGGCAACCTTGGCAGCAGTGCGCTTGGTCTTGGTGAAGATAATGGTCCGTCCGCGGCCGCGAGCCTGGAGGATGCGGGCCACCACTTCAGACTTGTCCATGCTGTGCGCACGGTAGATCAGCTGACGGATGTCGCGCTTGGTCAGGCCTTCGTCGTCCGGATCCGCAGCACGGATGTGGGTGGGCTGCGTCATGTAACGGCGTGCCATCGCGATCACCGGGCCGGGCATCGTCGCGGAGAAGAGCAGCGTCTGCCGAACGGCGGGGGTGCCGGCGATCAGGGTCTCAACGTCCGGAAGGAAGCCGAGGTCCAGCATTTCGTCAGCCTCATCAAGGATCACCATCTTGACGTTCTTCAAGCTCAGGTGCTTCTGCTTGTAAAGGTCGATCAGACGCCCGGGGGTACCGACCACGATCTCGACGCCCTTCTGCAGGGCATCGACCTGGGGCTCGTAAGCGCGGCCACCATAAATGGTGGCGATGCGGGCGTTGCGCTTGCGTGACGCGGTCTGGAGGTCGTTGGCAACCTGCACCGCGAGTTCACGCGTGGGAACGATCACCAAGGCCTGGGGTGCACCCGGGACGGCAAGCTTCTCATAGCCGGCGTCGTCGCGGCCGGCTACACGCTGGAGCGCAGGAATGCCGAAGCCCAACGTCTTACCGGTACCCGTCTTGGCCTGGCCGATGATGTCGTGGCCGCTCAGGGCCACTGGCAGGGTCATCGCCTGGATGGGGAAGGGGTGCGTGATCCCGGCATCGGCCAAGGACTCAACAATGTCAGCGCGGACGTTGTAGTCGGCGAAGGACTTTTCTTCGATCTCGTGGGGCTTTTCATCCGAGACGATCGTTTCCTCGGGTTCAAGAATTTCGGTTCCGGTGGGGTCGGTCAGGACTTCATGGGTGTGCAATTCACTCACAGGGAGTTTCCTTATTCATTTAGGCATTGGCGCTGCGTGCTCAACGGGGGCGGCGAAGCCGTACCGGAGCACGAACTGGCGCGCAAGCATATCCAGTGGAAGCCGATCGCGGGCTATCTAAGTACTGGCACTGGTGACCAGTTGGTACATCTCAAGATCGCGTAGGGGCGGGCTTGTTGACTTCAAAAATTAACTGAATCAACGACCGGGCATCCATTACTACAGGCCCAGTCTATCCTCTGGGAGCCATAAAGCCCGGATCATGGGTTCACCGGGGTCAGTGCTGCCGCTCGAACCTGATTTCCCGGCTGGCAATATCCGCCGTGACAAGGCGTACCCGCACTTTGGTTCCGGACTCCAATTCGCCGTCGCAGCGTGCGGTGACGGCCGGTTCCGCGATCTGGACGACCCCATACGGACCGCTCCCGTTTCCGTTGGCTTTATTGCCATTGCCTCGGTTGCCGTTGCTGTTTCCATTGGCAGGCTTGGACCCTGAAATCACCACGGCATCGAACTCCTGGCCCACGTGGTTGGCTACCAGTGCTGCTTCCACCGTGTCCAGAGCCGCACGCTCAAGCCGACCGGCCACTTGGTCCGAGGCTGCCATGATCTCCGGCAACGAGGGCAGTGCGTCACGGGCCCACCGCGGAATGTCCTTGTGGTTACTGAGGGCCTCGCAGATGACCAGGACGAATCTGTCAATCAGGCGTCGCAGCGGTGCTGTGGTGTGGGCATAGGGAGCCCCGATGGCCGCTTGGATCACTGTGTCAGGCACCTCGCCGTCGAAGGGCGTGTAACCGGCGCCCCTGAACAGTGTCCCGGCCGAGTGCAGGATGGCCAGCTGTTGGGGGTCGGACGCATCCAAGGTGCGCAAGTACTCGCCGTAGCTGACCTGGCCATCCCACGGTTTGCCCAGCGCAGTGGTTTGCCGTTTGAAATGCTGCAGTGAGCGTTCGTCCGGGGCGGGCATCGTGCGGAGGATGCCAACTTTGCCTTCCAGCATCAGTTGTGCGGCCGCCATTCCGGTCATCAGAGAGATCTGTGCGTTCCAGTCTTCCACCGGCAAAGACGGGGCTGCAACGATCCTGTACCCGCCGCCGTCGGTCGCCTGGACGATTTCCTGTTCCGGCATGTTGAGGCTTGCGCCGCCGCGCAACCGTTCCAGCTCGACGCGCTTCAGTCCCACTTCCTTGAGGAGCTGAAGAACAGGCGGGGCGGTGCCGTCGTCGATCTGCTGTTGGGCGCCTTTGTAGCTCAGCTTGGCCCGGCTGCGGACAGCAGCCCGGGCAACGGTCACGGACATGACCTCTGCATCGGCGCCGAGTTCGAAGTTCCACACAAAGGCACTGCAGTCCTGTTCGGCCAGCAGGCTTCCGGCGTTTTCACTGATGACCTCGGGGTGCAGTGGGATCCGGCCGTCAGGTGCATAGAACGTTTGTCCGCGTAGCCGGGTCTCGGCATCCAAGGCTCCTCCGGGAGCCACAAAGGACGGCACGTCGGCGATGGCGTAGAGGACCTTGTAGCCGTCTCCGGAACGTTCAATGAACAGGGCCTGGTCCAAGTCAGTCGAGGTAGCGGGATCAATGGTGACGAAGGGGATCTCCCGCAGGTCCTGATCCGGCAGCCTGAGGTTTTCCACGGCCCGCTCTGCCTCTTGTACTGCCTCGGCAGGGTACGCGGTGGGGAGTTCCAGTTCCGTCCTCAAGGCCGCAAGTGCTTCAGCGAGCTGGTCCGACGAATCGTCGACGTTGGGTGCTATCCGATGATGTGACACGAAAATCAGGGTAGCCCGAAACCGGCGGATAGTCTTGGCAGCCGCACGCAAAAGCCCGCTGCCCCAAGGGGCAACGGGCTTTCGGTAAAGCTGGTTCTGACCAAACAGGCGGTTAGCTTGCCGGTGTCAAAGTGAAGGTGGCTGCCTTGTCGCCGAAGTCATTGTTGATCACCACTGTGGTGGGACCATTCTTGATGTCGAAGGCGATGACGCCCTGCTGTACGTCTCCGGCTGCGACATCGCCGGAGACGAGACCGCCCAGACCGTTGTCAAGGAAGATCCGGTCGCCCTCGTTGCCGTCAGCATCGAAGGCATCGAAGTTGCTGGGCGCGGCGAAGCTGGATCCGGCGGTGGTCTCCCAGGAAACCTCCAGCAGGAGGAACCCGCCGTTGAGCGGCTTCATGTAAGCCATCTCCGGGATTTCGGTAGCGTATCCGGAGTTAAGGACGGTGACCTTAACGGTGTTGCCCTCGGACACCGTGACCTCGAAAGCGTTGCCATCGGTGGCAGTGCCTTGGGAAGGGGCAGTGGCCTCCTGTGAAGCTGACGGTGCGGCAGGGACAGGCGTGGCCTGTCCCTGGACCGCGGCAGCCACCAGCGTCAAAGACAACACCGTGGACACGATCCCAACAACCAGGCCGGCGAACCAGACAACGAGCGTGATGATCCAGGCCTTCTTCTTGTTTTCCGGATAACCCTGCAGCGGGCGGCCTTCCTTATCCCGTGCGTTGCCGGTCAGCGTGATGATGAGGTCCACGATGGACCAGATGCCGAGTCCGCCCGCAGTGAGCAGTTTGGCAATGCCGGTCCCGATCTTTCCCAAGTAAAAGCGGTCAACACCGAGGCCACCAAGGAGCAAGGAGAGGATCCACGTGACCATGAAGGACTTGGCCGGAGTACCCGTGCCGGGAACACCATAAGGGCTGGAATCCGGGCCGGACTGGTACGTCTGGGGTCCGCCTTGGTACTGGGCGTCGAAAGCACCGGGTGCAGGGGGAACTGGTGGGGCACCGTTCCCGTTGTGGGGCGCGGGCGGGTAGCTCGGATTAGTCATTGATCATCCTTCGGGGGAGTGGGTGCGAGGAGGAGGACACGCGGCCTGCGGGCAGGCCAGACAGTCAACTCACTTCCAGTCAGCCTAGTGGGACCAACGCTGCTGAAGGCAATCTCCGCGGGCGGGGTGTGGAGAGCCGGGGATAGTCTTGGATTATGGGCACTTCGACGGACGTCGCACCTTCTGCCGGACAACTCGCCGCGGGACTCCTGGGCGCCATGGCCTACGGCGAGTTGTCGGCTTTCGGCCGGCTTTCGTTCGATTCCCGATACGCCCCCACACTCCATGACCGTTCAGTGCTGGCAAAAATTGCCGTCGGTGCGTACGGAAACTTCGCGCTGCTGAGCGATCGGCTCGCTGTAATGGGCCTCGATCCGGAGGAAGCCATGCTGCCGTTCCAGCGTTCCTTTGACCACTTCCATGAACGCACCAAGCCCGGGGACTGGTTCGAATCTGTGATGAAGGCATACGTCATCGACACCGTTTCCTCGGACTTCTACCGGGCTGTCGCCACTTTCCTCGATGGAACAACGCAGCAGTTCGTGGACCGGGTTGCCTCCCCCGACCAGGCAACCGAGGTACTTCGTGTCCTGCTGCGGCGGGCCTTGGCCGATGACCCACGACTGGCCTCACGGCTGGCGTTGTGGGGCCGCCGGCTGGTGGGGGAAGCGCTGACACAGGCGCAGAGGGTAGGGACTGAGCACCCACAGTTGGGGCCGGCACTAAAAAGTGGTGGCGATGCCCGCGCCGCAATTAAAAGACTGACAGGCGAGCTCGCCGGGCGTCATGCCCGCCGGATGACGGCGCTGGGCCTCACTGCCTAGCGGTATGACCGGGCTTATGCCTGAAAGGCTCCAACGGCCAGGCTCAAGCTGCGTCCAGCGCCTCCAGCGCCTCCAGCAGCGACTTGGCTGCCGTCGTCGGATCCGAAGCCTCGGTGATGGCGCGGACCACGACGATCCGGGTGGCTCCTGCGGCCCGCACCTGCTCTACGTTGCTGAGATCGATCCCTCCGATGGCGAACCATGGCAGGTTCACGGCGCCGTCGGTGGTCTCGACTGCACGCTTGCTCGCTTCTGCGGCATATGTGACCAAGTCCAGTCCCACGGCTTCGCGGCCGGGTTTGGTGGGTGTCGCCCAGACGGGTCCTACACAGAAATAGTCCAGGCCCCCCTGTCCCGGTGATGCCGCGATGGCGGCATTCACCTGCTCGGGGGAGTGGGTGGAAAGACCGATCGTGACGGACTCCGGAAGCAATGTCCGGGCCACCTTCAACGGGAGGTCCTTTTGCCCGATGTGGAACACCGGAGCCCCGGAAACACTGGCAACGTCGGCTCGATCGTTGACAGCCCACAGCCGTCCATGACGTTGCGCAACTCCCTGCAGGACCGCCAGCAACTCCAATTCCTCGGCAGCTTCGAGGGTCTTGTCGCGCAGCTGGATGATGTCCACACCGCCCTCGAACGCGGCGTCCACAAAGTCTTCAAAATCGCCTTGCCGTTTCCGTGCATCGGTGCACAGATACAAGCGGGCGGTGGCGAGGGCATCAGTCTGGGTCATGGAACCCAGAGTAGTTCCTCTAAACTGGGCACGTACTGCGGGAGCCGCGACGTTCGTCATATGACTGTCCGGCTGAGAGGGCTTAAGAGCCGACCGCTTGACCTGATCCGGCTAGTACCGGCGTAGGGAAGGAAACGCGCAATGGCAGTTCCCCGCCAAACCCCGCTCCAGGCCGACGTGGCCGTCATTGGCGGCGGCGTCATCGGGCTGGGCATCGCCCGCGAAGCGCGGCGACTTGGCCGCTCCGTGGTGGTGATCGACCCCGCACCGGCTTCGGGGGCTACGTTTGCTGCCGCCGGAATGCTTGCCCCCGTGAGCGAATTTCACTACCAGGAGGAAGATCTCCTGGAGTTGATGCTCGAATCGTCCCGGCTGTGGCCGTCTTTCGCGGCAAGCCTGCCCCGCGGAGGGGAAGACACCGGATACCGCACGACGCCGACACTTGCCGTGGGTGCCGATGCCGCGGACCGCAGGGCACTGGCAGACCTCCGTACGGTACAGCTTGCTGCGGGACTGGGGGTCGAGCCGTTGTCCCTGCGCGACGCCCGGGATCGCGAACCCCTCCTCAGCCCCCAAATTTCCAGTGCCTTCGACGTTCCCGCCGACCACCAGGTCGATCCCCGCAAGCTGGCGGCATGCCTGCTCTCGGGACTGGCACGCCACGCGGCCAGCGACTCCACGTGGGTTTCGGGCGCCGACGATGGGTTTGCCGTGACTTCCACGGCGCGCCGCTTGCTCTGGGACGGAGGGCGGGTCTCAGGAGTGGAACTCGAGTCCGGCGCCGCTGTCCACTCCACCGAAACGGTGGTCGCCAACGGACTGGGTGCGGCAGACCTGGAAGGGCTCCCCGACGGGCTCAGCCTTCCCCTGCGGCCGGTATATGGCGACATCCTCAGGCTTCGGGTGCCTGAACACCTCCGGCCCCTGCTCACCTCCACCGTCCGCGGGATGGTCCGTGGAGTGCCCGTCTACATCGTGCCCCGGGACGACGGCACTGTAGTCATCGGGGCCACCCAGCGCGAGGACGGACTGTCGGCAGCGTCCAACGCGGTCTCAGCCGGGGGCGTCTACCAGTTATTGCGGGACGCCCAGGCCCTGGTCCCCGCAGTGGCGGAACTTGAGCTGCTCGAAGTAACGGCCCGGGCCCGCCCCGGCACTCCGGACAACGCACCGCTGCTTGGACGGGTCGTTGGCCCCCGGGGGGATGTTGATGGTCTGGTGATCGCCACAGGATTCTTCCGGCATGGTGTCCTCCTGACGCCCGCGGCCGCACGGATCGTGGGCGGGCTGATCAACGGCACGTCGGACCCCCGGTGGGCATCATTTTCCCCTGACCGCTTCGCGGCCACTTCATCCACAGCGCGGGCGCTTACGCCGGCACACGCTCCCAGCAAGGAAACAGCATGAACATCAAACTCAACGGATCCGATCACGCCGTGCCGGAGGATGCTTCAGTCAGCACCCTGGTCACGGCCGTCACCGGCCGCGCCCTGGACCACCGCGGACAGGCAGCCGACGGTGGCAAGCTGGGCGTCGCCGTCGCCCGCAATTCCGAGGTGGTGCCACGCAGCCAATGGTCCGCAACGGCGCTCGCCGACGGGGATGAACTCGAACTTGTTACCGCAGTCCAAGGAGGCTGACATCATGACGACAGCAAACACAGAGGTCATTACTGACGCCTTGGTGATCGACGGCGTCCACTTCGGATCCCGCCTGATCATGGGGACGGGAGGTGCCCCGAGCCTGGACGGTCTGGGCGCTGCGCTCCTGGCGTCCGGGACTGAGCTCACCACAGTAGCCATGAGGCGCTACTCACCCGCTGAAACAGGATCCCTCTTCCAACTCCTGGTGGACCACGGAATCCGGGTGCTGCCCAACACCGCCGGTTGCTTTACTGCCAGAGACGCCGTGATGACCGCTGAACTGGCACGCGAGGCACTGGAAACCGACTGGGTGAAGCTGGAAGTCATCGCCGATGAACACACGCTCCTTCCAGACGCAGTGGAACTCGTCGAGGCAACGGAACAGCTGGTGAACCGTGGATTCAAAGTCTTCGCCTATACCAACGATGATCCCGTCCTGGCACTGCGCCTCGAAAACCTGGGTGCCACCGCAGTGATGCCCCTGGGCTCGCCGATCGGAACCGGTCTGGGGATCCTGAACCCGCACAACATTGAACTCATCGTGTCCCGGGCCTCAGTACCCGTGGTGCTCGATGCCGGAATAGGAACCGCCTCCGATGCTGCCCTCGCCATGGAATTGGGCTGCGACGCCGTGCTTCTGGCCACCGCTGTCACCCGGGCGCAGAACCCGGTGCAAATGGGTGAGGCCTTCAAGCACGCCGTGATCGCCGGTAGGCTGGCCAAGCAGGCAGGACGGATTCCGAGGCGTGAGCACGCTTTGGCGTCGTCGGCCATGGAGGGCCGGGCAGAGTTTCTCTAAGTGTCCGCCGGGTCTCCGGGAGAAGGAGCAGCAGTGGCAGGGAACCATGACCATCTGACCCAGGCGGATGTCGACGATGCCCTCCGGGAGCTACGCGACTGGAAGTACCAGGGCGGCCTGGTAACCGTCTATAAAACTCCGACGGCGGCCGAAGCGCTGGCCCTCATTGCAGCGATCGGAGAAATCGCCGAACACCAAAACCACCATCCGGATCTGGAATGGCGCTACAACAGGGTCCACCTGCGGTACCTGTCCCACGACGCAGGCGGAAAAGTCACCCAACGCGACATCACCGCTGCGGCTTCCGTGAGTGAAGCCGCAGCGGCGCTGGGTGCAACCGCCCAGCCGGAGCGGTATCCGGAACCCTGAACCCGAACCATTGTGACAAGGCTTTAAGCGACAGTGACCGTCGCCCGAGGGCGGCGGTCACTGTCGTGTGTTCTTGTTGCTGCTAGAGCTTGAGCGCCTTGGTGAGCGCCGCAGTATCGTGCCGGGTGCGGGTCCGGCCCAGGAAGACCACCACCGCTGCGGCGGCGGCAGTTCCCAGGACGATCGGCAAGACCCAGGGAATCCAGGTTGCCCCGGGCTGGTAGCCCAAGCCGGCACTGATGAACGCAATCCAGCCCAGGGTGCCCACAGCCACCGAAACACCGGCCGGCAAAGCGATGCCGTACTTGCCGTGCCTCTTGTCGTTGGCCCACACGATGAAACCGGTGGCTATGGTGGCCAGAACCACCACGACGAGTGAAAGCATGAAGACTCCTTTGCGGACTGCGTTATGCGGAGGGCCTAGAGGGCACCGAAGCCGACGCGGCGGACTTCCTCTGCGCCGATCTCCACGTATCCCAGGACGCTGCCGGGAACGATGATCTGGCGGCCCTTTTCATCGGTCAGGCGCAATTCCGAGCCCTTGGACACGGCCTCTGCCACGATCTTGGCCACCGCGTCTGCATCCAAAGCGGATTCGAGCACGATTTCACGGCCAACGTTCTGAATGCCGATCTTTACTTCCACAGCAAGGCCTCCAAGCCAATCAAGTATTAAGTCAGTCCTCTATTTGTAGCCTAGGACTCTTTGGGGAATCGACTGATTCCGCGCCAAGCTAAACGATAGATCAGATCACTGGCCACATCGAGGTCAAGGTTTCCGTCCGTTTCAAGCCAGTAGCGTGCGCTGACCTGCGCCATCCCGGCCAGACCACGGCCCAGGAGCTGCGCCTCCAAGGGAGGCAGCTTGGTGTCCTCGGCAATAACATGGGCCACCGCATCAGCGAATGTTTTGTTGAACGTCTCCAAACGGGAACTGACATCGGGATCGTTGATGAGGTCAGATTCGAAGACGAGCCGGTGGGCTTGGTCGTCATCAGCGATGAACCGGTAGTAGGCCCGCATCACGGCCTTCACGCGTTCCTTGTTGTCCGAGGTGGAGTTCAAGGCGCTGAGCATCAGTTCAGTCAGCGCGGCCAGGTGGCTGTCCAAAAGGGCCATGTAGAGCTCACGCTTGGACGGAAAGTGCTGGTACAGCACCGGCTTGCTCACGTGGGCAGCCTCGGCGATCTCGTCCATGGCGGCACCATGGAATCCGTTGGAGACAAAAACTTCCAACGCCGCATTCAGCAACTGCGCCCGGCGCTCGTCGCGCGGCAACCTTGGTGAACGCGTTGAAACAGCCCGTTCCTGCTTGGCCGGTGCCCCATCGTGTGCCCTTGTGCCGTCAGCCACAGTCTGCCGCCTTTCCTTTGCAGTTATGACCACTCTACCGGTGGGTAATATGACCGGGCGGCATCGGCAGGCATACATTGGGGTATGGCCTCAATTGTTGCTGCCCGCCCTGCTGCGCCCGCTGTCCTGCCGCCCCTTGTTGAACCGGCCGCCGAACTCACGCCGGCCGAAGTGGAGCGATACTCCCGGCATCTCATCATTCCCGAAATCGGTGCCCTGGGCCAACGCAGGCTTAAGAATGCCAAAGTGCTGGTCATAGGCGCCGGCGGACTTGGTTCTCCGGCATTGTTGTACTTGGCTGCGGCCGGCGTTGGCACACTCGGAATCGTTGACGACGACGTAGTGGACCTCAGCAACCTGCAGCGCCAGGTCATCCATGGCGTGAAGGACGTGGGCATCCCCAAGATCGAGTCGGCCCGCAACGCCATCAACGAACTTAATCCGCTGGTCAACGTCGTCCTGCACGACATCCGGCTGGACTCATCCAACGCCTTGGAGTTGTTTGCGCAGTACGACCTCATCCTCGATGGCGCGGACAACTTCGCCACGCGTTACCTGGTCAACGACGCCGCCGCCATCCTCGGCAAGCCCTATGTCTGGGGCTCCATCTTCCGCTTCGACGGCCAGGTCAGCGTGTTTTGGGCCGAGCACGGACCCACGTACCGGGACCTCTACCCTGAAGCTCCTCCCGCCGGTTCGGTGCCTTCCTGCGGCGAGGGCGGAGTGTTCGGCATGTTATGCGCAGCGGTTGGTTCGCTCATGGTGACCGAAGCCGTGAAGCTGATCACCGGCGTCGGGCGTTCACTGCTGGGACGGGTAGCGCTCTTTGACGCACTTGGCGGCAGCTGGCGCGAGATCAGGGTATCCAAGGACCCGGAAGCCGAACCCATCACGGAGCTGACGGACTACGAAGCTTTCTGCGGTATGACGCCTTTGGCAGCAACCGACCAGGAACACACTGTGTCCGCGAAGGACCTTGCAGCGATGCTCGCAGAGCGGGAGGCGGGGGAGCGGGACTTCGACTTGGTGGATGTCCGGGAATCGGGGGAGCACAGCATCGTCAGTATTGACGGTTCAGTCCTCATCCCGCAGGGCCGTATTCTCTCGGGTGAAGCGTGGGTGGAGTTGCCCCAGGACAAGGACATCGTTTTCCACTGCAAGGCCGGCACGCGCTCGGCTGCTGTGTTGGAGGCTGCGCGGAAAGCGGGTTACACGCGGGTCAGCCACCTCGACGGCGGTATCCTCGCCTGGGTGCGCGACGTCGAGCCGGCGAAACCCGTTTACTAGGTCGTTTTTCGCCCCCAGCCGTGCCTGGCAGTCCCACATGAGCGGATGCCTGGGGCTCGAGGGCACGGCCCCGTCTGCTCAGGCGCTCTCTGAGCGGAGCTGCTGGTGGTCCACGGGGCATTCGGCGGCCGGGGTTGCAGCCTGGGGCTGTTCCACCTGGATTCCGTAGAGTGCCTCGAGGGCTGCGACGTAGTCATCCTGCTGTCCGTTGGCGGCAAGTTCGCGTGCACGGACTGTGGGGATGTGGAGGAGTTGCTTGACCATGCGGCGGAGTGCGAACTCCACTTCTTCGGCGGCGGCCGTGCAACCGTGACGGGCGCGGACCTTTTCCATCTCGGCGTCCAGGACGTTCATGGTGTGGCGGCGAAGCGCCACGATGGCCGTGTCCACCGAACGCGCTTCGCGTTCGGATTCAAAGGACGCGGCAGCGCCGGTGACGATTGCACTTGCCTGGGACAGCGACTCTGCTTGTTCCTGGGGTGCGGCGAGCCGAACGGACTCAAGCGTCAAGAGCTCAACGCCGTCGAGTTCGCCCACGGCGGGATCGAAATCATGGGTGAGGGCAAGGTCGATGGCGATCAACGGCTTGCCCGACTGTGCACGGACACGGGCGAGGTCTGCGGCCTCCACACGGTTGTCCGATCCGCTGCAGCCGATCATGACGTCAGCGTCGGCAACAGCGGCTGGGAGAGTGTCGGCGTCGAGCGCTGTTCCACCGCGGGTGGCGACGAAACCTTCGGCGCGGCCGGACGACGAGTAGACGGAGATATCAGTACAGCCGCGTTCCCGGAGAAGGGACATCGTGGCGCCTGCGTATGCCCCGGTACCGAAGACCACGACCTTCTTGGTGGACCAGTCATCGTTCTCGGCGAGGTCGGTTGCGAGGTCCAGCGCGACGGAAACTATGGAGAGCCCGCGCGAGCCGAGGGCGGTTTGCGCGCCAACATCCTTGGCGGTCTTGGAAGCCGCCTGGAAAAGCCGGACGAGGCCGGAGCTCGCGGTGCCTTCCTGCTGGGCTGTGATCAGTGCCCGGCGGACCTGGCCGGCGATTTCGCGTTCGCCCACTACGGCGGAGTCCAGGCCGGCGCTCACCGCGAAGAGGTGGCGGGTGACCTCCGGGCCGGTGTGGGTAGCAAAGGAGCGGGAAACCAGTTGCTCGTTGAGTCCGCTCAGTTCACTGATCTGGGAAACGAGGGCGGAGCGGGCTGCTTCGAGGTCCGCCCCGTTGGCCGTTTCGCCGTAAACCTCATAGCGGTTGCACGTCGCCAGGACCACGGCACCGGAAACCACCGGGGAGTCCGTTAGGGCTGCCGAGGCAAGCTCAGAGGAACCGTTGCTCAACTGAGCGACAGTTTCGAGGTCGATGTCGGCGTGTGTAGCCACCAATGAGAAAAGAACCACAGCACCCCAATCATAGCTTTTTCGTAGCCCGGTAGAACAATATGGCACCGTGGCGATCCACACGCAGGGGAGTGATCGCCGCCACAAAGGCCCCGGGGGCGCTCAACGTGACAGCTTGTCGTTATCTTTTGCACCGGATTTTCGGCACAATCGAAGGCATGACTTCTAGCTCGGCAGCATCCAAGAGTACGGCCTCCAACGCCCCGGCGGGAACCCTCGACGCCAACCACCCGCTGAAGGACGGCCGGACCTCGGACTCGCCGTTGATTACCGCCTACCGCGGCGGCACGCCGTCCCGCAGGCCTGTGTGGTTCATGCGTCAAGCAGGCCGTTCCCTGCCCGAGTACCTGAAGGTACGCGAAGGCGTGGCGATGCTGGACTCCTGCCTGCGACCGGAACTTGCGGCGGAAATCACGCTCCAGCCGGTTCGCCGCCATGATGTTGATGCGGCCATTTTCTTCTCCGACATCGTGATTCCGCTGAAGCTGGCCGGTGTGGGCGTGGATATCGTCCCCGGTGTTGGACCGGTCCTGGACAAACCTGTCCGCACGGCCGCTGATGTAGCGGCCCTGCCCACGCTGACGTGGGAGGCGCTGGAACCCATCCGCGAAGCCGTCCGCCTGACTGTTGCTGAACTCGGGAAAACCCCGCTTATCGGGTTCGCCGGCGCCCCCTTCACCTTGGCGGCCTACATGGTTGAAGGCAAGCCGTCCCGGGACCACCTCGGACCCCGGACCATGATGCACGCCGATCCTGAAACCTGGGCGGCACTGGCCAACTGGGCCGCCGACACCTCCGGAATGTTCCTCCAGGCCCAGCTCGAAGCGGGTGCTTCGGCTGCGCAGCTCTTCGACTCGTGGGCAGGCTCACTGGGCCTGGCTGATTACACCAAGTACGTCGCGCCGGCGTCCGCCAGGGCGCTGGGTCATGTCCGTGGCCTGGGTGCTCCGTTGATTCATTTCGGCACGGGGACGTCCGAGCTCCTGGTCGCGATGCGCGATGTCGGAGTGGACGTGGTGGGCGTGGACTACCGACTCCCCTTGGATGAGGCCAACCGCCGCTTGGGTGGCACCGTTCCGCTGCAGGGAAACATCGATCCCGCACTTCTCTCCGCTCCGTGGGAGGTCCTTGAAGCCCATGTCCGTGAGGTCATTGCGGCCGGAGCCCACGCGCCGGGCCATGTGCTGAACCTGGGCCACGGAGTGCCTCCGGAAACGGATCCCACCGTCCTGACCCGCGTCGTGGAACTCATCCACTCCATCCCTTCGGAGTAGTGCCGATGCGCGGGGGACACCCAACGCCAAAGCCACCGGCCGACAGGCCGTCCGCCGTTGTGGTGGGCGGCGGCGTCTCAGGCCTGATTGCTGCCCGTGAACTTGCCATGGGCGGCTTTGCCGTCACCATCCTGGAAGCGGGCGACGCCTGGGGCGGCTGCGTGGGAAGCCATGTCGTTGCCGGGCTGCAGCTTGACAGTGGGGCGGAATCGTTTGCCACCCGGTCGCCGGCTGTTGCCAATCTCGCCGGAGAGCTGGGCCTGGCGGACAAAATCGTTTCCCCGCACCCCGGAGGTGCCTGGGTGCAATTACCCGACGGGCCGCAGGAACTACCCAAAACGGGAATCCTGGGCATCCCCGCCAATCCCTGGGATCCGGAAGTCCGCCGTTCCTTGGGACTCGCCGGAGCCATCCGTGCCTCGTTGGACACCTGGCTTCCGGCGTCCTTTGGTACGTCCTCGGAGGTCACCAGTGTTTCCGCGCTTGTGCGGAGCCGTATGGGTAAAAGGGTCCTTAACCGGCTGGTTTCCCCGGTGGTGGGCGGTGTCCATTCGGCCGACCCCGGTCTTCTGGATGTGGACATGGTTGCGCCAGGCCTGCGGGCGGGCATTCGTCAGCATGGCTCACTGGCCGCCGCTGTGGCGGCCCAGCGCAGGGCCGCCGCTGGCTCCGCATCCGGCCCGGCCAAGGCTGGATCCGCCGTCGCCGGTTTGCAAGGTGGCATGCATTCGCTGGTGACTGCGCTCGTGGCGGACCTGCGCGGACGCGGCGTCGGGCTGATGACCGGAAAGCGCGCCGACGCAGTGGCCAAGACCCCGGACGGCTGGCGGGTCACCGCCGGAGGTTCCACGTACGACGCCGGCCGGTTGGTGGTTGCGCTCGACGGCCCGGCCGCCGTCGGGCTTCTTGAGCAGTCCTTGCCGGAACTGTCCGGCTTGCGTCCGGCACCCGGACCGCTGGTGAGCCTCGTGACCATGGTGGTGGACCTTCCCGAGCTTGACAGCAGGCCCCGCGGGACCGGAATTTTGGTGGCACCACAAACTCCCGGAATCAAGGCGAAGGCGTTGACCCACGCGACAGCCAAATGGGACTGGTTGGCGGGCGAAGCCGGGCCGGGGACGCATGTCCTGCGCCTGTCCTATGGCCGGCGTGAAGAAGCTGCCGGGGGAGCGGACATCATCCTGGATGATGAGGCACTCCTTGCCGCGGCGCTGATGGATGCCTCCGCGTTGTTGACGGTGCCGGTCTCCCGGGCGGACATCGTGGATTGGGATGTGGTGCGGTGGGCCGGAGCCTTGCCGTTCGCCGCCGTCGGTCATAAACAGCGGGTCGGGCACGTGCGCGCTGTGTGTGCCGCGGCCTCCGGTTTGACGGTGGTTGGAGGCTGGTTGGCGGGGAATGGCCTGGCTGCCGTGGTGGCCGACACCCGGACACAGCTCGCCGCAGCCGTAGCCGAGAATGCCTCAAAACTGTGATTTGCATCACTTCTACGTGTTGTAGAACTGATCCGTTTCGACTTAGGGGCTGGCACGGGGCAAACTTGAACCATGAGCCACACTTCTGCCGAATCTGTCACTAAAACTGCTGAAACCGAAGAACAGTTCTACACGCTGTGGACGGTCTTCAAGCGATCGGCCGACGTCCTGCGCAGCGGCGATGCTGCCCAGGAATTCGACGCCCTTGCGGAGAAGCTCGCTGAGGGTGGAGTGATCCTCCGCGGCAGCTACGACGTCTCGGCGATGCGCTCGGATGCGGACATCATGGTGTGGCTCCACGGGCCCAAGCCGGAGGACCTGCAGGCCGCCGTCCGCTCCATCCGCCGCAGCAAGCTTTTCGCCGGCACCGACATCGTTTGGTCTGCCATGGGCGTGCACCGCGAAGCCGAGTTCTCCAAGAGCCACGTGCCGGCATACGCCCGCGGCGTTGAACCGAGCACCTGGCTCTGCGTCTACCCGTTCGTCCGCTCCTACGAGTGGTACCTGCTTCCGACGGACGAACGCGGCAAGATGCTCCGCGACCACGGACTGCTGGGACGCGAATTCCCGCAGGTCATCTCCAATACTGTGTCCTCCTTCGCGCTGGGTGACTGGGAATGGATCCTTGGCCTCGAAGCACCTGAACTGGTGGACCTGGTAGACCTGATGCGCCACCTGCGGGCCACCGAAGCCCGCCACCATGTTCGCGAAGAAATCCCCTTCTACACCGGCCGCCGGGTCACGGCTGCCGAGATTGCCGAGGTTCTCGCATGACCAGCCCCGCTGTCTCCACCGCAACGAACGCCGTCACTGAGCGTGGGCGCCAGGAAGCCAAGCACTATGATGCCGTGCTGCTCGCTTCCTTTGGCGGACCTGAAGGGCAGGATGACGTCATCCCGTTCCTGCGCAACGTCACCCGTGGCCGTGGCATCCCGGATGAGCGACTGGAAGAGGTATCCCACCACTACCGCGCCTTCGGCGGCATCAGCCCCATCAACCAGCAGAACCGTGAGCTGAAGGCCGCCATTGAGGCCGAGCTGGCCCGCCGCGACATCGAACTGCCGGTCCTTTGGGGTAACCGCAACTGGGATCCTTACATCGCTCCTGTACTCCAGGACGCTTACGACGCCGGACATCGCCGGCTCCTGATGCTCACCACCAGCATCTACTCCTGTTACTCCAGCTGCCGCCAGTACCGCGAAGACATCGGCGTTGCACTGACGGAAACAGGATTGGACGGCAAGCTCCAGGTGGACAAGATCCGCCAGTACTTCGACCACCCCGGCGTCGTCCAGCCCTTCCTGGAGGGTACGTCTGCGGGCTTGGAAGAGATCCGTGGCAAGCTTGCCGCTGCCGGTGAGTCAGATCCCGATTCAAAGATCCGCGTATTGTTCGCTACGCACTCCATCCCTACGCGGGATGCCGAAGCCGCTGGCAGGTCGGAGGACGAGCCCCGCGAATTCGCCGAAGGTTCGGCTTATGCTGCGCAGCACCTGGCCAATGCCAAGGCCATCATGGATGTCGTGGCCCCCCACGTCGCCTGGGACTTGGTGTACCAGTCCCGGTCCGGCGCCCCGCACATCCCGTGGCTTGAGCCGGACATCAACGACCACCTTGAGGAAATCGCCCCCGATGGCGTCCGCGGCGTTGTCATTGTTCCCCTCGGTTTCGTCAGCGATCACATGGAAGTTGCCTGGGACCTCGACACCGAAGCCCTGGAAACCTGCAAGAACCTGGGCATTGAAGCAACCCGTGTTCCCACCCCGGGTACGCACGCGGCGTTCGTGTCCGGCCTGGTGGACCTGATCTGCGAACGCACGGTGGAGAACAACATCGCCGAGCGCCCCCACGTCACGGACCTCGGACCGTGGTACGACGTTTGCCGCCCCAACTGCTGCGAGAACTTCCGTGGAGCGAAGCCTGCTATTTCAGAAGTTGGCACCACGGTGGGCATCGGCCACGACGCCTACCCGGCTGCGGAGGCTGCCAAGTGACCGTTCGCATCGGCACCAGGGCCAGCAAGCTGGCACTGACGCAGACGCAGCAGACGGCGGACAAGTTGTCCGCGGTTGGCGGCTTCCCGGTAGAGCTGGTTCACATCAAGACCGAGGGCGACGTCAAAACCGGTTCCCTTTCCCAGATGGGCGGAACAGGTGTGTTCGTCGCCGCCTTGCGTGACGCGCTGCTGGCTGACACGTGCGATGTCGCGGTGCACTCCCTCAAGGACCTGCCCACCGGCGCAGCCCTTGGCCTGAGCATCGCTGCAACACCCAAGCGGGTGGATGTCCGTGATGTTCTCTGCGCACGGGACGGGATGACGCTCTCTGAGCTGCCGGGCGGTGCCAAAGTAGGTACAGGCTCACCACGCCGCGCTGCCCAACTCCGGGCAGCCCGGCCCGATATCGAGGTCTTGGACATCCGCGGCAACGTCGATACCCGCCTCGGCCGGGTTCCCGGCCTCCCGGGCAACATCACGGATGAGGTTGTGCCGGGTAAGTCCTGCGACCTCGACGCAGTGGTGTTGGCCGCCGCTGGATTGGAACGAATGGACCGGCTGGACACCGTCAGTGAGTTCTTCGAAACCAACGTCATGTTGCCCGCACCCGGGCAAGGTGCGTTGGCCATCGAATGCCGAACTGGGGATGCTCCGCGCCAGCCAGGGTCCACCGCGGGTTCAAACGGCGTGCTGGCCCAGGCCTTGGCTGCATTAAACGACGACGACACCCGGCTGGCGGTGACAGCCGAGCGGGCCGTGTTGGCCAGGCTCGAAGCGGGCTGCGCTGCTCCGGTGGGTGCCTACGCCTTCCGCAAGGGCAGCATGCTGCACCTGGAGGCAGTGGTCTGCGCTGTGGATGGCACCAAGACCGTTCGTGAGAAAAAAGCCACCGATGGCCTCACGGAAGTCGGCGCCACATTGCTCGGCATCGAGGTGGCTGAGTTGTTGCTCGCTGCCGGTGCCGCGGAGATCGCGGACCTTGCCGCGTCCTGAACCGCATGATCCACGAGGGCTAACCGGTCGGCGCATCCTGATCACCAGGAGCGCCGACCGTGCCAAGCCGCTGGCGTCGTTGCTGACCAGCCTCGGCGCCGCACCCTTGGTGCTGCCCCTGATCGATTTTGAACGGGCAAAAGACCAGGCACCCCTGGACGATTCCCTCGACCGCCTGGCTGCCGGTGAATTCGATTGGTTGGTGATCAGCAGCATCACCAGCGCCCGAGTCCTACTTGAGAAGGCTGCAGAGCGGGGCACAACCCCGGCAGCCCTGGTTCCGGCAGCCACCCGGGTGGCGACCATCGGGCCGTCCTCGTTGCGGGTCCTGGAATCCATTGGCCTCTCTGTCCACCTGGCGCCGACGGAGCGTCAGTCTGCTGACGGCCTGGTGGAACTGTGGGAGCCCGCGCCGGCCCGGGTGCTCCTGCCCCAAGCAGATATCGCGGCACCCGGCCTTCGGGAAGGCCTGGCGTCAAAAGGTGCTGACGTGACCTCCGTGGTTGCCTACCACACCGTGGACTACCCGGCCGGGACGGGACGTCGCCTGACGGCGGAACTGCCGCCCGCCGTCGAGGTTTCCGAGGACAGCGTGCTGCCAATGCTCAGCCCGGAAGAAGCACGGGCCAGCCTCAAGGCAGGCACTGTGGACGCCGTGGTGGCTGCTTCGCCCAGCGCCGCACGCCGCATCGCCCAAACCTTGCCGCCGCTGGGCAGGTGCCACTTGATTGCCATCGGGCGTCCGACGGCGGGTGAGGCCTCGCGTCTTGGCCTCACCGTGGCCGCCACAGCCAAAGAACCAACCCCGGACGGCATCGTGGCCGCCTTGGAATCTGTTTTCGCCAACGAAGGGAACCCGCAATGAGCTTTCCAAACCATCGTCCCCGCCGTCTGCGCACCACTCCCGCCATGCGCAGGCTCACCGCAGAGAACCGGCTGGCACCGGCAGACCTGATCCTCCCGGCGTTCATCCGGGAGGGCCTCACCGAACCGAGCCCCATCAGCTCCATGCCGGGCGTGGTCCAGCACACCACTGATTCCCTGAAGCGCGCTGCATCCGAAGCTGTGGAGCTTGGAGTGGGCGGCATCATGCTGTTTGGCGTCCCCTCCGTGCGCGATGCGCAGGGCACGGCCTCACTCGACCCGGAAGGCGTCCTGAACAAGGCCATCCGCGACGTCAAGGCTGAGGTGGGGGATGACTTGGTCATCATGGGCGACGTTTGCCTGGACGAGTTCACGGACCATGGCCACTGCGGGGTCCTCGATGCCGATGGCTATGTGGACAACGACGCCACCCTGGAGATCTACGGACATATGGCTGTAGCCCAGGCCGATGCGGGGGCCCATGTACTGGGACCCTCAGGCATGATGGATGGCCAGATCGCTGTCATCCGTCAGGCGTTGGAGGAATCCGGCCACAAGAACACCGCGGTCCTTGCCTACGCAGCCAAGTATGCGTCGGCGTTCTACGGCCCGTTCCGTGAAGCAGTCGATTCCCAGCTCAAGGGCGATCGTCGGACCTACCAGATGGACGCAGCAAACCGCCGGGAAGCCATCCTGGAGGTGGAACTGGACCTTGAAGAGGGTGCCGACATGGTGATGGTAAAGCCGGCCATGAGCTACCTGGATATCCTGGCCGACGTCGCAGCCATGAGCCCGGTACCTGTCTCGGCCTACCAAATCTCCGGCGAGTACGCCATGATCGAAGCTGCTGCGGCCAACGGCTGGATCGACAGGCGCGGTGCCATCACCGAATCCGTCCTGGGAATCAAGCGTGCCGGAGCCGATACCGTGCTGACCTATTGGGCCTCCGAACTGGCAGGCTGGCTGAAGGAGTCCTGATGACATCCGTTCCCTCCGACCCCGGCGCCTCCCCGGATCGCGGCGGGCCGTCCGACCCCGCCGCGCCGGTAGCTGCCAACCACATCCTCCTGGGGCTGAACACTTTTGGCGATGCCGGCGTCGACGCCGACGGGAACCCCAAAGAACACGCCCGCGTCCTCCGCGAGTTGCTCGAAGAAGCGAAGTTGGCCGACGCCGTCGGGATCCATGCCTTCGGGGTAGGGGAACACCATCGCCGGGACTTCGCAGTCTCCGCACCCGAGGTCTTCCTTGCAGCCGCCGCCGCAGTGACATCCCGGATTCGCCTCGGCTCGGCTGTTACGGTGCTGAGCTCGGATGATCCCATTCGAGTTTTCCAGCGCTTCTCCACTGTGGATGCGCTGTCCAACGGCAGGGCTGAAGTGATGCTGGGCCGGGGCTCGTTCATTGAATCCTTCCCGCTCTTCGGCCTCGACCTGGCTGACTACGAGGTCCTTTTCGAGGAGAAGCTGGAGCTCTTCGACAAGGTTCGTGCCCAGAAGCCGGTCCACTGGGAGGGCCGTACCCGGCCCAATGTCAATGGACTCCAGGTGTTCCCGCAATTGCAGCACCATTTGCTGCCGGCCTGGATTGGCGTAGGCGGAACACCGGAGTCCGTGCTGCGCTGTGCCGAATACGGCTACCCGATCATTTTCGCCATCATCGGGGGAGAACCCCGCCGCTTTGCCCCGCTGGTGAACCTCTACCGCGATGCGATGGCGAAGTACGGACACCCGATGCGCCAGATCGCAACGCACTCGCCGGGCTTCATTGCCGATACGGATGAGGACGCCCGGGAGGAGCTCTTCCCGCATTGGCTGGACCAGCGCAACAGGATCGGCGCTGAGCGCGGCTGGGGTCCTGGAAACCGCGGTGAATTCGAGGCCATGTGCGGCCCCGAAGGCGCCCTCTACGTGGGTTCGCCGGAAACCGTTGCGCAGAAGATCGTCCTCCTCAAACGCACCCTGGGTGTGGACCGCTTCGACCTGAAGTACAGCAACGGGACCCTGCCCCACCAATCCATGATGCGTTGCATTGAGCTCTATGGCACCGAGGTGGCCCCGCGGGTTGCCCGGCTGCTTGCTTCCGAATAGGCGCACACGACGCAGACCGGCTGCTCCTGAATCGCAGACCGGCTGCTCCTGAATCACTGACCGGCTGCTCCTGAATCACTGAAAGAATAGGAACCATGACTTCCAACACCCCTGTGTCCGATCAGCTCTTCGACCGCGCCCGGTCCCTCATGCCTGGTGGCGTGAATTCCCCGGTCCGTGCCTTTGGATCCGTCGGTGGCAACCCGAAGTTCATGGTTTCGGCCAAGGGCGCCTACCTCACGGACGCCGACGGCAAGGAGTACGTGGACCTTGTCTGCTCCTGGGGCCCTGCGCTGCTGGGCCATGCCCACCCTGCCGTACTCGACGCCGTGCACGCCGCCGTGGACCGCGGCCTGTCCTTCGGTGCTTCCACTCCGGATGAGGCCAACCTGGCCGAGATCGTCAAGGACCGCGTATCCGCCGTTGAGCGCCTGCGCATGGTGTCCACCGGCACCGAGGCGACCATGACCGCCGTACGCCTCGCCCGTGGCTTCACCGGCCGCAACCTGGTCATCAAGTTCGCTGGCTGCTACCACGGCCACTTGGACGGTTTGCTGGCCGCCGCAGGTTCCGGTGTTGCCACCCTGGCCCTTCCAGGCTCGGCCGGCGTCACCGAGGCAACAGCAGCTGAAACCTTGGTCCTGCCTTACAACGATCTCGCCGCAGTTGAGGCTGCCTTCGCCACGCACGGTAACAACATTGCCGCAGTGATCACGGAAGCGGCTCCCGCCAACATGGGCGTTGTCACACCGGGAGAGGGGTTCAACGCAGGGCTGTCCCGCATCACCAAGGAGCACGGGGCCCTCCTGATCGTGGATGAAGTCCTGACCGGGTTCCGCACTGGCTACTCCGGCTACTGGGGCCTGACAGGCCGCCAGGAAGGGTGGGCGCCTGACCTGCTCACCTTCGGCAAAGTCATCGGCGGCGGAATGCCGACGGCGGCACTCGGCGGCCGTGCCGACGTCATGGACTACCTTGCTCCCGTTGGCCCGGTCTACCAGGCCGGCACGCTGTCCGGAAACCCCGTGGCCATGGCGGCCGGCGTAGCCACGCTGACCCATGCAACACCGGAGGTCTACGCCTACGTTGATGCCCGCTCGCTGGAACTCTCCGCGGCACTTTCGTCAGCTCTGGATGCTGCAGGCGTTGACCACTCCATCCAGCGGGCAGGGAACCTGTTCTCGGTCGCCTTTGGTACCTCGGCCCACGGCGTGCACAATTACGACGACGCGCAGGCTCAGGAGAGCTTCCGCTACGCACCGTTCTTCCACTCCATGCTGGACTCCGGCGTTTACCTGCCGCCGTCCGTCTTCGAGGCATGGTTCCTGTCTGCTGCCCATGACGACGCAGCAATGAACCGTATTTTCGAGGCGCTTCCCGCAGCTGCACAGGCTGCTGCCGGCGCCACGGCCTGACCCTGCTGATGCCCCGGGCTGGTGCGGAAGGCACTTGCCCGGGGCATTGCTGTGTCCGCAAGGGGTAGGCTCGTAGGTGGAAACCCACCCCCAACGAACTAACGGTTTACCATGCGCAAGACCCAGACAATTGCATCCTTCGGTGTAAGCATCGCGACGGCTGGAGCTTTGGTCGCCATGGCGTCCGGCTGCTCAAGCGGCAGCGGAGGCACCGTCCCACCCGCAACGGAAGCGACGCCGTCGGCTTCTGCCTCTTCACCGCCGGGCACTCCGCAGCCAGCCACCACATCAGCGGCGCCAACAAAGCCATCCACGGTGCCTCCGCCCTCCGCTGCGCCTGCCACCAGCGCTCCTACGGCCGCGGAGCAACAGTTGGCGGCGCTCAGTCTTGAACAAAGGGTAGGCCAACTGTTCATGGTGGCGGCCAAGGCCACCGGCGCCGAGCCAGGAACCATGCAGGCGTTGAAGGAATACCACGCGGGCAACGTCTACTTGAGCGGGCGCAGCAAGGCAGGCAGTGCTGCCACCGCTGCCGTCGTGTCGTCGTTGACGGGAACGGTTTCCACCGCCACCACCGGCGGTTTGCCCCTCTTCGTAGCGACCGACCAGGAGGGCGGGTATGTCCAGGTTCTTTCGGGTCCGGGGTTCTCAACAATTCCCACAGCGTTGGTGCAGGCAGGGGCAGGGGAGTCAAAGCTCCGCGCCGATGCTGCAACCTGGGGCAAGGAGCTGCGAAGCGCCGGCGTCAACGTCAATCTTGCGCCCGTGCTGGACACAGTCACCAGCCCGGAGTTTGCGCCGTCCAATGCTCCGATTGGCCACTTCCAACGTGAGTACGGCTATGCACCGGGCACAGTGTCGACCCTGGGCAATGCCTTTGCCGATGGCATGAAGGACGCGGGCGTCGCCCCTGTAGTGAAGCACTTCCCCGGCCTGGGCAGGGTAGTCCCCAACACGGATGTCACCAGCGATGTCAGGGATACCTCCACCACCCGGAACGATCCCGCCCTGGAACCGTTCCACGCTGCCATCGCATCAGGCACGCAGTGGGTCATGGTATCGAATGCCTACTACGACAAGATTGACCCCTCGAACATCGCACCCTTCTCGCCTACGGTGATGGAGACGATGCTGCGTTCAGACGCCGGCTTCACGGGGATTGTCCTATCCGACGACCTCTGCAGTGCCGCGCAATTGGGCGCCTGGTCCGATGCGGACCGCGCCCTGAACTTCTTCGCGGCCGGTGGAACCATGCTGGTGTGTGCAGATCCTGCGAGCATTCCTGCCATGCACCAGGCCGTGGTGAAGAAAGCCACAGCAGATGCCTCCTTCCGCGCCAAGGTGGATGCTGCCGCCCTGACAGTGCTGCGGGTCAAAGCAGGGTAATGATCACAGCAAAGAACCCCGCCTTCGAAACGAAGGCGGGGTTCTCAAGACTTGTGGTTGTCTTGGCTAAAGGACGTCCGAAAGGAAGCCCTGCAGGCGTTCCGTTTGCGGATTGGTGAAAAGCTGCTCCGGGGGGCCGGACTCCACCACTACACCAGCGTCCATAAAGGTCACTACGTCGGAGACGTTGCGGGAGAAGCCCATCTCGTGGGTCACCACCACCATGGTCATGCCGCCTTGGGCCAGATCCGTCATCAGGGCAAGGACGCCCTTGACGAGCTCCGGGTCCAGTGCGGAGGTGGCTTCATCGAAGAACATGACCTCGGGCTTCATGGCCAGCGCGCGGGCAATCGCTACACGTTGCTGCTGTCCACCTGAGAGGTTGGCTGGCCGCGCGTCTGCCTTGTGCTTCAAGCCCACCAGGTCCAACTGGGCCAGTGCTTCATCGCGGGCCTGTTCCTTGGACATGCCACGGAGCTTGCGCAGGGCCAGCGAAATGTTCTCCGCCACCGTCTTGTGGGGGAAAAGGTTGAACTGCTGGAAGACCATGCCAATGCGGCGCCGCAATTCGTCCGGGTTGTCCTTGAGGACAGAGCGTCCATCCAGCAGGATGTCCCCCTGGTCCGGCTCGATGAGCCGGTTCATTACGCGCAGGAGCGTTGACTTGCCCGAGCCCGAGGGGCCGATCACGGAGGCCGTTGTGCCCTTCTCGACGTGCAGGTCAATGCCCCGCAACACGTGGTTGTTGCCGAAGGACAAATGGATGTTCTTCGCCGTTAACGTTCCTGAAGCGAATTCACTCATGCCTGGGCTCCCTTTCCTACCACTGCTGCTGCCTCGTCCGGTTCCTTCTTCTCCGGCCGGCCGGAGCGCATGCGGGCATCAATCCAGTTCACAAAGTGCGTGAGCGGGATGGTCAGCGCGAGGTAGAAGATGGCTGCAGCGACATACGGGGAAAGGTTGCCGCTGTTGGCGGCGGCATCCTTGCCGATCTGGAAGATCTCACGCTCTGTGGCAAGAAGACCCAGCATGAACACCAACGAGGATTCCTTGATCAACGCGATGAACTGGTTGACCAAGGCAGGAAGGACCCTGCGGATTCCCTGGGGCACCACTACGAGGCGCATGGATGAGCCGTAACTGAACCCGAGGGCGCGGGTCGCTTCGAGTTGTCCCTTGTCCACGCTCTGGATGCCGGAACGGAAGATCTCGCCGATGTACGCGCCGGACATCAAGGACAACGCCGCGATGGCCATGGGGTACGGGCTGGTGGAGCCCGTCAGTTCACGAATGATGGGGCCGAAACCGAACCCGATCACCAGAATGGTCAGCACCGGAGGAAGCCCGCGGAGAATATCCGTGTAAATGCGGGCTACCCACCGTGCTGCTGCGTTCCGGGAAATCCCCATCAGGGCGAGCAGCATCCCCAGCGCGGTCCCGATGATGCCCGAGACGACGGCCAGGACAATGGTATTGGGCAGGCCGACGGCGAACATCTTAGGGAGGACTTCGCCCATTGCCTCCCAGTCAAAGAAGGTCTCGGCCAGTTGATTGAGGATATCCATGGAACGCCCTGGTTACTTGGCGGGGAGCTGGACGGCCTTGCTGCCCGGCTTCCAGCCTTGGGGGGTCTGCTCGGCAGCAGTCGGACGGTCCTTGTACCACTCGGCCGTGAGCTTGGCCCACGTGCCGTCAGCAATGACAGCATCCAGGCCCGAGTTCAAGGCGTCGATCAGTGGCTGGTTGTCCTTGTTCACGGCGTAGGCCGTGAAGTTCTGGGTGTTGACAACCTTCTCGGCGATCTTGGTATTGTCGCCTTCCTTGACCTGGCCCTCTGCCTGCTGGGAAGGAGCAACCCAAGCATCGATCTGGCCGTTCTTCACGTTGCCGTAGACCGTGTTGTAGTCAGGGAAACGGACCGGCTCGATCTTGAGCGTGTTCGTCATGTAGTCATCCTGGACGGTGCCCTGGACAACGCCGATGCGGAGTCCTTCCTTGACGTCGGCGAAGCCGGTGACCTTGGAGTCGCTCTTGGTGACGATGGCCATGTAGCCGAAGTCGTAGCCGTTGGTGAAACCGACCGTCTTGCGGCGGGCGTCCGTGGTGGAGATCGAGGAGGATCCGACGTCGAACTGCTTGTTGCCTACCTGGGACAGGAGTGCTGAGAAGTCAGTGGAGGCGAACTCAACCTTGAGGCCCAGCTTGTCGCCAATGGCGCGCAAGAGCTCATTGTCGTAGCCGGTGAACTTGCCCGAAGGGTCAATGAAGATGTTCGGCGGGGCGTCGGAGAGGGTGCCCACCCGCAGGGTGCCGTCGGTGATGAGGCCCAGCTTGGACTTGTCGATCTTGTCCAGCGGCGTCACCTCAGCCGTCGTGAACGTGTCGAGCGATTTCTGGTCGCTGCCGGCCAGTGCATCGGTGGGCGAACCGCTGGGCTCGGAAGTTCCACCGCCGCATGCTGCCAGGGAAATCACCAGGGCTGCGGCCACGGGGGCAACAGACAGCCACTTAGGGGCTTTGAATTTCATAAAGAAATCACTTTCATCGGGTCACGGAGACGATTCACGGTGGGCGGGGAATGTGGCAACCGAAAGAAGGTTTGCTGCCTTAGCAGACTTCAACCCGCCAAACTTAATTATGTCACCAGCCCACCGGAGCATGGTGAATCGAAGAAATGGTGGCTCACACTCGATTACGCCGAATATTGTTCCCGCCCAGGCAGCATCGACCGCCGTACTATTCAGACGCTGCTCTGGCTCGTGGAATCCGCGCGCAACTGAGGCTAGAACGCGGGTTCCCGAGAATCATGTGACATGCGTCGCAGGGCGAAGCCTCGAAGGGATCTCCCCGGCTTAGAAACCGCCGCGGCTGGCGTCCTCGGGCGGCAGAACCGGCCACTCGCCCTCAATGACCGCAGTGGGTTTGCTGCGCCGCAAATACTGCTGGAAATCGGCGGCCTGCGATGCCGCCCAGTCTACTTGCAGTTGGTGGAGGGTGGTTGCCGGCATGTGCAGCTTGGGGAACTTGCCGGCCATCGCGTCCAGGACACGGAGAGTGGCAAGTGCATCCGCGGCAGAGGTGTGCGCGTTGGTCAGGTCCACGCCGTATTCCTCGCACAGGGCAGTAAGGGTGCGCTTGCCCTTGCGGTAGCGGTCCACTTGCTTGTTCATCACGTAGGGGTCCAGCACCGGGAACCGGCTCAGTTGCGGTACGCCATAACGCGCGGACTCGGCCGCCAGTACCGTGAAGTCGTAACTGGCGTTGAAAGCGATGACGGGAGTGCCGGCGTCGAAAAGTTCCTGGAGAACCGCAGCAACCTCACGCGTAACCTCCGCTGCGGGGCGGCCTTCCGCGCGGGCCCTCTCGGTGGTCACGCCATGCACTTCACTGGCCTCGAGGGGAATCTCAACGCCCGGATCCGCCAGCCATTCGTGTTCGGCAATGAGCTCTCCGTGGGCATCCACAACGGTGATCGAAGCCGTGACTATCCGTGCCGACCGCGAGTTCTTCCCGGTGGTCTCGAGGTCGAATGCGGCACGGGAGAGGGTGTTCCAGGAGCTCATGATTTCAAGTTACCGGCTGGGTCCGACAGTCTTTGGGCGCGACACTCCTGCCGTTACCCTGAACACATGCGGATGGAGTATGTGACGGCGGTTCTTGCGGTGGTGGACCTCGTGCCGTCGGGATCGGCGGTCTCCTACGGCGACGTGGCAGAGCTCCTGGGTGCCGGCGGACCGCGTCAGGTCGGCGCAGTCATGAGCCACTACGGAAGCTCCGTGGCTTGGTGGCGTGTCCTTCGGGCCAGCGGGGAAGCGCCTCCCGGCCACGAGGTCGATGCCTTGAAGCATTACCTGCAGGAATTTACGCCGCTGCATGGCGCCTACGAGGCCTTCCTCAGGACCGGGGAAGGCCGTTGGCGGGTTGACCTGACCACGGCGCGATGGGCGCCTTCGGACGCCGACTTCGATCAACTTGATGTGATCTCTGACCAGTTGGAGCGTCAACTCCATAAATTGTCGGTGCCCGATGATGAAATGACTGTGTGACCGCCACTCCCGCCAGAACCCGCCAATCACCGGCCGCTCTTCGCCTGCTGCCTCCGCGCGAGACCCACTATGCGGCACCTGTCTTGTCCCCGGACCAGCAGGCGGTTGTTTCCCTCCGGCAGGGGAGCGGCCCCGTGCTTGTGCCCGGAGGTCCGGGCACGGGCAAGTCAACAGTGCTTGTGGAATCCGCAGTGCGCCGCGTCCGTGAAGACGGGCTGAATTCGGAGCAGATCCTCATACTCGCCCCGGGGCGCCACGCCGCCGCAGCTTTGCGCGACACCTTCACCGGACGGTTGGACCGCAGTCTCAGTACGACGCCGGCGCGCACCTGGGCGTCGTACGCCTTCGACGTCATTCGGCGGGCGAAGGCCGAAGGCGTCATACCCCTGGCCAGGCCCCCAAAGCTCCTCTCAGGTCCGGAGCAGGACCTCATCATCAAAGAACTCCTTGAAGGCCATGCGCGGCCGGGTTTCCAGCTGCCCTGGCCGGAGGATCTCAGTGCTGCCCTTCCCACCCGGGGCTTCCGCCATGAGATCCGCCAGTTGTTCGACCGCATCATTGAGTCCGGCCGTACCGCAGAGGATTTGGTGGGTCTCGCCTACGAATGCGGTCGTCCCGATTGGATGGCCGCAGCCGAGTTGTACAGCGAATACCGGGACGTCCTGGACCTCCGCATGCCCGAGGCGTTTGACCCCGCTGGAATCATCACTACGGCGCGCCAGATCTTCCAGGATTCGCCGGCATTCCTGGCCGCGGAACGTGAACGCCTTCAGCTGATCCTCGTGGACGACGCCCAGGAATCCAATCCTGCGATTTTTGAACTCCTCGCCGATATATCGGAGGGCAAGGACGTCGTGGTCACGTACTCCCCGGATACCGTAGTGCAGGGCTTCCGCGGTGCCCGTCCTGACCTTGTGGCCGAGTTGCCTTCGCTGCTGGGAGGCACCCAGGGCGCGGTCACTGAACGTCCTTTGTGGTTCACCCACCGGCACCTCCCCGTGGTAGCAGAGGCCTGGACGCGCGTCGCGGCACGTATTTCACAGCGTTCCGGCGGTCAGCTGGCCAGGCGGCTTGAGCAACTGCCAGGTCCGGACAATGCAGGTGAGCCGCCTTCCCGTGATGGCAGGGTGGAAGGGCATGTGCTGCCATCCGCTGTGCATGAGCTGCGTTACGTAGCCCAGCGGATTCTGGAAGCCCAACTGAGGGAGAACCGAGAGTTCAGTGACATCGCCGTGATCGTGCGGAACGGTGGACAAATTTCACAGATGCAGCGCTACCTTAGTGGCCAGGGAATACCGGTGCGGGTTCCAGTGGCAGACTCGGCCGTCCGGGACGAAGTAGCTGTGCGTCCTCTTCTGGAGGCCTTCGCGGTTGTCCTGGACCCGGCCAAGTTGACGCCGGAGATGGCTGTTTCGCTGTTGACATCCCGCGTCGGCGGAGCCACTGCCATCGAATTGCGCAGGCTTAGGCAGTCACTCAGGCGCGAGGAACTCCTGGGTGGAGGCGGCAGGTCCAGCGATGCCCTCCTGGTGGAAGCGCTGCTTGAACCAGGAGCGCTGGCGTCATTGGGCATTGAAGGCAGCGCCGCCCGCCGTCTTGCCCGCATGATCGCGGCGGGTGCCACGGCCGCTGCCGAGCCCGGTGCCAATGCGGAGTCAGTCTTGTGGGCTTTGTGGCAGGCCACCGGTTTGTCGTCGCGCTGGGCGGAAATGGCGCTGGAGGGTGGCAACGCCGGCGCACGTGCGGATCGCGACCTCGACGCCATGATGGCCCTGTTCCATACGGCCGAACGCTTCGTGGACCAATTACCCGGATCCGGTCCCGAGCAGTTCCTGGACTATCTGTTGAACCAGGAACTTCCCATGGACACTCTTGCGGCACGTGCCCAGCTTGAGGCGTGCGTGGAGATCATGACGCCCGCCAGCGCAGCGGGACGGGAATGGCCATTGGTGATAGTCGCCGGACTCCAGGAAGGCGTCTGGCCGAATACGCGCCTGCGTGGTGAATTGCTTGGCAGCACCGTCTACGCCGACGCCGTGGAGCATGGAGTGGACTACGCCGTGCGGCGGGGACCACTGAGCAAACTCCGCGATATTCGGTACGACGAACTCAGGAGCTTTTCAACGGCGGTTTCCCGGGCTCGTGAAGTCTTGATCTGCACGGCCGTCTCCTCTGAAGACGACCAGCCCTCGGCGTTCCTGGACTACGTAGCACCATTGGAGTCCGGGCAGTACAAACGCGACTACACTCCCGTGGACCGCCCCATGACACTCAGGGCGCTTGTCGCGGAGCTGAGGCAGCACGCGCAGTCGGAGGAGTCCGTTGCCGACGCCGCCGACGTTGCCGCCACAGGGCTGGAAGCAGCGCGGATACTGGCCCGGCTTGCCAGCACGGATCCACCCGTTCCGGGGGCCCACCCGGACACATGGTGGGGTTTGGCACCGCTGAGTTCCAGCGGGCCTGTTGTCCCTCCGGGGGGAACAGTCTCCGTCTCACCTTCCAAAGTTGAAGCTGTCCATAAGTCACCGCTGGACTGGTTCGTCCAAGCCGCTGGTGGTGAGGCCGCCACTGATTTTGCGCGAAGCCTTGGCACGTTGGTCCACAGCATTGCCCAGGAACTGCCCGAGGCCTCGGGGTCAGAATATGTGGCTGAACTCGTCCGCCGGTGGCCAACCTTGGGCATGAAGGATAACTGGGAAGGGAAGCTCGATTTCCAACGCGCAGAACAGATGGTGCGCAAATTGGCCCAGTACATCCTCATTATGCGCAGCGAGGGAAGGAGCCTGCTGGCCGTAGAGCACGACTTCGAAGTAGAGCTTCCCGACGTCAGCCTCGATGCCTCGGATCCGGCAGATCCCGAAGCGGTTGCCACCCGGCAGGCAGTGCTCCGGGGCCAGGTGGACCGCCTGGAGGTTGATTCGCAAGGCCGGCTTGTGGTGGTGGACCTCAAGACCGGCAAGCGTCAACCGGGCAAGGCCGAAGTTGCCAGGCACCCGCAATTGGGTGCTTACCAGGCGGCGGTGCTCAAAGGTGCCTTCCGGGACGCTGGAACCGGCGAAGAAACGCTCGACGCCGGGTCCCGCACCGGTGCTGGTGGTTTCGCACCTGGCGGCGCGGTGCTGGCCCACCTTGGAACCAAGACGAAGACGCCGGCAGTGCAGCAGCAGGATCCCTTGGATCCTTCAGTGAACTGGGCGGAGGAGCTGGTCAACGACGCTGCTGCGCTCATGGCAGGAGCCTCATTCGAAGCACGGCACGATCCCGGCAAGAGCGGGCATGGCGGCCACGGGTGCCGCCTCCCGGATGTTTGCCCGTTGTGCGCCAGAGGAAAGCAGGTCACCGAATGACAACAGAGCTCCTGGACGGATTTGCCGGCGCCCTGCCCGGCACCCGTGACGGCATACATGTTCCCGAACCCCGGTTCTCTCCGTCTGAGCTGGCCGGCATCCTTGGCGAGAAGAACCTGCCCACTGCCGAACAGTCGGACATCATTGCCTCTTCACTGTCACCCCGGCTGGTGATCGCCGGGGCTGGCTCCGGCAAGACAGCCACCATGGCGGACAGGGTCGTGTGGCTCGTTGCCAATGGGTGGGTCCGTCCGGAGGAAGTGCTTGGCGTGACGTTCACGCGTAAAGCTGCCGGCGAACTGGCCAGCCGGATCCGAAGCAAACTGGCCACCCTCCAGCGCATCGCGGCAGAGGATGACGGCAGCATTGGGTTCCCCGAAGGGCTCCTGGGGGCTGACGACCTCGAACCGAAGGTTTCCACCTACCACTCCTATGCAAGTGGCATTGTGACCGATTATGGGCTCCGGCTGGGCATTGAGCGCGATGTCGTCCTGCTGGGTGGGGCACAGTCCTGGCAGCTGGCCAGCGAAGTAGTAGAGGCCTACGACGGCGACTACGAGCATTTCACGGCGGCCAAGTCCACGTTGGTCAACGCCGTCATACAGTTGGCGGGGGAGTGCGCCGAGCACCTTCAGGACCCGGGTTCAGTACGCAACTGGGTGCTGGAGCGCGTGGAGACGTTCGAGCAGCTTCCCTATGTAGCTGGTGCCAGCAAAAACCCCACCCAGGCAGCAGCATCATTGGCAGCCATGCTCCGGACCCGCGCCAGCGTGGCTGACATGGTGGTGCGCTACCAGGAAGCAAAGCGGCAACGCGGAGTCCTTGATTTTGGGGACCTCGTGGCCCTTGCTGCCCGGATCGCCAGCGACATCCCGCTCGCAGCGTCCACGGAGCGGGCACGGTACAAGGTGGTACTCCTGGACGAATTCCAGGACACCTCCCATGCCCAGTTGGTGCTCTTCTCCCGCCTCTTCGGGCAAGGTCACGCAGTGACAGCCGTAGGGGACCCCAACCAGTCGATTTATGGATTCAGGGGTGCCTCTGCCGGGCAGCTCTTCCATTTTGTCCAGGAGTTCCCTGTCCGGTACACGGACACCATAGGCGGCGCAGAGACGTATTCAGTGGCTCCGACCTCATACCTGACCACCGCTTGGCGGAATGGCAGGAACATCCTTGAGGCAGCCAACACCATTGCCGCGCCGTTGAACAAGGCTGCGGCCATGGACGGCCCGGCAGGGGGCAGGGATACAGCCGGGAATGTCTCAGTCCCGGCGCTGGCCCCGAGCCCGGCCGCCGTGGACGGAAGTGTGGTAATCGGTCGTTTCAGCACCGATGAGGACGAAGCTGCAGTCATTGCCCGTGATATCCGGCGCTACAAACGGACAGTCTTCGAGGAAGAGAAGGACGGGACGCCGGTCAAACCGACCATGGCTGTCCTGTGCCGGAGGCGGGCGCAGATGGAATGCCTCCGCCGGGAATTCGAGCTGCAGGGAATCGCCTACGAGATCGTGGGTCTTGGCGGCCTGTTGGACACCCCGGAAATCGTGGATCTGGTGGCCACCTTGCGGGTGTTGGCTGATCCCGGGCGTTCCGATGCCCTGATGAGGCTGCTGGCCGGGGCGCGATGGCGTATTGGCCCGGCAGACTTGATGGCGTTCAACGACTGGTCGCGTTTCCTGGCTCGCCGCCGGGCAAATCCGGGCACCGCTTCCGAACCCATGGATGACAACGAGGAACCGGCCGCAGTGGTGGTTGAAAGTGACATTACCGATGCCTCCAGCCTGGTGGAGGCCCTTGATTTCCTACCCAAGCCCGGCTGGACGTCGGGGCATGGTCGCACCCTTAGTCCCGCTGCCCTGGAACGACTGACCCGCCTTGCCTCGGAACTTCGTTCCCTCCGGAGCTACATCGGGGATGATCTCACCACGCTCCTTGGTGAGGTTGAACGCGCCATGCTCCTGGATATCGAGGTGGCCGCCAAGCCTGGAATCAGCATCCACCAGGCCCGCCGGAACCTTGATGCGTTCCAGGATGCCGCGGCCGGATTCCTGCAGACGTCCCAACGGATTGATCTGCTGGCCTTCTTGTCGTGGTTGGAGGCAGCGGCCTCCGAAGAAGGCGGATTGGATCTGGCCCCGGTGGAGACCAACCGGGAAGCTGTGCAGTTGCTGACGGTTCACGCCTCGAAGGGGCTGGAGTGGGATGTCGTCTTCGTCCCTGGCCTCAATGCCGGATCATTCCCCAGCACCAGGGATTCACGATGGAGCAGTGGGGCTGCGGCGCTGCCTTGGCCGTTGCGTGGCGACCGCGCCGACCTTCCCCAGTGGGACCTGGACCAGCCAGACCAAAAGGGGTGGCTGGACGCGGAGAAGGTTTTCAAGGCCGAGGTCCAGCATCACGGTGAGGCCGAGGAGCGGCGGCTGGCCTATGTGGCCTACACCCGGGCAAAGTTCGTCTTATGGGCGTCCAGTGCTGCCTGGAACGGTTCGCGCTCCGGAATGGCCGGTATGTCCGCCTTTCTCTCCGACTTGGCGCCTCTTGCTGGAGTTCCGGGTGTTGCCACAGGCGACGGTACTGGGATGCCTGCAGGCCGGACAGGCTCAGCGGTGGTTCATCCCGAATCCGTGGCTGAGGAAACACTACCGGAGGAAAGCCCACTGACCACCACCCTTGAAGTTGCCGGGTTCCCTTACGACCCCCTGGAAGGTCCGTCTGATCCCAGGACTGGCGCCCGTCTTAGGCTGGCTCCCGGACGCAGGCTAGCCATGGACCAGGCCGCGGCCAACGTCCGCGCGTTCATCGCCGGCGCACCGTACCAAACTCCGGCCCCTGAACTCACGGGCCCGGCGGCGAAATGGGCCCAGGAGGCGGACCTGCTCCTTGACCGTCAACAGCAACGCAAGACCACCCAGGATGTCCATCTCCCGAGCCACATCTCTGCCTCACTCTTCGTGGATCTTGGCGCGGACCCGGCTGCTGTGCTTTCGCAGCTCCGCAGGCCGGTGCCACGCGAACCGGGTATTTCGGCGCGTAAAGGCACGGCCTTCCATGCGTGGGTTGAAGAGTACTTCGGGACGACGGGCATGCTTGACCTCGATGAGGCTCCGGGTTCGGATTCGCACATCGACGAGGCATACGGCTTGGACGAGATGGTGGCGGCGTTCAAAAAGTCCGAGTGGGCCCAACGCGCGCCTGCCTTCGTCGAGGTGCCGGTGGAGACACGGATTGGCGACGTCGTAGTCCGGGGACGCATCGATGCCGTCTTCCGCGACGCGGACGGCCGCTGGCAGTTGATCGACTGGAAAACCGGCCGACGACCAGCGGGTCAACAGTTGGCAACACGTGCCGTGCAGTTGGCCGTTTACCGGTTGGCCTGGGCCAGGCTCAAGGGTGTGCCCCTGGAAGAGGTCAGCGCGGCGTTCTATTACGTGGCGGATGACTCAGTGGTCCGGCCACACGATCTGGGAACCGCCGACGAACTGGAACAAATCGTTGCCAAGGCATTGGAAGCCGGCGGCCAAGGACGCTAGGGCCGACCGGTGCTGGGGCCAATTGGTGCTAGGACCGGTTTGCTGTATGGAGCGGCGTCACCTTGACCACGCTGATGGCGGCAGTGGATGTGTCGTCCGGATCGTTGGTGCCGTTGGAATCGCCGCCCTCGGCCTGGACGGGCTTCTCCGTTTCCTCTGCGTCGGCAGTTGATCCCGGGGCAGTTGTTCCCGCCTGCGCCGACTCCAGAGACCGCTCCCGGGACGTGGCAGACGTCCCGGGGATGGCTGCCACCGTAACCGTTGGTTCGGCGTTGGGAATCGCTACGACACTGACGGGAGGGTTTTGGCCTGCTGAAGTGGCGGCAGCCTGCGCATCGGCAGCCAGGATTTCAGCGGCCTCATTCTCGGCGGCCTGCGCTGCTTCTTCGTCACGCCGCGCTTGCTCGTCAATGTCAGCGGAGAGTGTCTGAAGCATTGACTCTGCCTCCGCCGTCATGCTCTGGTGCCCGGCAGCCATAGCCTTGACCAGGTACTGGGCCAAGGCGAATTCGGCCAACAAAGCTGCCCGCCGGAGCAAATGAACGTCGGGCTTCTCACGGCGTGCCTGGGTGTAGTGGTTCAGGACGGCCTCAACGAACGACGCTTCGTTCGATGCCACCAGCCATGCGAAGTCGTCGGCGGGATCACCAATCCGGAGATCGGTCCACCCCGTCAGGGCAGTCACGGAGTCATCCTGCACCATGAGGTTGTCTTCGTGGAGGTCACCGTGGACCACCGAGGTATTGAACCGCCACAGTGCAACGTCTTCCAGGGCGTGCTCCCAGCGCCGGAGCAGGGTGGCAGGAATCTTGCCAGTGGTTGCCGCCTGGTCCAGTTCATTGAGCTTCCGCTGCCGGAACTCGTTGGCAGAGTAGCTGGGCAGGTCCGCGTTGGTCACCAAGGTCAACGGGAGGTCATGGATGGCAGCCAGCGCTGAGCCGATCTCCCTGGCAAGGGCGGGACTGCCTGCAGATAGCTCGTCAATGGAGAGCATCGCACCGTGCAGGTGGGTGTAGACAAAAGTGGTGAGGTCGCCCTGGCGCACAGTGCCGGCAATGGTTGGCACGTGGAAGGGCAACTCTGCGCGAATGGACGGAGCAAAGGCGCGCAGCACCATGAATTCGGTTTCCAGCCGGGTGCTGGCCTCCGGATGGCGCGGTGAACGGACGCGCCAGCGTTTGCCATCCGCGTCGAGCAGCAACGCCGAGTCGAAGTCGGCGTCGTCGTCGGGGGAAAAGGCTGTAGCCGTCGGCGCCAGGCCAGGCACCGCCGCGGTTGCTATAGCGGCCAGTTCGAGCGGTGTTCTTCTCACCTTCTCAACGGTAGATTGAGTGGGGCCTGTGGCCATGATGCAGTGCGGCGAGTCTTCAGATCCGCCGTAAAACAGGGCATTTTTGCAGGCGATGGACGCCCGGCGGGGTGCATCCACAAGGGGGGACCCTCCCAAATGTTATTTGTCGGTACGAATCAGTACGGTAGATACATGAGCTATACGGAGTCACCGGCGCTGGCCAACCACCTGATGGAGACCGTTCTTCCAGTGCGCCCTGCCATGGTGGATCGTGGCTCCGGGGTCCGGGTTAAGCCCGGCATGGTGGAGGACCTCCTGGCTTCCGGGGCGGCCCAAGCCATGGTTATTTCCCAGCGCAAGGCACTCGTGACCGCTGATGGACTGTGGTTCGGGGACGCCACGTCCCTGTGGAATGCCCTCAAGGGAGCAAATCCCGGTTCCACCGCGGCTGTTTACCTGGGCATCACATTGGAATCGTCTTCCTTGCCTGAAGGAACGCCTGTCCTGTTGTTCACGGTGGCGGAACCACCGGTGCCGGGCACCGCTACGGTGCCCGCGGATGCCCAATGGGCGGGTTTCAGGGAAGTCGCCGGCCGATTGGACGCCAGCGATACTGCGCTGTTCATCGAGGCCAGCGCAATCTCCAACTGGCACGCGACGCACACGCACTGCCCGCAATGTGGCCATCCCACGGACATCGAGGCCGGCGGATGGGTACGTCGGTGCCCCAAGGACAATTCAGAGCATTACCCCCGGACGGATCCCGCGATTATTGTCACGGTAGTGGGTCCGGACGGCCGCCTTCTCCTAGGCGGTGGGGGCCCCACAGACGCCAGGAATTACTCGACGCTCGCGGGCTTCGTGGAACCTGGAGAATCGCTGGAGCAGGCGGTTGTCCGGGAAATCGGGGAAGAAGTAGGTGTGCGCGTGTCGGCATGCCAATACCTCGGTTCACAGTCCTGGCCATTTCCCGCATCGCTGATGCTGGGCTTCACCGCCACCACTGAAGACTCGGTGGCCCGGCCGGATGGCATTGAAGTCACCAGGGCGCGCTGGTTCAGCCGTGAAGAGCTGCAGGCAGCCGTTTCCAGCGGAGAGATCACCATTTCCTCGC
Organism: Paenarthrobacter sp. CCNWLY172; assembly: GCF_037402035.1. NCBI lineage: Bacteria > Bacillati > Actinomycetota > Actinomycetes > Micrococcales > Micrococcaceae > Paenarthrobacter > Paenarthrobacter sp. CCNWLY172. The sequence goes on from NZ_JBBEGB010000003.1 coordinate 61,081, forward strand.
GCCTCTCCATTGCGCGTTCACTGATTGAACATTGGTATGGCGGCATTATCGAAGACCTCCAGCCGTGACCGAAGACGTTTTCGACGCCGGTGGTTCACTGGAGGAACGCATCCTCGGTGGCTTGGATGAAGAACAGCGCGAAGTAGCAAGTACCTTAACGGGGCCCCTGTGCGTTCTCGCGGGAGCGGGCACAGGTAAGACGCGTGCCATCACCCACCGCATCGCGTACGGGGTCCACTCCGGCGTTTACAGTCCGCAGCGGTTGCTCGCCGTAACTTTTACAGCGCGTGCCGCTGCGGAGATGCGCAGCAGGCTTCGGGACCTTGGTGTGGCGAATGTCCAAGCCCGCACGTTCCACGCAGCCGCACTGAGGCAGTTGCAGTTCTTCTGGCCCCAGGCCATTGGCGGTACGTTGCCGAATCTGTTGGACCACAAGGCCAATATGATCGCGGAGGCTTCCCGCAGGCTTCGGCTCAGCACCGACCGCGCAACCATCAGGGATCTGGCCGCAGAAATCGAGTGGGCCAAAGTGTCCATGCTCACTCCCGCCAACTACCTTGAAAACGCCCAGGACCGCGGAACGCCCGGCGGTTTTGACCTGACGGCGGTATCCAGGGTTTTCCAGGCATACGAGGACATCAAGACTGACCGGAACGTCATCGACTTCGAAGACGTCCTCCTGATCACAGTAGGTATCCTCCAAGAGGATCCAAAAGTGGCGGCAACGGTCCGGGAACAGTACCGCCACTTCGTAGTGGACGAATACCAGGACGTCTCCCCGCTGCAACAGCGACTCCTGGACCTGTGGCTCGGAGGCCGGAACGAGTTATGCGTGGTGGGCGATGCCAGCCAGACTATCTACTCCTTCACGGGTGCCTCACCCAAGCACTTGTTGGGGTTCAAAGCGCAATTCCCGGACGCTACTGTCGTTAAGCTGATCCGCGACTACCGGTCCACCCCGCAAGTGGTGAAGTTGGCCAACGACCTCCTCGGGTCCCGGCGAAGCGGTGGGCCCGTCGCGGATGCTGCCTGGGCGCCGCCGCTTAAACTTGTGGCCCAGAGGCCGGCCGGTCCCGAACCGCGCTTCATGGAATGCCCGGATGACGAGGCTGAGGCTGCAGTGGTGGCCGGCCGGATCCAGGAACTGCTTGATACCGGAATCAAGGCCAGCGAGATCGCGATTCTGTTCCGCACCAACGGCCAGTCCGAAGCGTATGAACAAGCACTCGCTTCAGCCGGCATCGGATACCAGCTTCGTGGCGGAGAGCGATTCTTCGCACGCAAGGAAGTCCGCGATGCCATCCTCCAACTGCGCGCCGCAACCCGGGCCGTCGCCGAGGGGCCGCAGGAGCCGCTGGGGCAGATCGTTCGGGACATCGTCGCGTCGCTCGGTTATACCGACGCCGCGCCGCACAACGGGGGTGCGCTCCGTGAACGATGGGAATCCTTGGCAGCATTGGTCGCTTTGGCAGATGAACTGGCCGTCAGCCGTGGCGAGGCTTTCACGCTGGCCGAATTCGTCAACGAACTCCAGGAACGCTCGGTAGCCCAGCACGCACCCACCGTCCAAGGGGTCACCCTTGCTTCTCTTCACGCCGCCAAGGGACTGGAATGGGATGCCGTGTTCCTGGTGGGCCTGAGCGAAGGACTTATGCCCATCTCCTTCGCAGACACCCCGGAAGACGTTGATGAGGAGCGACGACTGCTCTACGTCGGTATCACCCGGGCACGGGAACATCTGAACTTGTCCTGGTCAACGGCCCGCACACCGGGCGGCCGTGCCAACCGCAAGCCATCGAGGTTCCTTGACGGACTTCGCCCCAACTCAGTGGCGTCCGCAAACGCCCGCAGCAAGACAGGTCCCACTCGCCGGAAAGCCGCCGCACCGGCGTCGTGCAGGGTGTGCGGAACCATGCTCGCCAGCGGTGCCGAACTCAAGGTGGGACGTTGCAACCAGTGCCCGCCGTCCTATGAGGAACAAACCTTTGATGCGCTCAGGCAATGGCGCAAGGATGAAGCGAAGTCCGCCGATGTCCCTGCCTATGTTGTTTTCACTGATGCAACTCTCACTGCCATCGCCGAGGCCAAGCCATCGTCATTGGAGGAGTTGGCCGGTTTGGCAGGAATTGGGCCGTCCAAACTCGAACGCTACGGCGAAGCGGTCCTGGCGGTCCTGACCGAGAGCACCGAGCTCTGATGGTGCGCCGATCGGCTGCGGATGCTGACGTTCCCCTGGTCACCGACGACGGCGCTCCCGTGGTCGTGCGCCGATCAGCCAGGCGGCGCAGGACGGTCGCTGCTTTTTGGGAGGATGGCAAAGCCGTTGTTGCCATCCCGGCCAGCTTCACCAAATCCCAGGAACGGGAGTGGGTCCACCGCATGCTGGCCAAGCTGAAGAAGCAGGGCGAGCGACGGTCAGGCCAGGGCAGTCGCCGCCCGGCGACAGACGAAGTCCTCGCGGAGCATGCCGCGCATCTTTCGCGGACCTATTTGGGCGGGCGGGCCGTCCCGACATCCGTTCGTTGGGTCAGCAACCAGAATTCGCGATGGGGTTCTGCCACTCCGGCGGACGGCACCATCAGGCTTTCCAACAAGCTTCAGTCCATGCCGCAGTGGGTTATCGACTACGTTCTGGTGCACGAGCTCGCGCACTTGCTGGTGGCGGGGCACAACGCCGACTTCTGGAAGCTGGTGGAGTCGTATCCCGAGACGCAGCGCGCAAAGGCCTTTCTGGAAGGTGTTGCCTTTGCCACCTCAAGGGGTCTTCCGCCGGATTCGAACCCGGCACCGGATTCAGGGGCTTAACGCAGCAACGGCCACCAGGTAGGTGGCGGCCGTTGCTACGTAAAGCCCCCGGGGGCTCGCCTACTTGGCCGGGCCCTCAGTGTCCGTGTCATCTTCTTCGGTTTCCTTGCCAGGGGTCTTCCCCGCAGCATCGCCCTTTTCCGGGGCATCCGGGGCATCAGCATCCCCGGCCTCGTTGGTGTCATAGCCGCCGCTGAGCAGCTTCTGCAGGGCATCGTCAACTTCGCTGTCGCTGGCTTCGGCCAAACGGCGGCGTTCGGAGAAGCCCTTGGGATCGTCCAGGTCTTCACCGGTGGGCAGCAGATCCGGGTGGTGCCAGATAGCGTCACGGCCGGCAATGCCGCGTTCTTCCTTCAGCGTTGCCCACAGCGTGGCAGCCTCCCTGAGCCTGCGGGGACGCAGCTCCAGGCCAACAAGGGATGAGAACGCGTGTTCGGCCGGGCCACCCGTGGCGCGACGACGACGTACGGTCTCGCGGAGGGCGGTGGCAGAAGGAAGGACCTTGTCCGTGGCCTCCGCGGTGAGCTCGTCCACCCAGCCTTCAACCAAGGCGAGGGCGGTTTCGAGCTTCTCCAGGGCGGCCGTCTGCACCGGGGTCCGTTCCGGGGTGAATACACCCTGCGAGAGCGCTTCCTGGATTCCCTCAGGGTTGCTGGGATCAAGGTCGCGGGCGAGGTCTTCAATACGGGACATATCTATGTGGATCCCTCGGGCGTAAGCCTCAATGGCGCCCAGAAGGTGGCCACGCAACCACGGAACCTGGACGAAAAGCCTGGCGTGCGCCGCTTCACGGACGGCAAGGAACAGACGGACGTCGTTCTCCGGGAGGCTGAGGCCTTCACCGAATTTGGCGACGTTGGCTGGCAACAGCGCCATTTCCAGGTCAGCCAGAGGAACACCGATATCGGTGGAGCTGACAACCTCGGCCGAGAGCGCACCGATGGCCTGCCCCAGCTGCATGCCGAAGATTGCGCCACCCATGTTCTGCAGCATCGACGAGGCACCGCCCATCATGGACTTCATTTCCTCGGGCATTTGCTGGGTGAGGGCAGTGGACAGGGCGTTGGCGACGCTGTTGGCAACGGGTTCGGTCAGGCGCTTCCACGTACCGAGAGTCGCCTCCACCCACTCTGCCCGCGACCACGCGCGGCCGATCAGGCCGGTTGCTGAAAGATCGGTCACGGGGTCCAGCCAGAGTTCCGCAAGCCTGAGGGCTTCGTCGATCTCCCGGGCCTGCACGGCGTTCACTGAGGGATCGGTGCTTGCCGCTGCAACCCGTCGCGCATTCTCATGGGCAAGCTGCCAGTTCACGGGGCCCTCGGAGGTGGAGCTCATCATGGCCTGGACTTGCGCAAACATCTGCTGGAGCAGTTGGGGATCGTTGGGCAGGCCGGCTGCCTTGGCAAGCTCGGCGGGATCGATGTTGCCCATGCCCTGGCCGCCCATCAGGTTCTGCAGCATTTCTGCCAACGGATCCTTGGGAGTGTCGTCGTCGTTGGACGGGTTGTTGGGGTTGGATGTCATGGTGCCGCCGATCGTCGAACTGGCTGGTGATCTCTTTCACCGTACCCCGCGGCCGTAGCGCTGTCTGCCCGGATGCGGCGTCGTTCGCTGTAGGCAAAGCAGCCCGCCAACGCCGGACCGCGTAGTGTTGATGTTTGGTATGTGCAGCTGCCGTCTTCGGTGGCAACAGCCATGTAACCGGTCACGCAATGCCGGCATAGAGAGGCCTCAATGCTAACTTCGCCCAGCCCCGAGGGCTCATTGGATCCGCGTCAAACGTCCGACGCCGATCCCTCCTCAGTGCCTTCGGCACCGCCCCGCGACACCAGGTACATGATCATGGTGATCTCAGGCCTTTTGGCACTGGGACTCGGCATTGGCGCTGCCGCCCTGCCGGTTCCTTACGTGATTGAGTCAGCGGGGCCTACGTTCAACACTTTGGGCAAAGACGGCGATAAACCCGTTATCAAGATCTCCGGACGCGAATCCTTTCCCGCCAATGGCAACCTGGATCTCACCACCGTGGTCATGACCGGCGGTCCAAAGAGCCCGGCCACTATCTTTGACGTGTTCCGTGCTTGGTTGGACAGTTCCAAAGCCATTTATCCCGAGGAACTGATCTACCCCAAGGGCACCACCGCTGAGCAAACGGTTCAAGAGGGTGAGATCGCCATGGAGACCTCCCAGGAGAATGCGTTCGCCGCCGCATTGCGGGAGCTGGATATCCCGTTTGAGCAACGGCTGAATGTCGCGGGACTCTCGGAAGCTTCACCCTCAGCCGGGAAAATCCAGGAGGGCGACCTCCTGAAGTCCATCAACGGCAAAGCCATTACGTCCATGAGCGTGATCCAGGCCGAGTTGGCTGCTGGTGCAGGGGCGCCGGCCGAGGTGGTGGTCGAGCGGAAGGGGGCTCTGGTGACGGAAACCATTACGCCCACCAGGAATTCGGCCGACCGCTATGTCCTGGGTGTGCTCCTGGCCAGTGACTTCACATTCCCGTTCGATGTCAGTATTTCCTTGGAGAACGTGGGTGGACCAAGCGCCGGAATGATGTTTGCCTTGGGAATCATCGACAACCTCGCCCCGGGCGACCTGACTGGCGGCAAACACGTCGCCGGCACCGGAACCATCACAGCCGATGGCGCCGTGGGTCCCATCGGTGGGATAGCCCAGAAGATGATCGGAGCACGGCAGCAGGGGGCCACCATGTTCCTGGCTCCGGCCGCCAATTGTGCTGACGTCGTGGGCCATGTTCCCGATGGTTTGCAGGTGGTCAAGGTCGAAACCCTGGCCGATGCCACCGCCGCTGTGGAACGGCTCGGTTCGGGAGACGACACGACGGGCCTTCCCACCTGCACAAACAACTAGACTGGCGGTGGAACTTAGCTCCACCGCCACTCGTGGCATATATGACGGCCTCCGCCATATCCCAGCGGCAGAGAATGTCAACCACTCGCATACCGACTGTTCACTGACACCAATGAGGTACAGAGTTTGTCCCGTCCCGCCAGCTCCAACCCGCCCGGAAGATCACCGCTGAGACGAGGTGCCCTGACGCCGACGCTCATTGTCGTGGCAGTGGCCGTCGTCGGGTTCATTTTCTTCGCCAATGTGTGGACCGACGTCCTCTGGTACCAGCAGCTTGGTTTCTTCGAAGTGTACATACGCGAAAACCTGGCCAGGATCATCACGTTCCTGATCGGTTTCGCCATGATGTTCGCTGCTGTGTTCTTCGCCATCAGGATCGCGTACCGCTCCCGCCCCGTTTATGCCCCGGATGCCGAGTCGCGGGATAACCTCAACCGCTACCAGGCCCAGCTTGAGCCTGTACGCCGGGTTGTCATGATCGGCCTGCCCATCCTGTTTGGCCTGTTTGCCGGCAGCGCGGCGGCCAGCCAGTGGCAGAAGGCCTTGCTGTTCTTCAACCAGGAGCCATTCGGGCAGACAGATCCGCTGTTCAACCTCGACATCAGCTTCTACCTGATGTCGCTTCCCTTCCTGGGCTTCGTCACGGGCTTCCTGATCAGCATCGCCGTAGTGGCCGGTGTCGCCGGAATCCTGACCCACTACCTTTACGGCAGCATCCGCCTGATGGAGCGCGGTATTTTCACCAGCCGCGCAGCCCAGATCCACATCGCTGTGACCGGTGCACTTTTCCTGATCCTGCTGGGTGTCAACTTTTGGTTGGACCGTTACACCACGGTGCAGAGCAATTCCGGCCGCTGGGCCGGTGCACTGTACACGGATGTCAATGCGGTAGTTCCCACCAAAGCGATCCTCGCGGTTGCCGCGGGACTTGTGGCCATTCTGTTCATCATCGCCGCGGTCATCGGACGCTGGCGCCTGCCGGTCATCGGTACCGCCATGTTGGTCATCACAGCCATCCTGGCCGGCGGTGTCTATCCGTGGGTTATCCAGCAGTTCCAAGTACGTCCCTCGGAAAACACGTTGGAGAAGGAATTCATAGACCGAAACATCAAGATGACCCGGGCCGCGTATGGCCTGGACCAGATTGATGTCTCGGCCTACAACGCCACCACCACAGCCACGACTGGCGCGCTCGCTGCAGATGCGCAAACCACTGCGAACATCCGCCTTCTGGACCCGAACCTCATTTCTTCAGCGTTCGCGCAGCTGGAACAGTACCGCCCGTACTACCAGTTTCCCCAGACCTTGAATGTTGACCGCTACATGGTTGACGGCAAGGTTCAGGACACAGTCATCGCAGTTCGCGAGCTGAACCCGGATGGCCTGAGCGCCAACCAGCAGACGTGGGTCAACAGGCACATTGTGTACACCCATGGTTATGGTGTTGTGGCTGCCAAGGGCAACAAGTTCACCGCTGATGGAAAGCCGGAGTTCCTGCAGTCCGGCATTCCGTCAAATGGTGTCCTCGGCAACGACACCACCTACGAGCCCCGCATCTACTTTGGCGAGAACTCTCCCGAGTACTCCATCGTGGGAGCGCCTGATGGTGCGCCGAACCGTGAGCAGGACCGGCCAGCAGGCAGGGAAGGCGGGGGAGAGACCCAGTACACCTTCAGCGGCAATGGCGGTCCCAACGTTGGAAACTGGCTCAATCGGATCCTCTACTCCATCAAGTTCCAGTCTTCGGACCTGTTGCTGTCCGATGGTGTCAACGCTGAGTCCCAGATCCTGTACGAACGCAATCCCCGTGAACGTGTCGAGAAGCTCGCCCCGTACCTGACTGTTGACGGCAATGCGTACCCGGCCGTTGTCGATGGTCGAGTGAAGTGGATTGTTGACGGTTACACCACCAGCCAGTACTTCCCGTATTCGCAGCCGCAGCAGTTGCAGAACGCCACTGCCGACTCGCAGACCAGCGCTGGCCGCACGGTTGCCTTGCCGAACAGCTCGGTCAACTACATCCGCAACTCGGTCAAGGCCACCGTGGATGCCTACGACGGTTCAGTAAACCTCTATGCATGGGATGATCAGGACCCCATCCTGAAGGCTTGGCAGAAGGTCTTCCCGACCGTTATCAAGCCCTACTCGGAGATGTCGGGCGATCTCATGAGCCACGTTCGGTACCCGGAGGATCTCTTCAAGGTCCAGCGTGAGCTTCTCGGCCGGTACCACGTGACGGATCCGGACAGCTTCTACCAGAACAATGATGCTTGGAGCGTTCCGAACGATCCCACTGTTTCCGAAGCCGTCAAGCAGCCGCCGTTCTACATGTCGCTGCAGATGCCTGACCAGGAGAAGCCTGCCTTCCAGCTGACATCGTCCTTTATTCCACAGACGGTCAACGGCAGCGCGAGGAACATCCTGTACGGCTTCCTTGCTGCGGACTCTGATGCCGGAAACGTCAAGGGCGTCAAGGGGGAGAGCTACGGAAAACTGCGGCTCCTGGAGCTCCCTACCGATACCCAAGTCCCTGGGCCCGGCCAGGCACAGAACAAGTTCAACTCCGATCCCACCGTGTCACAGGCGCTGAACCTCCTGCGGCAGGGGGCCTCGGACGTTCTGAACGGCAACCTGTTGACGCTGCCCGTGGGTGGCGGTCTGCTGTACGTGCAGCCCGTCTACCTGAAGTCCACCGGTGAGACGTCCTACCCGACGTTGCAGCGCGTGCTGGTGGCTTTCGGTGACAAGATCGGCTTTGCGCCAACCTTGGACGAGGCCTTGGACCAACTGTTCGGTGGCAACTCCGGCGCTACCGCCGGCGATGCCGACAACAACGGCCAAACGCCCACCTCACCTCCGGGCACCACGACGCCGCCGGCTGGTCCCACTGATGCCAAGGCTGACCTCAAGGCAGCGCTGGACGAAGCCAATAAGGCGATCGCGGACGGCCAGGCCGCCTTGGCGAAGGGCGACTTTGCCGCTTACGGCGCCCAGCAGACCAAGCTGTCCGAGGCACTGAAGAAGGCCCTGGATGCGGAAACCCGTCTGGGCGCCACGGCGACGCCTTCGGCAACACCGGAAGCCAGCCCCAGTGCCACACCGTCGCCTTCTCCGAGCAGCTAGGCCTGGCGAAAAAGGCGACTGATATGGGCCGGTGCCCGCTCCTTTCGGAGCGGTCACCGGCCCTTTCAGTTTGGGGAGACGCACATCACGCAGCCAGGATTTGGTCTCCCATTCACCGGACGGTAATGTTGTTCTTGCGACGCGGGGTGGAGCAGTTCGGTAGCTCGCTGGGCTCATAACCCAGAGGTCACAGGTTCAAATCCTGTCCCCGCAACTGGAGAAAAGGTCCGGATCAGTACTTACTGATCCGGACCTTTTTGTTTTCCCCGGAGTCCTGTGAAATCCACTGTGCCGACGTGTCCTCTGGGAGGGGTAGCGGTGGTCAACGCAGATGGAATGGAGCCCTAAGGCGCGGAAGTGATCTGCGGCACCATTGCCGCCATATGGTCAGAAGCACCCTGAAGGGTGCGGTAGAGTTGATCTTGCGACGCGGGGTGGAGCAGTTCGGTAGCTCGCTGGGCTCATAACCCAGAGGTCACAGGTTCAAATCCTGTCCCCGCAACTGGAGAAAAGATCCGGATCAGTTTTTACTGATCCGGATCTTTTGTTTAAGCGAAGTGCGTGATGACGGGTGCTAGCATCAGATCCGGATTTGCTGAGGCAGGAAAGGGGATGGGACGGACCCAATGGTCAATGAAGACGTCAAGCCGGGCCTCACCCGTGAAGTCCTTCAGAGGGACAGTCCCGTTGCTGTCTACCAGCAGGTGGCTGACGTTTTGGTGGACCAAGTCAGCCGGCTGGAGCCAGGATCCCGGATACCTACGGAAGAGTCCCTGATGGACGAGTACGGCATCAGCCGCACCACAGTCCGGAAGGCGATAGAAACGCTCGTGGTCAAAGGACTGTTGGTTCGCAGGCAGGGCAAGGGAACGTTCGTAATGGCCCAACGCCCGGTAAAAATGCTGAACCGCCTGGCTCCTTTCATGGAGACGTTCACGGCGGCGGGGATGAAGACCGTCAAAGGCCTTATCGAATACAAATGGATGGAAAAGGACAAGTCAGTGCCGGCAAAGCTGGTTTCTGATGACAACCTTGTCCTGGTGATCCGCCGATCGTATTCAAGCGCCGGCTGGCCGTATGCCATTGCGGAGATCTTCATCCCTTCGCACATCGGGCGCCATATCAGCCTTGCGGATGCCGAACGGAATTCCATCTATCAGGTTATTCAGGACAGGACACTGAAGCCGCTCCAGCGGGCGGAAATCACCGTGACCATGCATGAGCCCCCGGAGCACCTCGCAGACGCGCTCAACGTCCGTGGCTTCCCCATGGTGCCCCGACTGGAGCGGACCACGCTGGGCCCACACGGCGAGGTGCTGGAATGCACGGTGACCTACTTCCACCCGAAAGGGTTCGAGATCCGTGCTGAAGTGGCTACCGACGTAAGCCCTGGGCAGGATTCCGTGGTTCAAACTGCGGCGGGTTAGGTAAATGCCATCAGAGAAAATGGGCCGGATCCTTTGGAGGATCCGGCCCATTGGCCTGGTTCAGCGGTACTTCACGGGCACGTGCCCGATGCGAGCTAGAGCTTGTCGAAGTCAGCTTCGTCGACGGTGGAGCCACTTGTAGCGGCAGCACCGGCGCCGATGGCCGGCTTGGAACCGCCGGACTTCAATGCTGCAAGGCGAGCCTCGATCTCCGTCTGCTCTCCAAGGTCTTCCAGCTGGTTGAACTGGGCGTCGAGGCTGGAGCTGGCGAGCTCCTGCTGGCCCAGGACCTTGGCCTCTTCGCGGCGGATCTTCTCTTCGAAGCGGCCTACCTCGCTGGTGGGATCCATGATGTCAATGCTCTTGAGGGCATCGTGTACCTGGGACTGCGCGGCTGCGGTCTTGGAGCGTGCCACAAGTTCGTTGCGCTTGGCAGTGAGCTGGTTCAGCTTGCCCTTCATCTGGTCGAGCCCGGTCTTGAGCTTGTCCACTACCTCAGTCTGGGATGCGATGCTCGGCTCAGCTGCCTTGGCCTCGGACTCCGCGGTCATCTGGCGCTGGATGGCCACCTTGGCAAGGTTGTCGAACTTCTGGGCATCCACGGTGTCGCCGGCGGCGCGGTACTCGTCGGCCTTCCGGGATGCCGCAAGGGCCTTGTTGCCCCAGTCCTGGGCGTTCTTGATGTCCTCGTTGTAGTCCGCCTGCAACATCCGGAGATTACCGATGGTCTGGGCCACGGCTGATTCGGCCTCGGCAATGTTGTTCGTGTAGTCGCGGACCATTTGGTCCAGCATCTTCTGCGGGTCCTCAGCCTGGTCCAGCAAAGCATTGATGTTTGCCTTGGCGAGCTGTGAGATCCGACCGAAAATGGACTGCTTAACCATGGTGTTGCCTTTCGTCCTGCTCAGTGGTGCCACTGAAATCAGTGATCAGTTGTTGTACCGCTTCTATGCGGGGCATGGACCCCACCTAGTCTGTCGGGCTAGAAGTCGCCTCCACCGCCGCCGTCGCCGCCCCAGCCGCCGCCGTCGAATCCACCACCGGAATCGCCGCCGCCACCGAAGATGCCGCCGTCGCCTCCGCCGTCATTCCCGCCGCCCCAGCCGCCGCCGCCGCCGTTGAGGATGGAGTTGATGAGAATGCCGCCGAGGATGGCGCCGCCGAGGCCGCCGCCGCCACCGCCGCCGAACATGCCACCGCGTCCGTATCCTTGCCCCTGGTCTGCGTAGCCAAACTGGTCTACGTCGGACTGTGCGAGCTGGGCAGCCTGGGCAGCGAGTGAATGGGCCTGCTGTGCGTAGGTCAGAGCTGTTACGGGGTCATTGCGTGAAATGGACAGGGCGTAGTCGAGGTTGCGCTGAGCTTCGGCCAACCGGGTCCGTGCCTCCGTACCCACGCCACCGCGACGGGCCGTAATGTAATCCGACGTCGCGCTGATCTGGGCCTGGGCAGCCATGATGGTCTGCTGCAGCGATGCTTGTGCACGGCGGGCCTGCTCCTGCTGGTTACGAATCCCGGAGAGGGACTGGTCCAGTGCCTGATGGGCGGACTCCACGCGGCCAAGGGTGGCAATGGGGTCGATTTTTCCGCCCTGAATCTCCGTTTTGACCTGCGCAAGTGCGGCTTCCACACCAGCCACAGGGCCGGCAAGTTCCGGATGTTCGCCGGATTGGATCATGGCACGGGCTTGGGCAAGGTCCTGGCTGGTTTCAGCCACTGCGCCTTCCAGTGAAGCGCGGGCCTCATCGAGGCTTCCGGCCGTCTTGGAGATGGCATCGATCAACACGGTGGTCTGGTGCAGGCTTTCCTCGGCAGCACGAACAGCCACGGCCGCAAGGCTGCTCTCACCGGCGGACAACTTCTCCTGTGCTGCGGTGACGGCATTCTGCACGAACGCAAGACGCTCTTTAGCCTGCAGGATGTTGTCGGAGACCTGGGTCAACGCCGACTCGGCGTATTTGGCGCGCAACCCCTCAAGCGATTGCTCGGCGCTGGCGATTCTCGAGTCCGCGTCCTTGGCTCCTGCGGACACCGCTGCAAGGGCCTGGGGGGCGTTTTTCTCGAGCTCCCGCAAGGAGTCGAAATCAGCTTTCTGATCACGCAGTGAAGCCAGCGCTGCTTCCGACCGGCGGATGATCTCCCCGAGCCAGCTCCGCTGCTGTTCTTCGGTGTCAGGGATGTGGTCATCCAGTTGCTGCTGGAGTTTGAAGGACTCCGTCATGTGGGCCTTGGCTTCTTCCAAAGCCTTGGTGAAGTTGCCGATGGCGGAGTCCCCGTACTGTGCCTGGGCAAATCCGAGTTCCTGCTCACTGGACTTGATGGCGTCATCCGCCTCGATCAACAGCGAGCCGCTCTTCTGCCGCAGTTCCGGGATACTCAATCCGGCGAGCGGATCAAGCTGTTCACCTTGCGGTCCATAGCTGGCGCTGACGGCCTTGGTGCCGCCCTTCTTGCGTCGGTTCCGCAGGTAGAGGTACGTACCAGCGCCGCCAGCCGCTACAACGCCCACCCCGACGAGCACGCCGACTCCCGCGTTACCGTTTGGCACTGTTCCGCTGCCGCCACCAGCGGCATCTCCGATTGCTGCAGCTGCGTCGATGGCAGCCTGGGCATAATTGCCTGCACGCAACTGCGGGTCGATTGCCTTACTGGTAATCGTGTCCCGCTGGGCATTGGTGATCTTGCTGTTGCTGGGTTTGCTCAGCTGGTACTGACGCGTTTCGGTTGCGACGGCGAGAACAAGGGCGTTGGGCCCGAGCTGCGCTTTTTCTGCGACCTCGGCAGCCCATGCAACCCGGTCCGTAGGATTCTCAAAGCGCTTGACGAACACAGCGTGCAGCGTCATGGCGTGGTCTGTACCCAGCTTCTGGATGGCCTCTTGGACCTTGGCTTTGTCTCCGCCGAGAACGCCGGCCGAGTCCACAATCTTGGTTGTGGGATCGAGCGTCACCGGACTTTCGGCCCAGGCAGCTGTGGCCGGGAAGGCCAACATTCCAGCCAGGCCGATCACGGCGAGTACGCGTTTAACTATTGACCGCATGTGCAACCCTTCAGCACGTCTGCGACTGGAACAAGGCGTACCAATCGTCACAGAATGCTCAGCGCCCCCACGCATGGTGTAAAGCCGCAGGTCGCTGTGGCAATTCCTCTTGATTCTATGGTGCACCCCATGGCCCGTCCACAGGAGTGAATATGCCACCAGCGAAATATAGAATTGAGCTGGATTGTCCAGCCGTTGAGAGTAATCCAGCAGGAGTTCCGAGAGGCGGTGAGGGCTTTTCAGGAAGCTCCCAGCGAACGTCCGCTTTTGATCCAGTTACAGGGTCCATAGTTGTTGGAGACAAGGACGAAAGGAAGACCCATGACGGAGAACCCAGCGCAGGGCACAGCACCGGAGGATCGCGAGCCATCAGAGCCGCGGGACACCACCAGCGGCCACAGTGATGCCACCGCAACCCAGCAGCAGCCTGCCTGGACGTCAGGACAAGGGGCAGGTGCGGAGAACTCTGCACAGCCCACTACGCCGCTGCCGGCCTTCAAGTCGAATGCCGCCCCGGAGTCCCAACCAGGTCAGGAGCGCCAGCCCGGACAGGCTCAGCCCGGCCAGGAGAGTGCCCCGGCGCCGCACGCCAGCCAGCACGCGGCCCCGGCCCAGCACACACCCCAGCAGTACACCGCACAGCACGGAGGGCAGCACGCCAGCCAGCACGCGGCCCCGGCCCAGCCGTCCGCCCAGCCCAACGCCAACACGCAGCAGCCGCAGTACTACGGCGTGCCACAGCAGGACCCGGCCCACCGCCCCAGCTACCCCCAGCACCAGCCGTTCTACGGCGGAGGAGCCAGCCCTCAGGGCCAGCATGGTCCTGGAATGCCGCACGCTCCCGCCAACGCCAATGGCGCCACCAAGCGCAAGCCGGCGTTCGGCGTCGGCACCCTCGTGGCAAGCATGCTGGCGGCGGGCTTGATCGGTGGCGGCGTCGTGGCCGGAAGCAACGTGCTGTGGGACCAACCGGCCCCGGCAGCGTCAAGCAGCGGACAGTCGAGCACTGTCATCGTGAACAACAAGGATGACGTCAACGTCATCACCGCAGCGGCCGCCAAGGCCTCACCCAGTGTCGTTACCATTAAGGCGACCAGCGGCAACGAGGGCGGAACAGGTTCCGGCATCATCCTTGATGACCAGGGCCACATCCTGACGAACACACACGTCGTGACGCTCGATGGCGCAACGGCCAACGCAGCAATTGAGGTACGGACCAACGACGGCAAGGTTCTCAAGGCCACCGTGGTGGGCACTGACCCGTTGTCAGACCTCGCCGTGATCAAAGTCAGCGACGCTTCCGGGCTGGTTCCGGCAACACTCGGTGACTCGTCCAAGATCAACGTGGGGGACACCGCCGTCGCCATCGGTTCGCCGCTGGGCCTCACCGGTACGGTGACGGATGGCATTGTCTCTACGCTCAACCGGACCATCAGTGTCGCTTCGTCGGCTGTGCCGGAGGGAACGCCTGACGAGAGCCAAGGCGACGACGAGGGCTTCCAGTTCGCGCCTCCCAACGGCGGCCAGAGCCAGCGCTCGGCCAATGAAGGATCCATTGCCATCAATGTCATCCAGACTGATGCTGCCATCAACCCGGGCAACTCCGGTGGTGCGCTTGTGAACAACAAGGGCGAAGTCATTGGTGTCAACGTTGCCATCGCCTCCGCGGGCAGCGGAACCTCCGATTCCTCCACCGGCAACATCGGCGTTGGCTTCAGCGTGCCGATCAATCACGCCAAGCGCGTGGCCCAGGAAATCATCGAGTCCGGCAAGGCCAGTCACGGACAGTTCGGCGTGTCGGTTCGCTCCAAGTCGTCTACGGGCAGCGATTCCGGGTTCTCCGTGGGTGCAGAGGTCGCCGCGGTGACCACTGGTTCGGCCGCAGCGAAGGCCGGTATCAAGGTTGGCGACGTCGTGACCAAGTTCGGAGATTACACGGTCAGCGACCCGAACCAGCTGACCGCCGCTGTGCGCGAGCAGCCGGCCGGTGCCAAGGTCAAGGTCACCATTCAGCGAGGTGGACAGTCCCAGGAGGTCGAGGTCACCCTCGACGCCGCCCAGCAATAGGCGGCAGGAACAGCGTACGACGACGGGCGTCACCTGACGGGTGGCGCCCGCCGTCGTGGCGTTCCCGACACTCACACGACAACGTCGGCCAAAGGAATCTGAAACAGGGGTTAACGCTGGGAGTGGTTTTCTGCGGGCAATATGCTTAGCTAGGACGAGCCCACGCGCTGGGCTATTCACGGCCACGCTGCTGCGGTTGGCCGTCCACAAGCATGGAAGGCTGCTTCGAAGACAGTGGAAGAGACATTGAAGATTGTCGTTCTGGTCAAGCACGTCCCGGACGCGCAGTTCGACCGGCACATCACCGGACCTGGCAACACAACCGACCGTGACGAGAGCATCTTGTCCGAGCTGGATGAGTACGCACTTGAGGCAGCGCTGCAGCTGGCCGAGGAACGCGGCGGACCGAAGGCCGGCAATGAGGTCATCGCCTTGAGCATGGGTCCGTCCGGCGCCGTTAACGCGGTGAAGAAGTCGCTCCAGATCGGTGCGTACTCGGGCGTGCACCTGAGCGATGACGCTTTGGCCGGTTCGGATGCCGCGGCCACCTCACTGGCCCTCGCGGCCGCCATCCGCTACCTTTCGGCCGACGGCCGCCCTGTGGACCTGGTCCTGACCGGCATGGCGTCCACTGATGGTGAGACGTCGCTGATCCCGGCCCAGCTGGCCGAGCGCTTGCAGTTCCCGCAGGTCACCTTTGCTTCCAGCCTGGACGTTGCCGGCAGCCAGGTCACGGCCCGCCGTGATGCCGGCGCCTTCTCTGAGACCGTTGAAGCGCAGCTTCCTGCCGTTGTTTCGGTGACAGACCAGATCAACGAGCCGCGCTATCCCAACTTCAAGGGCATCCTTGCGGCCAAGAAGAAGAAAATTGCCTCCCTGTCGCTTGCCGACATCGGTGTGGACGCCTCGCAGGTGGGCTTGGCTGGCTCCTGGACCGTGGTGGAGTCTGCGGAGGCCCGCCCGCCGCGGACAGCCGGCACCATCATCACCGACGACGGCGACGCCGGCATCAAGCTGGTCGACTTCCTCGCCGCACAGAAGCTGCTCTAAAGGGGATCGCAACCATGGCAAATGCACTTGTTTTCATTGATAACCCGGGAGCAGCTCTTAAGAAGAGCAGCCTGGAACTCCTGACCATCGCCCGTTCGCTGGGCGAGACCGCCGTCGCGTTCTCCGGTGAGCTGCACGACGACGTCGCCGCCACCTTGGGTGCCTATGGCGTCGCCACCGTTTACCAGCCGTCGGCGGACGACCTCGACAACTACCTGGTGGGCCCGAAGGCCGCTTACCTTGCCGCTGCAGTGCACGCTTCGGGAGCAACAGCAGTTCTCCTGGACAACTCGCCGGAGGGCAAGGAAATCGCGGGCAGGCTTGGTATCAAGCTCAACGCCGGCGTTATCACCGACGTTGTGGGCGTGGAGGCTGACGGCACCGCGCATAAGTCGGTTCTCGCAGGCTCTTACAACACCACGGCGAAGGCCACCACTTCGGTGACGGTTCTTTCGGTCAAGGCCAACAACGTTGAGCCTGCACCGGCCGGCGCAGCGGGAATTCCCGCATCTGTCACGGTTGATGTCCCGGCGGACGCCTTGGCGAACTCTGCACGCATCGCGGCGCGGTCCGAAAAACCGGTCAGTGGCCGTCCGGACCTCAGCGAAGCCCGGATCGTCGTGGCCGGCGGCCGCGGCGTTGACGGCGACTTCGGTCCGGTGGAAGAGCTTGCAGATGCATTGGGTGCTGCAGTGGGTGCATCCCGCGCTGCTACCGACGCCGGCTGGATCGCGCACGATGCCCAGGTGGGCCAGACCGGTGTCACGGTTTCGCCCCAGCTGTACATCTCGGCAGGCATCTCCGGAGCCATCCAGCAGAAGGCCGGCATGCAGACCTCCAAGGTCATTGTGGCCATCAACAAGGACGCAGAATCGCCGGTCTTCGAAATTGCCGACTACGGCATCATCGGCGACCTCTTCAAGGTTCTCCCGCAGGCCACAGCCGAGATCAAGAAGCGGAAAGGCTGATCCCTTTGTCTCCTGGCGTTTCGTCAGCAAAGAGCCCGTTCGACGCCTCCTTGGAGCGCGTTGAGCGGGTGCTTTGTTTTACTGCCCATCCTGACGACATCGACTTCGGGGCCGCCGGCACCATTGCGGCATGGACGGCGGCCGGCGTCGAGGTCAGCTACTGCATCATGACTGACGGCGACGCCGGAGGCTTTGATCCGGTGGACAGGGAACGGATCATCGAGCTCCGCGCGGAGGAGCAGAAGCAGGCAGCCGCCCTGGTGGGCGTCAGCGACATCCACTATCTGCACGAGCGTGATGGCTATCTTGAACCGACGCATGGCGTCATCAAGCAGGTGGTGAAACTGATCCGGGAAATCCGTCCGGACATCGTGCTGACCATGCACCCGGAACGTAACTGGGATCGGCTCCAGAAGAGCCATCCGGACCACCTCGCGGCCGGCGAGGCCGTCACCCGGGCTGCTTATCCTGCGGTGGAGAATCCCTTTGCCTACCCGGAACTGGCCGAGGCCGGCCTGGGCGCGTACAAGTTGCCGTGGTTGTGGTTTATTTCCAGTCCGGAGGCCCGGGAGAACCACTTTGTGGATGTCTCAAGCCAGGTCGATGCCAAGCTGGAAGCCATCCGCGTCCATGCCAGCCAGCATCCCGATATTGACGGCATGGAGCGTGTTGTCAGGGACTTGATGCTGGCCAACGGAGAACGTGCCGGGCTGCCTGCCGGGACCAGCGCTGAGGGCTTCCACGTGGTGTCAGTCAACGGATCGAGCACCATCGCCGGCTTCTGACGTTGCCGTGGTGTTACCCGTGTCATATGCTTGATCTCGGTTAAATCATATTTATTCGAGGAAGGCAGACTTTGATGGCGAAGACTGCGCAACAACCCGTACTGGTGATTATGGGAGTCTCCGGTTCCGGGAAATCGACCGTAGCCGGCGTTCTGGCCGGCAAATTGGGATGGGACCTGGCCGAGGGCGACGACCTTCATCCCGCAGCGAACGTGGCAAAAATGCAGGCTGGTCAAGCCCTCAGTGATGAGGACCGCTGGCCGTGGCTGGGTATCATTTCGGACTGGATCCGGGAACACGTGGAGGCTGGAACGCCGGCCATTATCACGTGCTCGGCGCTGAAGAAAAAGTATCGTGATGTTCTCCGCGGAGAAGGCGTAGTGTTCGTCTTCCTGCAGGGGAGCAAAGACAAGATCTCTGATCGCCTTGCGTCCAGGCATGGACACTTCATGCCGCCGTCGCTCCTTGAATCCCAATTCGACGCCCTGGAGGAGCCGACGGAAGACGAGAATCACATCTCGCTGTGCGTCTCCGCATCGCCGGCCGAAGAAGCCGACGAGGTCATTGACCGGCTGGGTCTTCGGCCTGCTGGTGCCGGTACCGAATCGACCGTCTCGTGAAGGTCCTGGATACCGCGATGCAAGTGCAGGAATGGAGCGGGCACGACACCCAACTCCTTGTGGTCGCTGCACTGGGCATTGCGCTGATCGTCGTACTGATCGCGAAATTGAAGCTCCACCCGTTCCTGGCGCTTGTCCTGGGATCTGCCTTCGTGGGCCTGGCCTCCGGAGTGGAACTGGGCAAGGTCATCACCAACTTCGAAGACGGGGTTGGCAGTGTCCTCAAGGAAGTCGGGCTGCTGATCGCGCTCGGAGCCATGCTCGGCAAGCTGCTGGCCGATTCCGGTGGCGCCAACCGTGTGGTGGACACCTTGTTGGCCAAAGCCAGCGGCAACAAGCTGGTCTGGATGATCACCCTGGTAGCCGTGATCATTGGCTTGCCCATGTTCTTCGAAATCGGACTCGTGCTGCTGCTTCCGGTGATCGTCCTGGTCACCCAGCGGTCCAAGATGAAGCTGATGCGCATCGCCATCCCTGCGCTGGCCGGCTTGTCCGTACTGCACGGACTGGTACCGCCGCACCCGGGGCCGCTGATTGCCATCAGCGCCGTTAAGGCCGAGCTGGGAACAACACTCGGTCTTGGCATCCTCGTGGCGATTCCCACCGTCATCATCTGTGGTCCGCTCTTCTCCCGACTCGCAGCGCGGTGGGTGCCTGTTGACGCGCCGGCCGTAGCCGGTGGCATCGACACCCAGCACGCGGCTGACCTGAGTGAGGTCAAGCGCCAGCCATCGTTCCTGGTGACGCTGCTGACCATCATCTTCCCGGTGGTGCTGATGCTGCTGAAGGCTTTGGGCGGCATCATCTGGCCGAACCCTGAGACGGCACCTGCCATTCGGATCTTCTTTGACTTTGTGGGCCAGCCTTTGGTGGCCATGACACTGGCCGTGCTGCTGGCCATAGTTACCTTCGGCTACGCCGTGGGCTTCACTGGCAGCAGGATCACGGCCAAGCTCGGCGAGAGCCTGGGTCCCATCGCGGCGATCCTCCTCATTGTCGGTGCCGGTGGCGGTTTCAAGCAGACCTTGATCGGCGCCGGCGTGGGGGACTCCGTCAAGAAATGGGCGGAGGGCGCCAATATGTCGGTCTTGGTCCTCGGCTTCATCGTTGCTGTGGCGCTCCGCCTCGCCACAGGGTCTGCGACGGTGGCCACTGTAACGGCCGCCGGCATCGTGGCACCCCTTGCCAGTAGCCTGAGCCCGACGCACGCGGCCTTGCTGGCCCTGGCCATCGGGGCAGGCTCGCTGTTCCTGTCCCACGTCAACGACGCCGGATTCTGGTTGGTCAAAGAACTGTTCGGGCTCACCGTTGGGCAGACGTTCAAGACCTGGTCCGTCATGGAGACACTGATTTCCGTGGTCGGCTTCGGCTTCGTGATGCTTCTGTCGCTCGTGTTATAGCTGCGAAAGCGACTCCATAAAGCTCGACGGCGGCCGTCCCCATGGTGGGACGGCCGCCGTCGTGTGTTAATTCCCGTTCAGGGTCAGGCGCTCAACGCGACCACCAGGACAGGGTCTGTGGTGGGGGCGCTTGATCCGCCCGTGGGTTCCACGGTGATGGCAACGGACGAAGCTGAGGACAGCCCCTTGACAACGGCTGGCTTGGAGAGTGTTTGGGCGTCCATGGTGCCTTGTGGCACCGGGGCGGAGCCGTCCTTGGGCAGGGTCCACAGCTGGTAGACCTTGCCCTCCGGAGCGGGTGCAACGCCATCCATCAGAACCACGAAGGAGTCCTTGGCCGAGGACGCGGAGATGGTTGCCGTACCACCGCCGGGAACGGGCGCGGACTTCTGCTGGACATCCTGTGCCTGCAGCACCTGGTTTACGGGGTCGTTCTGCACCGAGACGTAGGCGCCCACACCGATGCCTCCAAGCGCGATCACGGCCGCTGCGGCCGCACCGATGATCCATCTGCGTGCGCCACCGGTGCGCTGGCGTTCCTCGCGCTTGGCCCTGGCGGCCGCGAGGTCGTCGACGGCGGGACGCAGGGCAGGCGGCGCCACTGGCTCAGAAGGCGCTTGGGCGGCAGCATCCGTGGTGATGCGTTCCATGATGTTATCGAAGAGCCTGGCTGGTGGCGCTTCCTCCGGGGCAAAGCTGACTGCGAGGGTCTCGCGGGCTTCGCGGACCCGCTCCAGGAATTCGGGACCTTCGGGAGCATCCTTGACGTAGTCATCGATCATGGCCCGTTCATCGTCACTGACGGCGTCCAAGGCATAGATCTCAGCCAGCTCGAGGACGCGTCCCTCGGCGAGGTCGGTAGCGATGTCATTGGCAAACATTCTGCGGATAAAGCCTCCACTGGTGTTCTCAGTCATATCAAGCCACCCCCAAGCAGGTTTTGAGGCGCAGCAAACCGTCACGGATGCGGGACTTGATGGTGGGGACGGCGGCGCCCAGGTGCTCGGCGACTTCCCGGTACGTCAGGCCGCCGTAGTAAGCAAGGCGGACGGATTCGCGCTGGGTGTCTGTCAACGTGCCGAGGCATCGGCTGACTGCTTCAGCTTCGAGGTTGGTGTCGGCTTCCTCTGCCACCAGGTCCCGATCGGGGTCCTGGCTCGCTGCGCCGTATCTGGCCTCGCGGTCGGTGGCGGCCTGCACGGCACGGACGCGGTCGATGGCGCGGCGATGGGCGATGGTCATGAGCCACGCCAGCGGGGTTCCGGCCGCGCGATCGAATTTGCTTGCGCCCTGCCACACCTGGAGGAAAACTTCCTGGGTGGCATCCTCGCTCAGGTCCGGGTCGATCAGGACGCGCTTGGCCATGCCAAACACGCGCCGTGAGGTCAGGCGGTAGAACTCGGCAAAAGCCGGCTGATCACCGGCAGCCACGAGCTCGAGCAAGGCAGTCAACTGCGTATTCAAGTCAGTTGCAGTGCCTGTGTCCTCGAAGACCGGGGGGCCGGGGTTGTTGGGGATGTCCATTACTGTCCAGCATATGTCGTCCCGTTTGAAACCGGCAGCACGGCCATATGGTGTTGCGGGCGTGGCGGCACAGCGGACTACCGTTGTTACCCTGGTCTGCAGCGCGCTCACGAATACTCCCTCAACGAATGTCCTGATGCAGGAACTGTGCCTGCATAAGGTATTCGGTGCCGTGGCGCGCTTGGATGGGCTACACCTTGGCGCCTGCGAACCCGTTCTGGCGCCAGGCCTCGAACACAGCGATGGAGGCAGCGTTGGCTAAGTTGAGCGAACGGAGTGAGGGCTTCATGGGAAGGCGGACTCGAGCCGTGACGTGTGGGTCCTGTTTCAGCCAGTCCGGCAAGCCAACCGACTCCGGCCCGAACATCAGGACGTCGCCCTCACGGTAGCTGATATCCGTATAGGACGTTTCGCCGTCGGACGTGTACGCGAAGACGCGATCGGGGTGCAGTGCCTCCCACGCGGCGTCGATGTCCTTATGGACGGTGACCACCGCAAGGTCGTGGTAATCCAGGCCGGCGCGACGAAGCTTGGCATCGGAAAAGTCGAAGCCGAGGGGCTCCACCAAATGGAGCTCGGCTCCCGTGATGGCGGCCAGGCGGATGGCGTTGCCCGTGTTGCCCGGGATTTCAGGGGTGTGGAAGAGGATGCGGAACACTGTTCCATCTTAGCCAGCCCAAACCAGCCTCCCGCGGCACGATCGCCTAGTGCATCCCGCGCAGCAGCCGCGCCAGAACCGGAACCACCACGGTGTTGGGCGCCGGCCCCGAGCTCAGGAACTGCTTCAGGCCTCTGACCAGCCCTGCCGCGTTGACTACTTCCACGGCACTGTTGCTGGACTGGCCCTTGCCATACTGGTCGATCACCGGTTCGTGCAGGTTGCCATCGGGACTGTGCAGGACAACCCATCCTGTGACGTTGAGTTCGGGGAAGATGTCCTGCATATGCCGGACAATATGGGCAAGCTGTGGGGGAGCGACGGATCGGCCACCGTGCCGCAGTGAGTGGCCATCCCAAGCGTAGGCACCCTTGGGAAGGAGCATGGAACCCACCAGGGCCAGCCGGTATCCGGACAGGACAGCGTGGTCGATGTGGTTGTTGTCCGACGGCGAGCGAAGACCATTGATGAGCCGGGCCGCAGGAATGGCAGGCAGGACCTGCCTGCTGATGAGCTGGACGGTACGCATTTCCCGTTGAATCCGCGCTTCGGCACCAAAGATGCCGCGCTTGCGCGGTGACCCATGGACCTGCTGTGCTGCGTCCGCAGCAGAAATGAGCGGCACTTCATGGGGATCGTCGAAGGCCGGGACGTAGACAGGGGGATCACCGGCGGTGTTGCGCTGGGCTTGGGGTCGCCTGACGCTGCCTGTGGCGAAAGGCCCCGGCGCCGTGGCGCCCGTGTAGTCCCCGGGCTGCGGCTGGCCGCGGCCTGGGGAGCCGCTGGCGTACCTGCGATCGTACTCAGCCCTTCGCTGCGGGTCGATCAGGGTTTCGTAGGCGAGAGTCACGCGCCGGAACATCTCTGCTTCTCCGCCATGGTCGGGGTGCGCCTTTCGGGCAGCCTTGCGGTAGGCGACCTTGATCTCCTTGTCCGTAGCTGTGACGGACACACGGAGAACCTGATAGTGCGAACTGCTGCCCTCGGCCAAGCACGGGCCCTTCTCTCAAGGTGGTGCGCTCCAGGGAGGCGCGGTAGTGGCCAGTTTATCCAGCCACTATGTGAACGTTGGTATCGGGGCGTGTGGTTCCCGACTGGCATAATTCACGCTGTGACCCCACCGGCAGCCATAAACCCCTCCAGCAAGGCGGGGACGATCGCCGTGGCGATAAATCCTGCGGCGTCCTTTGGCCGGACCCGCAATGCCGGGGACCACGCTGCAGCGCAGTTCCGCGCCGCCGGACGGGACGTCGTCGTGCTCGAAGCGGATAGTTACGACGCCCTGCAGCGGCTTGTAGCCCGAACCCTTTCCGGCCCTGCAGTAGACGCCCTGGTGGTGGTGGGAGGCGACGGCATGGTCCATCTGGGGGTCAACGCGCTTACCGGAGGGGACGTTGCCCTGGGTATTGTTCCCAGCGGGACAGGTAACGATGTTGCCCGGCTCCTGGGTTTGCCGCTGCATGACACACCCGCTGCCTGCCGCCGGATCCTGGCCGCAATGGTTTCAGGCGGGCGGACCATCGATGCCGGACGGGTCGCTGCGGATGGCCGGACCGTCTATTTTGCCGGGGTTCTCTCGGCCGGGTTCGATGCCGCAGTCAACGAACGGGCCAACTCGTGGCGGTGGCCGCGCGGAAAGAGCCGCTACAACCTGGCGATGCTCATGGAGCTGGGTTCGTTCCGACGGATCGACTATACGGTGACTGCCGATGACGTGACCTGGCGCCAGCCGGCGTTGCTGATTTCGGTGGCTAACGGGCAGTACATCGGCGGCGGCATGCGGATCACCCCCGAGGCTTCGCCCGATGACGGCTTCTTGGACCTCTTTGTGGTCAAACCATTGTCACGGCTCCGATTCCTCGCAGTCTTCCCCAAAGTATTTGCCGGCAGGCACGTCAGCCACCCCGCTGTGGAGACCAGGCGTGTCCGGAAGGTGCGGTTGGACGCGAAGGGTGTGGTGGCATATGCGGACGGCGAACGCATCGGCGCGTTGCCTGTGGAGGTCGATATTGTTCCAGGTGCTCTACGGGTCCTCGCCTAGGCGGGCCTGACGGCTAGACTCGATCGCGGCAGATGCCATGCCCTCCGGCATGGCAGGGGGATAAGGAGCGATGGTGGCGCGAAACGTTCGACGACGGGTGGCTGGGATTGCTGCCTTGGCAGCCGCTGGCGCCGTGATGGCGGGCTGCACCGTTAACGTTCCGGATCCAGCGGCGCCGAAACCGTCGCCGTCGGAGTCCACGCTGGCAACGCCGCGCATCACGCCCGGGCATGATGCGGCAGCGGTTGCGGCGAAGGACTTGCCGTTGGGAGCTGGGAACACGTTGGCTCCGGGGGATCCGGTGACGGTATCTACGCGGCTGGAAGAAGTTCCGGGGTGGACTGTGGTGCATTCCGGCCTCCAAGGCGAAGTCCGGTATCGGAAGACTGATGGCTGCACCCTGGCAGCCCGCGTCAGCGTCAACCAGGGTCCCTTGACCGTCGCGGATGATGACGCAGCCTCCACCAAGGAACTCTTCCGTTACCTTGATCCCGGCATTGCGGTGGAAAGCCTGAAGCCGGTGTCGCTGCGGTGGGGACAGGACTCGGATGAGCCGCAGCACAACGTGGAGTTCCTTGCTTTGGAATCGTCAGCCGCAACGGGCGGGAACGCCGCTGTAGTGATGGCCCGGTTGTTCAGTGTTCCGGCGTCGTCGGTGTATATTTCGGTGGCTTGCCCGGATGACGGTTCCTTGGACAAGGCGCGTGCTGAAGCGGCGGCCCAGCTTGTGGTGGTCCCGCCAGGTTAAGCTGGGTCCCGCCAGGTTGCTGCCTGTCTTGCACGGTCGTGGCCGCGGAAGAGACCACTGCGTCCCAGGTCCCATCGGTAGAATGGCAAGGTGCCTGTATACCTCGATCACGCTGCCACCACGCCCCTGTCGGCAGAAGCGCTCGCCGTCATGACGCGGGAGTTGGCGCGAACCGGCAATCCGTCCTCGCTGCACGGAGCGGGTCGACGCGCCCGGCGCGCCGTCGAGGATGCCCGTGAAATGTTGGCCGCAGCAGCTGGCGCCCATCCTTCGGAGGTCATTTTCACCTCGGGAGGAACCGAAGCAGACAACTTGGCCGTCAAGGGCTTGTTCTGGGCCCGCCGGGACGAGGACCCCCGCCGGACGCGGGTCTTGTGCTCCGCCGTCGAACATCATGCGGTCCTTGACACTGTGGAGTGGCTCGAGCGGCATGAAGGTGCGGACGTTGTGTGGCTACCTGTCGATGAGTCCGGCACCGTGCGGCTCGAGGTCCTTCAACGGGAGATCGAGCGGGATCCCGGATCCATTGCGCTCGTCACTGTCATGTGGGCCAACAATGAAGTGGGCACCATCCAACCAGTCGCGGAGATCGTTGACCTCGCAAAGCCCCATGGAATCCCGGTCCACTCCGACGCTGTGCAGGCCTTCGGTTCGGTCCCCGTGGATTTCCGGGCAAGCGGCCTAGCTGCGATGTCGGTGTCGGGGCACAAGCTGGGCGGCCCAGTGGGCGTGGGCGCGCTCTTCCTGGGGAGGGCTGTGAAATTGACGCCGGTACAGCACGGTGGCGGCCAGGAACGTGATGTCCGCTCGGGAACCCTGGACACCCCGGCCATTGCTGCCTTCGCCGCCGCGGCTGAAGCAGTCACTGGGAATCTCGCGGAAGAGCGGGAACGGCTCAGCGCGTTGCGCGACCGTCTGATCGATGGCGTCGGCGCTGCCGTGCCCGACGCAGTGCTGCGGGGTGCCGCGGGAGAGCGGCGGCTGCCGGGCAATGCCCATTTCACGTTCCCGGGGTGTGAAGGCGATTCGCTCCTCTTCCTCCTGGACCTGGCAGGCGTTGAATCGTCTACTGGCTCTGCCTGCACGGCAGGAGTCCCGCGCCCGTCGCACGTGCTGTTGGCCATGGGCCTCGACGACGATACTGCCCGCGGCGCCCAGCGCTTCACTCTGGGCCACAGCTCTACGGAAGCGGATGTGGATGCGCTGCTGAAGGCTCTTCCCGAGGCATGCTCACGGGCGCGGCAGGCAGGAATGGCAGGCCACGAGTCCAGCATCCAGACGGCTGCAACAGTGGCACGGCAGGGATCGCCAACGTCCTTGTAACGGTGGCCTTGGTGGGGAGGGGCCAAGGAATTTAGTGCAGTCGTGGTATTGCAAGCTAGAATGGACGGGCACGCCGGCTGGTCTGAGCCGGAACAGTTGCCACAGCCCCCAACACAGAAAGCCAGCATGCGAGTACTTGCAGCAATGAGCGGCGGAGTTGACTCTGCCGTGGCCGCCGCCCGCGCCGTCGAGGCGGGACACGACGTCGTCGGAGTCCACCTCGCGTTGTCGCGCATGCCCGGCACCCTGCGCACCGGAAGCCGGGGATGCTGCACCATCGAGGACTCCCGTGACGCCTGGCGTGCCTGCGACGTCCTGGGGATCCCTTACTACGTGTGGGACTTCTCGGAGCGCTTCAAGGAAGACGTCGTCCAGGACTTCATTGACGAATATGCTGCAGGGCGGACGCCAAACCCGTGCATGCGCTGCAACGAACGCATCAAGTTTGCTGCCCTGCTGGAGAAGGCCATTGCGCTGGGCTTCGACGCCGTATGCACCGGGCACTACGCCAAGGTGATCGAAGACGCCGACGGCAACCGGGAACTCCACCGCGCGGCGGATTGGGCCAAGGACCAGAGCTACGTCCTGGGCGTCCTGACCCATGAGCAGCTTAAGCACTCCATGTTCCCGCTGGCGGACACGCCGTCCAAGGCAGAAGTGCGCGCGGAAGCTGAGCGGCGGGGCCTGTCCGTGGCCAACAAGCCGGACAGCCACGACATCTGCTTCATCTCCGACGGCGACACCCGTGGCTGGCTGGCCGAAAAGATTGACATGACCACCGGCGACATCGTTGACGAGACCGGGGTCAAAGTAGGCGAACATCCTGGTGCCAACGCGTTCACAGTGGGACAGCGCCGCGGATTGAAGCTGGGAACTCCGGCCGCTGATGGCAAGCCCCGGTTTGTCCTGGAGATCCGTCCCAAGGAAAACAAAGTGGTGGTGGGACCCGAAGCTTTGCTTGCCATCGACGAGATCCGTGGAATCAAGGTTTCGTGGGCAGGCTTGCCCATCGCCGAAGTTGCGACGGGTGCGGAGTTCGACTGCCATGCCCAGGTACGGGCGCACGGGGATCCCGTTCCGGCGAAAGCACACGTGGAAACCGTTGTCGACGATTCAGGGGTTCAGCGGGCCGAACTCGTTGTCACCTTGACCGATCCGCTCCGTGGTGTGGCTCCTGGGCAAACAGTTGTCCTTTACCAGGGCAGCCGGGTTTTGGGGCAGGCAACCATCGATGCCGCCCGTTCCCTTCAGCGCGTGACCCTCTAGGAGCTCTAGCCCGCCACACCCATTGCCTCCGCAATGGGGCGCCTCCATACTGGGCTAAGCAGCGCTTCCGCTGCGGTGTTTGGGGTCCGCATTCGGGACGGCGATGACTGTGGCATATCCAAAAAAGAGCCCGGGGGACATCAAAGCCGGGCAGATGGTCTCGGTGACGGTCCTGGCCGAGGGGCCTATCGGCGCCCCGGGAGCACCTCCACTGACGGCACAGGTCCGTATCCCGGTTGAACGCCTCAGGCGTGGTCCCACCGGCCACCGCTACGCCGTCCATATCAGGAAGTGGCGTGGAACCACTGTGTCCCCGGTGACGCTGACGCAGCAAGGTGATCCCTGGCAGCTGATCTCGGAACCTCCGGCAGCGGGTTTGCGTGAACTCCTGGATGACACACGTTTCCTGGCACAGCACGTCTACGGTGTGGCCATGAGTACCTTGGATATCTTCGAAACGACGCTCGGCAGGCGCATGCCCTGGAACCCGGAAGGGCGTGTGGTTCTCAAAGCGCGGGATCTGATCACTGCCAC
Organism: Paenarthrobacter sp. CCNWLY172; assembly: GCF_037402035.1. NCBI lineage: Bacteria > Bacillati > Actinomycetota > Actinomycetes > Micrococcales > Micrococcaceae > Paenarthrobacter > Paenarthrobacter sp. CCNWLY172. Next base: position 89,331 of record NZ_JBBEGB010000003.1, read on the forward strand.
TGACACCGGCTACGAACGGGGAACCAATATCATCCGCTTCGGTTCGGTGGATCGGATGGGATACAAAGTCCCCACAGCCCTCTACCGGGACATCGTCGCCCACGAAGTGACACATGCCATCCTGGACGGGTTCCGGCCGGCGTGGGCCGACCACATGGCCACCACGGAGCAGCTGGCCATGCACGAGGCCTTGGCCGACATCGTGGCCATCCTTTCCGTCTTTTCTTCCCGCGACGTGGTGGCGCGGCAGCTTGAAGCGGCCGGCGGTGGGTTTGAGGCCGGGCAAGCAGTTGATGATGCCATCCTGATGCGTTCCCTTTTTGATTTTGCGCGTGACCTCTTCGCCCGCGGGCCACTGCGCGAGCCCTTCGTTGGCGCTGTGCCCGAAGGTTGGCAGTCACTGCTGGAGCCGCATGCACGGGGTGCCGTGGTGGTGGGGGCGGTGCTCCGGGCCGTCCAACGTCTGTGGTCGGAGCGGAACGCGCGGTTCGGGGACAGCCAAGGTCTGCAACAGAAAGCCGAATCAGGCTCGATTGTGGCCACCCGGGTCCTGCGGATGGTGATCCGCGGACTCTCCTACATGCCACCTGTGGACGTCTCGTGGCGGGATCTCCTCCGCGGCATCATTGCAGCCGACCTCGACATGGTTCCCGAAGACAATCACGGATACCGCGAGGCGATCCAAAACGAGTTCTCCGCCATCGGAATACGTCGGGTCTCCTTGAACAACATCAGCGGCGTGGACAACTACCAGGGCCTCCGCTACCCCATCAGGCTTTCGGCCCTCGGCTCCGACCCCCAGGAGGTGCAGCGCTTTGTCTGGGAAAATCCCCGACTCCTGGAGGCGGCGCGGCTTGAGCGGCGTACACCCCTCAGTTCCACGCGCGTACGTACCTCTGAGCGTGTGTCCCCGGATGGATTCATCATTTCCGAGATAGGAGCCTCGTTCATCCAGACGGTCCGGATGAGCCGGCGGGAAGCATACGTCCGCCTTGGGTTGAAAACCCGGAGGGACTTCGTGGACATCCGCGGGGGAGGGCTGTTGCGTTTCGACGCCGGTGGCCGGCTGGTGTATGCGGCCCTCAAACCAGTGATGGACAGGGAACGCCAAGGGCAGATGTTCGGTTCGGACCAGCACCACGATGCTGAGGAGGCCGCCTCATCGGGGGTCCGGGACAAGTTCCATGGCACCGGGGACTAAGCTTTCGGCAGCCGGCGGATTTCCCCAGGCACCCGAGTCAGGCGCCCCACGCGGCCCTGCGTGCCGCCGTCGAGCCTTCCAGTTGGGCGATCTGATCGAAGCCGCCGGACTTGAGGCCCTTGCTGACCTGCTTCAGGATGTCGGCCCGCGCCACGGTACCGTCACCCATGAGGGCCTTCACAAAGTTGTAGGTAAAGGCGCCGTTGTACCGGCCCTCTATGAAGGCGTCGGCTGCAGTCTGGTCTGAGCGGCAGGCTGCCATCAGAACCGGTGCGGAGAGCTTGGCCGCCTTGACCATGTCCCGCAAGCTGCGGGTGTCCTTGGATTCATTGGCGATGGCTGCCCGGGGGCTGGGCGCCGGCAGGAAACGGGGACGGCGTCCGGGGAGGAGGTCCAATGACTTCAGGCCCGTTCCGCTGTGGCAGGTATCAAGCACAACATCCATCAGGACTCCCTTCGGCAGCCGGGCAAACAAGGATGCGAGTTCGTCGTCGGTGATCACCGTGCCGGGATCCCAGCGATCACCGGAGTTGTTGATGTCGTAGCACGCAAAGGCCTCATCCAAGCGGTCGCTTTCATCGCCGCTGGTGTCCGGCACTTGGGTTCCATGGCTTGAAAAGGTGAACACAATGTGGGTCACGGTACCCGCCACGGCAGCGTCCACCAAGGCATTGAGAGCAGCCATGACTGACTTTTTCACCGCTTTGGCGTCCCGCAGGACAGTGATGTTGGAACCTTCGAAGCCATAGTTTTTTTCGAGCATCGCTGCGAGGTCTTCGGCATCGTTGACGCAGCCGTTGAGCCAGCTGGCCTGGGGCAGAAATTTGAACTTGTTGATCCCTACACAAAGTGCTGCCTTGCTCATGTGCTTGTCCTTCGGGCGGTCTTTCAGTGAGTGGGGACTCGGAACCTACGATATTCCGGCGCATCCGTCGGAGCAATGGCCGGGAGGCGTTCGAAGAAAGCTACTGGAAAGTAAATTTTGTGTCTCAAATCACTAAAATGACGGTTCGCGGCCTGCGAAGTCTGGTTGAATCGAGGCACTAAGAGTGTGCGCCGTCACAAATATCCCACGGCGGCGCGCCGAATCCATCGAACAGAAGGTTCATCAGATGGCACTGAATAAGAAGGCCCTGCACGGCGCTATCGCGCTGGCGGGCATTTCCGCGCTCGCCCTGACGGCATGCACGGGACCCTCCGGCGGCGGCTCATCGTCCGCACCGGCTGCTGCAGGCCCCATCGCCTACGGCACCACAGACAAGGTCACGTCCCTGGACCCCGCTGGATCCTATGACAACGGTTCGTTCATGGTGATGAACCAGATCTATTCCTTCCTCTTGAATTCCAAGCCCGGCGGCGCGGAACCCGTGCCCGACCTCGCGGAATCGTCGTCGTTCACGACGCCGTCCGAGTACACGGTCAAGCTCAAGTCCGGATTGAAGTGGGCCAATGGCCATACCTTGGACTCCAAGGACGTCAAGTTCTCGTTTGACCGCCAGGTGGCGATCAATGACCCCGCTGGTCCGGCGTCGTTGCTGACCAACATCGAGAGCGTCACGGCGCCCGACGCCACCACCGTGGTGTTCAAGCTCAAGAACGCCAACGACCAAACGTTCAGCCAGATCCTCAGCAGCCCTGCCGCGCCGATCGTCGACGACGAAGTCTTCCCGGCGGACAAAGTGCTTTCTGACGACGAGATCATCAAGGCCAACGCGTTCCACGGCCAGTACACCATTGACAGCTACAAGAAGAATGAGCTCGTCAGTTTCAAGGCCTTCGCCGACTACCAAGGCGTCCTGGGCAAGCCCGCAAACGAGGCAGCCACCATCAAGTACTACGCAAGCCCCACCAACCTGAAGCTGGAAATCCAGCAGGGAGCCATTGACGTTGCCTTCCGCAGCCTGAGCGCGACGGACATCGACGATCTCCGCAAGGACTCCAAGGTCAAGGTACTCACGGGCCCGGGTGGCGAAATCCGCTACATCACGTTCAACTTCGACACCATGCCGTACGGAACCAAGGCTGCCGGGGCGGACCCGGCCAAGGCGCTCGCAGTACGCCAGGCCGTGGCCAACCTCGTTGACCGCCAGGCCATTGCCGACCAGGTTTACAAGGGCACCTACCTGCCGTTGTACTCCAACGTTCCGAGTGGATTCCTCGGTGCCAACGAGTCGTTCAAGGACGCTTATGGTGATGCCGGCAAGCCCAGCCTGGACAAGGCCAAGAAGGTCCTGGCCGATGCCGGGATCACCGAACCCGTGGCCCTGAACCTCCAGTACAACCCGGACCACTACGGCGGATCCTCAGGTGACGAGTACGCCATGGTCAAGGAGCAGTTGGAGAAGTCCGGCCTCTTCACAGTGAACCTGCAGTCCACCGAGTGGGTCACCTACAGCAAGGCCAGCCGTGCCGATGAATACCCGCTGTTCCAATTCGGCTGGTTCCCGGACTTCAGCGATGCCGATAACTACCTGACGCCGTTCTTCCCTGAGGGTGGCTTCCTGAAGAACCACTACAACAACGCCACGGTGAACGAACTGATCAGCAAGCAGCTCACTGATGCGGACAAGACCAGCCGCGAGTCAACCATCAAGGAAGTCCAGAATGCGCTCGCCAAGGACATTTCCACGCTGCCCCTGCTCCAGGGTGCACAGGTGGCTGTGGTCGGAAGTGGCGTGAACGGCGTCGACAAGACGCTGGATCCGTCCTTCAAGTTCCGTCTGGGTGTCATTTCCAAGTAACTGCACCACTGAGACCAGAAGGCAGGCGGGACACTGATCCGGTGTCCCGCCTCCTTTGCTGACCACCACCTTGGCCGGCACGCTTGAGCCAATCCCGCGCAATCCACGGGCAGGAAATACAGGTAATAATGACAACACTTATTGAAGTACCCGAGGCCGATCCCGGGATCGTCGCTCCGAAGAGCAAGTCGAAAGCCGGGGGAGGGCTGGGCAGGTACATCGTGATCAGGTTCTTCCTGATCATCCCCACTGTCTTCATCCTCGTGACACTGGTGTTCTTCCTGATGAGGGTCATTGGAGATCCCATCACGGCATCACAAGGTGGCCGGCTTCCTCCGGATGTCCTGGCCCAGCGCATCCACGATGCCGGCTACGACCGCCCCATTCTGATCCAGTACTTCGAATACATCGGCCAACTCCTCACGGGCAATTTCGGCACCACCATTACGGACCGGCGTCCAGTGGTGGAAGTATTGACCACTTTCGGGGCAGCCACCCTTGAACTTTCCATCAACGCATTGATCGTCGCGCTCCTGGTGGGTATCCCCCTCGGTCTTATCGCGGCCCAGCACCGGGATAAGACTCCGGATGCGCTGCTGAGGTTCTTTGCGATCCTTTGTTATGCCACGCCGGTCTTTTTCGCCGGCCTGCTCCTCAAACTCACGTTCTCAGTGTGGCTCGGATGGTTCCCGGTGGCAGGCCGTGCCTCCACCCGAACGGAATTGACCATGAGCGGCCTGGCCGCACCATCAGGTATCTACTGGCTGGACGCGCTCCGCAGCGGCAACTTCACGGCCCTGGGCGACATCGCTTCCCATGCGGTCCTCCCTGCCCTTGCCCTCGGCCTGCTCACCGCAGGCGTCTTCCTGCGCCTGGTACGCACCAACGTCATCGGCACACTGGGTAAGGACTACGTCGAGGCCGGGCGTTCCAGGGGTGTCAGCGAGTTCCGGTTGGTGACCAAGCACGCTTACAAGCCGGCGTTGATTCCCATCATTACCGTGATGGGCCTGCAGATTGCCCTCATGCTGGGCGGCGCCATCCTGACGGAAACCACCTTTGAATGGAAGGGGCTGGGGTACCAGTTGGTGCAGTACCTCAATGCCCGCGACTTTGTGGCCGTCCAGGGAATAGTTGTGCTGTTGGCCATCATTGTGGCCGTCACCAACTTCATCGTGGACATCATTGCCGCGCTCATCGACCCCCGAGTGAGGTACTGACCATGAGCATTCCTGCACTGACCGCACCCAAGCAGCCGTTCTTCTCCAGGCTGCCCGTCGTGTCCCATTTCAAGAAGAGCGTTGGCCTCCAACGCGGCATGTTGATAGTGGGCCTCGTCCTGACCGGACTACTGATCTTCACCAGTATCTTCGCGCCACTGCTTGCCCCCTACGGCTACTCGCAGCTCAGCGATGCTTCCGGTTCCTTCCCCACCCAGGAAGCTCCAGGAGCCAAGCACCTGCTCGGGACCACCGTCAGCGGCTATGACGTCCTGTCCCGTGTTGTCTGGGGATCCCAGACCGCTGTCACAGTCATTGTTGTGTCAGTCGCCATGTCGATTTTCCTCGGCGTTGCCCTGGGCTTGCTCAGCGGCTACTTCGGCGGCTGGCTGGACCGGATCCTGGTGGTGGTGGCAGATGCCATCTATGCGTTCCCCACCTTGCTCCTTGCCATCGTCATCTCGATCGTCATCAGCCGGGGCCAGTCCAGCTTCTGGGGTGGCATCTTCTCCTGCGCTTTCTCCATCACGGTGGTCTTCGTGCCGCAATACTTCAGGGTGATCCGGGCTGAGACCATCCGTCTGAAAGCTGAACCGTTCGTCGAGTCGGCCAAGGTGCTGGGAGCTTCCAGCATGCGCATCATCTGGCGTCACATCTTCAAGAACGCCACGCGGACCCTGCCGCTCATGTTCACCCTCAACGCATCCGAGGCGATCCTCACCCTCGCGGGGCTGGGCTTCCTGGGCTTCGGCATTGAACCAACCTCTGCTGCTGAATGGGGATTTGACCTGAATAAGGCGCTGGCTGATACCTCGTCCGGGATTTGGTGGACCGGTGTCTTCCCGGGCATCGCCATTGTGCTCACCGTCTTGGGCCTGACGTTGGTTGGCGAAAGCATTAACGACCTCAACGACCCCCGGATCCGTGGACGCAAGCGTGCGGGCGGGACGCCGGCAGCACCAACCCCGGCAACCCCCGCAGCACCAACAGCGGCGTCTGCGCCGGCAGAAACAGGTAAGCCATGACAACCAACCTTGGACACGTTTCGGACCAGGCCGGCAGCGGCCAGCCCGTCCTCACCATCGACCGGCTCCAGGTCACCTTCGCCACCGACGGTGGGGACGTCCACGCCGTCAAGGATGTCAGCCTTGACGTGAAAGCCGGCGAGGTAGTTGCGATCGTGGGGGAGTCGGGATCCGGCAAGACCGTGACCGCCAAGACCATACTGGGCCTGCTTCCTGAAACGGCCATCAGTTCCGGGGCTGTGCTGATCAACGGCAACAATGTAATCAGCGTCAGCAAATCCACGCTTCGCAAGATCCGTGGCCGCGATGTGGCCATGGTGTTCCAGGAGCCGTCCACCGCGTTGAATCCGGTCTTTACTGTCGGCTGGCAGATCGCCGAAGGCATCCGGGCACACGCGACGGACGGTAAACACGTCACGGCCAAGGAGGCCAAACAGCGGGCCACCGAGGCCTTGCGCAAGGTGGGCATCCCGGACCCTGAAACACGGGTCAACTATTATCCGCATCAGTTCTCCGGCGGCCAGAAACAACGTGTTGTCATCGCGGCCGCCCTTGCCCTGAACCCGGGCCTGATCGTGGCCGACGAGCCGACCACTGCCCTGGACGTCACCGTGCAGGCGGAAATCCTGCAACTCCTCCGGGATTTGCGGGACAACTATGGCACCTCGATTGTCCTGATCACCCACAACATGGGCGTGGTGGCCGACCTGGCGGACCGGGTCGTGGTCATGTACCAGGGAGACGTAGTGGAGGAGGCCCCTTCCAGGGTCCTCTTTGCGGAACCCCGGGAGGACTACACCAAGAAGCTGCTGGCCGCCGTTCCGCATCTGGGACGCCATTCAGCCTCCGAAGGTGCCCGGGCCCGGCTTCATCAGGACGGCAAGGTCCTGGTGGAGGCGAAGAACCTCACCATCGAGTATCCCGGCCGTTTCGGCAGGCATGGATTCAAGGCAGTGGACAACGTCAGCTTTACGGTCTCGGAGAACGAGGTCTTTGGCCTGGTAGGCGAATCCGGTTCCGGCAAGTCCACCATCGGCCGGGCCATTGCGGGCCTGAACCGCGTGACGGGTGGCAGCTTGAAGGTACTTGGCTACGAGATGCTGGACTTCAAGGAACGCTCCTTCCGCCCTCTCCGAAAAGAGATCGGCTTCGTCTTCCAGGACCCGGCTGCCTCGTTCAACCCACATCTCACCATCGGTGAGTGCGTCGCCGAGCCCTTGATGATCCACACCAAACCGAGCGTGGCTGAGGCGAGGAAAAAGGTCGGCGAGCTGCTCGAGTCAGTCCAGCTGCCGGCGTCGTACGCGCAACGCTATCCGCACGAGCTGTCCGGCGGACAGCGGCAGCGCGCTTCCCTGGCGAGGTCGCTGGCGCTGAACCCGCGTCTCCTGATCGCCGACGAACCGACGTCCGCCCTGGACGTTTCGGTGCAGGCGAAAGTCCTGGACCTGTTCAAGGACATCCAGGAGCAGTTCGGCTTCGCGGCGCTCTTCATCAGCCACGACCTCGCCGTCGTGGATATGTTGTCGCACTGGGTCGGCGTGCTCTACAAGGGCCAACTGGTGGAACAGGGGATCGGCAACCACGTGATGGGATCACCGCAGCACGATTACACCAAGAGGCTCATCGCGTCCCTGCCGGTGCCGGACCCGGACGAACAAGCACGACGGCGGGAAGCCCACCGGGCGCTGCTGGGTGGCTAGGCCAGGCAACTGAATTCCGGAAGGAAGGAAAGGCACGTTCCGTGGCCAGGGGCGTGCCTTTCCTGGTGTCCGGACGGGAAGGTAACACCCGCGGCGCTACCGGCAAGCACCATAGACTGGGGTGCATGACCGAGCAGAACAATGCCCTTCCCGATGACGCCGATTCCTTCAACCCGGCAGCGAGTTCCCTGGCCGGCCAAGTGGACCGCGCCGTCATGGATGAGTTGCTGTCCATCCGGTCCAGCATCGACAACATCGACGCCACCCTTGTCTTCCTGCTCGCTGAGCGTTTCAAAGCCACCCAAAAGGTAGGCATCCTCAAAGCAACGCACAAGCTTCCAGCCGGAGACCCGGGCCGGGAGTCGGCACAGATTGCCCGCCTCCGCCGTCTCGCCGAAGATGCCCATCTGGATCCAGCGTTCGCAGAGAAATTCCTGAACTTCATCATCAGCGAAGTGATCCGCCACCACGAGGCAATTGCCGAGGATCACCAGATTTCCAGCCGGCAGGCTTGATCCATGGCATCAGTGAATGACCTGCGCGCCAGCGCAACTGCTCTGGGGCCGTGGCCAGGCACCGATCCCGCCGAGGCAAGCCGGATCATCCGCGGCGAGCTCGGTGACCCCCACCTTCCATTCCTGCCCGAACTTCCGGACCGCGGAGTAGGCTCGGACGCCGTGGGCCGTTCGGGCTCCCTGCTGCTGGACCTGGCCCTCGACGTCCAGCCACACGGGTGGCGGCTTGTGGACCGGCCCGGGAAGGACGCCCAGCGTGCACGATCTGCACTGTCCACGGACATCAATATCCTGGCCGACGTAGCCGGAGCCGAGGACGTCTCCGCGTCTGAGTTCAAGATCCGGATATTGGGTCCCCTGACACTTGCTGCCAATCTGTACCTGCATAATGGAGAACGCGCGCTGCTTGACTATGGCGCCCGCCGCGACATTGCTGAGTCCCTGGCCGCCGGCGTGGGAGAGCACATCCGCCGGGTCTCCGGAGCAGTGCCGGGCGCAGGCATTGTGGTCCAGGTGGACGAGCCGGACATCGCCTCTGTCATGGCCGGGACCATCCCCACTGCAAGCGGTTACAGAACGCTGCGGTCGGTTTCCGGTGAAGAGGTCACAGGGGCCTGGCGGTTGGTGATCGAGGCACTTAAGGCGGCTGGCGTCGTCGAGGCCGTGGTGTCCGTGCCGGAGATCGAAGCGCCGATCGAACGGATTCTGGCTGCTGGAGCAGACGGCCTGGCCGTCCCCCTGAGGGCGCTGACCATGCGCCAGTGGGAACAGTTGGCCGCCGCCGTGGAAAGCGGCAAGCGTGTTTGGGCCGGTGCGCTGCCCACCCACGATCCGCAGGCCCAGCTGCCGCGGACTTCGGACATCGTGGAGAGTATCTGGAAGCCGTGGCGCCAGCTTGGCCTGCCCGCAGCGGGCCTGGCTGGACTGCGCGTCACCCCGTCCACGGGACTTGCCGGTTACACGCCTCCGGCGGCCATGGACGTATTGACGAAACTCACCCAAGTGGCCGACGGACTGGACCAATTGGCGCAAGGCTGACGGGCATCACTTGGCAGAGGCCTGAGGGGCCGCCCGGCGCTGGGCGGCCCGTCAGATCCGCTGTTGCCAGCGCTCCGGTTCTGCGTAGCGCGGGAGGGTCGTACCAGGGGCGGCTCCCGGCAGATACGGAGCCAACCGGTAATCGAAGCGTCCGGCATAGACCAGTACCAACCCAATCTGCGGCTGGATGACCTTGACCTGGATACGGTGTTTGCCCTCGGAGCTGTCCCACCATTGCTCGGCGTAAGCACGTGCGTCCAAGGCAGCCGGCAATGGAATCCGCAAAGGCCCCAGAAGCAGTCGGCTCGCTTTGGAAACACCACGAAGCCTGCCCTCGGCGGTGACGCTGACATCCAGATCCGTCACCAGCCGCCGATACCGTCCCACGTGGTCCACCAGGCGGCCCCGCTGCTTGCTGCTGCCCTGTCCGGGACCGGACACTATGGCACTCGTCGTATCGTGGAACAGCCGCGTCTTTGAGGGGAAGTAGATCTCCCGCCGTGCTGTAAGGGCTGGGCGTCCAAAGGGATCCACATGAGCGTGGTTCTCGATCCGGAACCGGATGCCTTCGCCGTATTCAGGAAAGAATGCTTCCTCACTGCCCGTGAGGGCAAGCAGGGGCCGCAACCATTTTTGCCGGCAGCCCACCACATCAAAGACGCCTTCGCCTATCCCGTAGAAGCCGGAACCTGCTGCCAGCGAAAAGTAATCCTGAAGCTCCGGAGCCAGCTTGGTGAAGTCATCGCCGAGTGCCAGCTGGTAAATGGGCGCATTCATGGCAATCCTTTCTGGAGGTGGGAACTAGAGTCTGCCGGCCGCTTTGAGCCGGATATAGGTGTCAGCAAGCAGGGGTGGGACGTCAAGTGGTTCGGCATCCACCACTTCGGCGCCTAGCTGCCGGAGCTGGGCCGTGACCGCAGCACGTTCCAACAGGGCGCGTTCAGCCGCCGCGGCCCGGAATACCTGGCTTGCCGTAGTCCTTTCCTCCTTCATGGCCGCGAGCAGGGGATCCCTGACCGATGCCACCACCACCACATGTTGGCGGGACAATTGCGCCACCGTGGGGAGGAGGCCCTCTTCGGGGGCGCCGCCGTCGAGCGCTGTCAACAGCACCACCAGCGATCGGTGCGCCGAGACCGCCCTCACCTGTCCAGGAATCTGCTGCCAGTCCAGCTCGATCAGTTCTGCCTCCAACGGGGCCATGGCCTGGACCAGCTGGCCCAGCAAGTTGCTTTTGGATGCCGACTCGACCCTGGCACGCAACCTGCGGTCGTACGCGAGGAAGTCAACGCGGTCCCCTCCGCGTTCGGCCAGCACGGAAAGGAGCAACGCCGCTTCAATGCCGGTATCGAGGCGGGGTTCGTCCTCGATTCGGGCGGCAGCGGTGCGGGATGTATCCAGGACAATGACCACACGCCTGTCGCGTTCGGGGCGCCAGGTGCGCACCACCACGGAGGTGCGGCGCGCTGTAGCCCGCCAGTCGATGGAGCGGACGTCATCACCCCGCACGTAATCGCGAAGGGAATCGAATTCCGTTCCGGCTCCACGGATCTGTACGGCGGCCCTGCCGTCCAGTTCCCGGAGCTTTCGGAGCTTGGACGGCAGATGGCGCTTGGAGTGGAAAGGGGGCAGGACCCTCAGATGTCCGGGAAGCACACGCGTGCGCTGCCTGGCTGCCAGACCGAGTGGCCCTTGGGACCTGATGGTGACATGAGGGCTGTCCAGGTCACCGCGGCGCCGGGGAACCAAGACCACCCTCATGCGTCGCCGCTCGCCCGGGGGGACAACCACAGATTGAACATTGTCGATGGCGCCGGCAGAAGGGTGCCATGCATCCCTGACTTTCGCCCGCAGCGTCCGCCGGGTGGGGTTGGCAACTGTCACCACAGTCTCCACCTGGCCCTGCAGCGTCACGTTTCCCGGGTGCTGGCGCTCCAAGCCGAGACGTGCCGGTGACGCAGCCAGGAGCAGGTCAAGGACCAGCAAGAGCAACAAACCCACGGTAACGAACAGGACTGTGCTCCAAGTCGGAAACAGCACCAGCGGAATGAGGCCGGCCAAGGCAATGACCACGAATCGACCCGTAATGGCCATTCAGGCCGCCTCGGTCAGGCCCGCGTCGGAAGTCATCCGTGCGCCCGAACCAACCTGCAAGCCCGAACTCACCGCGGCACCGGAACGGACGCCAGGATGCTGCCGAGGACATCATCCACCTGGATGCCGTCCATCTGGGCTTCCGGTCGAAGGCCAACGCGGTGCCGCAGGCATGGCAAAGACAAAGCCTTGACGTCGTCCGGGGTGACAAAAGTCCGACCGGACAACCAGGCCCAGGCCTTGGACGTATTGAGCAGCGCTGTGGCACCACGGGGGGAGACCCCGAGGTGGAAGGACGGCGCGGACCTGGTGGCACGGACAACGTCAACGATGTACGCCAGGATTTCCGGGGCCACTGCTACGTGGGCTACTGCGGCCTGGGCGGCGGAAAGCTCAGCAGCGCCGGCCACCGGACGCACACCGGCTGCGGCAAGGTTCCTCGGATCGAAGCCGCTTGCGTGGCGCCGGATGACCTCGATTTCATCGGCCCTTCCGGGCAAAGGCATGGTCAGTTTGAGGAGGAACCGGTCAAGTTGAGCCTCGGGGAGGGGATATGTGCCTTCATACTCCACGGGGTTCTGCGTCGCCGCCACGATGAACGGGCTCGGTAGCGGGCGGGAGACGCCATCCACGGAAACCTGGCGCTCTTCCATGGCTTCCAGGAGGGACGCCTGGGTCTTCGGAGGGGTGCGGTTGATTTCATCCGCGAGCATGATGTTGGTGAAGACGGGGCCTTCGCGGAAAGTGAACTCCGACGTGTGGGAATCATAGACCAACGATCCTGTGACGTCACCCGGCATGAGGTCGGGGGTGAACTGGACACGTTTGGTATCCAGGCTCAAAGCCGTGGACAACGCCCTCACCAACAGGGTCTTGGCCACGCCTGGGACACCCTCCAAGAGGACGTGGCCCCCGCAGAGCAGCGCAATGAGCATACCGGTGACGGTAGGATCCTGGCCTACTACGGCTTTGCCCACTTCGGCGCGGACGTTCAGCAGCGACTGCCGGGCGGGGTCCTCCGGCGCAGAGCGGTGCCCGTTCCCTGAGGGATCGCCTCCTTGCGGCACAGCCTGCTGCGGCAAGCCCTGGTGGGGCACATCCTGGTGGCGGACATCCTGCTGGGGCGGGACACCACCGGTGGGTTGGCTGTTGCTGTCTGTGTAGCTGTTCGGCTGGCTGCTCATCGGGCGGTCGCCTCCTGTTCGATTCGTTCGATCTGTTGTGCCCATTGCACCAGTTGTCCTTCGTTCTCCGGCCGGATATCGAGCAGCACCGACCTGACTTCTGAAGCGGGCCGCTCCACATGTCTGGCTGAGGCGTCCACAATTGCCTCCGGGGTGGCATCCGCCCCGAGGTTGAAGTGCCGCGCCAAGCGGGCCAACGTGCCCGCCCGGAGGTTCTCGGCCGCGCGCCCCACTGCCCGTGAGTCCTGATAGAGACGCGCCCTGCCTTCTGCGGTCTCAGCAGCCTTCACCACAACGGGAAGCGGCTCAAAAACCAGCGGGCCAAGGCGTCGACCCCGCCAAACGATGGCCAGGAGCGCCACGATTCCCAGCCACGGCCCCACAAACGCCAACCACCGGGGCGCCAACTCGTTCAGGGTAGGTGTTGAATCCGTCGCGCTGAGGTCACCAACTCCGGGCAAGTACCAGACAAGGTTTTGATCCTTGCCCAAGGTGCGGAGCGCGAGGGCTGCGTTGCCCTCTGAGGCGAGGTGCTGGTTGTCAACCACATCCGTACTGCCAAGGACCACCACCCGGCCGTCGCCGGATGCCGCATAGAGACCCGAGGCCGTCCCCGCGGCTGGGTAGCAAACTACGGGTCCTGAATAGATGAAGCCCTGGGCCGAGACCGTGCCCGCCGCTGCGGCATCGTCCTGGTCGCAGCGGGGTTCGAGACTCTTCGCTGATTCAGGAACCACGCCGCCGGGCCTGAAGTCCTGCTCCAGTGCGTTGAGGGTCCTGAGGCGCGGACTGACCAGCACCACGTGGTCCGCGGCATCGGTGATGCCTTCCAACTGTGCCCGGTCGAGGAAGCCGCGGGGGTCGTAGAGGAGGACCGTGGCGTTATCCCGGTCGGCCAAGGCATCCATGGTCTCCGCCAGGGTGTCCGTAGCTGTCACTGCCACGCCGTGGCGCCCCAGTATTTCGGCCAAGGCCATGGCGCCATCCGGGGCCGGATTCCGGGAGGACAGCGGCCGCGGATCCTTGGCGCCCGAGACACTCGAGACGACCAAGTAGGTCACTAAGCCGGCCAAGAGTGCGCCAATGAGGATCCATGCCAGATGTTTCCGGAACCAGACGCGAAAACCTTTGCCGGCGGGCTGCTGGAGGGCAGCGGCTTCGCCTTGGACCATGGTGTCCTTCGCCATGGATGTGGTCATTTCGGCACCGCGAATCCGGTGTGTGCCTGTCCGGAAAAGTCTGGCTTCATCTCCAGCAGGTCGGCATCGAGTCCGCGAACATCCTCGTAGTCAGTCGCTGTTGCACCCTGCTCGCCATAGCGCACAGCGTCAAAAAGGCGGGCGGCTGCATCCAGCCGGAACTGCGCGGCGCCGAACACCTGTCCAAGCTGGCCTGCCGCTTCGTCAGCTGTCCGCCCGGCGCGCGGGTCAATGATGTCACGCTCCTCCGCGGAACGGACCAGCGCCCGGAACTGGTCGACGACGGCGGCCGGCCAGTTGCCGTGGTCGGCCGCGGTTGCCGCACGCCTCCGGTAGCCTTCCGAATCCACACTGTCGTCATCCCCATAGATGTCCACTGCAGCGGCTTTTCGGCGAGCATTCAACCTGGGCCGGACCACAACAACCGCAGCGATGATGATCGCAATCGCCACAGCGATCATCAGTGGAACAGCAAGGTCTGGTCCCTGGCCCATCCCGTCGCCATCCAAGGACGACAACCAGTCGAGGAAATCGCGCCATAACTGCTCCAGCCAAGGAGGTTGGGCGTCCGGGTATTGGGGTTTGGAGAGTTCTTCGGCCGCCCAGCGCCGACCTTCCTCGCGGTCCGGCGTTACGGGCGGTTCCATGGCAGCCACGGTGGTGGATGCATCCAACAGCCTCAGGGTCATGCCGGCGGCCGTGGCCCGGACGGAGGCGCAGACGGGAACTGCCCGCCGTTCGGCGGCCACATGGGGGCTTGGGGCTGGGTCGGCGGATTTTGGAGGGTGGCCGACGGGTATCCGGGTTGTGCCGGGTTTGCGGGTTGCGCCGGGTTTCCGGCTTGGGCTGGCGGGCCGCCCGGCACGCCATCAGGATCGGCGCCGGTTTCCATCAGTCGCATCAGCTCAACGTCCAAACCATCCCGGCGCATCCGCAGATCCATATAGATCAAGGCGAACACCGAGGCTTGGAAAGCGAACGTCACGGACCCCACCAGAGCGCCGATCGCTGAAGAAATCACAGTGGTGATCACCAGGGTGGAAGCAACCGACTCAGCGTCCGGGTGGGGAGTAACCACCTCGCCAATGGCCGCCGCTGCCAGGGAAGCCGGGATCTGGACAATCTGGGCGATGACGCCCACCATGATGGCGACCACAAGGGTGATGCCGAAGATCCGCCACCAGTTGTTCCTGGTCAGCTGCCAGGACCTGAGAAGTCCGCCGAAGACACCTGTCCGCTCAACCACGATCGCGGCGGGCGCCAGCATCACCTTCAGTCCGATCCAGACGAAGGCCACTACCGATCCAAGGCCCAGGGGCAAGACAAGGAGCAGGGCTCCGGGACCCATGGCAGTGAACAACAGCACCGCAATCCCCACCACCGCAGTTGCTGTCAGAAGCCCGCCGAGTGTCAGCAGGAGTGCAACACCCAGCAGCGGCCAGATCTTTCGGCCGGCAAGTTTCCACATCTGCTTGAAGCCTGTGCGCCGGTTGAGGACCGAGCGCGCCACCGGCACCACCAGGACACCTTGAAGGACCGAACCAAGGAAACCGATCAGGACCGAGACACCCAAAGTGCCGGCCATGATGGCCAGGAAGGGACCCATGGCTTCGGTGAATTCCGCCTCAGTGCTGACGGATTCAAAGGACATTGACAGCTGGAACATGCCCACTGTGACGATCCCGATGAACACCGCACCGAGTGCTTGTACGATCAGTGCTGATCCAAACATGGAAGCGGCATTGCGACGGATTGTCTGGAACGAACCATCCAGGATCTCGCCGAATTGCAGTGGACGCAAGGGAATTATGCCCGGCTTGGGGGGAGCGACGTAGAGGGGTTGTCCATAAGGAGGCACCGGTGGCCAACCGGGTGCCGGTTGACCCTGGCCATATGGTCCACCGCTCTGGGGAGCTGCCCATGCCGGGGGACCGCCCCACTGCGGCTGGTTGCCCCACTGCGGCTGGTTCCCCCACCCGGGCTGATTGCCCGGCGATGGATGGTGGCCATGCTCTGGCTGTGACACGATATCCTCCCCATAAGACCCGGCGCGCCGGCATCCGACGTCCCCCATACGGACCTTGGCACCCAGCCTATAGTCCCGCCGTCGTCCCTCATAGCCTGACGCCCGGCCAGCCATGGCAGATGGGCCGCCACTGTTGTGCAGTACGGTGTAAGTTGCCCTTGGGGCGCCATGCCGTGCGCCGTGCCCAACGGGACAAAGACTTGGTGATAAGGGAATATATAACTATGAAGGCACGCATTCTGGTAGTTGACGACGACGAAGCGCTCGCAGAGATGATTGGCATCGTCTTGCGCAATGATGGCTTCGAGCCGGTGTTCTGCGCAGATGGCGGCCAGGCCTTGGAGGTCTTCCGTTCTTCCAAGCCGGACTTGGTGCTGCTGGACCTCATGCTGCCGGGCTCTGACGGCATCGAGGTGTGCCGGCAAATCCGCGGCGAGTCAGACGTCCCCATCGTTATGCTCACGGCAAAGTCCGATACTTCCGACGTGGTCCGGGGGCTTGAATCCGGTGCTGACGATTACGTGCCCAAGCCCTTTAAGCCCGCCGAGCTTGTGGCGCGTGTTCGTGCGCGGCTCCGCCCGGGCGATCAGAAGGCCCCCGAAACCCTGCGCATTGCCGACGTGACCATCGACGTCGCCGGCCACTTGGTCACCCGCGGCGGCGAGCGGATTTCCCTGACTCCCCTGGAGTTCGATCTCCTGGTGGCACTGGCGCGGAAGCCTTGGCAGGTCTTTACCCGCGAACTCCTCCTCGAGCAGGTTTGGGGCTACCGCCATGCCGCGGACACGCGGTTGGTCAATGTCCACGTCCAGCGTCTGCGCTCCAAGATTGAACGCGACCCGGAGGCGCCCGAGGTCGTTTTGACGGTGCGTGGTGTCGGATATAAAGCAGGTTCCTGAGTCCCCGGTCGGCAAGACCGGCGCGGCAGGAGAGGGCCCTGATACTCAGGGGCAGGACGGGGCCGGTGTCCACCAGATGACACCGGCTGAGTCAACGACCTCCGAACCGGCGCTTGCCCCGTCCCCCGATCCGTCCGGTGGGGAGTCCGCCTCACGGTCCCCGGAGCAAACGGCGTCCTCCGGGCCACCGGTACGGAGCATGCGGACCCTGCCGTGGATTATTACCCGGGCGAGGATCTGGACGCGGCGCGGACTCATCCTGGTTCTTCGGGTTTCCCGGCTGGTATCCCTCGGCATCCGGCAGATCAGGCCGGGAATTCGCTACCTCTGGCGCTCAGTGCTCCGGCGCTGGCGGCGCTCACTGGAGTTCCGGACAGTCCTCACCACCTTGCTGCTGGCGGTGACATCCTTCGCAATCGTGGGCGCCTACCTGTCCAACCAGATCGCGAACAACCTTTTCCAGGAACGTCTGGCCCAAGCGGAATCCGAGTCGCGCTACAACGTCAAGCAGGTTCAAGACACGTTCGACGGCGCGCAGGTCACCGATCAGTCCAGCGTCATCACCCTGGTTTACGACACCTTGACCGCCGTTGAAGGTCGCGGTTCGGTCATCCAACGCCGCTACGTCTTTGAAGCGAAACCTGAACAGACCAAGCCCCGCAACCGCTGGGTCGAGTCACGTGCATCCGACCAACTGACGGTCCGGGTTATCCCGCCGGAGTTGCGGAAGGCCGTCCAGGAAGGCGGCAAGCAGCAGTTCTGGGCCTCCACCCAGTTCCCCGTCGGTAATGAGGACCGCCCCGGCATAGCGGTCGGAAACATGGTGACGTTCAATGGCACGTCCTATGAGCTGTACCTCATCTACGATCTCAATACCGCCCAGCAGACGTTGGACGAAATCCAGAACGTCCTCTGGGCAGGCGGGGCAGCGCTGGTCCTCATGATCGGGGCGATCGCCTGGTACGTCACACGCAATGTGGTCAGTCCTGTCAGCCACGCCGCCGTGGTCTCCGAAAAGCTTGCGGCAGGACAGCTCCAGGAGCGCATGGTGGTCAAGGGCGAGGACGAGGTCGCGAGATTGGGCGCCTCGTTCAACCATATGGCTGCCAGCCTCCAAGAGCAGATCACCCAAC
This sequence comes from Paenarthrobacter sp. CCNWLY172, assembly GCF_037402035.1. NCBI lineage: Bacteria > Bacillati > Actinomycetota > Actinomycetes > Micrococcales > Micrococcaceae > Paenarthrobacter > Paenarthrobacter sp. CCNWLY172. The sequence goes on from NZ_JBBEGB010000003.1 coordinate 107,309, forward strand.
TGGCCACTTTGTCGCAGATGCAGCAGCGGTTTGTCTCCGATGTCTCGCATGAACTGCGGACGCCGCTCACCACTGTCCGAATGGCTGCCGAGGTCCTCTTCGACGCCCGTGACGACTTTGACCCCATGAACAAACGGTCTGCTGAGCTGCTTTACCACCAGGTTGAGCGCTTTCAGTCGTTGCTTTCCGACCTGCTGGAGATTTCCCGCTTCGACGCCGGGGCAGCTGTTTTGGATGCAGAACCCCAGGACATTTTCCAGGTCATCTCCCACGTCATGGACGGCGCCGCGCCTGTCGCCGCAGAGTACGGCTCAGAGGTTAGGCTGAACGCCCGGCAAAAGAGCATCGTGGTGGAAATGGACTCCCGGAGGATTGACTGGATCCTCCGTAATTTGCTGCTTAACGCCCTGGAACATGGAGAAGGCAAACCGATTCACATATCCGTGGCGGCCAACCACGACGCTGTGGCAGTCTCCGTGAGGGACCACGGCATCGGAATGACCCAGGCAGAGGCTGCGAGGGTTTTCGACCGATTCTGGCGTGCAGATCCTGCACGCGCCCGGACCACCGGCGGCAGCGGCTTGGGCCTCTCCATCGCCGCCGAGGACACCAAACTGCACAACGGCTGGCTTCAGGCTTGGGGGCGCAAGGGGGCCGGTTCCAATTTCCGGTTGACCCTGCCCCTTCGCCAAGGTGGCACCATCGTGAAATCACCGCTTCAGCTTGAACCTGCTGACATCGAATTCCCCGGCACCGCAAGTGAGCGGCACATGCTCATCCTGGGTACAGAGTCCGGAAGTGCCCCGCAATCGTCCCACTCCGCTGCAGGAAAAGCTGCGGCTGATGACGGCTCATTCGGGGAGGGGGACTGAACATGGTAAGTCTCCGGCGTTCACGGGCGGTTGTGGCAGTGCTGGCGGTGCTGATGGTGTTGCTGGCTTCCTGTGCGCAGATTCCACGGTCCGGTCCTGTAGGCAAGAGCAAGGATGAGGGAGCAGGCAATCCCAATGCGCCGGTCTTCTTTCCGGCGGCCCCGCGCGCGGGTTCGAGTCCGGAGACTGTGATCGAGGACTTCTACATGGCAGGCAGCGGTTATGAGGACGATTACCCTGTTGCCCGCCAGTACCTGACGCAGGCACAGTCCGTCACCTGGAAACCAGACAAGCGAGCCATCGTTTTTCGCGAGGCGCAGGTAGTCAAGGCAGCGGGGGAGAACGAGTACCTCTACGAATTGGACCTCGCCTATTCGGTGGATGCCGATGGCGTGGCAACGCAATTCCCGCCGGGTACCAAGGAGACCATTCCGCTGACTCTTGAGCAGGTGGAAGGCCAATGGCGGATTTCCAAGGTGCCCGACGGGACGGCCATACCGGAAGAGACGTTCAAGGTGATTTATGGGGCCTTCCCCATCTACTTCTACGACCCCACATTTACCTATGCCGTGCCCGACTACCGTTGGTTCATCAAGAAGAACACGGTCAAGTCCATGACTTCTGCCGTGCTGGCCGGCCCTGCTCCGTACCTCCGGGGGGCAGTTGTCAGCGCCTTTCCTTCCGGCATGAAACTCGCACGGGAATCCGTTCCGGTCGTGTCCGGATCTGCACAGGTGGACCTCTCTGCCAAAGAACTGTTTGATGCCTCGGCGGAGGACCGCCAAAGGATGCAGAACCAATTGGCATTGACTTTCCGTGACCAGCCCGATGTCATCAACGTTCAACTGCGGGCGGATCAGGACCTGGTACGGGTTGAGGACAACGGCACCGTGTTGCCTCCCGTAGTGGACAAGAGCGTTCCGGCACGCCAGATTGCCGTGAGCAACGGCGACTTGGTGCGGTATGAGAACAACCGGATGACTCCGCTTCCGGACATACAACCCGTGTCCGGATTGGGTCCCCACTCGCCGGCTGAGTCCCCCGTGTCCCAAACGGCCGCGTTCCTCAATGGTGACAAGACAACTCTCTATGCAATCGAACCCGGGCAGCCCGCGCGCCAGCTGACTACCAGGAGCACGCTCACGGGGCCATCATTCAGCCCACACGACTGGGTATGGACCGCAGGGCCGGGCGCCAACGGGGCTGCCGAAGTGGTGGCCTTCAAACCGACGGGCATTGCACCTGGCATGGCCGTTCCCAATGTCACCATCACCCCTGCCTGGCTGTCCGGGCGGACCGTGAAGGACTTCAGGGTTTCCAGGGAAGGGACCAGGGCGCTGGTCATTTCTGCAGCAAACGGAAAGTCAACGGTGCAGATCACCGGAATAGTCCGGAATGCCGACGGCGTCCCCAAGGACCTCACATCGCCCATCACATTGGTCAGCACCGGATCCGCTGACCAGGGAGTCTGGGTCAACAGTTCCACAGTGGCTGTGATGTCCGGATCGGCGACAGGAACCGTGGTTCCTGAGCTGCTTTCGCTCGAATCGGGCGAGCCGCAGCAATTGGCCCCTTGGGACGGCCTGACCAGTCTCAGTGCCGGGAACGGCTCCGAGCAGATTTATGGGCAGTCCGAGGCCGGGGTGTTCCAACGGGTCGGGAACGGATGGGAACTCCAACTCAAAGGGCCCACGGAACCCGCCTTCCCCGGATAGGCTGCCGTCAAAGCGTGCCGGATGTCCACATAGGGTGCAACGTGGCTTCCGGCCTGGCCTGCGTCCGCGCAGGCTTGCAACATGATCAGAGCAGATACGGGGACAGCGGCAGGCATTGGGACTGGGACTGACTCTGTCGTTGGGGCAGGCGCCGTCGTCGGGAGAGGCTCTGACCAGGGTGCTGCTCCCGAACCAAATATCGGGACACACGGGCGGCCGCCTCTGCGGGTACGCGACCCGGACCTCCACCCGGTGGATCCCGTACGGGCCCGTCGTCGTGGTCCGGACCAACGGGGGCTCGGCCGGTTGCTGGTGGTGCTCCAGGGTACGGCTGTCGATCTGCTGGGACTGCTGGTCCCGGTGGATTGTGTCTGCTGTTCAGCGGAGGACACCGTGTTATGTGGCGGCTGCGCCAAGCGCGTCCGCCAACTCTGCAGCCAACCCTTCCGCGCGGAACGGGAATCGCCCGCATTGGTGGAGACGGATGGCACAGCGAGGATCGGGGTGGTGGCCGCGGGCCCATACCGTGATGAGCTGGCACAGTGCCTCCTGTCCTTCAAACGCTTCGGCCAGTGGCGCTTGGCCGGGGTCTTGGCGCCATGTCTGGGCAAAGCGGTCAAACGGGCCATCGGAGGCAAATCCGGATTATGCCTTGTACCAATTCCTACCAGCGGCCGGGCGTACCGCATGCGGGGATTCAGTCCGCTGCACCTGTTGCTTTTCTGCCTGCGGATGCGGGGCATGGTGCCGGAATGCCCAAGCTTTGACGCGCTTGAGAAGAGGCGCGGTTCGCCGGCAGCCTACATCAGCAGGGATTCCATCAAGACCCTGCTTGCCCGGGCCGCCGATTCTCTCGCCGGTAAGGGGACAGGGGGCTCCGGCGCAGGGCAAAAAGGACTGGGACGAGGTGCGCGGGCCAGCAGGGTCCGCGGATCCATGCGCGTGAGAAGCCGATTCCGCAAAGAGATCAGGGGCAGGAGATGCATTCTCGTGGACGATGTCCTCACTACCGGGGCCACCCTTGCAGAAGCGATGAGGGCGGTGGAAACCGCGGGGGGAGTGGTCTGCGGGGCTGTTGTCCTCGCGGCCACGAGGCCACCAGCCTATGCTTTCAACAGTGCAAGGCGCGATCCCTGTTAAGTCCTTAAGACTCAATCAAAAAATAAGTGACTAAAGGATGAATAACGCGTGGCGATGAACTAACGTCGGTTGTGGGTACCAAGAACAGATGTACCTGTCGATAGCGGCTCGGAAAGGGGCTCGACTGTCCGTCAGACTAGCCCCCACCAGCGTCGTTGTCGTGTCACCTGAGTTATTTGGAGGGCACCATGGAGTTCATGATCAGCGGACGAAATCTCACAGTTTCTGACCGCTTTCGCGAATACGCCGGCGAGAAAATCTCAAAGATTGAATCGCTGGGGGATAAGGTCCAGCGAGTCGACGCAAAGGTTTCCAAGGAAACCAACCCGCGCCAGACGCCAGGCCAGCTCACCGTAGAAGTGACAGTCCTGGGCCGCGGCCCCGTCATCCGTGCCGAGGCGACAGCCGCTGACAAATTCGCTGCCTTCGATCTCGCGTACAACAAGCTTCTTGAGAGGCTTCGCCGTGCGAAAGACCGGAAAAAGGTGCACCACGGACGCCACACGCCGAAAGCCGTGCGGGAGGCCACCGCAACACTCGAGCCAGCCAGCGCGAGCGAACCACTCTACGTCGAGGCGAGCAACCACCAGGAATCCGTTCCCACCGCAGACGAGCGTTCTCCTTATGAGATCGAGAACGATATTCCGGCAGGCGATTCACCCGTCCTGATCCGCCGGAAAGTCTTCCCCGCAGCTTCCCTGACACTGGATGACGCTGTGGACAATATGGAACTCGTTGGCCACAACTTCTACCTTTTCCTGGACAAGGAAACCAACGCGCCGTCGGTTGTCTACAGGCGCAATGGCTGGACCTACGGAGTAATCACCCTCGACTCCACCTGCGAACCGGGCGAGGAGGCTGTGGAAGAGAAGATCCACGCTTACCGTTCCGATGATGAGGCGTCCACCGCCAAGTAGGCCCACTTTTCCTGCATGAAGGGACTTCCATGACCGCTTCGCTGAGCCTGTCACAGGCACGGCGGATCGCATTGGCAGCTCAAGGATTGGCAAAGACCCGGCCCGCCGGCCCCGTGACATCACGGGCGGTGGGCCGGACCTTTGCCCAACTCCAGCTTGTCCAAATCGACTCCGTGAACGTGGTGGCACGAAGCCACTACCTGCCGTTCTTCTCCCGTCTGGGTGACTACGACCCCCGCATCCTCCATGCCATGGCCGGGCGGAAACCCCGCAGGATGATGGAGTACTGGGCACACGAGGCAAGCTTTATCCGCCCGGAGCACTTTCATGACCTCTTGGTGTGGCAAAAGCGGGGCTGGGTGGGCGCCCACAACCTTGAGCCCCTTGTCCGTCAGGACATGGAAGGCCGTATTCTTGCTGCACTCACAGCCGGACGACCCATGACGGCCTCCGAACTGACGGCCGAGCTCGGACACAATGAGGAAGCTGACCGTGGCAACTGGGGATGGAATTGGAACATCGTTAAGCGGGTCCTTGAACATCTGTTTGAACAGGGACGGATTTCTGCCGCCTCACGCACACAGCAATTCGAACGCAAGTACACCCTGACCTCCAAGGTTGTTCCTGCCATGGCACAGCCCGGGGGCACTCCCGAAGAAGCGCTCGACCGCCTGATGGACGCGGCCGCCCAAGCACATGGCATCGGCACTGTACGCTGCTTTTCCGACTACTTCCGTACGCCCCTGAAAGCCGGAGCGGACTCGGTCCAGCGATTGGTCCGTGCAGGGCGCCTTCATCCGGTCTCTGTGCGTGGTTGGGACAGGGAAACCTACAAACACGTCAATGCCAGGATTCCACGCAGGGCCGTCGGGCGTGCACTGCTGAGCCCGTTCGACTCGCTGGTCTTTGAGCGACGGCGTCTTGAGGAACTGTTCGGCTTCCACTACCGGATTGAGATCTACACCCCCGCGGTCAAGCGTCAGTTCGGCTACTACGTTCTCCCATTCCTCCTCAGGGATGGTGTCGTGGCAAGAGTGGACTTGAAGGCTGACCGTGCGTCCGGCCAGCTCCTGGTGCGTTCGGCGTTCGCGGAGGTTGGCGCTCCGGCGGATACCGCCGTCGAGCTTGCTGCCGAACTGGAACTCATGTGCGCCTGGCTCAGGCTGCAGGAGGTAGTGGTGTGGCCCGTCGGGGACCTCGCCGGCGTTCTTACCCAGGCTGTCGCGGACCGCGCTGATGGCCGGGCGGGCCGCTGCATGCGGACAGTCCGCTCAGAGGGGAACGCGGCCACGTGGCGCTGGTCTCTCCCGTAGACTGAAACAGCCAGAATTCGGCAGCATGAGACTGGGAGCAATTTCACGTGGCATCACTAATCGAAAAACTTCTCCGCACGGGTGACAAAAAGACACTCAAGCAATTGCGGAACTATGCCGATTCCATCAATGCCCTGGAAGACTCCTTCAAGTCCTTCACGGACGCCGAACTCCGTGAGGAGACGGACCATCTCCGGTCCCGTCACCAGGACGGCGAGACTCTGGAAGCTCTCCTCCCGGAAGCATTCGCCGCTGTCCGGGAAGCCTCCTCCCGCACCTTGGGCATGCGCCATTTCGATGTCCAGCTGATGGGCGGTGCCGCACTCCACCTGGGCAACATCGCAGAAATGAAAACCGGTGAGGGCAAGACCCTCGTAGCTACTGCCCCCGCGTACCTGAACGCGCTGGCGGGCAAGGGTGTCCACGTCGTCACCGTCAACGACTACCTCGCCGAATACCAGTCCGAGCTGATGGGCCGGGTTTACAGGTTCCTGGGACTTACCAGCGGTTGCATTCTTTCGAATCAGGATCCTGCGGTCCGCCGACAGCAGTACGCTGCGGACATCACCTACGGAACCAACAACGAGTTCGGCTTCGACTACCTGCGCGACAACATGGCCTGGGATGGCAGCGAACTGGTTCAGCGCGGCCACAATTTCGCGATCGTTGATGAGGTCGACTCCATCCTGATCGATGAAGCCCGTACGCCGCTCATCATTTCCGGTCCTGCCCAGGGCGACACGAACCGCTGGTACAGCGAATTCGCCAAAGTCGTGCTCCGCCTGCAGCCCGAAGTCGACTACGAGGTGGATGAAAAGAAGCGCACGGTAGGCGTTCTCGAAGCCGGTATCGAGAAGGTGGAGGACTACCTCGGAATCCAAAACCTCTACGAATCCGCCAACACGCCTTTGATCGGCTTCCTCAACAACGCCATTAAGGCGAAGGAACTGTTCAAGCGGGACAAGGATTACGTCATCCTCGACGGCGAGGTGCTGATTGTTGACGAACACACTGGCCGTATCCTGGCCGGCCGCCGCTACAACGAAGGCATGCACCAGGCCATTGAGGCCAAGGAAAATGTCGAGATCAAGGCGGAGAACCAGACTCTCGCCACCGTGACCTTGCAGAACTACTTCCGCATGTACTCGAAGCTTGCCGGCATGACCGGCACGGCCGAGACTGAGGCCGCGGAGTTCATGAGCACCTACAAGCTGGGTGTCGTCCCGATCCCCACCAACCGTGACATGCAGCGCATCGACCAGCCGGACCTTGTCTACAAGAACGAAGTCGTGAAGTTCGACGCCGTGGTCCAGGACATCGCCGAAAGGCACGAGAAGGGCCAACCTGTGCTGGTCGGCACCACCAGCGTTGAGAAGAGCGAGTATCTCTCCAAGCTGCTGGCCAAGGAAGGTATCCGGCACGAAGTACTGAACGCCAAGAACCACGCACGTGAAGCGTCCATCGTGGCGCAGGCCGGACGAAAAGGTGCCGTCACTGTTGCCACCAACATGGCCGGTCGTGGTACTGACATCATGCTTGGCGGAAACGCCGAGTTCACCGCCATCGCAGAGCTGGCAAAGCGAGGGCTCGATCCCGAGGAGAACTCGGAAGAGTACGAGGCCGCTTGGCCCGAGGCCCTTTCGGCAGCCAAGCAGGCGGTCAAAGATGAACACGAAGAGGTCTTGGACCTTGGCGGGCTATACGTCCTGGGTACCGAGCGACACGAGTCCCGCCGGATCGACAACCAGTTGCGAGGCCGTTCAGGGCGCCAGGGTGACCCGGGCGAATCGCGCTTCTACCTGTCGCTGACGGACGACCTCATGAGGTTGTTCAACTCAGGTGCGGCCGAACGTCTCATGAACAGTTCGGTCCCGGATGATGTTGCCCTTGAATCCAAGCTCGTCTCCCGCGCCATCGCGTCGGCGCAGGGCCAGGTGGAAGGGCGCAACGCCGAACAGCGTAAGAACGTTCTCAAGTACGACGACGTCCTTAACCGGCAGCGTGAAGCGATCTATGGCGACCGCCGTCGCATCCTTGAAGGCGACGACCTTCACGAGAAGGTCCAGTACTTCCTTGAAGACACCATCAACGCCCTCATCGAGGCTGCCACTGCCGAGGGAACGGGCGACGATTGGGACTTCAACCAGCTCTGGGCCAATCTGAAGACGTTGTACCCGGCAACCGTGACTCCCGATGAAATCATTGAGGAAGCAGGCGGAAAGTCACGCGTCACTGCCGAGTTCCTGAAAGAGGAGATCCTCTCGGATGCCCGGCTGGTGTACCAGGCCCGCGAGGAGGCCATTGGCTCTGAGAGCATGCGCGAGCTCGAACGTCGTGTTGTGCTTTCTGTTCTGGGGCGGAAATGGCAGGAACATCTCTATGAGATGGATTACCTCAAGGAGGGTATTGGTCTCCGGGCGATGGCCCAGCGCGATCCCCTGGTGGAGTACCAGCGCGAGGGTTTTGTGATGTTCCAGAGCATGATGGAAGCCATCCGTGAAGAGAGCATCGGCTTCCTCTACAACCTGGAGGTGGAGGTAACACCCGCCGAAGACGTTGTTGTGGCCGACGATACCGCCGCTGGGGCGCATACCGAACATCATGAACCCCAGATCCGGGCGGCGGGTCTGCAGGCACCGGAAAAGCCGGCCCAGTTGCAGTACACCGCCCCTGGCGAAGATGGTGCTACCCAAACACGCATCGAAGGCCGCGCTTCCGGTCGATCCGGCAACCCAGCGAAGGCAGCGGCCCAGGAGCAGCGTAAGCCGGCTAAAAAGAAGCGTCGCTGACCCAACACCGTACGGCGGGCCGATAGCCATTTCAGTGGTCTGCCAGGCACGAATATCTGTAACTCAAAAGGGTGGACTCCGGACTAAAAGTCCGGAGTCCACCCTTTTTGTTGTCTGCAGATGGATTCGCCAGGTCTAGCCGATCTCCAGGGCCGTAACCCGCCACACGCCGTCCAAGCGTTCCAACCTCATGGCGACAGCCCGGCACCTGAGTTCTTCCGCAACCACAATGCTTGCCTCGCAAATGTCCTCGGAGATGGAGCAGGCTCGAACGGAGCGGACCATGGGGCTGCGGTGGGGTTGCAGGTTCCCCCGGACTCTGGCGGCGTGCTTGCGGGTGAGGGCCGCCCTATGTTGAAGAGCGACATAGCAGTCAGGGTCGAGGGAACGGGAAAGCTGGCTCACAGCACGCGTTCCGGCCAGGACTTCCAAAGCTGCCTGCGCAATACTGCGCGCAACCAGCCGAACATCGATGTCCGAACCACTCGAACCGTAGCCGGACAATGTTCGTTGGGTGCTCTGTCGGCCCGCGGGCCGGCTTGCAGTCGCAACGGTCATGGTCATACACCTCAGGCATTCACTACATGAACAGGAGCGTGGGGACACTCTGTTCTGGTGGCTTCTGCTGGGATGACGCTGAACTTGGTTTGGTGCGGTGATACGGCCCCTGAGTGGGCCGACAAATCGGAGGGTCGGGTGACCCGTACTGTCAGTCAGGTGCGGGTGGCCGCAAGACCTGACCAGGAGTCAACACTGAAGGGTCGCCGCCGATGACGGTGAGGTTTGCGGCATACCACTTAGGCCACATCAGCGCGACCTCCACGTCCGTGGCAAAGGGACCAAGCCGCGATGCTGCAAGCGACCACAGGGAGTCTCCTGCCTTCACGACGACGCCGGCGTCGCCATGGGAGATCTCTTGCCTGGACGAAGGGCGACTTAGAAGCCCAGGTTCAGGTGCGGGTGCTTGAGGCTTCCAGCGCGGATCGCCCCTACCTGTTGTGGTGTCGGCCATGGACGTCTGTGATGAAGACACAGGCCCGGCAGCGGGCTCCGGGGTCCACTCCGGGTGGGGAGAGGTTTCCACACCCGCAGATGTCGGTGCCCAGCCGGGGGCGGGTGGAGGCGATGCTTGCGCCATGGTGACGCCCAGGAGATTCACACTCACCACTGCTACAGCAAGCCGCAGCATAAAGGCAGGGCTGAACTTGGCAAGGGTGTTGGCCCCTCTCTCCCGCCCGCTCCGATGCAACAGCGACGCGAAGACGGCAAGCAGTAAGGAAAGGACCCACCATGCCACCAGCGCTATGCCGGCGCCGTTCGCGACAATACCGAGGAGGTCCTCAAATGAGAAGTTCTGATGATGGTGATCGGCTGACCGCCACTGGGCAAGGAGCATGCCACCCACCTGGACGAGCAGTATCCCCAGCCCCAGAATCGTTGCAGCGAGGCAGGCGTCGCCCCGTAACGTTCTTCCCATTCAAAGCCCCCAAAGCTTCGTTTGATGCATTTTGATGCGTTTTGACATCTTTAGGCCTATTGTGGGCACGTCCCGGGCTTCCTGTCCAATTCGGGTGCCTGATCACGCATTATTCGCCCTGCCTACATGTTGCAGCCTAGTCTGCTTACATGAGATGGGACTCTCTCTTTGACGACTTGGAAGCACAATTTTCTGCCGAGCGTGCCCTGGAGGCGGAATCGGAGATCACCGAGCGGGCCAGGATGGAGCTTGCGGGGATCGAACTGGGTGATCGCCTCCGTGGTGCAACCGGCTCCGGGCTCAAGCTTTTCCTCGCTGACGGCAACATTATTCACGGAGTGCTGGGCCGCGTGGGTGCCGGGTGGCTGGTGTTGCCCGAGGGCTCGCGGCAATGGCTGGTGCCCTTGGCTGCTGTGCTTACCTTCCAAGGCCTGGGGAGGCTGGCCCTTAAGCCTGTGTCCACGGTCCGGCAGTTGCCGGGGATCGCCTCAGTCCTGCGGGCATTGGCCAGGGACAGGTCCGCCGTGGTTGTTCATTTGAGCACGCGGGCCGGAGGCGGCGTCAAGGTCAACGGCGTCATCGACAGGGTCGGAAGGGACCACTTCGATATTGCTGTGGTCCGCGACGGTGAAGTGCGGCGGGCTGGCAACGTGGCGTCAGTCATGACCGTCCCGTTCAGTGCTGTTGCAGCCCTTTGTTCGGCAGGCGGAGAATAATCCCTCCGGGGCAGCCCCTAGGGCTGGTTCGCCTTGGTTTTTGCTTCCTGGATCATGCGGCTTGCTTCTGCGTAGCGCTCCTGGATGTACTGCTCAAGCATCGTCTCCTCGATGCGCCATTGTCCACGACCTCCTACCTGGATGGCTTTCAACTCGCCGCTTCGCACCAAGGCGTAGGCCTGTGGTGAGTTGATTTGGAGTTGTTCGGCGACATCCGCCAGAGTCAGGAATCGGGGCATGGCACCATTTTGCCACCGTTGGCTCCCCTTTGGTGTGTTTATCCACAGTTTCGACCCCTTTGAGGTCGATGGCTTTTGTCCCGCAGAAACGGCCGGTAAGAATGAGGGGGCGGGTCCATCGACCATGCCTTTAGCTCATCGGGGGGTAGCAGAAACATGGCTCAAGTTACAGTGGCCGCTGCAGCAAGACTGAAGAAGCCATCGTGGAAGGACCCGCGGCTTCTCATCGGCATTCTGCTGGTGCTTGTGTCCATTGCCGGCGTCATCGCCTTGGTTGGATCGGCTGACAGGACTACGCAGGTCTACACTGCACGCGAAGACATCGCAGTCGGCCAGGTGGTCGCCGTGGCCGACCTCTCAATTGTCAGTGTGCGCCTGGATGATGTCGAGTCCGGGTACGTCACTGTGGAGGGTGGCTTGGCTGAGGGTCGGGTAGCCCTGCAGCGGGTGGCGAAAAACCAGCTCGTTCCAAAGGAAAGCCTGGGAAAAGCTGATGCCCTGGACAGGAAGCCGGTGGCTATTTCCGTGGAAGGGGAACTTCCTGCCCAAGCGGTCGGGGGAGCGCGCGTGGATGTCTGGGTTGCCTTGCCCGGTGCGAGCAGAGCCTTCGATGAGCCGCAACTGCTTCTGCCCGGTGCGGAGATCGCCCAGGTGGTCTCAGGCGCCGCTGCCTTGGGGGCATCGAAGACCACTCAAGTGCTGGTTCTTGTGACGGATGAGCAGATGCCCAAATTGTTGGGGGCTCAAGCAAACAAGGCCAGTATCTCCGTCGTGTGGAACCCTGCGGGCCTCAACCCATGAGTATTCCAGTAGTCACTGTGGGTCCTGCCCAGGAGGCCGTAGTGGGCGGGCTGGAGGGCCTGCATGGTCCGGTAACGGTGGTTCGCCGTTGTTCAGAGCTTGCTGAGCTGATGGCTGCCTGCCAAAGCGGCCTTGCCATGGCTGCCGTCGTCGCCGAGGGCTGCGAGGAATTGACCACGACTTTGGTGGATCGGCTTGGTGCTGTTGGAGTTACGATCGTGGCCCTGACGGATGACCCGGCCGAAGTAGGGCGATTGGACTCCATCGGAGTCGTTGTGGCGGCTTCCGGAATAGAACCGTCTGCACTCGCGGAAAAAATATCAGAGGCTGTGGGTCGTGAGCACGCGCGCGGCCGCCTGGGCGCGGGCCAGGACGCAGGTTTCGCTGATGCGGGAGGCGGACCACTTTTGATGCCCGCTCCGGAAACTGTGGAGGACTCCCCGGAGGGTTCAGGCCTGGTATTTGCTGTGTGGGGTCCCATAGGGTCACCCGGCAGGACATTGCTGGCGGTCAACATCGCTGCCGAATTGGCAGCAGAGGGTAAATCCGTCATCCTCGTCGATGCTGACAGTTATGGTGCCAGTGTTTCTGCTGTGCTGGGGTTGTTGGACGAAGCCGCAGGACTGGCCCAGGCCTGCAGGCTTGCGGACCAGGGGATGCTCGACCCCAGTGCTTTGAAGGCCGTGGCGACCCCGGTCTACACCAAAGAGGGCTCCTTTCGGGTGCTGACTGGGACGACACGCGCGGATCGATGGACGGAACTGAGGGCAGCTGCGCTGTCGCAGGTCCTTGAACGAGCCAAACATGTATCTGATGTTGTGGTGGTTGATACCGGATTCTGCCTCGAATCAGATGAGGAACTGAGCTTTGACACCATGGCCCCGCGGCGGAACGCAGCAACTCTCAGGAGTTTGGAAATGGCTGACGTTGTGTTCGCGGTGGGAGCAGCCGACGCAATCGGAGTACCGAGGCTGGTCCGGGGCCTGGCGGACCTTCAAGCAGCCGTTCCACAAGCATCCCTCCGTGTGGTGCTGAACAAGGTGAAGAGATCGGCCGTTGGGCACGCACCCAAGCAGCAACTGGCGGAAGCCTGGGACCGGTACGGGCCCGGCATGGCGATTGATGCCTACCTCCCGGCAGATCCAGTGGCCTGTGACGCCGCCTTGCTCTCCGGCTCGGTCCTCCTTGAAACTTCGCCTGAATCTGCGCTGCGGATCGCGATAGCAGACTTGGTCTGTGCGCCTGTCCAGCAAAAACGAAATTCCTTTGGCCGAAGTACCAGAGCCGTCCGCTTGCTTAAGCGCTAGGCTCAAAATGTGGGCTGCAGAGTCGCAGCAATCAACATGTGATGGAGGCGTTTGTAGATGTCGTCAGGATCCAGCGTGGAGGATCGGTCCGATGCAGCAGTTGTCCGTGAAGGGTTCTTCGGTGACTACTATGAACACCTCGCAGAGGAGGATGCCCGTGCGTATTCGCCTGAGCTGCTGATCTCGCGGGCAACGAATCACAAGAAAGTCGCGCAGTCCCGGACGCCGGGGAACGCCGTCGTCGAAATCGCCGGTGAAGCGGACCGAAGCGTCGTGTACATCGTCACGGACGATATGCCGTTCCTCGTGGACTCGGTAAATGCAGAACTCGTTCGCCAGAACTGCGCGATCCGGCTTGTCATGCACCCCTTGTTTGTGATCACCCGCGACCGCGTATCCGGGGAGCTCCGTAACATCTCCCGGGTTCCTTCCAACGTCGGGATCTCCAGCGGTGATACTGCGGCTCTGCCAAGCGTGGCGCACCTCCTGGGCGACGGCGACAACTCGTCGCACATGGAGTCGTGGATTGCGGTGGAGATTGACCGTGTCAACGACGACGCCCGTGCAGAACTGATCGAAGGACTGCACCGTGTCCTCGGCGATGTCAGGGCAGCAGTCGAGGACTGGCCCAAGATGCGCAGCAAAGCACTGGAACTGGCAGAAGCCCTTGGGGGCATATCCCACCCCGAGCAGATCGCCGAACTCCGGCAGGCACAGGATCTTCTGCGCTGGCTGGACAACGGCAACTTCACCTTCCTCGGATACCGCGAGTACGACCTCGTAGACCAGGACGGCGAGGACGTCCTTCAACTGCGTGAAGACAGCGGTCTTGGGCTTCTGCGCGCAGGGGACACCACGCGTCAGGTCCAGCACCTTACGGACGCCGGGCGGAAGCGCGCCCGGGAAAAGCGGGCACTGGTAATCACCAAAGCCAATTCCCGATCGACTGTCCACCGGCCTGCCTACCTCGACTACATCGGCGTCAAGAGCTTCGACGCCCAGGGCAACGTCAATGGGGAACGGCGATTCATCGGGCTTTTTGCAACAAGTGCCTACACCGGTTCTGTGCGCAACATCCCTATTGTCCGGGACAAGGTGGACGCCGTCCTGCGGAACGCTGGGTTCCCTATTGACTCCCACTCCGGCAAGGACCTCCTGGGTATCCTCGAGACGTACCCGCGCGACGAACTGTTCCAGATCGAGATTCCGGACCTGGCTGCTACTGCCACGGGTATCCAGCGGTTGCAGGAACGTCGCCGTACAAAGTTGTTCCTCCGGCCTGACATTTACGGTCGCTTCATGTCTGCGGTGGTGTACCTGCCCCGTGATCGTTACACCACCAGCGTTCGCCTTCGGATCGAACAGGAACTCCGGGAAACGTTCCAGGCCGAGAGCATCGACTACGAGGCCCGGATCACTGAGTCTGCCTTGGCACGTGTCTTCTTCAGGATCCGCCTCCCACGCACCGCTGAGCTGGCGGAAGTAAATGTTGCTGAGCTTGAACACCGGCTGATGAGGGCGTCCCGCTCCTGGAGCGAAGGAGTCGCCGAGGTCCTCCGTGAGCACCGCCCGGCAGAAAGTGCCGATGTGCTGTCTGCCCTGTGGGCAGAGGCATTCCCCGCAGGCTACCGGGTGGACTATGAAGTTGAAGACGCCTTGGAGGACATCGAACGCTTCGAAAAGTATGGGGCACAGGCCGAGCGAGCCGGTGAAGCAACCAGGCATGTCAAACCTGGGGTTCACGTGTATCTTCCAGAAGGTGCCGGAGAAGCTCTGGAGGAGGACGCCCGCGTCAAGCTCTACCTCATGGAGCCCAAGAGCCTGAGCCAGATCCTCCCTTACTTCCACAATCTTGGTCTTGAAGTTCTGGATGAACGTCCCTTCGAGATCGAAACCGCAGATCACCGCGACTTCTTCCTCTACGACCTCGGGCTTAAATACCCCGCCGGCGTCGATCCGCTCGCTACGGGGGAACTTCTGGGTGATTCCTTTGGAGCAGCCGTCACAGGATCCGTCGAGTCGGACAACTTTGACCGGCTGGTGCTGCGTGAGGGCATGCACTGGCGCCAAGTTGTGGTCCTCCGTGCCTACGCCAAATACATGCGGCAAATGGGCAACACCAATTCGTTCGGTTTCATCGCGGACACTCTTCTGGGCAACCCCGACGTTGCCCGCGGACTTAACGCACTCTTCTCTGCGCGCTTCGACCCCACTGTTCCGGAGGATCTTCGGCCGGAACGCCAGGCTGCAGCACGGGTAGCCCTCGCCGAGTCCATTGAACAGGTGGCAACACTGGACGCTGACCGCGTGCTGCGTACCTTCGTGAACCTGATTGAGTCCACCCTGCGGACCAACTACTTCCAAAACAAGGAATACCTCAGCTTCAAGCTGGATCCAACGTCGATCGACGGATTGCCCTTCCCCCGCCCCATGTACGAGATCTGGGTTTACTCACCCAGGGTTGAAGGCGTGCACCTGCGCTTTGGGAAGGTAGCCCGCGGCGGTCTCCGCTGGTCGGACCGTCGGGAAGACTTCCGCACGGAAATCCTGGGCTTGGTGAAGGCCCAGACAGTCAAGAACGCCGTGATCGTTCCTACGGGTGCCAAGGGTGGGTTCTTCGCGAAGAAGCTGCCCAACCCGGCAGTTGACCGGGCAGCATGGATGGCTGAAGGTATTGAGAGCTACAAGACCTTCATCCGGGGTTTGCTGGACATCACCGACAACCTCGTGACGTCAGCGGACGGCGAAAGGCTTGTCCCGCCGTCGGACGTTGTTCGCCACGATGGCGACGATTCCTACCTGGTGGTGGCAGCCGACAAGGGAACCGCCACCTTCTCCGACACCGCCAACGGACTCGCGGCCGAGTACGGATTCTGGTTGGGCGATGCCTTTGCCTCCGGCGGGTCGGTGGGCTACGACCACAAGGCCATGGGTATTACGGCACGCGGGGCGTGGGAATCAGTCAAGAGGCACTTCAGTGAACTCGATCTGGATACCCAGACCGAAGAGTTCACGGTAGTTGGCGTCGGCGACATGTCCGGCGACGTCTTCGGCAATGGGATGCTGCTGTCCCGGCACATCCGTTTGCTGGCCGCATTCGACCATCGCCATATCTTCCTTGATCCCACACCCGACGCCGCGGCATCCTTCGCGGAACGGCAGCGGCTATTTGAACTGCCCCGGTCTTCCTGGGATGACTATGACCGGTCACTGATCAGTGAAGGTGGAGGCGTCTACGCGCGCCATGCGAAGACCATCCCCGTCTCTGACCAGGCCCGAAAAGCACTGGGCCTGCCCGAAGGCACCACGCAGCTGAGCCCGCCGGAGCTGCTTCGCGCGATCTTGCTGGCGCCCGCTGATCTCCTCTATAACGGCGGCATCGGCACCTACGTCAAGGCCAGCACGGAGACCCACGCGGCCGTTGGCGACAAAGCCAACGACGCCATCCGTGTGGATGGGCGCGACCTGCGGGTCAAGGTTGTGGGAGAAGGTGGAAACCTGGGATTGACGCAGCGTGGGCGTATTGAAGCCGCACTGCAAGGAGTCATCCTCAATACGGATGCCATCGACAACTCAGCCGGGGTGGACTGCTCCGACCATGAAGTGAACATCAAGATTTTTGTGGATCGAATGGTGGCCGCCGGCAAGCTTGAGGCCGAAGAACGGGCTGCTTTCCTGGCAGATATGACCGATGAGGTGGGGCGACTCGTCCTTCAGGACAACATCGACCAAAATATCCTGCTGCTGAATGACCGGACCCGGGTTGCCGAGTGGAGTCCAAGCTACGAGCGGCTGATGGACTGGTTGGAGAAGTCCGCCGATCTCAAGCGTGATCTCGAAGCCTTGCCCACCACGGAGACGCTTCGTTCAAGGTTGGAGCAGGGCCAAGGTTTGACGTCCCCGGAACTGGCAGTTCTGGCGGCCTACGCCAAGATCGAACTCGGTGCAGCACTGCGGGACAGCAACCTTGCTGACGATCCCTGGTTTGCGGACACCATCCGTAACTACTTCCCGAAGCAATTGCGCGAGAAGTTCGACGCCGAGCTGGACACCCACCCGCTGCGCCGCGAAATCATCGCCACCGTCGTGGCCAACGACATCATCAACCTGGGTGGTATCACGTTCGCCTTCCGGGCCATCGAAGAAACATCGGCAAATGAGGTAGCAGTTGCCAAGGCATTTGTGGCGCTGCGCGAAATTTACGACCTCGATCCCATGGTGGCGGAGTTGAACGCGCTCCCAGCCTCCTTCCCGACAGAACACTGGAGTGAAGTCCACCTGGACATCCGCCGTCTGCTGGACAGGGCTGTGCGATGGGTTCTTGGGCAAGGGATCGCATCCCAACCGATCTCAACCGTGGTGGAATCGTTCAAGCCGATGATGGCCCCGTTGCGGGCCAAGCTGCTGGACTACCTCCGGGGCGAGGACAAAACCCGCATCTCAGGGTGGCTTGAGAAGGCACGTGGCTGGGACTTGCCCGAACACCTTGCCCACAGGTGGGCGGAGTTGTTCGAGAGCTACGCGCTGTTGGATATCGCGCGGATTGCCCAGACCGGTGGCGGCAGTGTCGAAGACGTGGCTCACGTCTACTACACCGTGTTCAACCGCTTCCATGTCGATTCGCTGCTGGAACGGATCAGTTCCCTGCCGCGTGATGACCGCTGGCAGGCGTTGGCCAGGGCCGCCCTTCGTGATGACCTGTACTCAACGGTCGCGGATATGACAACGTCGGTCCTTGAGTCGACGGAGGCCGGCACCTCGGCTGAAGATCGCCTGAAGGCGTGGGAAGGACAGAATGCCGAGCAACTGGGCCGGGCCAAGACCATGTTTGACGAGGTCAACGCGCTCGAAGCCGACGACATGGCTTCACTGTCGGTAGCATTAAGGCTCTTGAGGTCAATCGTTCGACGCTAGGGGAATCCCGGCGTTGCAAATGGAGGTGCAGTGGCAATCTTTACAGACCCCATCAGGGAACACGCTGATTTCGGGCCTGGAGATGCCGAATGGCTGCACCTCCTCGTCGGTGACTGGCAGATGGTCGCCGACTTGGCATTCGCGGACCTCGCATTGTGGTTCCCGCACCCGGAGTTCGGTTACATTGCCCTCGCCCACGTCCGTCCGTCGACATCACATACGGTGTTTCACACGGACTTCGTGGGGGAGGGCATTCGTTCCGATCTTCGCCCGCTGGTGGAAAAGGCATGGAACAGCCGCGCGATCGAACGTTCCAGCGAAACGAGCTGGAGCAGCGAGATGGCACTGCGTGTCGAAGCTGTTCCCATGGTGCGAAACGGCAGGACGCTGGCCGTAGTGACATCCCACATGGATCTCTCCAGCTCCCGGATGCCCTCAAGGCTGGAGTTGACGTATCGTCAGTGTGCCTATGACCTTCTGCGCATGGGAACTCTGGGACTGTGGCCCGACTTCGCTTCGCCCACTGGATCCCGCCGTGGGGCGCCACGTGTGGGGGATGGACTCATCAGGCTGGACGCCGAAGGCATCGTGCAGTACGCGAGCCCCAACGGGGTGTCAGCCTTCAGGCGACTCGGGGAAGTTGAATCGCTGGAGGGTCGGTCCTTGGCGGAAGTGACTGCCGGGCTCCTCAAAGACCGCCGGATGGTGGATGAGACACTGCCCTTGGTTGTCACTGGTCGGATGCCTTGGCGCAGTGAGATTGAGTCGCGTGGCGTCAGCCTTTCCCTCCGGGCCATTCCTTTGCGCGACGAGCAACACCGTTTCGGTGCCCTCGTCCTGTGCCGCGATGTCTCGGAACTGCGGCGCAGGGAAATGGAACTCGTCACCAAAGATGCCACCATCCGGGAAATCCATCACCGGGTGAAAAACAATCTTCAGACTGTGGCAGCACTGCTGCGAATGCAATCCCGCCGTATGGTCAGTGACGAAGCGAAGCAGGGCTTGGAGCAAGCGATGCGGCGCGTGGCCACCATCGCACTTGTCCACGAAACCCTGTCCCAGGGGCTGACGCAGAGCGTTGATTTTGATGAGTTGATCGGACGGCAGTTCCGGTTGTCTGCCGAGGTGGCATCTCCGTCCCAGCAAGTACGAACGGAACGTTCAGGGATGTTTGGCGAGTTGCCCAGCGACTTCGCGACTCCTTTGGCCCTGGTTATTAACGAGTTGGTCACCAATGCCGTGGAGCACGGTCTTGAAGGGCGCACAGGAACGGTATGGCTCTTGGCTGATAGGGCTGATGGAGACGGAAATGACGAATTTTTGACCGTGACCATTGCCGACGACGGCGTTGGTCTGCCGGACGGTCAATACACCGAAGGCTTGGGCTTACAGATTGTGCGCACACTGGTGACGAGCGAACTCGGTGGATCAATCCAGTGGAGCCCTCGCGACGGTGGGGGAACCGCCGTCGAGATCGTGTTGAATTTGGCCCGCACCTAAGGGGTCGGAGCGCTCCCCAGTGACACTGGGGAGCGCTCCGACAGTCATGCTTAAATAAGGAAGGCCGCGGACCAATGGTCAGCGGCCTTCCTTATTATTTTTGAGGTCTAGGAAGCGCGGCGCGCGCGGGCAGCGCGACGCTTGAGAGCCCGACGCTCGTCTTCACTCATACCGCCCCATACACCGGCGTCTTGTCCGGACTCCAGGGCCCACTGCAGGCAGGTGTCCACTACGGGGCAGCGGCGGCAGACGCTTTTGGCTTCCTCGATTTGCAGAAGTGCTGGTCCCGTGTTGCCGACTGGGAAGAAGAGCTCCGGGTCCTTGTCGAGGCAGGCTGCGCGATTACGCCAATCCATGCTGATCAGTCACTCCATTCGTGAGAACTAGATAGGGCCTTTTGTGAAAACATTCACGAGAGGCTCCAAAGGAAAGGGGCCCGCATGGGCCCCCTTGGTCGTCTGAGTCAAGCGTTTCATGTTAACGCCTTGTAAACAAGGGGTGTTAGTGGTCGAAATGCCCGGAATCTGTGAGCGATGCATCACATCAGCCGCCAGTGCCCTCACTGCTAGATGACTATGTCCGGTAGTGTGCCAGTGTGTCAAGACCTCCCGTAAACCCTGCCCAACCCGCCTCCGGACCGGAGCCGGGAGAAGATTCCGATGCGCAGGCGCACCAAGAAAAGAGCGGCCCGACCGGCAGCCGCCGGCCAATGGGTGTGGCAGTGATTTCTGCTGTTGTCCTGTTGGAAGCCCTCGCGCTCATGGGTGCCGCCGCCTGGTACGCGTACGAATTGCTGACTGGCGCCCCTGTCCTGACTTTTTGGGGAGCCGTTTTTACGCTGGGGCTGCTCCTTGCCTTCTCGGTGTGGTTGTTCGCGGTGGGCCATTACTTGTTCCGTGGATACCGATGGACCCGGGCCGCTGCATTGGTGGCCCAGTTGTTTGTTCTCACCATCGGCTTCCCCACCATGACCGGTGGGCTGGTTCTGCCGGGCCTGGCTATGATCATCCCGGCCGTTGCGGCCATTGTCTTTCTTTTCCATAGGGACGTGATTGCCTACGTGTCGCGCACAGGCGGTACCTCTGGAGTCCTCTAGCCCGCCTCCGTGGGAGAACAATAGGTGGCAATCGGTGGGAAGTCCGTTGTGAGGACTGCTTGAAACGGCTGCACTTCTCCTCCGTCCACCACATAGCCACGCCCTGGGCGGGCTGGGCGGTCTGTTTCCAGCCGTACTCCCAGGAGTTCGCCATCGTGTGGCGATCCCGGCGCCAGGACCACACCCATTCGGAAGGTCTGGACTTCCCGGGCCAGTGGCAGTTGTTGCGTCAGTGCGGGCCCGGGAGTGGCTGTCATCACGATGCCTCGGACTTTACCCACCAACGCAGTGAGGGCTTGGCGCCCCAGGGTGTCAAGAGAGTCCGCGTCGTCCACCAACACGACGCTCTCCGGGTCCAGCTCACAGTTTTCTTGTGTGGCCGAGGCCCGGAAAGAGTCCGCGGATGTTCCAAGTGCCGGAACAACCCAGGCAACTGAAGGATTCAGGCGACGGAGTGATGCCAAAGCCGTGCTCTTCCCTGATCGATGGCCGCCGAGGATGATGCTGACACCATGCAGCCGGAGAGGCAGGGAAACGGGCATCGCTTCGTCCCCTCCAACGCCGATCCATAGAGCGTTCCCCGAATCCTGCCCGGCAGTCATCAACACGGCAGACGAGGACTTGAGCCCAACACGAAATTCCTGTTCGTCCAGGCGATCGGGAAGCGACCGCAGACGGAAGGGCGGTTTCCCTTGTGGGGGAGGGGCGAACGGCCAGTGCCCCTCGTCGGGAGCCTCGCGAAACTGGGTAACCACTGTATCTCCGTCGACGAAGTTGCCCGTGGCGACGGCGCGCCCTGGAATTGGCTCCACCTCTGGAAGGCGGGGCCAGTGAAACCGGGCTTCCTCCGTGGAGCCTGACGGAAAATAAGCCCGGTTTTGTATCGCGGCAAAGAAACGTGAATTGACCAATTCCCGCTCGCCACAAATCATCACCGTGATGCCGAGAGGACGGCCGTCCCTCACAATGTCCTGCAGGAGGCTCTCTGCCCAGGCTGAGGTCCCGGCCCGGAAGGCGGTGGCCCATGAGCACCACCCCGTGATGATCAAAGTCAGAGGCTTGGCGGTCCTCCCGGCGTCGCTGCTGGTGCGTCGACAGTCCATTTCCTCGACAAAACGCTGTAGCACACGCGCTGCAAGCGGCAGTTGGTGCAGACCGACGAGCGCACCTACCCGTTCCTGGCCAACGAGGTCGGCCATTATTCCCGCCGCATCCAGAACAAAGGGATAAGGCTGGGGTCCTTGCATGGCCAGCATGGCCGAGACTGCCCTGAAGCAGGCGTGCATGCCGCTCGAAGCACTTCCGATCATGGCCAGATGTCCGTGCTCGGCCGGCAACCATTGCAAAGGCTCCACAACCTGCCGTGTGGGTCTGTCAACCAACGCCAGCGGCCCAACACACCATGGCACTGCTTCAGCAGTTTCGGGAACATAAGAGGCATCCGCCAGGGAAAGTCCACCACTCCACGCAATCGCGGACGGCAGGGGTGCCGCCACGGGATGTCGCGGGAGTGAACTCCCTTGGCGGCGCCACGCGTCCTGGACAGCCAAAACAAGCCGCCCGACACCGGCATCCGGGAGGGCATCCCGATGTCCGGCCAAGGGCCGGGACGGTAGGACCTCATGGCGTGAGCCGTTGTTGAGTATCTGGGAGGCTGAGTGGACCAGCTGAGGAGATCCATCAACAGGGCCATCGGAAGCTCTGGCATCGCGGGAAACCGAGAGGGACGCGGCCTGGAATTCTTCCGGCTTGCCTGAGGCCCGGACCAGGTAGGCCCTTCCCGGAGTGTCTGCCCTGATGGAGGCGGCCACCTTCGAATTGATGATATCCACGGACTCCGCCTCTGACTGCACTCGAAGGGCGATACTCGACGCGACGTTCGCCCGGATGTCGGCGGTCAATGCTCCTTGAGGCCTCTGGGTTGCCATCACCAGATGGACACCAAGGGACCGGCCGATGGTGGCGACCCGCATGAGCTCGCGGAGGGCGCCGGGAGCTTCGTCAATCAGCATGCGGAACTCGTCGATGACCAAAACCAAATGCGGAACAACAGGACACGTGCTCGACGCAGCAAGGTGGTATTGGCCCAGGTCCGTGACGTCAGCCGCAGCGAACAATTCCTCGCGGTACCTGATTTCTCCCCGGAGCGAAGCAAGTGCGCGATCCAACTGACGCCCACCCAGATCGGTCAAGAGGCCTACGCAGTGAGGCAAGCCGGCGAGCGGCCGTAATCCTGAGCCGCCTTTAAAATCGACAAAGAGGAATGTTGTGTGATCGGGGGAGTACGTCAACGCCATGGAAGCGACGAGGGTCCTCAGGAGCTCGGATTTTCCTGAGCCCGTGGTACCCGCCACCAGAAGGTGTGGACCGTCGCGCTTAAGGTCAAAAGTCACGGGTCCCTGACGTCCCTGGCCCAACACTGCCCTTAGTCCAGGCAATCGTGCAGTGTCTTCCCAGCGAAGAAGAACTCTTCGGGTTCCGAAGGGAAGAAAGGTAGCCAATGTGCACTGCTCAGGAACGGGCTGCCGCGCGTCGACACGTTCCTGGTGGGCCCGCGAAGCAATAGTGCGGCAGAACGTATCGAAAACGCTGATTGGGACGAGGTCTGGAACGAATGACCGGCGCTCGCCGGCCACGGTCAGTGTCCCGGTGGTCCCTGACGTGGAAAGCTCGACAAAGGGGTCGGGGTGTTCAGCAGATGGGCCGCAATGGACCACTTGCCACCCGTTCCGGCGCCCGGCAACCAGGAGAGACGACAACGCGCCCTTGTCCCAACCTGCCGGTTCATCGATGATGACCAGCCTTCCATGGGCGCTGCCGCTTAGTTGCTGCATGGCAGTGAGGGCCACCTCGTGCTGGGTCGTAAGAGTTACCTTCGCGAGGAACCTGGCGCTTAGGGGCAGCCTTCCGACCGTCCCAACGATAATGACCGGTGACTCCGCAGCCCGGGGGTAGCCGGCCATCTGCATCAGCATGAATCGGAGCAGGGAATCAACGTGGTCAGGAGGTCCGTCAAGTGCCACCGTAGGAAGTCCAGGGTCCAATGTCACTGCGGCTGATCCGATGTCTGGTGCGCTGAACATCGGATCGTCAGGTACCAACCGGATGTTTGCCTGTGCATTGGCTGTGCCCAGCCGGATCCAGCTGCCGGAATCTGCGCCTACGGTTTTCCCGTGGGTATTTGTGGGCGATGGGGACAACGATGAACCGGCTTGGCCTCGTGCTTCGTCCTGAACCTGCAGGGCGGCCGTGCCGCAGATAGCCAGCACCAGTTCCGCCGCGGAGGGAGAGCAACGTTGCCGGCGGCCGAGATCCTCCTGAGCAGCGCGGGCCACAGCCAATCCACATTCCCGGCGGCTCTTCCGTCCGGTGATGAACGGGATCAGGAGACTGACCGCGGAGATGGCGGTGAATCCCAGATACATCCACATTCCTGTGGCAATGGCCAGTCCAACGCCTGCGATCAACGGCAGCCCGGCGGCCAGGATGATCGCCGTGCGGCTTCCCTGCCGTCCGGCATGCGGCACCTCAAGTGGTTCCTCCACGGACCGTCCGGCATCGTTGGAAATTTCGGGGAGGCGACCTCTCTCCGTGGAGACAGAGAACACGCTGTTGCCGCACAGGATGGTTGATTCCGACGTCACGGACGTGCGCCGCGACGGGCGTCCATCCACGAGGACCGGGTTGACGGCTGCGACGCCACTCAGGGTCAGTGCAGTACTGGAAACATCCAGCACGGCGTGCTCCCTGGACATGCCTGGATCCGGCACGGAAATCTCCGTGGCTCCGCGGCCTATCCGGAAGCGGCCGCGATGAATACGGAAGACAGCTCCGGCGCTGGGGCCAGAATGAGCAAGCAGCATGAGCGGCAGGGACGCTGGCTCGGAGGCGTGGTGCGGTGCGGGGCCGTCGACGAGTATTGCACCCGACACCAGTGGAGGCCGGCCGACCGTCAGGTCGGCTATATCCCTTCCATCCACTGCCAATCGACCAGTCCCGCGCTCCTCCCCAAGAATCGACTGAAGTTGTGCTCCGGGGGTGCCTGGAGGGACCCGGATGGTCAATTCCTCCGGAGCCGAGAGCTCCGCGGCCGCCGGGCCCCTCACCAACGTGCATTCCAAAGTCATGGTTTTCCGTCTTCCCGTGATCAGTCACGCGCCTGCCCAAACAGAGATAGGCCGCTGCCCTTGACGCTAGAGGCCTTCACGCCGTACTGCAGCCTCGGATAAGGCGTATGTGGACAAACCCGGGCGATCTTCACGGAGCCCTTGACGCCGCGGCATGGTGTCTCAGCTAAGATGAATCTCGTTGTCGCGTGTGCTCAATGAGGAAGGACCTTCACCGGTGATAGTGGTTGCGGAGAGCGCCGATGTTTCAGACAAGGCGGTAATTGGTGATGGATCAAAGATTTGGCATCTTGCCCAAGTCCGCGAGCAGGCCGAGTTAGGCGTCAATTGCATCGTGGGACGAGGTGCCTATATCGGCACCGGGGTAAAGATGGGGGACAACTGCAAAGTCCAGAACTACGCACTTGTTTACGAGCCCGCGGAACTTGAAGCCGGTGTGTTCATTGGCCCGGCTGTTGTGCTGACCAACGACACCTACCCCCGTGCTGTCGGCCCAGACGGCAGCTTGAAGAGCGCTCACGATTGGGAGCCCGTTGGCGTCACCATTCGCGAAGGCGCATCAATCGGTGCCCGTGCCGTGTGCGTTGCTCCCGTGACTATTGGACGGTGGGCCACAGTTGCCGCCGGCGCGGTCGTGGCTAAAGATGTTCCGGATTTTGCCCTGATGGTCGGAGTTCCGGCCAAGCGTCACGGGTGGGTCGGCAAAGCCGGTTTCCCGCTGCAGCGCAGCGGAGAGAACTGGGTGTGTCCGGAAACCGGCGCAACGTATGTTGAACAGAACGAGACCCTTCGAG
The DNA here is from genome assembly GCF_037402035.1 of Paenarthrobacter sp. CCNWLY172. NCBI lineage: Bacteria > Bacillati > Actinomycetota > Actinomycetes > Micrococcales > Micrococcaceae > Paenarthrobacter > Paenarthrobacter sp. CCNWLY172. Next base: position 133,026 of record NZ_JBBEGB010000003.1, read on the forward strand.
AGGTAGAGGCATGAGCCCCGAATTCATTCCCCCGGCCAAACCCATCATCGGCGATGAAGAGCGCAAGGCCGTTGATGCCGTGTTGGCTTCCGGCCAACTCGCCCAGGGCGCGGAGGTAGCCTCTTTCGAGGAGGAATTCTCCCAGGTCCTCCTCGATGGCAGGGCCGCCGTCGCCGTCAACTCCGGCACCTCGGGTCTTCACCTGGGCCTGCTGGCTGCCGGCATCGGCGCTGGAGACGAGGTCATCGTTCCGTCGTTTACTTTCGCGGCGACGGCCAACTCGGTGGCACTGACTGGTGCCACCCCGGTTTTTGCTGACGTTGATCCCGACCACTACACGCTGGACCCGGCTTCGGTCGAAGCAAAAATCACAGACCGTACAGCGGCCATCATGCCTGTGCACCTTTACGGACACCCATTCAACGTCGACGCAATTGGCGCGCTTGCCTCAAAGCACGGCGTCAAGGTCTTCGAGGACGCTGCCCAGGCCCATGGCGCAGCAGTTAACGGACGCAAGGTCGGCACGTTCGGCGACTTCGCCATGTTCAGCCTTTACCCCACCAAGAACATGACGTCGGGTGAGGGTGGCATGGTCAGCACCGGTCTGGCCGACGTGGAGCGCCGCCTCCGGTTGCTCCGCAACCAGGGCATGGAACGCCAGTACGAGAACGAACTGGTTGGCTTCAACTGCCGTATGACCAACATCCATGCCGCCATCGGCCGCGTCCAGCTGACCAAGGTCAACGGCTGGACCAAGACCCGCCAGGAAAATGCTGCCTTCTTTGACGCGAACATCGAAGGCGTTGTCACGCCTAAGGTCGCTGAAGGTTACGAACACGTTTACCACCAGTACACGATCCGCATCGCTGAGGACCGTGACGGTTTTGCCAAGGCACTGCGCGAGGAATACAACGTTGGCTGCGGGGTCTACTACCCGATTCCCAACCACCGTCTTGCGCCTTTCCAGACCTCGGATGACCTCCCCGTCACCGAAGAGGCGGCAGCAAGCGTGCTCTCCCTTCCGGTGCACCCGTCATTGAGCCAGGATGACCTTGACCGGATTGTTGCCGCCGTCAACGCTGTCGCCAAGGCGGGTAGCTAGTGGCGAATCTGCGCGCAGGCCTCATTGGACTGGGAATGATGGGGCGTCACCACGCCCGTGTCATTCGTGAACTTGAAGGTGTTGACCTTGTTGCTGTTGCCGATTCCTTCGGCGACCCCCACAACGTCGCCGACGGCCTGACGGTTTTCAACACCGTTGAGGAACTCATCGCACAGGGCATTGACATGGCTGTGGCAGCAGTGCCCACCATCCTGCACGAGGAAGTGGCGCTGCAGCTCGCAGAGGCAGGTGTCCACTGCCTCGTAGAGAAGCCGATCGCGAACGATTCCGAGTCGGGACGACGCATCGCGGAAGCCTTTGAATCCAAGGGGCTCATCGGTGCCGTCGGGCACATTGAACGGTTCAATCCCTCGCTGCAGAGCCTGCGGGACCGGTTGGAGAACGGTGACCTGGGCGATGTCTACCAGATCAGCACGAGGCGGCAGGGGCCTTTCCCGGCCCGTATCGCCGATGTCGGGGTGGTCAAAGACCTGGCCACCCATGACATCGACCTCACAGCCTGGCTGGCCCAGAGCAACTTCGTCAACGTCGTTGCCCACACCACATCGCGCAGTGGCCGCGAGCATGAAGATATGGTGACGGCCATCGGTCACCTTAAGAGTGGCGTTGTGACGAACCACATTGTCAACTGGTTGTCGCCCATGAAGGAACGCACCACCGTGGTTCTTGGTGAACGTGGCGCGTTCATTGCCGACACCATTTCCGCGGACCTCACATTCGTGGAGAACGGTACCTTCCAAACGGACTGGGATTCCGTGGCGGCGTTCCGCGGTGTTTCGGAGGGTTCATCGACACGCTTTGCCTTGGCGAAGCGTGAACCCCTCAAAATGGAGCACGAGGCCTTCCGTGATGCAGTTCTCGGAAAGTCGTTGAACATTGTCACCATGGCGGAAGGGCTCGAGACACTGAGGGTCGCGGAGGCTGTTTTGGAATCCGCGAAATCCGGCTCAGTCATCACTCTCTGAGCACTTCAGACCAAGCAAGGCACCAAGGGGAGGTTGGCCGCTGGCCAACCTCCCCTTGCCGTTTCCTGGTGTGGCACCACACCGCCGTGCACCGCCCCGGATACGGGAACCCGCGTCATGTCGGGTAGCCTTGACCAGTAGACGTGGGCATTTCTGTGCCCGCACGCCAATACACAGGAGAGTTTGTGAACGCTGATCTCGTCGTCGTCGGCTCGGGTTTCTTTGGCCTGACCATTGCAGAACGCGCCGCTACCGAGTTGGGGCTGAAGGTCGCGGTGCTTGATCGCCGCCACCATATTGGAGGAAACGCCTACAGCGAGAACGAAGCGCAGACGGGAATCGAGGTCCACCGCTACGGTGCACACCTCTTCCACACGTCGAATGAACGCGTTTGGGAATATGTGAACCGCTTCACCAAGTTCACGAGCTACCAGCACAAGGTGTACACCAGCCACAAGGGCGAGGTTTACCCGATGCCCATCAACCTGGGCACCATCAACCAGTTCTTCCGTTCGGCTATGAGCCCGACCGAAGCGAAGGCCCTCATCGCGGAACAGGCCGGTGAATTGGCCGGGACCGATCCGCAGAACCTCAATGACAAAGGCATCCAGCTGATTGGCCGCCCGCTGTACGAGGCGTTCATCAAGCACTACACAGGCAAGCAGTGGCAGACGGATCCCAAGGACCTGCCGGCCGAGATTATTTCCCGGCTCCCTGTGCGCTACAACTACGACAACCGGTACTTCAATGACACTTACGAGGGTCTTCCGGTTGACGGCTACACAGCCTGGATCGAGCGTATGGCCGATCACCCCAACGTCGAGGTTGTCCTGAATACGGACTTCTTCGACGACGGCGAGTTCGGCAGGTCTTCTGTTCTGGGCCAGGTGCCGGTCATCTACACAGGCCCGGTGGACCGCTACTTCGACTACGCCGAAGGCGACCTGTCGTGGCGCACCATCGACCTTGAAGAAGAAGTACTTCCTATTGAGGACTTCCAGGGCTGTTCCGTGATGAACTACCCGGACGCCGATGCCGCCTACACGCGCATCCACGAATTCCGGCACTTCCACCCTGAGCGTGACTACACCAAGGACGCAACGGTCATCATGCGTGAGTTCTCGCGCTTTGCGGAAAAGGGCGACGAGCCGTACTACCCGGTCAACACCTCTGACGACCGCCAGAAACTGCTCGCATACCGCGACCTCGCCCGGGGCGAGAAGTCCGTCCTCTTCGGCGGGCGTTTGGGAACCTACAAGTACCTCGACATGCATATGGCCATTGGCTCCGCCTTGTCCATGTTCGATAACAAGATCAAGCCGCACTTCACTGGCGGCGCCAAGCTTGAAAGCGGGGGAGTGGACGCATGACGGCTACTACGAACGAAAGTCAGATGACGGCGATGACCACCACGGATGACCTGGCACCGGCCAAAGAAAGCCTGCGAATCGTTCAGCGTGTGGTTTTCCCCGCTAACCGCGACCTCGACACTCTTCCGCTGTATGTCGACCCGGACACCAGCAAGGTGAAAAAGGACGACGGCGACAGCGGCGCCGTCGTGCAGGCTGTTGGCATGACACGGAAGCTGCACCCGGAGGACATCCTGGACCGCGGGTCCGTGCAGGTTCGCCGTGGTGAGCGGCTTTCCTTCGGTTCCTATTTCAATGCTTTTCCTGCCAGCTACTGGCGGAAGTGGACCGTTGCCACGAAGACAGTCCTGCATCTTGAGACTGAGGGCGAAGGAACAGTCATTGTCTACCGTTCCAACGCCCGTGGTGCCTCGCAGCGAGTTGATTCCATTCTCGTGGAAGGCGCAGCCAGCAACGACTTTGAGTTGACCCTGGCGCCGTTCGGCGACGGTGGCTGGTACTGGTTCGACCTCATTGCCGGTGGCGACGGAATGACGCTGAAGAGCGCCCACTGGGCAGTCCCGGATGAAGGCCGCCCCCAGGGCCGCGTCACGCTCGGTGTTACGACGTTCAACCGCGCTGACTACTGCCTTGAAACCATCAAGTCGATTGACGCCGACGCCGGCCTGAGGGAGATCCTCGCCGAGCTGATCATCGTGGACCAAGGCAACAAAAAGGTCGCCGACGAAGCCGGATTCGACGCAGTCGCAGAATCGATGGGTGACCAGCTCCGCGTCATCAACCAGGGCAACCTGGGCGGTTCAGGCGGCTTCGCCCGCAACATGTACGAGATGGTCGTTTCCGATAAGAGCGACTACGTGATGCTGCTGGACGACGACATTGAGCTTGAGACGGAGGGCGTCATGCGGGCAGTGGCGTTCGCTGACCTCTGCCGCAAGCCAACCATTGTCGGCGGGCACATGTTCGACATGTACAACAAGTCTGTCCTGCATGCCTACTCGGAGGTCGTCAACTTCTACCGCTTCCTTTGGGGTCCGGTGGAAGGCCTCGGCAACCACGACTTCTCTTCTGCGGGCTTGCGGTCCACCCCTCAGCTGCACAGGCGCTGGGATGCTGACTACAACGGTTGGTGGATGTGCCTTATCCCGAAGACCGTGGTGGAAACCATTGGACTTTCCCTTCCCGTCTTCATCAAGTGGGATGACGCGGAGTATTCACTTCGCGCCCGTGCGGCCGGATTCCCGACTGTCACTCTTCCCGGGGCGGCTGTATGGCACGTCTCCTGGGCCGACAAGGACGACTCTGTTGACTGGCAGGCCTACTACCATGAGCGCAACCGGCTTATCGCCACGCTCCTGCACTCGCCGTTCCCCAAGGGCGGACGCATCCTGCGCGAAAGCCTGAACACGGATGTCAAGCACTTGGTGTCCATGCAGTACTACCCCGAGCAGGCGCGGATCATGGCCCTCAGGGATGTCCTTGCGGGGCCGGGTAACCTGCACCAGCAGCTGCCCACCACCATGCCCAAGCTCCGTGCAATGCGCGAGGAATTCCAGGACTCCCAGGTGAAGACGGATCCCGGGGCCTTCCCGGAGGTCTTCCGGAAGCGTCCCCCCAAGAAGCCGCAGTCATACAAGCAGCCCGGTGCCCTTGGTCTGCTTCCTTGGGCCGTGAAGACCGTCCTGAAGCAAACCCTTGCCCCCGTGCGCGACTCCGCCAAGGAGAACCCCGAGGCACAGGTGGCGCACCAGGATGGCAAATGGTGGAGCCTTGCGCACTTGGACAGTGCAGTCGTCTCCAATGCAGATGGCACAGGAGCTTCCTGGCACTTGCGCGACCCCAAGCTGGCGCGCCAGCTTGTGGTGGAATCAGCAAAACTCCACGCCCAGCTCTTCTCGAACTGGGAGACCCTGCGGACCCAGTATCAGGAAGCCCTTCCAGAGATCACTTCGATGGACTCCTGGCGGGAAACCTTTGAAGCGTCGGAGCCCAGCAAGTAGCGATGTCGAACTCCACTGATACGTATGCTGTTCCGGGGGTGGGCGCCGGGTTGTTGGACGTCTACCGCCGGCGGTACCTCCTTAAGCTGATTGTCCGCAAGGAACTCCGGGTCCGCTACCGTGGCTCGGTCCTGGGTTTGGCGTGGTCCTACGTTAAGCCGCTGGTCCAGTATGTGGTCCTGTTTTTTGCCTTGGGCATCGTGTTGCGGGTTGGGGATCAAATTCCCAACTACGCGCTTTACATGTTCTCCGGTGTCATTGTCATCAACTTCTTCTCGGAGGCATTTTCGAATGCCACCCGATCCATCGTCTCGAATGCGGCGCTGGTAAAGAAGATCTATCTTCCGCGTGAGCTGTTCCCAGTGGCATCCGTATGGGTGGCTGCGGTCCACTTCCTGCCGCAATTGATTGTCCTGCTGGCTGCAGCACTGCTGAGCGGGTGGCATCCGGACATCATGCAGCTCTTCGGTGCCCTTCTTGGTTTTGTCATTGTGGCCGTTACGGCAACAGGCCTTGGCCTGTTGGCCGGTGCCATCAATGTGTTCTTCCGGGATGCCGAGAACATCGTGGACATGCTGATGATGATCGTGACATGGACTTCGCCGGTCTTGTACGACTGGACCATGATCCGCCGCCTGGCTGCGCCTTGGGTATTGACGATCTACCAGCTCAACCCCATTACCGTTGCGGTGGAACTGTTTCACTGGGCGTTTTGGTATCCAACAGTCAATCAGCCTGTCGAATTGCCTCCGCACCTCCTGGTGACCGGCTTCATCGGGTTGGGCATGGCGGCACTGTTCCTTGTTATTGGCCAGATCGTCTTCCGACGGCTCGAGGGCCACTTTGCGCAGGAGGTCTAAATGGGTGCAGCAGTAATCGTCAAGGGCTTGAAGAAAACTTTCAACCTCCGCCACTCGCACTCCATGAAGGAAACGCTGGTGTGGCTCGCCAAGGGGCGAAAGGGGGATCTCACCAAGAAATTCGACGCCCTGCACGACGTCAGTTTTGAGATCCAGCCGGGGGAGACCGTGGCATTGTTGGGCTTCAACGGCTCCGGCAAGTCCACGCTTCTGAAGCTGATCTCGGGTGTCATCCTGCCCGACCAAGGGACCGTTCGCACCAAGGGCAGGGTCGCAGGCCTGATCGAGGTGGGAGCAGGCTTTCACCCGGATCTATCAGGTCGTGAAAACGTCTATCTCAATGCAGCCATCCTGGGGATGACGGAGCAGGAGATCCAGGAAAAGTTCGACGACATCGTTGCCTTCTCCGAGATCGAACAGTTCATTGACACCGAGGTCAAGTTTTATTCTTCGGGTATGTTCCTCAGGCTTGCGTTTGCGGTAGCTGTCCATACCCAACCGGATATTTTCCTCGTTGACGAAATCCTTGCCGTGGGCGACGAGCCTTTCCAGAGGAAGTGCCTGGCTAAGATCAAGCAGCTCTCTGATGAAGGCCGCACTTTGGTGGTGGTCAGTCACGACCTCGACATGATTTCGCGGATCTGCGACCGGGGAGTGGTGTTGTCTTCGGGCACGGTCCAGTTCGAGGGTCCGGCTGACCAAGCTGTGGCGTGGCTGCGGGAACGCAACTAACCCGCATCCAATTGCAAAGAGTCGTCTGTCAACGGATGGCTGGTGGAAGCATCTAAGAAAGGCGATCGTAGGAATGGGTATCGGCCCGCTGCTGTTGTGTGTACTCCTGATCGTTGTGTTGTGGTGGGGCCCGGGTTGGATCCTGGGAGAAGCGTTGGGCGTCCGCCGGGTTCTCCTGCCCGTTGTAGCGCCCTTGCTCGGAATGGGCGTCCTGACTGTCATCGGCGTCATGGGAAATGCGCTGGGTCTCAGCTGGCAGTTGCTCCCGGTGACTGCCGTCCTGCTGGTACTTTGTGCGCTCCTGTTTGCCCTGCGCCTGACTCTGCGGCGCTATTTCCCGGATAAGTTCGGAACCGTTGACCAGCCGTCTGTCTTTGGCAAGCAGCTTTTTAAGGGATCGTGGTGGATCCTCCTGGCCGGTTTGGTTGCTGGCGGTGCGGTTGCCGCTGTGTCTTGGATTGTGGGCACCGAAGGTCTCCAAGGCATCAACCAGGACTGGGACATTCCCTGGCACGCCAACATGATCCGACTGATCTCCGTGAACCACGAGTGGGATCCGAGTATCGCAGGCAACTTTGCCTATTACGACACCACCATTCCTGAGGCTCCCATCCGGAGCTACCCGATTGCCTTCCACGCAGTGTTGTCGCTGTTCTGGCCGATGAGCAGTGTCAGCATCCCGGTGTTTCTGAACGTCTTTGTCCTGGTGATGATGGCAGTTCAACTGCCGTTGAGCACCATGGCCTTGACCATGCTAGTCACCCGCCGCCCGATTGCTCTGGCGGCCGCGGCGGCCGTTGCCGGTTGGTTCACGGTCTACCCTTACGACCTCCTGTGGCGTGGCCCGCTGATTCCTTTCTTTGCCGGAATGCTGCTGGTTGGGCCGTTCGCCCTGCTGGCAGTGAAGGGGGCCCTGGAGCGGCAGAAGTTCTGGATCCCCGGCATCGCTTTTGGCGCAGTCGGACTCATAGCAGTCCATCCCTCACTGGCCTTCGTTGTCCTGCCCGTTCTGATCTTCTGGTTCCTTTCCGCCCTGATCCGCCGCAAGGGCAGGATCCTCGGCATCACGGTCTACCTTGCGGTCTCCGGTGCTCTGGCAGTCGTCCTCGGGTGGCCGATCATCGCCCAGATGCTGAAGGAATCCGAGCGGGTCTCCAAACAGGTTTGGGCCGCGGACACTGACCGCAACGGCGCTATCCAGAACATCATTTTCCTGAACCACGGTTCAATGGCCATGCCGATCCTGACGGCCCTTGTGGCCCTTGGCTGCCTGGCCGTGGTCCTCAGGATCCGCATGTGGTGGTACTTCGGACCTGTCCTCGCTTTCGCCTTCCTCTCGGTCTACACCATGGGTACCGACAACCCACGCTTCATGACTCTGACGGCACCGTTCTACGACGACCAGTGGCGTATCTTCGGAATCTTGGTGATGCTCCTTGTGCCCCTTGCGGGTTTGGGAGTGGCGCAGTTGGCAGAAGCCATCGCCTGGCTGGTGGCAAAGGTACGCGGCCGCTCGGCCAACTCCACTACGGACGGAATCAAAGCCGGCCGCAGGCCCAGCCACGTGGTGACCGCAGTGGCCGCGGCAGCGGTACTCCTTGTCAGTGGTATTGCGGCCATTCCGTACTTCAAGCAAAACGCCCAACGCATCAACATCAATACCAAGGTGGATGGGGCTACGTTGAGTGCATCCGAGGTTGGACTCCTCAGCAAAATCGATCAGTATGTGCCAGAGGATGCCACGGTTCTGAACGATTCCTGCGACGGGTCAGTCTGGATGTACGCGCTGGGTAACCGGATGCCGATGATCCGCCACTTCGAGATCCTTCCGACCAACCGCCAGTTGCTGGTTCTCCAAAAGCTCCCCGAGCTTGCCACCGACTCCGAGGTCCGCGACGCAGCTGCTGAACTGGGTATCGAATGGGTCTACATTGCTGATGGCAGGATCCGGGCGTGGGACGAACCCAAGGCCGGGCTGACGCAGCCTGACTCGATTCCGTATCTTCAGCTGGTAGTGCGTGAAGGTAATGCTGCGTTGTACAAGATTGATTGGTCGCAGCTGCCTGGCGGTAAGGAAGCATTCGACGCCGCAGCGAAGGACCGGCTCCAGCTCGACGGCGTATCGGGAATCCTTGAGAACCGGAACCCTGATGGAATAGCACCGCTAGGAAGGATCTGCTGATCATGAAGGCATTCATCTCCAAGTTCCTGGCGTCCAGTTTGTTCAAATTCCTGCTGATCGGCGGCCTGAGCTTCCTCTTGGATCTGGGGCTGCTGGCCCTGTGCTTCCAGGTCTTCGGCTGGCCGCTGTGGTTGGCGACCGGTGCGGGCTTCTGGGGCAGCTTTTTCTTCAACTACTTCCTGCAGCGGCATTTTGCGTTCAACGGCGGTGGAACAGCTTTGGGCGGCGTACTTCGCTACTCAGGGCTCCTGGTTTTCAACACGCTTGCCGTGATGGGCATCGTTGAGCTTTTCCAGTTCATCGGCGCCGGCTACGTGATAGGCAAGGTGGTTGCGACCATTGTGACCATGGGGTGGAACTACTTCATTTACAAGCACTGGGTCTTCCCGCAAAAGAAGCAACCGACCAGCGGCAGCGAACAGTCAGATGGCCAGTCGGGCACCGACGCGCCAACACAGAAACTCACACCAAACAGCAGCGAAGGATAATCGATGTATCGAGGCGTTCGAATTGCCGCGGTAGTACCGGCCTACAAAGAAGAAAACCACATCGCACAGGTCATCGAAACGATGCCTGATTTTGTTGATGACATTGTCATTGTTGATGACTGCAGCCCGGACGACACGTCGGGGGCAGCACGTCGGGCCGACGACGGCCGGGTCACCTTGATTCGCCATGAAGTCAACCAAGGCGTGGGAGGCGCAGTCCTCACGGCCCACAAAGCCGCGATGGAACTGGGCGCCGACATCAACGTGGTCATGGCTGGCGATGCCCAGATGGATCCCGACTACCTGCCGCAGCTTCTTGATCCGGTGGTCGATGGCTACGGATTCGCCAAGGCCAACCGTTTCTTTTCGGGTGAGTCATTCGCGGGCATGCCCGGCTACAGGATTTTCGGCAACATCGTGTTGTCCTTCATGACGAAGCTCGCTTCCGGTTACTGGCACATCTTCGATCCGCAGAACGGCTACACCGCCATTCGCACGGAGGTCCTCCGCCGTCTTCCCATGAACAAGGTGGCGGCGCGCTACAGCTTCGAAAACGACCTCCTGATCCACCTCAACATTCTTGATGTTCCGATCGTTGATGTGCCGATTCCAGCTGTTTACGGCAACGAGGTCTCCAGCATCAAGCTCCGCAAGGTCATTCCTGAACTTCTTGCCATGCTCTTTGGCGGCTTCTGGCGCCGTGTGTGGTGGAAGTACATGGTGTGGTCCTTCTCCGCTGTTGCCCTCCTGCTGATCGCAGGCATTGCCTTGATCGTCATGGGCCTCGTGGCCGGAATCTGGGTACTTGCCGCAAGCGTGGGTTCGCCGACGGCGGGTTCGGTGATGCTCGCTGTGGTTCCCTTTGTGCTGGGCGTCCAGATGCTGCTGGTATCCCTGCAATTGGATATCCAGGCGAGCCCCAACAGGCCCACTATGCATCCCATGAAGGAACGTACCTAGGCATTCGTTGAAACAGGGGAGGGGCCCGGACGCGTTGGCGTCCGGGCCCCTCCCTGTTTTGCCTTCCTACGGCAGGGACGTGAATCCTCCCCAGCCCCAGCCGACCTGGCTCCGGGAGAGCCATCCAGAAGTCCCGTTGCCGGGATACAGGAACAAGTTGCCGCCGGCATCACGGGCGAGGACGTCATTTTTGCCGTCGCCGTTGAAGTCGCCCGGCCCGAGGATGGCGGTCATGCCACTCCATCCGCTTCCCACCTGGACCCGGCTAAGCCAGCCTCCGGTACCGTTGCCGGGGTAGAGCCAGAGAATGCCTGACGTGTCCCGGGCAAGGACATCGGTCTTGCTGTCGCCGTTGAAGTCCCCGGTACTGAGGATGGCATTCATGGAGTTCCACCCGGTACCCACCTGGGCGCTTGAGGCGAAGCCGCCAGTGCCGTTCCCCCGGTAGAGCCACAGTATTCCGGCGGAGTCCCTCGCGAGGACGTCTGCCTTCCCGTCGCCGTTGAAGTCGCCCGGCGCCAGGATCAGCGTCATGCCGGACCAGCCTGTGCCTGCTTGAACGCGGGTCTGGAGGCCTCCTGATCCATTTCCAGGGTAGAGCCACAGGACGCCGTTGGTATCCCTGGCCAGGACGTCGCTGCGTCCGTCCCCGTTGAAGTCCTTGGTGGGGACAATGGCATTCAACGAGTTCCACCCGGTGCCGAGCGAGCGTTGGGCCAACCAACCTCCGGCTCCATTCCCCGGGTACAGCCAGAGCGTGCCGGCGTTGTCGCGCGCCACGACGTCGTTCTTTGCATCTCCGGTGTAGTCCTTCCAGGTGTTCGCCGGTGGCGCTGTCACGGTGTAGGCCTGGGTGACGATTGCCGAACTGTTGTTGGATGTGTCCACTGCAAAGTACTTCAGAGTCATCGCTGCTGTGAGGGTGATGGCCGTGGAGTACTTGTTGGCGGCTGTAGCGGTCGGATTCGTGCCATTGGTGGTGAAGTAGATACTCGCACCAACCTCATTCGCCGCCAGCGTGATCTGCTGGTTGGCGGGATAGCTGCCCGCAGGCGGGGTCACCGTAACCACGGGAGGTGTCGTATCCAGTACGGTGTAGACCCGTGTGGTCACCGCAGAGGCGTTTCCATAGGCGTCAACAGCAAGGGCCTTCACGGTGGTGTTGCCCGTGAGGGCAAAGGGCGCTGTGTAGGCCTTGGTGCTTCCCGAGGCGGCCGTGGCAGGGGTGGTGCCATCGGTAGTGTAGAAGATGTTGCCCGGTTCGCTCGAGGACATGGTGACAAGTTGTCCCGAGGCATATCCTCCGGCTGCTGGTGCCACGGTCAGGGTTGGAGCGGTGTTGTCGAGTATGTACGTCTGCGTGGCCACAGCCGAGGAATTTCCTGCAGTGTCCCGCGCGAAGTACTTCAGGGTCAGCGACGTCAACGGAATCGGGCCCGAGTACACGGGACTCGACGTCGTAGGCACTGTGCCATCCTTGGTGACGTAGATGGTGGCTGCTTCGTTGGCCGACAACGTGATGGACTTCCCGGCTCCATAGGTGCCTCCAGCCGGGTCCACGGAAACCACTGGTGGTGCTGTGTCCGCAGCAAACACCGTCACATTCCTGCTGGCAGTGGACGTGTTTCCAGCGTTGTCCCTCGCTTCCACCGTGAAGGTGACGGGACCACTGGGAACGTTGGTGTAAGCCTTGGGCGAGGTGCATGCAGTGTAGGCGTTGGAGCCGAGCTTGCACCGGAACCCCGCAATATCCGTGGCCGTTGACGCGAAGGTGAACGACGGCGAGATGCCCACCGTTGCTCCCTCTGCCGGCGAACTGATGGAGACCTGTGGTGGAGTCAGGTCGGCGGTGACTGTCACCGACGCCACCGGGCTGACGTTGCCGGCCATGTCCGTGGCCCTGACGCGCAGCACGTGCTGACCTGCGGTTGCCAAGGTGAGCACCTGGCCGTTGGTGCAGGCTGTGTACGTCGTGGTGGAATCCACCGAGCAGGACAGGGCCGAATCAGGGTCGGAGGTGACACCCAGGACAGGCGAGCCGTTGACGGTTGCACCGGCCGTTGGTGAGGTAATGACCGGAGCGGCGGGTGCGGTGACATCGACCGTGAAGGCCCGTGAAACAGGAAGGCCTGTTGGTGCGGCCCTCACCGAGAACGTGTAGGCGCCGTTGGCCAGAGCAGTTGACGGTGTAAAGGTTCCGCCGGTACATACCTGCCAAACCGGCGTCGCTGTGCTTAGCTGAAGACTGCATTCAAGGGCCCCGCCCGGAGGCGTGGAGGCGACAGTGAAGGTTGGCGTGGAGTCGTTGGTGAACGCCGGGTTTGCTGCCTGGGTTCCGTTGGCCGCAGTCGGACCGCTGACGATGGAGGGAACAACACCACCCAAGGTGAGCAGCCTTCCTCGCTCAGCGGGTTTGGCAGGATCCAGTTGTCCCGGATCTTCCATCACCAGGAGTTTGCCGTCACGCATGGCCAGGCCGCCGATCTTGCTGAAGCCGAGGGCCCACTGGTTGTTGACCGTGTCAGTGCTCAGATCGATGCGGGTGATGGTGTCCTTGCCGACGTCGGCTGTGGTGGTTCCGCCGCCGGTTCCTGTGTAGAGGACCAGGGGCGACTGCCAGTCATAATAGATGGCCGTCGGCTTGCCGACGTTATAGAGGGGTGCTGGGACATAGTTGGTCAGGACGCCGTCGTCGGGGGCGGTAAAGACTGTCAGGCCAGAGGTTTCGGCAACGTAAACCACGACGTTGCCCGCGCTGTTGCGGTGCGTCGCCGCAAGGCTGAGGGAACTGGAATTGACGGACGCGATGGACTCGATGCTCGGGTGAAGTGCCGTAGGATTCACGATCTTGACGATTGACCGTGCGTTGGCGAACGACAGGTAGATATTGCCGTCCGGGCCGTCGCTGACGGCGTTCGGGCGCAGGTCCCCGTCGAAGATGGTCAGCGCGCCATCGTATTCGAAGACACCACCATCAGGGTTCCAGAGCGCGCGTACGACGTCGGAACTTCCGACGGCGGCATCCGGAATGAAGGCGATTTCATCACCATCGCCGTGGCTGGCAGGCGACGGATCGATCATGGCGGGTGTACCGGCCAAGGCCGGACCGCTGTCGTGACCGGGCAGCGTCCCGCCCAGGCAAGTGCTGGTTTCGAGGCTACCGGCGGTGGCGCCGGACGCCTCTGTTATGCGGCAGAATCCTGCGCGTGCATCGGAAACCCATAAGCGTCCGTCCGGGTCTACAACGGTGCCGGCAGCTTTGGTGAGACCAGTAGCCACGGTTTGACGTGCCTGATCAGCAAAAGCCGGGCCTGCAGTCAGCACACCGGTAAGTGCCGCCGTTGCGAGGCTGGCTGTGGCCAGGACTGCCGTGAGTTTGTGGTGTTGCCGACTGCCGGCCGCCCTGCGGGATGCAAGGTGACGGGGAGTTTTGGAAAAGGTTCTTGAGCGACCGGCGAAGGCAAGACATGCCAAACCAAGCTGAAGAACACTGCGTTTGCGCGTGTCCACCGAGGGATCCCCACTTCATTCGGATGCTCCCCAGCTCCGCATGCATTGGTTATTCGCCCCACGCCGTTTCCGGCTGCGTCTACGTCCATCTTCCACCAATTTTCACATTTGTCACTACCAAAGTCCGGAAGAGGTCCACCTTGGGCCCCGCGAGCCGTCCGTCTTGACCGCACAACGGCTGCACCGCACGATTGAGGTGGAGGTCACAATGCGCAGACTGTTCCTGATGGCGGTGCCGATAGTGATGGCGCTGGCCGCCTGCACTGTGCCGTCGTCCGAGCCACCCGTTGGAACCGGTTCGCCGGCGACCAGCAATGCCAGCGCCACCGCCGGGCCCGGCCAGCCGCCGTCGTCCGCTCCGGGAAGCAGCGAAACTGCTCCGGGAAGCAGCGAACCGAGCGGCGTTGCCCCGGCAGCGGGCGACGACGAACCGGGCCGCTTTTCCTACCTCTGCACGAGCCTTGACGCATCGCCCGAAGTCCAATTGTCGAGCTTGGCGGAGGTTTGGGCTGCCACCAATTACACCCGTATGGATTCGTGTGGCGTCACGTTCGAGGGGGACGGGCAGTTTGAGCCCACGCCCCGGGAAGCTGAAGCCATTTCGACAGCTGCGCCGCAAGGCGTGGCAGCCGATGACGGGCTGGACACCATGCTGGATATCCTTCGCCTCTGCACAAGGATCAGTGATGAAACCGGGCCAGGCGGATTTGCCGAAGCAAGTAGGGGGACGTTGCTGGCAGCGGCGGAATTCTGTCCGGACGCTCCACAGGGAAAGATCATTGCCGCTTGGGCAGAGGGCGCCAGGGTGGGAGATGGGACCCACGTGGCGGGCGAGAACCAAGAGCCGGGGCGATGGCAGTTGATTAAACCGGCCGGCGAGACGGGCGGTTGCGCATGGTCCATCACGAGCCAGGACGGCTCCGTTGTTGCCAACGGTGGCCTTGCAGAGGCGGGTAACGCAGTGGAACTGAAGCCGGGCCAGAAGTTTACTAGTGACAAATGCGGAATTTGGGGGAAGATGTACTAAGACGCAGCCGGAAACGGCTTGGGGCGAATAACCAATGCATGCGGAGCTGGGGAGCATCCGAATGAAGTGGGGATCCCTCGGTGAACATGCGCAGGCGCAGTGTTCTTCAACTCGGTGTGGCAGGTCTTGCCCTGGCCGGTTGTTCAGGAACCAAAGTAGATACTTCCCAACCAGCCGCGCTCGATATGGCACCGGTTATCGCGAGCGACGACAAGGTCCCCATTGAGCGTCCGGAACCTCTGATCCGGTACCAGTTCACGTGTACAGCGGCAGATGGCAGCCTCATTGGCAAATTTTCGAGCCTCGAGGAAGTCTGGGCTTCCACCCGGTACATGCACGTCACTGACTGCCAAGTGGTCTACGTCGGAAACGGCCCG
Organism: Paenarthrobacter sp. CCNWLY172; assembly: GCF_037402035.1. Lineage (NCBI taxonomy): Bacteria > Bacillati > Actinomycetota > Actinomycetes > Micrococcales > Micrococcaceae > Paenarthrobacter > Paenarthrobacter sp. CCNWLY172. The sequence goes on from NZ_JBBEGB010000003.1 coordinate 148,620, forward strand.
CACCTCCTGACTCCGGAAGAACGGGCAGCCGTCAACGCGGCTGTTGCGGCCGGGGCGGCTCCTGGACAGGACTCCGCTTTGTGCCTGCTCATTATCAGGGCCTGCACACGCACGGATCACAGGACACTTGCAGCTTCACTCGCCGCGTACGGCATACCCGTAGTCAAGGGCGCTTTGACGCTGGCTCCGTTGGCTCCGCAGGCCGCCCAGCTCACCAGGTGGCTGAAGACGGCAGTACCCCTGCAAAGCTGAATATGGGTGGCCCCCGGCAGGATTTACAAGGCCGGGACGCCACTTATAGAGGCCGATATCCATCCCTTCCAACCACACAAAATTGCGGGATCACATGGTCTAATGAAAGTGGTCTCACGTATTGGCTGTTCAGCGTATCCGGGAAACGGACTTTGTTGCAGAGAAAACAAAGATCACCCGTTGCGCACAATCAAGGAGTGATCTTTTATGGCGTTCAGAATTGGAACTGCAAGCGCTGACATAACGCCGTCGCTGAGCACCAATCCCTACATGGCCGGATATGGTTCAACTGACGGTGGACGCGAGGCCACCAGCAGCTCACCGTTTGAGCCGTTGTATGCACGGGCGATTCTTATCTGGGAAGACGCCCACCCCCACATCATTATCAGCCTGGACGTCCTGGCTTTGCCGCGGGCCATGCATCAAAGGATCCGTGACAGGATCATTGACCTTACCTCGTGGTCCAGCAGCGACATCCTGATCCAGGCAACCCATACGCATAATGGACCCGCATTGATTGATACCCTTCACCCCTTCATGGCGTATGGGCTCGCGGACCTGGGTTTGGTGCGTTCCTACAGTGCCGATCTTGAAGACACCATAGTCAACCTTGCCCAGGAAGCGCTGGATGCGGATGAAACGGCGGTGACTTTCGACTATAAAGTTTCGACCCAGAATTTTTCCGCCAACCGGGTTGGGTTGCCATACACCGAGACTGCCGTGCCGATTCTGGTGGCCAGGCGGGGCAATGGTACGCCGGCTGCAGTGATTTTCAGCTATGGATGCCACCCCATCAGCGCTGGGCTTCGGACACTTTTTGATGGTGATTTCGCCGCAGGTGCCTGCAATTATATTGAGAACCGGAACCCGAATTGTTTTGCAATGTTCGTTCAGGGGCCGGCCGGTGACCAGGACCCGGGTGGAGTCCGCAGTTGGCAACTACGGGATCAGCACGGGGACGCGTTGGGTGCCACGGTGCACTCAAACATGCAATCGGCCGGGCGTGCGCTGAGCGGCCCCATGGTCACGCGGTACCAGGAGGTCCAGTTGCCGCTGGATATCACCCCAACAGCAGGAAATCTGGCCGCAGTCCGCGCTTCCTATGTAGCCCGGCTCGCCAACCCCAACGGCCAACCCCAGTGGTACCAGCGCCATGCGCAGGTCATGATCGGGCGGATCGACAGCAACAGTATTGAAACGGCTGTGCCGTCACCCTTCCAGGTATGGAAATTCAACGGAAGCCCGCAATTAAAAATTGCCATGATTGGTGGGGAGCTCGTCAGCGGGTACGCAGCCTACTTCCGGAGCAGGAATGGCGGGAACAACGGAATTATTGTTGGAGGTTATGCAAATGAATCATGCTGCTATATCCCAAGCAATGAATTCTTTCCACCGTTCATGCCGCTGGGCAGCTATGAGGGTGGATGGGAGCCTGATTTCCCGGGAATTGCCGGTGGCTCAATGACGGTGTATGGACATTTGGCTCATTTCAAAGCGGGTACCAATGGTGTGGAGACGACGCTTGTCAATGCGATGAATGCCTTGCTTGCCTAAAGTGTGCGAAAGTTGGCGGGCCCGCCCGAGGAATCCTTGGGCAGGCCCGCCATCACTTTATGACCCCGGCCGCTACCTGGCAGCCGGTGCCAGAATTGTCAGGTTGCTCCAGCCCGTACCAATCTTGGTTGGTGTTCCCCACGACCTGTTGGCGCCCACGGGGTAGTATCGCAGGTCCCCGACGGTGGTCTTCCCGATGATGCCCAGCGAACCGGCACCTGCGAAACCACGGATCGCTGCAAAATCTGACATTACATTCCAGCCCGTGCCCACAACGCCGGCGGATTCCTGGATAAAGTTGCCGGACCCGTTGGATCGGTACAGCTTGAGATCGCCGGTGCCCGTTTTGACGAGGAGGTCGGCATTGGAATCCTTGTCGAAGTCCACCTGTGTGATCTCCAGGCCCGTCCAGCCGACGCCAATGGATACACCGGTGGAAACGGTTCTTCCGGTGGGATTGTTGAAGTAGTACAACCGGCCCGTGGCGTCATATCCCACAATTCCGGGATGTGCGTCAGCTTTCTTCCACGTGCCGACACTCAGCGTCCAGTCTTTCCAGTTGCTCCCCAGTGAGATCGCGGCTCCAAAGCCGCTGCCGTTCCTGCCGGGATAGACGTTCAAGCGCCCGTCGGACCACTGCGCCACGATGTCCAAGGCGCCGTCGCCGTTCCAGTCCGTGACGAAGCCCGCCTTCAACCCCGCCCAGCCAGTGCCAATGAGGTCTTCGGGCAACAATGCAGTGGTGCCGGTTCCCGGGTAGCGGTAGAGATTGGCATCGGGGCGGACTGCCACGATGTCCTCTTGGTCAATCCCAAGGGTGGACTCCACGTCCAGTGCTGCACCGCTGATGAGGCTTGCATCGTTCCACCCCACGCCGATAAGGCTGCGGTTACCCCACGATCCGGAACCGGCGGGGTAATAGTAGAGGTCTCCGTTCGAGGCCCGGGCGTGGAGTCCCTGCGAGTCCGCTCCATTGAAGTTGATTGCTGAGCTCACTGCCGTCATGCCACCCCAGCCCGAACCAATGACCCGACCCGGCTCGCTGATGAAGCTGCCCACACCGTTGGAGCGGAAAAGCCGCAGGGTGCCGTCCGTTGTGCGTGTGACAATGTCCTGGTTGCCGTCGCCGTCGAAGTCGATCTGGTTCAGTTGGTGTCCGCTGAACCCGGTTCCTATCAGGACACCGTTCCCGAGTCCGCCGCCACCACTGTTCGAGTATCTGTACAGGTTCCCCCGATAGTCCTGGCCGATCACTCCGGGATAGGCATCCTTGACGTTCCACCAGCCTACGGTCAGGGACATTTCCTGCCAGCCGGAACCCACTTGGATGGGCGCGTAGAAAGAACCCCCGGGAGCTCCCCGGAAGACCTTCAGCGTCCCGTCGGACCACTGGGAGAGGATGTCCTGGACTCCGTCCTGGTTCCAGTCCACCACGTAGAGCGCCTTCGCGCCGGACCATCCCGAGCCGATGGCCACAGGGCCGGTGATTCTGCCGGCCCCATTCGCCGGAAAAGCGTCCAAACGTCCTGCCGCGCTGGTGGTCAGGATGTCTGCGGCTGACTTAATGGACGGATTGGAAGGATAAGAAACCCCGCGGGCAAAGGTCCGCAGCTGGTCGTAGCTGCCGTTGAAGATGTTTGAATCGCCTTCGAAGGGGCCGGTGCTGCTGTACTGCCACATGGTGTAGTTGCCCCAACTGACCGGCATGGAGCCGGGTGAGTTGGTGGGATTGTTCCAATAGGAAGCAATCCACAGTGGATAGCTGCCGAACGTCGTGTTGCCAACGCAGGTGTTCCACCAATCGGTGGTGCTGTAGATGACCGGGAAGCGGCCGGTCAGGGCCTTTACGGTGTTCCCAAAGTCAGCTGCCCATTGCCCCAACTGCGCCTTGGACATGTCATAGCAGGTGTTCCCGAAGTAGAACCCGTTGATGGTTCGCCCGGCATAGGGGTTGTATTCGATGTCCAGGACCGGCGGGAGGGTGTACCCGTCGGCCGTCCAGCCACCACCGTTCGCTACGAAGTACCGTGCTTGATCAGCACCTGATGACCAGTTGGGGATGGCGAAGTGATAGGCACCCCGCACCATGCCCACATTGCGGGATCCGTTGTACTGCTGTGTGTAGTTCTCGTTGAGGTAGTAATTGCCTTCGGATGCCTTGACGTACGCCCAACGGGATCCTTGGTTCCACTGGCTTTGCCAGTTCACGTTTCCTTGGTGGGCACTGACATCCTGTCCTGCAATGCCGATAGTGGGCCGCCAATGGCCCGGATCGGCGGCCAAGGGGACGGCGGCGTTGACTGTGCCTCCTACTGCCCGTGACCCCGACGCTCCCGAAGCGTCTTTGCCCTGCTTGGCTGCCAGCACCCGGGGAGACCGTTGGCCCATTTCTGCGCCGCCCGCCGGGATGGCTGCCAGCATAGCCGCCTTCATCGCTTCAGCGTTCGGGGCGTTGCCGGGCATGGCCATCGTTGAGGGCGGCTGCGCTTGGGAATCGTTCGTTGACCCGGCTGCCGGCAGCGGCACTGTTGCAGGTGAAGGCCCGACGGCGGGCAACGGCTGCTGCTGCCCGGGCACCTGGGTCTCCGCGGGAGTCGGGCTGCCGGGGGATGGTGCCGGGGCACCGGTACCTGCTGGTTCCGGCACTGGGGTTGCTGACTGGGTCTCCGGTAGAGGAGCTGGGCGTGGTCCGGTCGTTTCCGCCCAGGCGGGAGATCCAAGGCAACTGCCCGCTGCCAGGGCGATCGTCAGCGCCAGGCCGACCCGGGCCAGCGGAGTCCGGCGGGACGGGTCACTTGAACGTCTTTTCATCTTTATATCCGGCCCTGTACCGCGGCTCAGCGGCGCATGGGGTGGCTTGCGGCCAAGCTCCGGGGCGGGCGCTTGCGCATGAGACCAAAGGCCAGCTCCTAACGGGCTTTACCATAACATCCTGAAACTGGAGTGACTAGTGGGATTTGGGTTGCTGACGTGACTGCTGATCCACAGTTATCCACATGCCCGCTCCTCTGGGTTGAAGGGGTGTGGGGGCTCCCTTAGCGTGAATGAGGCGAGATGTTCCTCTCGTTTATCAAACTTCGTGGGCGGTGGGGGAAGAAGTGGATGCTGTAAGGATCGTCGAGGGAGAAGTCAGGGAGCTCATCCGGCGCAGAGGATTGGATCCCCTCGAGCAGGCTTCGGATGTCAGGCTTCTGGTGGAAGCGGCAGTGAACGACTACGACGAACGTGCGCTTTTGGGCCCCCTTCCTTCCCTCGGCCACCTTGAGACTGCCCGGCGGCACATCTTCGATGCGGTGGCAGGCTTCGGGCCATTGCAGCCACTCCTGGACGATGCCGCGATTGAAGAGGTCTGGATCAATGCACCGCACGAAATCTATGTTGCCCGCAACGGTGAATCGGAACTGACGGGCATCAGCCTTACCGAGCAGCAGGTCAGGGACCTTGTAGAACGAATGCTCAAGAGTTCGGGGCGCAGGCTGGATCTTTCATCGCCGTTCGTCGATGCCGCCCTTCCTGATGGTTCGCGGTTGCACGTCGCCATCCCGGACATCACCCGGAAGCACTGGGCCGTCAACATTCGGAAGTTCATTGCCCGGGCAAGCCGCCTGGAGCATTTGGTCGAGCTGGGAAGCCTTACGCCGCAGGCGGCCCGGTTCCTTGGAGCAGCTGTGGCCAGCGGTCTCAATATCCTCGTATCGGGTGCCACCCAGGCCGGGAAGACCACAATGTTGAACTGCCTTGCCGCACACATTGGTTCCCGTGAACGTGTCATTACGGTGGAAGAGATCTTCGAACTGCAACTCCCGCTGCGCGACGTCGTGGGACTTCAGTGCCGGCAACCCAATCTGGAAGGAGGAGGCGAAATTCCGCTGCGGCGGTTGGTCAAGGAAGCCTTGAGGATGCGCCCGGACAGGCTGGTCGTGGGGGAGGTTCGTGAAGCGGAGAGCCTCGACATGCTGATTGCGCTTAACTCCGGCTTGCCAGGCATGTGCACCGTCCATGCGAATTCCGCACACGACGCAGTGACCAAGATTTGCACGCTCCCGCTTCTGGCAGGAGCAAATATTTCCAGTGCTTTCGTAGTGCCCACAGTCGCATCCTGCATCGACCTCGTGGTGCACTGCAGCCGCCACTCCACGGGCAGGAGGCAGGTGACTGAGATCCTCTCCCTTGGACGGAGGGTCGAAAACGGAATCATCGAATCCTCGGGTGTGTTCGGCATGGTCGGCGCGCAACTGCTGCCACGGGCCAACTCCATGCCTGCCGCGGAGAAGTTCGCCCGGGCAGGATTCGACGTCGCCGCCCTATTGGAGCTGAACTGATGGCGCCCCTTCTTGGCATCCTCTGCGGCCTTGGGGTGTTCCTCATCTGGTGGTCCTCGTGGGTACAACCGCAGGTAGAAGTGAAGGAGACAGGCCCCGGGCGCCTTGAGCTGCTGCTCACCTCAGCCGGAATCGAGAAAGTCACGGGTGGAGGCCTTCTTCTCACGTGCGCAGGCTTCGGTCTCTTCGCCTTGCTGGTGTTCTACGTCGTCACGGGATCGCCTCCGGTTGCAGCCTGCTTTTCCCTCTTTGCTTCGTGGGTTCCTTTCGCAGCGGTCCGTTGGCGGGCACGCAAACGTCGGGCCGCACTTCGACTCCTGTGGCCGGACATCGTGGACCACTTACGCTCAGCCATACGTGCCGGTCTCGCCCTGCCGGAAGCGCTGATCCAATTGGGGTACAAGGGACCGGAAGAACTTCGCATGCTGTTCCTGGACTTTGGGGCGGACTACAGATCCGGCGGACAGTTTGAGGCTGCCCTGAACAGGCTGAAGGCACGGCTGGCCGATCCTGTGGCGGATCGTATTATCGAGGCACTCAGAATGACCCGCGAGGTTGGTGGTTCGGATCTCGGCCGGATGCTTGGCACTCTTTCCGAGTTCCTGAGAGACAGCGCGCGCACGCGAAGTGAGCTTGAAGCCCGACAGTCATGGACCATCAATGCAGCACGGCTTGCGGTAGCGGCGCCTTGGGTGGTCCTGGTTGTCATGGCCAGCCGGCCTGAAGCGATGCTGGCCTACAACTCGGCCACAGGAGCCATGGTCTTGCTCGGTGGGCTGCTGGTATCCGTTGTCAGCTACTCGGTGATGCTGCGGGTTGGGGCGTTGCCTGAGGATCGGCGGGTGCTTCGATGACCACTACCACCGCGTTCGCCGTGCTCTACGGGCTGCTTCTAGGGGCGGGTTGCTGGCTGATCCTGGTGCGGCTCCCCTTCATGCGCGGAAACACCTTTTCGGACCGTATAGAGGCCCAGTTGAGGTCACGGAACCTGGAATCCCGGCTCCTGCGCACACCAACCTATAACCTCACACCGTTCGGCCCGCTGGAGAGGATAGTGCGTCCCATCATTGGTGACGCCATCACGTATATGTCCCGGTTCAATATCGGGTCTGCGGCGCTGGGAAAGAGGTTGGCGCGTGCTGGCTCTTCCAAATCCACCCTGGACTTCCGGGCCGAGCAGCTCCTGTGGGCCGGCGCAGGTTTCGTAGTGGCGGTACTTGTCGTCGTGATAAGCGCCGCCGCAGGGCAGTTCAGCCCGGCTTTCCTTGTTGTTTGTGTCGTCACTGGTGCAGCAGGGGGGTACATGCTCCGTGACTATGTTCTGGGACAACGGATCAAAAAGCGGGAATCGGCGATGCTGTCCGAATTTCCCAGTCTCGCGGAGTTGATGGCGCTCGCCGTTGCTGCAGGCGAGAGCGCCATGGGCGCCATGGACAGGGTAAGCCGCAGTTCCAGTGGGGAACTTTCTGCAGAGTTTGGTCTGGTCCTCGCTGATGCCAGGTCCGGCAAGTCACTTTCGGAGGCACTCCACGCGTTCTCCATGAGGTCGGAGCTGCCGCCCTTGGTCAGGTTTTTTGACGGGCTGGTGGTCGCGGTGGAACGGGGGACGCCCTTGGCCGATGTCCTCCGGGCGCAGGCCGCGGACGTCCGCGACGCCGCAAAACGCGAGCTCATGGAGTCCGCAGGCAGGAAAGAAATTGCCATGATGGTCGCAATGGTTAGCTGCTAGCTGTTCTAACGCAGAAGCACACTCTGCGCGTCAGGCAGCAACGTTGGCCGTCAGACGCGCAGAGTGGTTCAATGCTTCAGCAAAGACGAGCGGCAGACCTAGTTCTGCTGGAACCTGGCGCCACGAGGGGCACCCTCAAGCTTCTTTCCATCAGAGCCGGGAAGCCCAGCAAGCGGAACGGTCCTGCGGGTGCCGTTGACATTGACCCAACCCGCGGGGGAGTACTCGGTGACGACGCGCCACGTGTCGTTGTCGTTCTCGACGACGCTCAGCACCCCAGCAGCAGACAGCAGGTAGTGATACTCCACACTCCCTTTGTCCACAAATTCTGCTTCTCCACCGTTGCCGAAAAGCACCATAACCGACATTGAGCCTCCTACATTTATGAGGAGCACCTTGCCCCCAACCAGCACAACTTATCAACTCGAAAGAGGAACGCCGTCACTGCAGTCGGAGCCAGGGTGCAAGGTTCTGTCGGCCGGTCGGGATAGGCTAAACAACAACTGGGCGGGGACTCGCAGGGCAAGTGCCTGCCGCGCTCGCAGGACACTTATTTTCAGGAGCCACAATGCCTTCGGCCGTCGCCGCCTCCCCTACCCCGCTGAGACAGCCCGACGAGGCGATTGCAGCAAACTTTCCTCGGCTGCGTTATATGGGCTCCAAGTACAAGCTCGCACCTCACCTCTCCCAGGCTTTCAAGGATGTTGGTGGTTCGACGTTCCTTGACGCCTTTAGCGGCTCCGGGTTTGTTGGCTACCTAGCCAAGAAGCTTGGCTACTCCGTCGCGTCCAACGATCACTTGTCCTTTCCCAGCGTCATCGCACGGGCCGCCATCGTTAACGACAATGTGCACTTGTCGGAGGACAGCATCGCCCGGATATGCGGGCCCGCTGCAGACGACCGTGACTTCATTCAGAAGACGTTCGAGAACGTATTCTTCACCGCTGATGACCGCCAGTTTCTGGACTCTGCCTGGTCCCACATTGAAACAATGACTGGTCCGGAACGCGACATCGCCCTGGCTGCCCTAATTCTTTCTGCGGCGCGGAAGCAGCCGCGGGGTGTGTTTACAATTTCGGGTGACCTGGAGCACTACAATGATGGTCGCCGCGACCTGCGGCTGCCTCTTCGTCAGCATTTCCAGGAACGCGCCGCGGAATACAACGCGGCGGTCTTCTCAAGCGATGGCAGCAAGGTTGCCTACACCGGGGATGTCTGCGATGTGCCAGTTCCTTCGTTCGATGTGGTCTACCTTGACCCTCCGTACGCACCACCCACTGACGATGCTGACTACACGAAGCGCTACCACTTCCTGGAGGGGCTGTCTGACTACTGGGCTGGCCGGGAGATCATGAGTTGGACTAAGACGAAGAAGATCCCCAAGCGGCATTCGCTCTTCGCCAACAAGCGAACCATTGAAGGTGCGCTTGAAGCCACCTTCGACCGTTTCAAGGACTCCGGGGCAATCGTGCTTTCGTACTCATCTAATGCCCTTCCCGGCGAGGACCGGCTCAAAGAAATGCTGAGCGACGTCAAGTCCAACGTCGAGGTCCGGGAAATCCCCCACACCTATCATTTCGGAACTCACGCCACTGCCAACCGGCGCAACGTCGTTGAGTACATCATCATCGGGACGGACTGACCTGTGGCGGCACAAATCCCGTCCCTTGACGACTACATGGCAACACTGGGGTCGCAATCCGCGCACCCTATTCCCACACGGGAATCCCCCGAGGGCATAAATATAAAGCTGGCGGCGGCAGAACTCGCTGAGCTGAGGGTAATTTCGCAGGAGAGCCTTACGGACTGGATCAGTACTAGGCCACGCCATGTCGAGACGCTCGGCCTCGCTCTCGGCCTCTCGAAGGAAAAGCTCCTGAACAACCTTCGTCACAAGCTGGGGACTTCGGGATATACCGTGTTGACCCGTGAACGGCCGCAAGACCTGATCGCGTATCTGGACGAAAGCTTCGGCCTCGTCGCTCAGCTACATGCACAGCTTCAGCGAGAGTACGACTTCGGCGATGTGCTTGTGGCAAGGGCTGGGTCGCGCGCTGTTGCCAAAAGGGCAACGGTGGCAGGCCGAAATCTTGAGGACGAAATAGAGGAGATAGCCAAAACGCTCGGCCTCCCATATGTCCTGCGCGGAACGTTCATTGGTGCCAACGGCGTCGAGGCCCCATACGACCTGGCCATCCCCGGAGCAGGTGCGGATGCGGAAATCGTGGTAGCTGCAAAGGGTTTCGATTCCACCGGAAGTAAACTCTCCGACGCGGTCCGGGAGATAGAGGCTATGGCCGCTGCTCGGCGCCCCAATCAGTACGTGATGGCCGTAATTGACGGAATCGGCTGGATACGGCGGCGCTCGGACCTGGCCCGGATACACAGATTGTGGCGAAACAGGGCCATCGAGGGAATGTATACCCGCGCAACGCTCGACCACTTCCAGGCCGACCTCTTCACCGCAGCGAATAGGTGCGGCCTCCTGTGAACGATGTTGGGCGGGCAGCGAAGAAGGAAATGAGTCAACCGTGGTGAGCGTCATAGCGTCTGCACTTGATCCGAGGCCGTTACCCTGGATCATCGCCAAAAACATCGAGGTAGATAGCCCTCTGTGGAAAGAACTTAATTCCCTCGGGGCGACCGTTAACTACATAGAAAGTCTCGTGGAGGTCCGTCAGGCGGACTACACCATCTTGGTGGTGGAGGGAGAGCCTGACTATAAAATCCCGCTCGCGAAGCATCTGAAGGTGCTGCAATTCGGCGAGACTGCATCTGGCGAACAGACTACCTACACGGATGTGCACTACAACGGCGGTCATTTCTCCCTGCGGGGGGGAGACCAGGCGGCCAGATTCGAAGTCGGACAATCTGCGCGTGCGTTAGGGCTAGAGCATTTGTGCAACCAAGAGCTACTTCGCCATGTGACGCCGGGGGGCTCCTACTCTGTAATTGGGGTGCCAGCGAGTGGCCGGCAGTACTTTGAGGCCTTGGTTCAGGAAACAGATGGTAACCCCCTTGCGGGTATCCTTCGAAACCCGGCAGGCTCCCAGTGGTGGATGTTAGCCACAACCACAACAGCCAAGCCCCAATGGCTTCGAGCAGCACTTGCCCACTGGCGGGAAGAGTACCCTGACGAGCATCCGGCAGTCGGCCAAGCCCTTACCGAACGGTGGCTCACAGCCGACGAGGTGGACGCTGCGGCAGCTATCACCGCTTATGAGGCTGAGACCGAAAAACTGCTCCGAGATCGGGAACAGGACAAATTAGATCTCCAACTGAAGGCTGATCTTACGGCTCAACTAGCTGAACGGAATGAGCGTCGCCTCCTGACGTCTCAGGGAGATGAGCTGGTTGCGGCCGTGACAGCTGCCCTGGAGCGCATAGGGTTCAAAGTTGTCGACTCCGACGCAATAGCCGAGGCTAACAGCGCAGCGAAACGGGAAGATCTCCAAATCTCCATTCCATCAACGCCAGGTTGGATCGCACTCGCCGAGGTCAAAGGATATGCCAAAGGCGGAGCGAAGGCCGGTGACCTTCGTCAGCTGGCTAAGGCCGTTGGCTTCTTTACCAAGAAGGAGAGCCGAAGCCCGGACGCGCAGTGGTACATCGTGAACGCTCAATTTGGGAAGTCCCCTGATGAGCGACCTATTCCGTTGGGTGCAAGTCCAGAAGACGTGCAGGACTTCGCTGAGGATGACGGCTTGGTCATAGACACGCGCCAAATCTTCCTGCTTCTCAAGGCGGTAATCTCCGGAGTCATTTCACCAGCTCAAGCCCAAGAATCCCTTCGGACCGGCAGGGGCATATACTCTGCCCCTGCCGGTGATACGGACCTGCACAACAGCTGAATCTATGCAGTAAGGTCCGCGATACGGAGCGTCTTTGTGGAGAGGATTTCCAGGCCGATACGGATTTCGGCTCGGAATACAACCTCGTTACGGCGGAAAAGATCTCTGATGGCGGGGGTGCCATCAGTGGCAGTATCTCCCATGTATGGGTTCCACTCGATCCGCTGCGAGTTCCGGTACAGCAGGGACACGGTGGAGAGGTCTCCGATGATGGCTTCCCCAGCGGGCATGGCTGCCGCCAAAGTAACTGGGGTGTTCCAGAGGCGCCGTTCGACGGAATTCTGGGGCGCCAGCGGAAGCAGGAATTCTCCGGTTGTGGTGGTCAGCGTTTCGATGGATTCCCAGTCGGTCGGGTTCAGGACGATGCCGGTTGGGGTGACGCCCTGGACATCCAGCTCTCCGATCGCCCGGCGGAGGGTCAGGAGCCTGTTCGTGGTGAAGGGGGTTTGCACGACGCCGCTGGTGTTGAGGATGCCAGAGACGGTGCTGCCATCCTCAGCGGTGCCGCCGTTGAGGATGAAGTCCGCGATGGCCTCATCCACGCCGTATGCCAGTTCCTGACCGAGGAACTGCTCCAGCGCCGGGTAGTCGTCCAGCCACTGCAGCTTGATGGGCTCGGACAGGTGCGCAATGGTGGCGATCTGCCACGTTGCTGGTTCCAGCCCGTACTGCGAGATTGGCTTCAGCTCTCCGGGCACCACGGGGGCGGCGTTGTTTACGCGCTGTGTTTGCCGCAGGTAGGTTCCTGCGGCTGAGCTGACTTCGCGGCGGTTCACGGCCTCCAAGATGCTGAAGGTGGCGGCGGGGTCGTGGATGACGCGGCCATCGAAGTCGGCGGTGATGTTTCCGGAGGGGACGAGAGCCTTGTGCACGGCCGGTCCGCCGATGGCGGGGGCCGCGCTTGCGAACGCCCTCATGATTTGGTCGGCGTACGCCTTGGTTTTGTCTCCTTGGGCGAGGGGAACGCCGCCGCGTCCCGAGAACTTGGTTCGGCCGCTGCCAGCGTCAACTTCAAAGAGGCCGGACGAGCCGACGCTTGAGGATTGTGTAGGGGTCCCTGCGCCAGCTTGGGCGAGGGCTTCGCTTGTGGTCTTTTGGTGATGGACCAAGGCGCTAGTGGTGGCGTGCTCCTTGGCGACAGCCGTCGCCCTGTCAGCGTCGGCTTCGGTGAAAGTGTCCGGAGCGTCAATGGCTTTGCGTCGTAGCGCTTCGCCCTCTGCGACAAGTTCGATGAGTCTTTCTTGGGGTGTCATGGCACAGCTCCTTGTAGTCGGCTGTGGCGATGGCCCTGCTTCTACCCTCCAGTACTTCCGGTACTTATGTGGGCGTTTTCGAACAGAATTGGGCTGCCGCTGCCTCCCTGAACTTTGGGAGGCAGCGGCAGCCGTTAGATCTGGGACTCAGCTGTGTCGATCGCCGCCGAGTAGTGTGAAACGAACGCCTCCCAGCCCGCGGAGGGGGCCGTGTTGAAGGCCTCGGAGACGAGCTCAGTGAGCGCCACCACGAACTCTCCGATATCTGACTCTTTGACCATGCTGAGGACGGCAATGATGCCTGCTTCGTCGTTGGCCCTGTTGGCTTGGACCAATGCAAGTGCTGTGCGGTGAACCTCAAAATCATTTTTAGTTGCCATAAGAGTCTCCTAGTGCGTTGCCATTGATAGTTGAAGCTTCAAGGGGGGTTGTGAATTTTGAAAGGCTGGAAGCGGCCGGACCCCGGCGCGCTTCCGGCGATCCGTTTCCGCGACGCAGACGCCCCCTCCGTTGGTCGGCGTCATGCTGCCGTTTTCCGTCGGAGTCGCTTGCGGTCCTTAGCTGTTGTGCCTCCCCAGACGCCGGACCGTTCACCGGCGGCGATGGCGTAGGTGCGGCACACCGCCAAGAGGGTACAGGGGCGGCACAGCTCGGCGGCCCGTTGCTGGATGCGTTGGTCTTCCGCCATCCATTCCGTGCCGCCTTTGCACGGCAGCGTGGCTCGGACTTGAGCGTTCATCAGGGCGGTGAACTCAGGCAAACTGGCTGCAATGTCCTTGAGCTGGCGGGGATTAGTCACGTCGTCCCTCGATGGGGTGGTGGCGGGATTCGCGGGCGTGGATGGTGGGGTTGTATTCGGACCAGTCCATGGGTAGCCCTGCCAGGGCTGCTGCGACGGCGAAGGCTCCGTTGGGGATGTAGATGCCGTTGGTGTGCCGTTCGTAGACGTGCTTCCAGTAGTAGGTGGAGCGGTCGCGGCTTTTGTTCGGCCGGGATGAGACCAGGTGGCGGTTGCACCACAGGGTGGTGGCTTGGATTCCGAGGAGGGTGGAGGGCTTGAGCAGCTCGTTGCGGGCGGCGTGGAATTCGAACTCGGGGAAGCCGGGGTCGCCGTTGCCCCAGATGTGCAGGTCGGGTTGGTAGTCGAGTACTGCTTGAACTTGGGTGTCGGTGTTCATTGGGTTTCTCCTTCGCAGGTACCTGAACAGGAACCCCGGTTTATAACCGGGGTTACCTGAGTTCAGAACATGGGTGCACTGGGGTTCACCGGGTTCACCGGGGTCACCGGGGTTCCGGGTTTGGGCTCAGGAGCGGGGAAGTAAGCTTTGCCGCCGCCCCTTCCCAGCCGGGGGCGTTCCTCAAGCCGTCCGAGCTCTACGGCTCTGTCGACGGCACTGGCGATCACTTTGTCGTCGCCGCGCAGCTGCTCCTTGATCCCGCTTCTGGAAACGCCTGGGTGGAGGATGACGAAGTCGATAACGGCTTCGAGGTGGTTGCCGATTTTCCCGTCCTTGCGGGAGCCACCGGCGTGGGTGAGGTGCCGGGTCGTGGACTCGAAGTCCAACTGGAACTCGGGCACGTTCACATCCCTGCCATAGGCGGAGAAGAAGCGGGGGCTGCTGTGGTCCTCCGGGTCCTCGGCCACGAGCTTCCAGATGGCGTCGGGCCAGTCCTGGATGCGGGAGTCACCGCGGGCACGTTCGCCGCTGTGGCCCATGTGGTGGACGACTACGGCTTCTCCGATCCCTGCCTCGGCCAGGAAGGCGTCGAAGGCCACGAGGAAGCGGCCCGCGTCCTTGTCCTCCGACAGGCCCAAGGCATCCAAAATGGGGCGGAGGCAGTCGAAAAAGGCCAAGTCCACGCCTTCGCAACGCCGGGCCCATTGGGAGCGGATGACGGGGTCGAGGATGTTGAACGTGCCGGTTTGGCCGCGAAGATGCAGGACATCGACCCGGTGGGTGTTCTTGATGCCTTGGTCCCGCAGCCAGCGCTTGGAGGTTCTCTCGTCCAGTTCGTTGTCGATGATTAGGAGGCGCTCCACCGGCTCGACGCGGAACCTGCCGAACAGCGGGTAGTCATCGACCAGGCAGCGGGCTAGGTTGCCGACCAGCGTGGACTTCCCTGTTTTCCGCATGGCGAGCAGCATGACCCGTCCGCCGGTGGGGTGCAGGCCGTCGATACGGTATTCGGGGTCCTCGTCCGGCTGGAGTAGAAGCTTGTCGAGCCGGACTGGCGGCTTGGGCTCCAGGTCCGTGCGCTGTGCCGACTCAATCTGCCGGCGGGCTGTGTCCCGGGCCAAGAGGGTGCGGTACTCCTTGTCCACCAAGGCTTGGAAGGCCTGCTGGTTAAGGTCGCCGTAGTCCACTTGGTAGTGCAGGCTCGGGAGTTGCTTCAGCGAGGCTGCCATGACTGGGCTAAGTGGTATGTGCTGGCGGGCTTCGGCGATCTTAGCTATGACTGTGGCCTCCAGGGCGGCCAGGGCAACGTCGTCTAGCTCCTGCCCCGATTCCCGGAACGTTGCAATGGCTTTCCTCAACAGCTCGGTGCGGAGCGCGTGCTCCTCAGCGGAAAGGTCCGCCCTGGTTAGAGGCCGGACATTTATACTGAGGATGGATGGTGTTCCGCTTGGAGAGGACCCCTCGGTGCCTGCCGGGGGGTTTTCTATGTCCGGGGTCATGCCGCGTCGCCGCCCGAACGTGAGTGTTGGTGCAAGGCCGCCGAAATGAAGTCCAGCTGCTCTGAGGTTAGCGGCGGGTAGGATTCAACCGCTTTCCTGATGTGATCCTCAAGGAGCGCTGCCTTTAGCCGTTGCCGAGCATCCTGCAGTTCTGGGTCATCTGGTTGGCGGGAACGATGAAGGGCAGCAAGCCGAGCGCGTTCGCGCGTCCAAGACAGTTCAGGGTTCCAAGACATTTGAGCCTCCAGGGCACGTAAAAATCGTGCCCTTTGCTCAAGGGTCTGGCGTGGTCAGGTATGGAGCCTGACCGACTCAGCTGGGGGTCCTAGAAGGACCTAGCTACTAGGGATTATAAGCACGTCGGAGAAAGTCCAACGGTATTTCTGCGAGATTGTTCTCCCAGCACTTAGTCAGGACGGCGTCCAGCTTCTCCTTGTTTGACGCTGCGAAGGCACTCCCACATCGCGTGCATTCGAAGACGGTCTTGATCCCCGCCGATCCGTCGCCGTGCTTCGGGGGATTGGGCAGGAAGTCGGGGTCCTTCATGGCTTCCTTCCACCAGTCGTCGTAACCGTGGCTGGCTTGGTTGCGGCCCGGAATGGATGACCGGGTATGGGTTGGCTTCGGCGACCAGGCCCATTCGTCCTCCTGAACATAGCCAGGTCGGTCGGGCCGCACGCATTGGAGCGTGAGAAGCTTCTGCTGCCCCTTGGGATGCCGAGGATCGCGGCACACGACAGTGATCGAATGGACGCTCATCAGTTCCAACCTTCCGCCGGTGTCATCTGTACCTGGTCTGGAGAAAACCTAACACCCTTCCCGGCCGGTAGGACGGTGATGTTCCACAGCCCTCTGATGACCTGGCGTTGCTTGCCCAGTGATGCGCTGAACCACTCGCTGATGGCATCATCCGCTCCAGCCATAGCGGCCGCTGGGTTCAGCCCATCCATCGAATCGAGGGCATCCTCTACCCCTCGGAGCCTTGCTCCAATCTTGCCCGCCTGCTCCCGCACGGCCGCCGGAGCCAGCAGGCCTTCCGCCAGCATCGACGCAAGCGCATCCCGCCGCCCGCGCAGCTCGACCGCCTCCCTTCTAAGGGCGGCAGCGTCTTGGCTGCCCGAAAGGCGTCCTGCCGCATCAGGGCGGGACAGAAGCTCCAAGGTGCGTTTCTCCACGATCTCATCGACGAGGTCCAGCCGCCGCGTCATGCAGTAGCCTCCGAAGCAGCGATAGACCATCCACTCCTTGCCTTTGGACTTCACGGGGGAAGCAAACATCTTCTTGCCGCATTTGCCGCAGACGCAGATCCCGGAAAGCAGGTACTTGGTGTTTAGATCATCCGGCGCGGTCTTGCGCCGGGGATCAGTCAGGCGTTCCTCAAGTGCACGGTGCGTTTCCTCACTGAGGATGGGCTCCCACAGTCCATCGCTTTCCATCTCTTCCCCGTTGTATAGGCGCTTGCCCGCGTAGCGGGGATTCAGCAGGACCCGCCGTACTTGGGTAACGCCCCATAAGCCCCCGTCGGTCGCAGCCCGACCCTCCGTCTCCTTCCGGATAGCAGTAGTCCGGAGCCCAGCATCGTTCCAGGCGCGGGCGATGGCGGCGATGGTGGAGCCCTCTAGGACTCGCTCCGCGGCTGCACGGATCAGTTCTGCCTCTTCCTCGACGATGTACACGCCCTCGGGACCACGGTCATACCCAAAGGGGCGCCGCGTCCAGAATGCCTTTCCAGCGACGGCGCGTTGCCGGTTTGCCTCCCGCTGGCGGTTGCCTTTGTGCTGCACCTCCATGGCGGCGATGGCAGTCAGGATGGTGGCAACGGCAACGCCGGTGGGGTCGCCCAAGTCAAGGGAGACGCCGTGGACCGACGCGATGTTCACACGGTGGGCTTTCCCGGCTTCAATGACTCGGGTTAGGTCGCGGATGGTCCTGGTGAGCCGGTCTAGGTGCCACACCACCACGGCCGAAACGAGGCCGACCTCAATGTCCCGTAGGAGGCGCTCGAACTCGGGTCGCTCCTTGCCGTTGGAGGCGCTTTTGTCGTTGTCCCGATACAGCGCGAGTTCATCCCAGCCCTTGGCTTCGGCGATCTTGCGGCAGGACGCTTCTTGGCGCTCCACGGCAGCCTCCTGGCCTGTCTTGTCTTGGGACTGCCGCACATAGATCGCTATTTGGCTCATGCCAGAAACGCTAGCAGTAAACGATTACGGTTCCCCTCGTTTTCGGGGTGCTCCCGCTGACAGTCGTCTTCGCTGCCTTCCCGGCCATGGCTGCGCTGGAAATCAGCCTGTAAGCCAGCCGTCAAGAACGCCCAGGTTTTATCCGTCGAGGCAGTCCAGTCCATGGATGCAGCACGGTCCACCGAATCCACCGCATCACTTCACGCCATATCCGTCCGCCGATCCATTCATCCTGGGGAGAACAATGAACCGCATTACAAGAAGACTGTCCGCCACCTCCTTCCTGAGCGTCGTCAGCAGCTCGTGGGTTATGGCGGTCGCGTTCAGGGGACTGTCCTGTGCCGAGGACCGGGATCGAGGGGATGTGCCTGGCTGGGTCATGATTACTCTGATGTCGGCTGTCCTGGTCGCTGGCCTTCTTGCCCTGGCTGCTCCTGCTTTGGAGGGCTTGTTCGATCAGGCGATTGAGAAAGTGGGCCAGTAGGAGTGCGGCCGGACACCGCCGTTGTTCCAGGGCTTCGGATAAAGCAACGGCGGAACGCCTCCGATGAGTGCGGGTCCGCCGTTGTCGACTTTGTCTTGGTCGGCGCGCTGTTGACGCTGTTCTTCATGGCGATCATCCAGCTCACCTTGGTGTTGCACGTCCGCAACACCCTGATTGATGCCGCGGCCTCCGGTGCGCGTTACGGGGCCTTGGCGGATCGGACACCGGCAGATGCACGGGCACGGACCGCGGAGTTGATTCGCTCCGCCTTGAACAGTGACTTTTCCGGGGACATCGTTTGCAGCGACGTCATGGTGGACGGAGCCCGCACCTTGGAGGTGACGGTGACGGCGCCCTTGCCGGTTGTCGGGCTGGTTGGTCCCCGTGGCTTGCTGGAGGTGAAGGGTCATGCAGCACACTGAGCCACGCCTGAACCTGCTCAAAGCCTTCAGGCAAAGGATGCACCAGGCACTATGCCTCTCTGCCGGGCCGGCCGGGGTGCCCGCTGACGGTTCCTTTGGGGTGCCCGCCGGGGATCGAGTCGGGGTGCCCGCCAGGAGGTTCGGGCCAGGCGCGGGGGCGCTTGGGGGCGAACAGGGAAGTGCCGTAGTGGAATTTACGTTCCTGGCTGTACTGCTCATGGTTCCCGTGGTCTGTTTCGTGGTGACGGTGGGACAGATCCAAGGGGGGTCTTTTGCGGTGGTCGGGGCCGCCGACCAAGCCGCGAAGGTGTTTGTGGCGCGGGATGAGCTTGCCGATGCCGGGGCGGCGGCGGAACGGGCAGTCTTCCTTGCCCTGGGGGACTACGGGCATACCCCGGACAACGCCAGGGTTAAGGTGTCGTGTGACAGAGCGGACTGTCTGTCGGCTGGAGCAAAGGTGACGGTGACGGTCACCCTCGATGTTCCCTTGCCCCTGATGCCCTTTGGAGACACAGTGGGCTTGAGTGCCGCCAGGTTGAGTGCATCGGCCACTCAAGCAGTGGGGCGCTTCCTGTGACGACGCTGCTCAACGGAAAAACCCGCGAAGACGGCCAGATCGCCGTTCTCATTATTGGCTTCGTTGTGCTTGCGCTCCTTCTGGCAACAGTGGTCATGGCCGTCTCGGCGGTCTATTTGGAGCACAAGAAACTGTTGTCGCTGGCGGACGGAGCAGCGCTTGCCGCTGCCGACTCCTTCATGGTGGGGGATATAGGGGCCGGGAGCCGCCCTGAACCGTCGTTGGTGGATGAGCGCGTGCGGTCCGGGGCAGCCTCCTACCTCTCCGGCACTGGCGCCTCTTCCCATCATGACCGCCTTGCCCTGGCGGCCGGCACTGGCAGCGAGCCCGGCGGCACAGCCGTAGTGGTCCTTACCGCTGTGGCCCATCCTCCGGTCATCAGCTTCCTCCTGCCGGACGGGATCCTGGTTGAGGCCCGATCGGTCGCCCGCTCATCTTTAACGCAGTAACGGTCCGGGTCATGGTCCGGCAGGAAAGAACGGAGCCGTCGGGGGAGCGTGACGGATAGCGTACGCTGGGAGGACCATGGCTGAGATAGATTTTCCCGCAGAAATCCGCGCACTTCGCGCAACTTACAGCTCCATCGAGAACGTTACCGATGTTGATGCACTAAAGGCTGAGATCGCTGAACTGAGCGAGCAAGCCGGAGCCCCGGACCTTTGGGATGACCCGGCTTCTGCCCAGGTGATAACTTCGCGGTTGTCACACCGGCAGTCCGAAGTTGAGCGTCTTTCCAAGCTGGACTCCCGGATCGACGACCTTGAAGTCCTGGTGGAACTCGGCCAGGACGAGGGCGACGAAGACTCCATGGCGGAGGCTGCCAAGGAGTTGGCGTCCATTCGCAAGGCTCTGGCGGAACTCGAAATCACCACGCTGTTGGCAGGCGAGTACGACGAACGCGAAGCGGTGGTTACCATCCGTGCGGGTGCCGGTGGAGTTGACGCGGCAGATTTCGCCGAGATGCTGATGCGGATGTACCTGCGCTGGGCAGAACGCCACGGGTACCCCACCACCGTGATGGATACGTCCTATGCCGAGGAGGCGGGACTGAAATCCGCCACGTTTGAGGTCAAGGCGCCGTACGCGTTCGGCACGTTGAGCGTCGAAGCAGGAACACACCGGTTGGTCCGCATCAGCCCCTTCGACAACCAAGGCCGCCGACAGACGTCCTTTGCGGCAGTGGAAGTTATTCCGTTGATCGAACAGACGGACTCCATCGAAATTCCGGATAACGAAATTCGTGTTGACGTCTTCCGTTCCTCGGGGCCCGGAGGCCAGTCGGTCAACACCACCGACTCGGCAGTGCGGTTGACTCACATCCCCACGGGCATTGTGGTCTCGATGCAGAACGAAAAGTCACAGCTTCAGAACCGTGCCGCTGCCATGCGCGTGCTTCAGTCCCGATTGCTGCTGGTCAAGAAGGAACAGGAGGACGCGGAAAAGAAGGCCTTGGCCGGAGACGTCAAGGCGTCCTGGGGTGACCAGATGCGCTCCTACGTCCTCAACCCGTACCAGATGGTCAAAGATCTGCGAACGGAACATGAAGTAGGCAACACCTCAGCAGTCCTGGACGGCGACATCGATGACTTCATTGACGCCGGCATCCGTTGGCGTACAGGCAACCGCAACGCGGCAGCCGGCTAGGACGGAGAAGGGCGGAGTCCGGTTCGCGCCAACGCTCTGGATTCCGCGACACACCCTCCAAAGCCCGGTAAATCCGGGCTGCCCGTGCGTATAGTCGAGTGGCCGGTGCTCTCACTTCCCCCATCGAAAGCCCGCGCTCCGGCTGTTGGACTGGGCGACTATGTCATGTCCGGCGGGGTTCTAAAGGGCCATGATCAGATTTGAGAATGTCACCAAGGTCTACGAGCAGAATGCCCGACCGGCGCTCGACTCTGTCAGCCTTGAGATCAACCGCGGCGAATTCACCTTCCTCGTAGGTGCTTCGGGCTCAGGCAAGTCCACTTTTCTTCGCTTGATCCTGAAGGAAGACAAAGCCTCGTCCGGGTCTGTGTATGTTGCCGGGCAGAACGTTGCCAACATTTCGAGCTGGCGTGTACCCAAGCTTCGTCGCGGCATCGGCGTGGTGTTCCAGGACTTCCGCCTGCTCCCGCAGAAGAATGTCTTCGCCAACGTTGCCTTCGCGATGCAGGTGATTGGCAAGAGCCGTTCAATAATCCGCGAAACCGTTCCTGAGGTCCTGAAGACTGTTGGCCTGGAGGGCAAGGAGCGGCGCATGCCCCACGAACTTTCAGGTGGCGAGCAGCAACGTGTGGCCATCGCCCGCGCCGTCGTAAACCGTCCCGGCATCCTGCTGGCTGACGAACCGACCGGCAACCTGGACCCCATCACCTCGATGGGAATCATGGGAGTCCTGGACAAGATCAACCAGAACGGCACCACAGTAGTCATGGCAACCCACGACGACGACATCGTCAATGAAATGCGCCGCCGGGTGGTGGAGCTCAAGAACGGCAAGGTCATTCGAGACGAAGCCAAGGCGCTCTACACCTCGATGATTCCGGTGGTTGGCGAATCGCGCCGCCTGCGGGATGCCAGCGGCGAGGAACTCAACCGTGCACAGGGGGCGCAGCTGTGAGGCTCCTGTTCATCCTGGGGGAAATCGGCAGTGGCTTGCGCCGGAACCTTTCCATGGTCATTTCAGTGGTCCTGGTAACGTTCGTTTCCCTGACATTCGTCGGTGCGGCCGGCATGCTGCAGATGCAGATCAACCAGATGAAGGGCTACTGGTACGACAAAGTCCAGGTGGCGGTCTTCCTTTGCAACGACGGTTCGACGGCGGTGGGCTGCGCTTCGGGTCCGGCCACCCAGGAGCAGCAGGAAAACCTGCAGGCCATGCTTGAGTCGCCGGCGGTCAAGCAATACATCAACGATTTCCAGTTCGAATCCCAGGCTGAGGCTTACACGCACTTTAAGGAACAGTTCTCCAATTCACCGATTGTGGATTCGGTGTCCGAGGACCAGCTGCCGGCTTCCTTCCGGATCAACATGAAGAATCCGGAAAAGTACCAGATCATCAGCGAGACGTTCTCCTCCCAGCCGGGAGTCGAGACGGTCAGCGACCAGCGGCAGGTTTTGGAGCGCATCTTCTCCTGGATGAACGGTGCGTCGGTTGCTGCGATGGGCGTAGCCGTGGTCATGATCTTCTGCGCAGTGCTTCTCATTACCACCACCATCCGGCTTTCTGCCTTCAGCCGACGCCGGGAAACCGGGATCATGCGGCTCGTTGGAGCATCCAAAACAGTCATCCAACTCCCGTTCATCCTGGAGGGTGTTATCGCTGCCGTTGTGGGGGCAGTCCTAGCCTCGGTCACGCTCTGGTTGATGGCGCACTTCTGGCTTAATGGTGAGCTGTCGACACAGTTCCTCAACACCCCCTTTATTTCCTCCACCCAGGTGCTGGTGATCGCGCCCGTGCTGATTGCCTTGGGTGCGGGTTTGGCTGGGATATCCTCGCTATTGACCCTCCGCAAGTATTTGAAGGTCTAGCGATGACCGCCCAAGCCCGATCACCCTTCATGCTGACAACCGAAAAGGACTCCTGATGACCGCGTTGGACCCGATCTCCCTGCGCCGGCGCTTTGCGTCGGGCAATGCTCGGATCATGGGTGCCGTGCTTGCTGTGGGTCTGGCTGTCAGCCTCCTGTCGGGCGCGCCCGCTGCCCAGGCCGACAACCTTGAAGACCAGCAGGCCGCACTTGAAGCTGAAGCCGCCAGGGTTCAGGCATCCCTGGAGTTTGTCGATGCCAACATCGCCAAGGCTGCCGGCGACCTGGTGATCTACCAGGGCCGCCTTCCCGGAGCCCAGCAGGCGCTGCTTGAGGCGCAGGGCCGGGTGGCGAGTGCGGTCAAGGAAGTTGAAGCTCTGGCGGCCAGGGTTGAACTTGCCCAGCAAAACAAGGCCAAGATCACCGAGCAGTTGGAAAGTGATAAACAGAAGATCACTGATACCAAGAAACTGATCGGTCAGATCGCCTCCCAGGCTTACAAGTCCGGTGGTGTTCCCACCAACATCGCCCTTCTGTTCGGGTCCAGTGAGTCCGGCAACCTGACCGAGTCCATGGACTTGGCTGACCAGGCCATGCGCAGCCAGAACGCCGCCATGACCAAGCTGACCCAGCAGAACGCCACGAACGTGAATTCCCAGGCACGGCTGGTAGCCGTCGAAGAAGAGATCCAAGATCTCAAAGCAAAAGCAGACGCTGCGCTTGACCGGGAGAAATCGGCAAGGGACGAGGCTGCGAACAAGAAAGCCGAAGTCGACAAGCTCATTGAAGACACCACGCGCCTGAATGGGCAGCTTCAGGCTGCCAAACCGGGTATCGAAGCCAATCTGGCCCGCGTCAAGGCTGAGCAGAACACCGTGGCCGCTGAAATCGTAGAGCGCGACCGGAAACTCAGGGAAGCCTGGGAAGCGGAGCAGCGCCGTCTTGCTGAAGAGGCTGCCGCAGCGGCCGCAGCCGCAGCAGCGGCCCAAGGCCGTCCGGCCCCACCAGAGCAGCCGTACGTTCCACCGGCAGCAGGATCGCCGTCCGCCTTCGGACTGCGTCACCCCTTTGCCAGTTATGTTCCCATCACCTCCGGATTCGGCTGGCGCGCAACGCCCCCGGGTACCATCGACTTCTACGGTACGGGTGGCTACATGCACACCGGCATCGACTTTGGCGCGGCATGTGGCACTCCGGTCTACGCGGCGGCTGCAGGCGAGGTCTTCAACTCAGGATGGAACTCAGCCGACGGCGGTGGATGGCGTGTGAAGCTGTCCCATGGCGTAGTCCAGGGCAATTCGCTGACCACCATCTACTACCACAACAGCAGCATTGTGGTGTCGAACGGCCAACGCGTTTCTGCCGGCCAACTGATCGCCTACTCGGGAAGCACCGGTAACTCGACCGGTTGCCATGCGCACTTCGAAACGTGGTTGAACGGTTCCGCTGTGGATCCCATGAACCTCCTCTAGTGTGTGGGGCAGTGCTCGGGAGGCCCCCGGCACTGGCGTACACTAGTTGAAATCCGCATCTAACAAGGAGTTCTACCGTGCCCAAGGAAAGTGGCCGTAAGGTAGTGGCCACCAATCGGAAGGCCCGGCATAACTACCATGTCCTGGACACCTATGAGGCCGGCATCGCCCTCATGGGAACAGAAGTGAAGTCCCTTCGTGAAGGCCATGCCTCCATGGTGGACGGCTTCTGCACCTTCTACAACGACGAGTTGTGGATGGAAGGTATCCATATCCCTGAGTATCACCAAGGGAGCTGGACCAACCACGCCGCGCGCCGGCGTCGTAAGCTCTTGCTTCATCGCGATGAACTGGACAAAATCTCGCAGAAGATCCGCGAGTCCGGCTTCACCGTGGTGCCGCTCCAGTTGTACTTCCTGGATGGCCGCGCCAAGGTGGAAATCGCCATTGCCCGAGGCAAGAAGGATTATGACAAGCGCCAAACGCTGCGTGAGCAGCAGGACAAGCGCGAATCGCTGCGTGAGTTGCGGGAGCGCAACCGCCGGTAGCGCCACGCCCACCGCGCCCGTGGAATGTTCCACCGGATGCATGCGTTATGATGAGTAGTCCGAAGGGAATTCGACAAGGTCGATGTTCCGGTCGGGTTTGGTAACAAAATACGGGGATGATCGGTTTCGACGATGTTAGTCGCGACAGGTGAAGCGGGCCGAGGATGCAGAATTATCTCGTAAACGCTGTCTGCAAACCAATAAGTGCCGAATCTAAGCGCACTGACTTCGCTCTCGCTGCCTAAGCAGTAAGACAGTCCGTCAGCCCGGGGTTGCTATCGCCCCGGTTCCTGGCGTCATTTAGATAGCCACTGCTGTTTGCCTTCGTCATTGAGGTAAACGGGACTTTTAGATGACTGGGCCCGGATCAGCCACCTGTTCGCAGGATGGCTGGGGCCGAGAAAATCCGACGCGAACTGCGCCCGGAGAAGCCCTGACAAAACGACATCGGACGGGGGTTCAATTCCCCCCATCTCCACCCACGGAAAGCCCTCGGATCATCGTGATCCGGGGGTTTTTCCATGCCCGAACGCACCAAGGCAGGACACTTCCACGTTCACCCACGGCGTACTGTCCGCAGGACTACCAGCCAAGGGCCGGCGGTTGAACTGGATAAGCGCCGAACCACGGCGGAGCGGTGGCAGGAGGCACGTGATGAGCACTGAACCGGACTTCGAACTGCAAGACCCTGACGACGACGAGCAGGCCTTGGATGCGTACTCGAAGATCGTGGTCCGGGTTGCGGAATCTGTGACACCCCACGTCGCCGCCATCGAGATGACCAGCACCGGCCGGAGGGGCCAGATCCGCAAGGGCAGTGGCTCGGCCGTGGTCTTCACCGGCGATGGATACATGCTGACGAACGCCCATGTAGTGGCTGGTATCCGGTCCGGCCGGGCTGTGTTCGCCGACGGGAGACACACGGACGTGGAGTTGGTGGGCGCGGATCCTTTATCCGATCTCGCCGTGGTCCGTGGCGTGAAGTCCACGCCGCCTCCGGCAGTGCTGGGCAATGCCGAAATCCTGAAGGTGGGCCAGTTGGTGATCGCCGTGGGAAACCCGCTGGGTCTGGCCGGCTCGGTGACTGCGGGCGTCGTCAGTGGGTTGGGCAGGTCCATTCCCGTCAGGGCGGGCGAACACCAGCGGGTCATCGAGGATGTGATCCAAACGGACGCTGCCCTGAATCCGGGGAATTCCGGCGGAGCCTTGGCCGATACCCGCGGCCGCATCGTGGGCATCAACACCGCGGTAGCAGGATTGGGCCTGGGTTTGGCCGTGCCCATCAACACCACCACTCAGCGCATTATCGCGTCCCTGCTGAGGGATGGCCGGGTGCACCGTGCGTATTTGGGTTTGGTGAGCACGCCAATTCCCCTGGATGCAAGTGCCGTTGTACGGACGGGGCAGAAGGAAGGCTTGCGGGTGGTAGAGGTGATTCCACAGTCTCCAGCGGAGCTGTCCGGACTTCAACCCGGGGACATCGTGCTCCGCGCCCAGGGACGGGCTGTGTCCAGTGCCGAGAGCCTGCAGAAGTTGTTGTTCGAAGAGGCCATTGGCCAACCCTTCCCCCTGACCGTGCTGCGGGAGGGGAAACCAGTGCAGATTCTTGCGGTGCCCTCCGAGATGGTCCAGCCGTGAACGGAAGCTAGGCCTTGCTCTCCGGAACATCGACGACGCCCACGAAGCGGCTGCCGACCCCCTCGTATTCGCTGCGTACTTCCCCGAGGAAGAGCTTGGGAAGGTCACTGCTCCGGTGGGTACCGCAATAGACGAAGGAAAAGTCCGGCCACCACTTTTTGGGCCTAATGGCCTCGGAATAGCCGCACACGGCACAGGTCAGATGGACCCAGACGGGGCGTTTGCCGGTACGGTTGGCGCGCGACTGCACCAACCAAGCGGGGGGATTGTCTTGCATGTCGCGGAGTTCGGCTTCGGAAAGCCTGGACGGAATACCGTGGCGCTGTGCCATTTCCATCGAAATATCAAGGGCCAATGCGGCATCACGTCTGCTGATCACCACTCAACGATACGGGACTTCACGGGCGTAGGCTGTGCTCATGACTGACGCTGCCGCGCTTCTGCCGAGTACTTCGCTACAGAAACGCGTGCTGGTGGTGGCGATCGTGGCGTCGTTCATCGCCATCCTCGATGGTTTTGTGGTCAATCTCGCACTGCCTGCCATCGGCAGGGAGCTCGGTGGCGGCCTGGTCATCCAACAATGGGTAGTAGACGCGTACCTGCTGACCTTGGGTGCGTTGATCCTGGTGGCCGGCTCGTTGTCCGACCATTTCGGCAGGGCGCGAATCCTCGAATGGGGCCTGGCGGGTTTCGCGGTGACCTCGGTCTTGTGTGGGCTGGCGTGGTCCGGCGAAGTCCTGGTGGTGTCGCGGGCACTGCAGGGTATTGCAGGGGCCCTCCTGGTCCCCAGTTCGCTGGCCATGATTATTACCTCGTTCACCGGTCCGGCCCAATCCAAAGCAATCGGCCAGTGGTCCGGCTGGACCAGCGCTGCGGCCATCGTGGGTCCGGTGATTGGCGGCATGGCGGTGGACCTGCTTTCCTGGCGGGTCATCTTCTTCATCAATGTCATTCCCGCCGTTGCCATTTGGCCCATGCTCGCAGGTCTCCGGGCATCCGACGCCGCGAGGGACAAGAGCAAACATATTGACTACCTCGGAGCCGTCCTGGCCATGGTGGGCCTCGGTGGCCCGGTGTTTGCGTTCATCGAACAGAGCCGCATGGGCTGGGGGAGCGTGCAGGTGTGGTTGCCACTGGTGGCCGGCATCGCAGCCATGGTGCTTTTCCTGCTCCATGAGGCAAGGACTGCCGAGCCCATGCTGCCACTCAGGCTCTTCGCGATCCGCAACTTTGGGTGGGGCAACCTGGCAACGCTGGCCATTTACGGTGGAATTTCCCTGGGGTTCTTTGTTTTGGGCATCTATCTTCAGCAAGTTGGGGGGATGGCTGCCACTATGGCGGGCATCGCCCTGCTGCCTGGCACCGTCATCCTCATGCTGTGTGCCTCGTATTTTGGTGGCTTGGCAGGGAAGTACGGGCCCCGATGGTTCATGACCGTGGGTCCGCTGCTGTGTGGTGTGGGCTTCCTGATGTCGTTGTCGGTCCAGGAGCCGTTGAATTATTGGACACAGGTACTGCCGGGCCAGATTGTTTTCGGAGTGGGATTGGCTACCTTGGTGGCACCCCTGACAGCCGCCATTCTTGGTGCTGTCCCGCCCGAAGAGGCGGGAATTGGTTCGGCGGTCAACAACGCCGTTGCCCGCATTGCCGGCTTGATCACCATTGCCTTCGCGGGACTGATCGTGGGGCCGATCTTCAGCCGCGATGGTTTGTACAACGCCCTGTTGGTCACAGCCGCACTGTTCCTGACCGGGGCAGTAGCTTCCGCCGTCGGGATAAGAAATCCGCCCAAGGGGGCGGCAATTGCCGCTGACAGCCAACCTGATGCAGCGTCCGACGACGGCGGGGCGGCCGGGCATCCCGGCTGAGCTCCCGCCGGGGTTGGGTCAGCGGGCGGGAAGGACGCAGCCCTCGTGGGCTTCAGCGCTCTGGACCCAGAGTGCGGACGTGACTTCGTCGGCAAGATCGAACTCGCGGCCTGAGGCGCCGCTCCCAATCCGCACCACCAGTGCTCCGCCGAACGGTTTGCGGCCGACCACTTCAACCGGGGCGTCGAGGGTGATCTCTTCCGCTGCCAGGTATCTGAGGAGATCCGGGTTTTCGTCGCTGATCCTGGTGATACGGCCGGAGTGGCCTTGGTCCAGTTCAATCATGCGGTAGGCGTGCGGCAGTTCAACGGAGCCATCCGCCGAAGGGATCGGATCACCGTGCGGGTCCCTGACGGGGTGGCCAAGTTTGTCGGACATTCGCTCGATGAAGGTATCCGACACTGCATGCTCCAGCATCTCAGCTTCATCGTGGACCTCATCCCAGCTGTACCCGAGTTCTTCCACCAGATAGGTCTCAATGAGGCGATGCCGGCGCACCATGGCCAATGCCAGGCGCATGCCCGCGGGTGTCAGGCGAATGGCGCTGTAGGGCTGGTGGTCCACCAGTCCCTGGTCCTTGAGCTTGCGGACCATTTCAGACACGGAGGAATTAGCCACACCCAGGCGCTGGGCAAGCTGGGAGGACGTTATCGGCTTGTCTTGCCACTCTGTGTACGAGTAGATGACCTTGACGTAGTCCTCAATCGAGGAGGAGGGCGTACTGGTCTTCACACCTCAAGCCTACCGTGGCCGCGCAGCGCGCACCTTGAACGCCCGCCAGGTCTGCGTCACGTACGGCAGTGGAACGCTGTCTCCCGGTGCGTGCCCCAGATGCTCATAGAGGTACCACTCCAGGTTGCCCATGACTTTCGCCCTGGTGGCGTCGTTGGCGCGGAGATAATAGCTCCGCGACTTGGTCAGCTCCATGATGTCTTCGGGCGTCAAGGCATCCGACCAGCGGGTGAAGTGGCTTTCCACGCCGGAAAATTCCGGGCCGATCAGTGGACGGAAACCTGGCTTGTGGACGTCTCCGGCATGCATGATGCGCGAGAGCCGATGAACCCAGGGCACGTCGGTATCCAGCTGGTTCCAGACCAGTCCCAAGGTCCCGTGCGGCCGGAGGATACGGGCTATCTCGGTGCTCGCGGCCAGTGGGTCGCACCAATGCCAGGCCTGGGCAACACTGACGACGTCGAATGCTGAGTCCGTCAGTCCTGTTGCTTCAGCTGTTCCCTCCAGCGCGGTGACGTGCGGCTGGGACTTGCGCAGCTGCTCCAGCATGTCGGTGGAAGGGTCGACGGCGGCAACGTCCAGTCCGCGCTCCACGAGGAGGGCCGTGAACTTGCCAGTACCCGCTCCGAGATCCGCAGCAGTCGTGGCCCCCTGGGGAACAAACCATTCGACGGACTCCCGGGGATAACCGGGCCGCACTCGATCGTAGTGCTCGCCACCGTCCTGGAAGCTCTGGCCGAACTCGTTCCGACGGTCAGCGTGGAGCTTGGGACCACGCGGTCCGGCGGGTCCGGGAACGCCGGGCCGTCCGCTGGAGGCGGCCGGAGAGGGCAATGCCACCAAAAACTCCTTCACAGGGTCGCCAAAAGATACCCTACGAATTTACCGCAGCCGCGGTAAAGCGCGTTTAGTCAACAGTGCAAGGAGCAGCGCCTGCAGTGCCGGGCGTGTTGGGCGCCCATTCCGGGTAGGTCCGGTGGTCGTTGGCAGGTACCCAGCGGCCCTCGTCCACCACATAGTCCCAGCCCAACCCGTTGCGCTTAAGCCCCTCGATGCCTGCGAGCAGCCTCGTGGCGTCCTCCAACCGGGAGCCGACGCCAAAGCTGGCACGCAAGGAGCCTGAGGGAAGTCCGAGTCGCTTGAGCAGTGGGTGGGCGCAGAAGCGTCCATCCCGGAGGCCAACTCCGTGCTCGGCGGCCAGATACGCCGCCACCAGTCCGGCGTCGAATCCTTCCACGGAGAAGTTGACCACACCGATGGTGTCATCTGAGTCAGTGAAGATCTGGTGCACGGTCACGCCGTCGATGGCCTCCAAGCCATCCACCAGGTACCTGCGGATGGCGGCTTCATGGGCGTGCCACGCCTCCTGGTCCAGCCCGGCGAGGACCTGGGTGGCCCGGGCGAGGGTTGCGGCACCCAGGACATTGGGGGAGCCGCCTTCGTGGCGGGCAGGGCCCGTTGCCCAGCTCACCGAGTCGAGGCGGGCTTCACGGACGGCGCCGCCACCAGCCAGGTGGGGGATCCCGGCGTCGAGCCAGTCCGGGCGCCCCACTACGACGCCTGCGCCGAAGGGGGCATACAGCTTGTGACCGGAGAACACCACGTAGTCAACGTCGTCCTCCGTGATGTTGATCCGGCGGTGGGGTGCCAATTGGGCGGCATCCACAACAATCCTGGCACCGTATTCGTGCGCCAGTGCAGCGAGTTCTGCGATCGGCAGGATTTCACCTGTCACGTTGGAGGCGCCAGTGACGGCGAGCAGGCTGACCCCGCCTTGGGCCAATTCGTCGCGGAGCTTGTCCACGGTGGCGGTCAACGTGGTGGCCGCTACGACGCTGCGGTGCGGGACACCCTGCCAAGGGAGAAGGTTGGCGTGGTGTTCGATGTCCAGATAAAGGACTTCCCCGGAGAAACGGCCGTCAATCTGCGGAAGGCAGCCTGCCAGGAGATTCAGGGAGTCTGTGGTGTTTCGCGTGAAAATCACGGAATCGTCGGGACGCCCGCCGACGAACTCACGGACAATACTGCGCGAATTCTCATAGACCGAGGTGCTGATCTGGGACGCAAAACCCGCGCCGCGGTGAACGCTGGCGTAGTAAGGAAGGACCTCGTTGAGGTAGGCCGAGACGATGGTCAGGGCCGGAGCCGATGCGCCGTAGTCCAGATTGGCATAGCGGACGTGGCCGCCCTGGATCAGCGGTGCCTGCAGCTCAGCGCCAGTGACGGCGGCGAGTGGCCGTGCAGCGGGAGCTGCCTGAGACGGGGTTTCACCGGCGAAAGACGGAATGATGTTTGAGTCGAACGTAACTGTGCTCATGGGACCTCACTCAAGAGGGATCCCCGGAGGGGGATCCGCGCTTGCCGCATCCGTTCCGGACCGGCCGGGTCGTCACCCGGGGCACCCCGCCGCGAATGGAGGGTTGCCGGCCAGCAAACCGGGGTTTAGCGCTGGCACTCGTGACCTGTAAAAAAGGTTAGGGCACCTCCGATGGCCCCTCCAAAGTCACTTCGCTTTGTTAAGCACTTTGTTACGCCGGGTTGTAAATCGCCGATCTGGCGAAGAAAAAACGGCGGACGCCTCGAAAAGGAGGCGTCCGCCGTCGAATATTCGGTGAAAAGCAGCGTGCGTGCCCTGAAACGAACCTGCCTAGAGCAGGTCGTCCAGGCCCGGGTTGAGCCGCTTGAGGACTTCCGAGTGAAGGATGGAGTTGGTGGCCAGCGCGTTGCCGCCGAACGGACCGTCGTCGCCTTCCAGGGAGGTGAAACGGCCACCGGCCTCCGTAACGATCGGGACGAGGGCTGCCATGTCGTACAGGTTCAGCTCAGGCTCGCACGCGATGTCCACTGCACCCTCGGCCACCAGGCAGTATGACCAAAAATCGCCGTAGGCCCGGGTTCGCCATACATCCTCTGTGAGCCCCAGGAACTCATCCAGGTTTCCGCGGTCCTTCCACCCGGACAGGCTTGAGTAGGACAAGGAGGCATCGGACAGGCGGGAAACGTTGGAGACCTTCAAACGGGTGGCCGCGGCAAGGGACCGGCCCATGTAGGCGCCCATGTCCTTGGCAGCCCACCAGCGTTTTCCCAAGGCGGGTGCACTGACGACGCCAACCACGGGTTCACCCTCATCAACCAATGCGATCAATGTTGCCCACACCGGTACGCCCCGGACAAAGTTCTTGGTCCCGTCGATGGGATCAATGATCCAACGCCGTGAGCCGTGTCCGCTGCTGCCAAACTCCTCGCCAAGGACAGCATCCCGGGGGCGGGACCGGGAGAGCTGACCCCGGATGGCTTCCTCCGCTGCTTTGTCGGCGTCAGTGACAGGTGTGAGGTCTGGCTTGGTTTCGATCTTCAGGTCCAGGGCCTTGAAGCGGTCCATGGTCTGGGCATCGACTGAGTCAGCGAGGACGTGGGCAAGGCGCAGGTCATCGTTGTAGGTGGAAACGGGATGGGTCATGCCACCAAACTATCCTGAAACGCTCCCTGCAGCGGGGACGTGAAGCCGCAACGATCAGTTGACGGTGCCCAGTTCCTTGGTCTCCTTTGCTTCCATCCGGGGGTCGGCACCGAGCAACCGGCGCAACGAGGCCAACCGCGCTGCTCCTGAAGGTCCTGCATGGCCGTTGTTAACCCACGGATCCAGTCCGCAGTTGATGGCCGTGGCGTCGTGCTTGCATCCCCGCTCACAGGCTTCAGTTCCGGGTTCAAGATCCGGGAAGGAATGCAGAATCCGGTCAGGGTCCACATGGGCCAAGCCAAAGGACCGGATGCCCGGGGTATCGATGATCCAACTGCCGGCCGGGGCGTCGGCGAGTTTCAGGGCCAAAGCGGAGGAGGACGTATGCCGGCCCCGGCCTGTCACGGCGTTAACGCCGCCGGTGGCCCTCTCCGCCCCTGTCAGCGCATTGACCATGGTGGACTTGCCCACGCCCGAGTGGCCGAGCATCACGGTGACCTTGCCCCCGAGGTGGGAGCGCAACTGGGCTACGGCGTCGCGGTCCAACCGTGCGGACAGGCCGTCATCGGAGCGGGCGTCGATGCCGCCTGCTTCGGAGTCCGCCGTGCGGCTGATGATGACGGGGAAGTCCAGGCTGAGGTAGTTGGCAAGCAATTCTGCCGGATCCTTGACGTCCGCCTTGGTGATGAGCAGCAACGGCTCAATGCCGGCGTCGTAGGCTGCCACCAAGGCGCGGTCGATGAATCCCGTGCGCGGTTCAGGGTTGGCGGCTGCAACAACAATGACCAACTGATGGGCGTTGGCCACCACTACGCGTTCGATGGGGTCGGTGTCGTCCGCGCTGCGTCGCAGGAGGGTTCGTCGTTCTTCCACCCGGACCAGCCGCGCCAGCGTGTCCGGCGAACCGGAGACGTCCCCCACCAAAGCGACGAAGTCCCCGGGTACTACCGGGTTACGCCGCAGTTCGCGGGCGCGCGCAGCGATGACGACGCGTGCGTTCGCGGAATCCTCGCCCACAATCGCCCTGTACCGCCCGCGGTCAACGGTGATGATCCGCCCGATGACGGCGTCGTCATGGCTGGGCCTGTCCTTGGTCCGTGGCCTGGACCCTTTTTTGTTGGGTCGGATCCGGACGTCGGATTCGTCCCAGGAGCGTGCATCGCGGCCCATGGTCAGTTTTGTGCCCCATCCGTGCTGGAGATGGTCCCCACCATTCGGGTCCACATTTCCGGGAACTCCGGCATGGTCTTGGACGTGGTGGCGATGTCTTCCACTTGGACGCCTTCCACGGCGAGGCCCAGGATGGCGCCGGCAGTGGCCATGCGGTGGTCGGCATAGCTGTGGACCACTCCGGCGTGCAGAGCCGCGGGGCGGATGATGAGGCCATCGGCGGTCTCTTCGGCGTCACCGCCCAGGGAGTTGATTTCAGCAACGAGTGCCGCAAGCCGGTCCGTTTCATGGCCACGGAGATGGGCAATCCCCGTCAACCGCGAGGGGCCGGCAGCCAGAGCGCACAAGGCGGCAACGGTGGGCGCGAGTTCGCTGGTTTCGTCGAAGTCGGCGCCCTTGATGACCGTTCCGCCGGTCACGGTGAGGGTTCCGTCCTCCATGGTGACGCTGGCTCCCATGGTGGCCAGGATGGTCCGCCACATATCGCCAACCTGGGTGGTGCCTTCCGGCCAATTGGTGACCCGTACTGTGCCCTGTGTTGCCAAGGCTGCGGCCAGGAAGGGGCCGGCGTTGGAAAGGTCCTGCTCGATCCTCTGGTCAAAGGCGTGGATGGGCCCGGGGGAGACCCGCCAGTGGTTGGGTACGGAGTCGTCCACGGTGACGCCCACGCTGCGGAGGACCTCCACGGTCATGGTGATGTGGTCCAGGCTGGGCACAGGCTTGCCGACGTGCTCCAAGTGGAGGCCATCGGTAAAACGGGCGCCGACCAACAGCAGGGCGGACACAAACTGCGATGACGCGCTGGCATCGATCACTAAGTGGCCGCCCCGGACTTCGCCGGTGCCGTCCACCATGAAGGGAAGGGCCGACGGCGTCCTGCCGCCTTCGGCTGCCACGGAAACGCCGAGGGCGGTCAACGCCTCGATGATGGTGCCCATCGGCCTGTTGCGGGCGTGGGGGTCGCCGTCGAAGACGGTAGTTCCCTTGCGCAGGGCCGCCAGCGGAGGTACGAACCGCATGACCGTGCCGGCGAGGCCGCAGTCAATGGCTGTCCCGGCGCTTGGGGCGGCGGGATCCATCGGGGTGATCTCAAGGTCAGGGCCGTAGTCGCCGTCGCCGGGAACCTCCGTGACCGTGGCCCCCAACTGCCGCAAAGCCTGGATCATGAGTGCGGAATCACGGGAATGCAGCGGAGCCCGCAGCCGTGAGGGACCATCCGCCAAAGCCGCCAACACCAGGAAGCGGTTGGTCAACGACTTTGAACCAGGTACCGTCACCGTGGCATCCACGGGCCCTTTGGCGTAGGGCGCCGGCCAGAGAGGCAGCGCAGCGGCTTTGCTTGGTCCGGTATTTGCGGCGGTGGTCCCCGTCATGCTTCCTTATGCTCCAACTGCGTTGTCTACGGCCTTGCGTACTGCTTTGTCTGCCCGCTTGATCTGCTTGCCCGTCACCTTTTTGGCGTCGGCAGCCAAGTGCTCAGCGCGCCAGGCAATGCTGGGGCGTCCCTCGGTATCAACCGAGGCAAGAAGGACCCCGCCTGTCAGGGAAATATTCTTCAGCAACTGGGCCTTGCGTGCGCTCCGCCCTTCCTTGGTGCTGATATCCGCTGATCGCCATTCGACGTAGGAGTTCAACGCCGATGTGACAGCCAGCACCGTTGCGGCAAAACGGGTGAGCTTCCCAAGCCCGAGCAATGCGCCGGCCCCCAACTGGGCGCCTCCAAGGACGCGCGCGAGGGTCTTCTCATCGGCTTTGAAGGGCAGCGATTCCGAGGCCCGTCGAAGGACGGGCGAGAGCTGCTTGGCGGTATCGTCTGCGTTCCTGAGCTTGTCAAGGCCTGCGACGACGAAGCTGGACGCGAGCATGGGCCGCGCGAGAAAACGGATAACAGACATGTCTTGCCTCCTGGATGGCTTGCCACACTATGTCAATGGGTCTTGTGTTCAAGGGGTGCAGTCTGCTCTAGTCTTGCACCTTTGCGGAATATTTACCCACCGGCGGCCGTTGTGAACTAGTGGTGCGGTGGAGACCGGACTGCGGCACGGTGTTGCCGCCTTGGTGAACGGAGTTGATTTTTTGACTTTGGTTAAGGACCGTGTGGTTCTACCGGAGCGCGGGTACGGCACACAGCCGGATTCCCCGCAGCTGACAGTAGACTTGGCAACGATGAGCACCACGGAACCGGCCGCAGCGGCCATGTACCAGGCGGCCGGCGCGGAAGACGCAGTGGCCGCACCCGACGTCGATGTCGCTTCGGAGACTCCCGAGCAGCGGCGTGCGCGTTTCGAGCGCGACGCCATGCAGTATGTGGACCAGTTGTATTCGGCAGCCATGAGGATGGCACGAAACCCTTCGGATGCGGAGGATCTGGTTCAGGAGGCCTATACCAAGGCATTTTCGGCTTTCCACCAGTACAAGCCAGGGACCAACCTCAAAGCGTGGCTGTACCGCATCCTGACCAACACCTATATCAACCTCTACCGGAAGCGGCAGCGTGAGCCGCTGCAGTCCAACTCGGACACGATCGAGGACTGGCAGTTGGCCAAGGCTGAGTCGCATACTTCTGCGGGGTTGAGGTCTGCGGAAACTGAGGCGCTGGACCACTTGCCGGACTCCGACGTCAAGAACGCATTGCAATCCATCCCGGAGGAATTCCGGCTGGCTGTTTACTTCGCGGACGTCGAGGGCTACGCGTACAAGCAGATATCTGAAATTATGAACACTCCCATCGGCACGGTCATGTCACGGTTGCACCGCGGCAGGAAGATGCTGCGGGACATGCTGGCGGACTACGCCACCGAACGGGGCTTCAGGGCCCACACCGAAGACCAGGCCGCGGCCGGAAGCAACAATCAGGAGAAAGAGAAATGAGCGACTGCCAGGGATTGGGCGATTGCGACGATACGCGAATGCAGCGGATCTACGAATACCTCGACGGCGCGTTGACCCGCGAGGACCTCACTGAGATCAAGCAGCACCTGGACACCTGTGAGGAGTGCTCCGAGCAGTATGACCTCGAGTGCCTCATCCGTACCATGGTCAAACGGTCGTGCACCGAGTCAGCCCCGGAGAACCTTAAGAACTCGATTCTGGACAGGATTCACTCCATCAAGCCGGTAGAAGCCTGATCCCAGCGGACGCAAACGCCAAGGGCCCCGGAAACCGCATGGTTTCCGGGGCCCTCGCTCTTAAGCCTGTGACACTAAGCCGCTGGCTTAGGTGTTGGGACGCTTGCCGTGGTTCGCGCCGCCGCGCTTACGGTCACGACGCTTACGTGCACGCTTGCTCATAGCTGGCCTCCTTCAATGATTGATACTCAATAGAGCTGCCCTCCAGTTTCGCACATCCGGGTGCCGGGTCGCGAACCGGGAACGTTGTTGCGCCGGAAGAAGCCAACTCCACGTCAATTGCGCAGCGAGTTCCTGATCGAGATGCGCGCCTGGTCCAGTACCGTACGCACTGTTTCCAGTGCCAAAGGCGTCAGCGGTTGTGAGGCACCGTGCAGGCGCAGCTCCACCCGGATATCGTCCCTGAACGACTGGACCATGAGCTCGGCTTCCTTCACCAGGCGCTGGCCCTCAGGGGTGTAGCCGCCGGGCCGGCTCCGGAAAGGTGCTGAGGTTGCGGTGGTGCGGGCCGCTTCAGCAGTGGCCGCAAGGTCCGCCCGCAGGCCCCGCATATTGGTGCGGATATCTTCGCGCAAGTTGTCGGCGAGCCGCCTGACGGAGGCGGAAATGGTGTTTTCGACGTCGGCCAACTCGTCCCTGCGGCCATCAAGTTCGGCGAGGCCCGCGTCGGTGATGAAGTATTTGGTGCGGCGGCCCTCGGTCTCGGTGGCTACCAAGCCCTCTTCCTCCAGCTTGCCCAGACGCGGATAGATGGTCCCTGCGCTGGGGGAGTACGTCCCGCCAAACCGGTCGCCCAAGGCCTTGATCAATTCATAGCCGTGCTTGGGGCCTGCTTCGAGCAACGCCAACAGGTACAGGCGCAGGGCTCCGTGTGCAAAGACGGGAGGCATCAGAGGCCCGCTTCCCCGGGGATCGGGTGGTTGTTGTCCTGTGCCGGTGCTGACCCGTGCATGATGTAGGTCTTGCCGGAGACCGTGTTGGTGCGCACCAGCATGAGCTTTTCGTCCGGGCCTACAATCGTGTGCACGTTGCTGCCGGGTTGGGCATACATCTGGTCGTCGATCACTACGGTTCCGCTGGCTGACTTGGCCACAATGTCCAGGCCGACGTCGTGGGGAAGCCTGATGGTCAGGTCGCCGGAGACGGAGTTCGCCCCGAGGTCGTTGGTATAGTCCTGGAGATCGAAGCTGAGGTCACCGCTGACAGTGCTGGCCCGGACGTTCTTGAACTTGCCCGAAGCGGTCACTTCGCCTGAGACGCTCTTGGCGGTCAGGACGCCGTCGTGGTTCCTGACGATGACCTCGCCGCTGACGGTGTTCACGTGCAACTCGCCGCTGGTTCCATCTGCCATAACGGAGCCTGAGACGGTGTTCAGGCGTGTCCGTCCGCTGATCCCGGACACCAGGCCGTCGCCGCTGACCGTTCCCGCCTCGACATCCACACCGGGCGGAAGGGCGATGCCGACAACCACTGAGTTGGTACTGGTGTTGTTGACGGTGCCCATCAGGTTGCGAAACCACCCCTGCGGTCCTTGCAGTTGGTGGCGCACTTCCAAACGGCCGTCCACGAGCGTTACCGTGAGGGGGTCGCCGGTGATTTCGCTGATTTCAATGCGGACAGAAGGCTGGTCGTGGGTCATAACGTCAAAGCGGCCCTTGACGATTCCCAGTTTCAGAGAGCGGACATCGTCCACATCAATGGTTTGAGGGCCGGTGACGGTCCATAGTTCCTCAGACATAATCCCTCCAAATTGCGATATATCGCGTTGATAAAATCACGATATATCGCGAATAGCCTGGAGGCAATGGTCTGCTGTCGTGGCTACTCCGGTTGAGCGATGTTAAGCCATTGGAACCAGCCGCGGTGCAGGACGAGCCACGCAATCAATCCGTAGCCGGCCTGGCCCGGTGTTCCCCCATTGGCTGCAAGGTCCGTCCTCCACTGCTCATGATTGAGCAAGGGAGAGAACGTGTCAACGTAGTGGTGGTTGCGCCGCGTGGTGACATCGGCGAAAGCTGTGTTGAGTTCCGCGAGCCGTTTGTTTCGTGCCGGGTCCAGCGTAGGCGGGGGTCCCACCACGAAGACCTCCACGCTGCTGTGCGAGGCTCCGTCGAGGATGTTGGCCAGGTTCAATCGACTGCGCGCCGTGGACAGGCCGAACTCGAGGTCGCGGCCCGAAAGTCCGATCACCAGGCGGTTCTCGTGGGTGTCGCTGAAGCGCCTTCCGGCTTCATCCTGCCACCGGGCGGCCAAGCCCTCAGTGCCTTCCATGGGGCAGGGGAGCGGGAAACTCTCCACTACGACGGCGTCCTGGGGCGTTCGGGCCAGCACTCGTCCGAGCCAGCCCAAGGCGCGGGGATCCCCCAGGCCCGCGAGCAGTTCATCTCCTACAGCTGCGATACGCAGCTTCCTGTCTTCCACGGTTACCTCTTCACACTCGTTACGGTCCTTGCACGGTTTGCCGGATCATCGGCCGGTTCCGGAACCGGATACCTGTCCCATTAAACAGAACTGCCCGGCCTGAGGGGCGCATTCACTCCTCAGACCGGGCAGTTTCGCTTTACTTGCGTTCGAACGCCTGCTTGATCAGGGCATCCTGCTCAGCGGCGTGGCGCTTCATGGAACCGGCAGCCGTGGAGGCCGAGGCCGGACGCGAGACCAAGCGGAGCTTGCGGTCCAGGTCCGGTGCCAGGTTCAGGCCCATGAACGGCCACGGACCCTGGTTGGCAGGTTCGTCCTGTGCCCAAACGATGTCGGCGTTCGGGTACTTGGCCAATTCTGCGTCAATCTCAGCCTTGGGCAGCGGGTAAAGCTGCTCAACGCGGATGATGGCAGTGGAGGTATCGCCGGACTTCTGCCGGTTGGACAGGAGGTCGTAGTACAACCGGCCCGAGACCAGGATGACGCGGTCCACGTTGGCCGGCTGAACCTCGGGATCGGCAATGACCGGCCGGAAGCCACCCGTGGTGAAGTCTTCGACGGCGGATGCGGCGCCCTTGAGGCGGAGCAGCTGCTTCGGCGTGAAGATGATCAACGGCTTGCGCGGACGGCTGTAGGCCTGGCGACGCAACAGGTGGAAGTGCGAGGCAGCGGTGGTGGGGTTGGCCACGATCATGTTGTCCTCGGCGCACATCTGCAGGAAACGCTCAATGCGTGCAGAGGAGTGGTCCGGACCCTGGCCTTCATATCCATGCGGAAGCATGAGCACCAGCGATGAGCGCTGGCCCCACTTCTGTTCAGCCGAGGAAATGAACTCGTCAATGATGGTCTGGGCGCCGTTGACGAAGTCACCGAACTGCGCTTCCCACAGGACCAGGGCATCAGGGCGCTCCACCGAGTAGCCGTATTCGAAGCCCATGGCTGCGTATTCGGACAGCAGGGAGTCGTAGATCCACAGCTTGGCCTGGTCATCGGAAAGGTTGCCCAGCGGCAGCCACTCGTTGCCGTTGGCGCGGTCGTGGAAGACGGCGTGACGCTGCACGAACGTACCGCGGCGGGAGTCCTGTCCGGCCAACCGGACCGGCACACCCTCCATGATCAGCGAGCCAAAGGCCGCGATCTCGCCGAAGCCCCAGTCGATGCCGCCTTCACGGGACATCTGCTCACGCTTCTCCAGCAGCTGCTTCAGCTTGGAGTGGACCGTGAAGCCATCCGGAATTTCCAGGTGCGCCTTGCCGATGCGGGCAAGGGTTTCAGCGGAAATAGCAGTGGACGCCGGGGAGTTGGTCCCGAAGTCGGCCTGCTGGGCGATAGGACGCTCGATGTCCGAGACAGCTGCGGAATCCGCCGTGATGATCGGAATCGGCGAGGTCTGCGCTGCGTGTGTCTCAGCGAAGACACGCTCCAGGCGCTCCTGGTAGTCGCGGAGCAACTGCTCTGCTTCTTCCTCGGTGATATCACCACGGCCGATGAGCGACTCGGTGTACAGCTTGCGGACGGAGCGCTTGGCTTCGATCAGGTTGTACATGAGCGGCTGCGTCATCGAGGGGTCGTCGCCCTCGTTGTGGCCGCGACGGCGGTAGCAGACCATGTCGATGACAACGTCCTTGTGGAAACGCTGACGGAACTCGTAGGCCAGTTGGGCAACACGCACCACGGCCTCGGGGTCGTCGCCGTTCACGTGGAAGACCGGTGCCTGGATCATCTTGGCAACGTCCGTGGAGTACGTGGACGAGCGCGATGACGACGGCGCCGTGGTGAAGCCAACCTGGTTGTTGACGATCACGTGGATGGTGCCGCCGGTGCGGTAACCACGCAGCTGCGAGAGGTTGAGGGTTTCAGCCACAACACCCTGGCCGGCGAATGCGGCGTCACCGTGGACCATGATGGGCAGGACGGGGAACGACTCGCCCTGATCCAGCCTGTCCTGCTTGGCGCGGACAATGCCTTCGAGGACGGAGTCCACAGCTTCGAGGTGGGACGGGTTGGCGGCGAGGTAGACCTTGGTCTGCTTGCCGTTGTCCGAGGTGAAGGTGCCTTCCGTACCGAGGTGGTACTTGACGTCACCGGAGCCCTGCACGGAGCGGGGGTCCTGGGTGCCTTCGAATTCGCGGAAGACCTGTGCGTAGGTCTTGCCGGCGATGTTGGTCAGCACGTTGAGGCGGCCGCGGTGGGCCATGCCGATGGCAACCTCGTCCAGGCCGTCGTCGGCAGCGTCCGAGATCACGGCGTCGAGCAACGGAATCAGCGACTCGCCACCCTCCAGGGAGAAGCGCTTCTGACCAACGAACTTGGTCTGCAGGAACGTTTCGAAAGCTTCTGCTGCGTTGAGCTTGGAAACGATGCGCAGCTGCTCTTCACGGCTCGGCTTGGAGTAGGGGTGCTCCAGCTGGTCCTGGAACCACTTGCGTTCTGCAGGTTCCTGGATGTGCATGTACTCGATGCCCGTGGTGCGGCAGTAGGCGTCACGCAGGACCCCGAGGATGTCGCGGAACTTGAGCTGCGGCTTGCCGCCGAACCCGCCGGTGGGCCATTCGCGGTCCAGGTCCCACAGGGTGAGGCCGTAGGTGAGGACGTCAAGGTCCGGGTGCTTGCGCTGGACGTACTCCAGGGGATCGGTGTCCGCCATCAGGTGACCGCGGACGCGGTAGGAGTGGATCAGCTGCTGGATGCGGGCAACCTTGTTGATCTCGTCGGCAGGATCCACCTGGAGGTCCGGGCTCCAGCGGACGGGTTCGTAGGGAATACGCAGGGCTTCAAAGATCTCGTCATAGAAGTTCTGCGCACCGAGCAGGAGCTGGTGGACAAGCTTGAGGAACTCGCCGCTGCCGGCGCCCTGGATGACTCGGTGGTCATAGGTGGACGTCAGCGTGAGGATCTTGCTGATGGCGTTCTGGGCGATGATCTTCTCGCTGGCGCCCTGGAACTCCGCGGGGTAGTCAAGGGCACCGACGCCGATGATGGCGGCCTGGCCCTTGGAGAGGCGTGGCACGGAGTGCACGGTGCCGATGCCACCGGGGTTGGTCAAGGAGACCGTGGTGCCGGCGTGGTCGTCTGCCGTCAGCTTGCCGTTACGGGCGCGCTTGATCAGGTCCTCATAGGTGTGCCAGAACTCAGCGAAGTCCATGGTCTCGGCCTTCTTGATGTTGGGAACCATCAGGAGGCGGGTGCCATCGGGCTTGGGCATGTCAATGGCGATGCCGAAGTTGACGTGTGCGGGCTGCACAGCACTGGGCTTGCCGTCGATTTCGTCGTAGTAGACGTTCATCGACGGGAACTGGGACAACGCCCGGACAACGGCGTAGCCGATGAGATGCGTAAAGGAGACCTTGCCACCGCGGGCACGGGCAAGGTTGGAGTTGATGACCACCCGGTTGTCAATGAGCAGCTTGGCGGGAACTGCGCGGACACTCGTGGCGGTAGGTACTTCAAGGCTTGTCACCATGTTGGTGGCGATGGCCTTGGCCGGACCCCGGAGGACGGAAACGACATCTTCCTCAGGTGCCGTAGGCGCCTTGGTGCTCTTGG
Source organism: Paenarthrobacter sp. CCNWLY172 (assembly GCF_037402035.1). Classification (NCBI taxonomy): domain Bacteria; kingdom Bacillati; phylum Actinomycetota; class Actinomycetes; order Micrococcales; family Micrococcaceae; genus Paenarthrobacter; species Paenarthrobacter sp. CCNWLY172. The sequence continues at coordinate 191,413 of NZ_JBBEGB010000003.1, forward strand.
GCAGCTGGGCAGGAATGGGCTGTGCCGTGGTTCCGGCTGCGGGCTTCTTTGCTCCGTCCCGGGCAACGGTGGCCGGTGCTTTTTTCGCCGGGGCGGGTGCCGCCGGTGCAGCCGGTTCCGCGGCAGCGGCAGGAGCGGCCGGCGCCGGTGCCGGAGCCGCTGCAGCCGGGGCTACCACGGGAAGTACTTGGGTGGGTGGATTGGCAGCTGAAGGAGCTGCGGAGTTTCCGTTGGAAGAAGTGCCGTCAGCAGAAGCAAAGGATTCAAAGAGCGGCCACCACTTGGTGTCGACCGAATTCTTGTCCTGTTGGTACCGCTCGTACAGTTCGTCAACGAGCCACTCGTTTCCGCCAAATTCCTCTGGTAGACGGTGGCTGGGCTGCTCTGGCACTTGAAATACGCCTCTTCCATGAGTGTTGTTTTCCCGCTGGCCAAAGTTGCTTTTCCGCAACGATGGGACAGGGTCCGGGTCCCGCGAACTCAGACCCCTGACAGTCTAGTTAGGATCGTTGGTTAACTGCCAATAGTGGTGACCTAAATCATGTTGCGGCTGACTTAGTAGGGTGACACTCCTTTTTTGTCGCGGAGCCAGGCCTGCTGTTGGAGGTGCCCGGCGGCCGGACTGTAGACTGAAAGTCTTATGGACAGTAAATCTAGGTGCCGGCCTGGGAACTGTCGGGGGAGCCAATCTGGCAACTCCGCACAGCGTGCCCGTCGAGCCGGCAATACCCGTTCACATGCCCATCACGCGCCGGCGCCCACAGCCGGTGGTTCTCCGGACCATGCGTCCGTGGGACCCGACCAGCCTCCGCCGGGGCGAATCCCCCCGCTGAAGGCGCCCTCCACACTGCACGCGCCCACTCTTGGAGTGATGCGCTAAGTGGAATGGATTCTTCTCCTCGCCGGCTTTGCCTTGATCCTGGGTACCGGCTTCTTTGTAGCAGTTGAGTTTTCCTTGGTTGCGTTGGACCAAGCCAGCGTTCAGCGTGCGGTTGATAACGGCGATCATGGTGCTGCGCCGCTGCTGAAGTGCCTCAAATCGCTGTCCACGCAGCTTTCCAGTTGCCAGCTCGGGATTACCCTGACCACGCTGTTGACCGGCTTCGTCATGGAACCTTCCTTGGGGCAACTTCTTGGGGGTCCGCTTGCGTCCCTGGGGCTTGGTCCGGAGGCAGCGCATTCAGTGGCCTTGATCCTGGCGATGGCTGTCGCCACCCTCTTGTCGATGCTGATCGGCGAACTGGTTCCCAAGAACATGGCCATCGCCCTTGCGTTCCCTTTGGGTAAGCGCCTTGCCCGCCCGCAGCTGATGTTCACGGCCGTTTTCAAGCCGGCCATCGTGGTTCTTAACGGGTTCTCGAACAAGGTGCTGAATCTGTTCGGCCTTGAGGCCAAGGAAGAGATCTCCGGGGCAAGGACCCCCGCAGAGCTGGCCTCCTTGGTGAGGCGCTCCGCTGAGCTGGGGACTTTGGACGCCGGGACCGCCAACTTTGTTGCCCGCACCCTGAACTTCTCCGGGCGTACGGCGGCAGATGTCATGACACCGCGCATCCGCATGGAAACCATCGACGCCGACCAGCCTGTGTCCGACATCCTCGACGCCGCACGGCGCACCGGATATTCACGTTTCCCTGTTATTGGTGATTCCACGGACGATATCCGCGGCGTGGTGCACGTCAAGAAAGCCGTGGCTGTTCCGGCAGAGCGCCGGGCCAAGCTTGAGGCCGGTGCGATCATGACCGATGTCCTGCAGGTTCCCGAAACCATCCACCTGGATGCACTGCTGTCCGAATTGCGCGAGGGTAACCTGCAGTTGGCCGTCGTACTGGACGAGTACGGCGGAACCGCAGGAATCACCACCCTGGAAGACCTGGTGGAAGAGATCGTCGGTGAGGTCGCTGACGAGCACGATAAGGTCCGCCCCGGAGTGCTGCAGAGCGCGTCCGGCGACTGGTACTTCCCGGGGCTCTTGCGGCCGGATGAGGTTTCCGAGCAGATACCCAACCTCACAGTGCCCGACGAGTCCGCGTATGAGACTGTGGGCGGCTATGTCATGAGCCAGCTTGGTCGTATTGCCAGGACGGGAGACGTCGTGGACACTGGCGGCGGGACGCTCACGGTGACCAGGATGGATGGCCGAAGGATAGACCGGATCTGTTTCCATCATGTGGAGTCGGATGAGTCCACTCCGGAGAGCGCAGAGAATCCGCGTCATGAAGCGGGGGCCGTATGAGCGACTGGGTAGGAATTGTCTGGCTCGTTGTTCTCCTGATCGGCAACGCCTTCTTCGTCGGTGCCGAGTTTGCCGTCATGTCTGCACGCCGCAGCCAGATCGAGCCCTTGGCCGAAGCCGGATCAAAGCGCGCGCAGACAACACTGCGCGCCATGGAAAACGTGTCGTTGATGCTTGCCTGTGCACAACTGGGCATCACCGTCTGTTCCCTGTTGATCCTTCAGGTTGCCGAACCGGCCATCCACCACTTGTTGGCCGAGCCCCTTGAGCTGGTGGGCGTTCCGGTTGAACTGGCGGACATCATCGCCTTTGCGATCGCCTTGCTGTTCGTCACGTTCCTGCATGTCACTTTCGGCGAGATGGTTCCCAAGAACATCTCGGTTTCCGTAGCCGACAAGGCCGCACTGTTGTTGGCCCCGCCGTTGATGTTCATTGCACGCCTGGTGAACCCCATCATCTGGACCCTGAACTGGCTGGCCAACCACATCCTGCGGCTGATGAAGATTGAGCCTAAGGACGAGGTGTCCTCCTCGTTCACCCTGGAGGAAGTGCAGTCGATCGTCCAGGAGTCCACACGCCATGGTTTGGTGGACGACGAAACTGGCTTGTTGAGCGGTGCACTGGAGTTCTCGGAGCATACGGCTTCGCACATCATGGTTCCCTTGGACAAATTGGTGGTGCTTAAGACTGCCTCTACTCCGGTGGACCTGGAAAAGGCGGTCAGCCGCACGGGATTCTCCCGTTTCCCCATGGTGGACGACGACGGCGAACTCGCCGGATACCTGCACGTGAAGGACATCCTGTCCATCCCGGACGAGGGCCGGCGGCATCCCATCGCCGAGGGGCGCATCCGTTCCTTTGCAAACCTTGCGCCGGACGACGAAATCGAGCAGGCCATGTCCGTCATGCAGCGGACGGGATCGCACCTGGCCCGTGTCATCGGCGCCGACGGAGAGACCCAGGGTGTCCTCTTCCTGGAGGACGTCATTGAACAGTTGGTTGGTGAGATCCGCGACGCCACCCAGGCGACCGGTATCCGCCGCTATGGAGATCAACAGGTCAAGTAGCATCACGGAAAAGGCCGGCGCCGATCGCACCCCGATCGGCGCCGGCTGGCTCTAAATAGGAATCATTCCCATTTAGAGTTACACTTGAATCTGCCAGTAATTGTGTTTGATTCTCATTTTGAGTAGATCCGAGGTTCTCGTGCGTCGTTCCGCCGCCCGCCTGTCCATGGCTGCTTCCGCAGCCCTTGCCGCCCTGTTTCTTTCTTCCTGCGCGGGGACAGCAGGGGCAAGCGATTCATCGTCGCCAAGTGCCATTGAAGTAGTCACCTCGACGAATGTCTATGGGGATGTTGTGAAGGCCATTGGCGGGGACAAAGTCAACGTGAACGCCATCATCACCAAGACCAGCCAGGACCCGCACTCCTATGAGGCAAGTGCCCAGGACAAGCTGGTCATTTCCAAGGCCAAGCTCGTGGTGGAGAACGGCGGAGGCTATGACGAGTTCCTCCACAAAATTGCTGATGAGACCAAAGTCGGCCATGAAAACATGATCAGCGCCGTGGAAATCTCCGGGCTCGCCCCGGAAGAAGAAGCCCACAGCGGGGAATCCCACAGTGAAGAAGGCCACACCCACAACCACGGCGAGTTCAATGAGCACGTCTGGTACAGCTTGGACACCATGGGCAAGCTCGCCGATGCAGTTGCTGCCAAGCTCGGCAGCCTGGATGCGGGATCGGCCGCGACCTTCACAGCCAATGCCGAAGCCTTCAAAACCAAACTCGCCGACCTCACCGGAAAACTCGACGCCGTCAAGGCCGCAAACGACCATGCGCCGGTAGCTGTCACCGAGCCCGTGCCCCTGTACCTCCTTGAAGCTGCCGGCCTGGAAAACAAGACCCCGGAGGCTTACAGCGCTGCCATTGAAGAGGAAACAGATGTCCCGGCCGCGGTATTGAAGGAAACCACGGACCTGGTCTCTGCCAAATCCGTGCGGTTCCTGGCGTACAACGAGCAGACCGAAGGACCGCAGACTGAATCCGTCAAGCGGGCCGCGGAAGCTGCGGGCGTGCCAGTGGTGAACTTCACCGAGACGCTGCCTGATGGCAAGGATTACCTCCAGTGGATGTCCGACAACGTGGAATCGGTCTCCTCCGCACTCAAGAAGTAGCATTTCCCGACACCCGCTATGCGGTGAAGGGCCCTGCCAACGTCCTAAGATATTCAGGATGGCTGCGGGGCCTTTTGCCTGCCACCAGCACGGCCGCGAATACCAGCGGCACCACTGACTGCGTTCCCAGCGACGCATGGATCGAGGACAACTTTTGACACCGGTAGTGAGCCTCCGCGGAGCGAGCCTTCAGTTCGGCAAGAGGGCGCTCTGGCGGGATCTCGACCTCGACATCAATCCCGGCGAGTTCTTCGCTGTGCTGGGTCCCAACGGCAGCGGCAAGACCAGCTTCCTGAAGGTTCTCCTTGGGCTGCAGGAACTGCATTCAGGGACTGTCTCCCTGGGCGGCCATCCGGTGGAACGAGGCAGCAAGCGGATCGGCTACATCCCGCAGCAAAAGTCGTTTGCTCCAGACACACCCCTGCGCGCACGGGACCTGGTGGGCTTGGGAATCGACGGGCACAGGTGGGGCATGCGGTTCTCGGCCGGTAAGGTCAACCCGAGGATAGATGAATTACTCGAGCTGGTGGGGGCTTCCGACTATGCGAAGGTGCCCGTGGGGCAACTCTCCGGGGGTGAGCAGCAACGGCTCAGGGTGGCACAAGCACTGGCCACGGAGCCGCAGGTGCTGCTGTGCGACGAGCCGCTCCTTTCCCTGGATCTGCACCACCAGCAGGGCGTCAGCTCGCTGATCAACAAGCAATGCCACGAGCGGAACAGTGCAGTGGTTTTCGTGACCCACGAGATCAACCCGGTGATCGACTATGTTGACCGGGTCCTCTACCTTGCCGGCGGCCAGTTCCGTGTGGGAACGCCCCAGGAAGTCATGACCACGGAAGTCCTTTCGGAGCTGTACAACAGCCATGTGGAGGTCATCCACGCCAACGGAAGGATCGTCGTCGTCGGTCTCCCTGACGCAACCACGCACTTCCATGACGATGCCCATGCAACCGCCGGGGAGGAGTTCTAGATGGACCTCGACACGATTCTGCAGACCATTTTCAACTTCGAGAACTACGGCGAGTTGCTGGTCCTCGTCCAGAACTCCATTTGGGCTGGAGCCGTACTGGGTCTGCTGGGCGGGTTGGTGGGCACGTTCGTGATGAAGCGGGACTTGGCTTTCGCTGTCCACGGCATTTCGGAATTGTCCTTCGCCGGAGCTGCGTTTGCCTTGCTGATCGGTGCGGACATCATCTTTGGCTCCTTGGTCGGCTCAGTGGCGGCCGCTGTGCTGCTGGGCTTCATGGGCGTCCGGGCGCGGGACAAGAACTCGATCATCGGTGTCATCATGCCGTTCGGCCTGGGGCTGGGCATCCTTTTCCTGGCCCTTTATGAGGGCCGCGCGGCCAACAAGTTCGGACTGCTCACCGGTCAGATTGTTTCCGTGGACACCGTGCAGCTGCAGGTTCTTGCAGGAACTGCAGTGGTGGTGATGATCGCCTTGGCGGCAATCTGGCGGCCGCTGAGCTTTGCCAGCGTAGACCCCGAAATGGCGGAGGCCAGGGGGGTTCCTGTTCGCGGCCTGGCCATTGGCTTCATGGTGCTGCTGGGTGTCAGTGTGGCGCTGTCCATCCAGATCGTTGGCGCCCTGCTGGTCCTCGCGTTGCTGATTACGCCGGCAGCAGCTGCGCTTCGGGTGACCACCTCACCCAGGTTGGTGGTAGTGCTGAGCGTGGTTTTCGCGATGACGGCTACCGTTGGCGGAATCCTGCTGGCACTCGGCAGCCGGATTCCCATCAGCCCGTACGTCACCACGCTGTCGTTCCTGATCTACGTGGTGTGCAGGGTGATCGGACGGGTCAGGGCCAACAGGGGCCTCAACGGACGGGTGTCGCGGGACCAGCCGGCAGGCGCCCTCTAGAGAGTCCCGGCTGCCTTCTTGGCAGTGCACTCAGGGCACAGGCCGAAGATTTCCACGGTGTGGGCCACTTCAGTAAAGCCATGTTCCGCAGCCGTCCGTGCTGCCCAGGTCTCGACGGCGGGTGCCTCCACTTCAACTGCCTTGCCGCAGTTGCGGCACAGCAGGTGGTGGTGGTGGCCGGTGACGTTGCAGCGTCGGTAAACCGCTTCGCCTTCACCGTTGCGGAGGACATCAATGAGTCCGTCATCGGCCAACGACTGAAGGATGCGGTATGCGGTGGCCAGGGACACTGAAATGCCCTTGTTTTGCAGCAGGCGGTACAGCTCCTGGGTGCTGACGAAGTCATCCAATTCGTCCAGTGCGGCGCTGACGGCCAAGCGCTGCTTGGTAACGCGCTGCTCCTTGACGCCGCTGGTGGCCGGCGCTGAGGGGCCGGTCGTGGCGGAATTGGTGCCGTGTGGCATTGAAGGACTCACTTCCCTGGGGATGCTGGCAAACCCCAATTTTACCAGCAGGGCAGGCTTGGAAACTCTCAGCCGGTGGTCCTAGGCTTTGGTCATGTTGCTCACCAAATACACCCACGCCTGTGTCCGGTTGGAGAAGGACGGGAACGTTCTGGTCATCGATCCCGGGACCTTCTCCGAGTCCGGGGAAGCGTTGACCGGCGCCCACGCCGTCCTTATTACGCACGAGCACAATGACCATTTTGACCGGCCCGCCCTGGTGTCCGCGCTCCGGAGCAACGCAGGGCTTGAGGTCCATGCTCCAGCCGGGGTTGCCGCAGCCCTGCGTGAGGAATCCGACGTCGCAGTCCGCGTCCACACGGCTGAGCCGGGCTCCGGTTTCGACGCCGCAGGGTTCAGCGTGCGCACGTTCGGCGGCCAGCATGCAGTGATCCACGCCCAGATCCCGGTGGTGGCCAACATCGGGTACCTGATCGATGACAACGTGTTTCACCCTGGGGACTCTTTCGTGGTCCCGGACGGAATTGACGTCAAGACCCTCCTGGTGCCCATCCATGCTCCATGGTCCAAGGTGGGGGAGGTTGTCGATTTTGTCATCTCGGTCCGTGCTCCCCGGGCGTTCCCGGTGCACGACGCCCTGCTTAACGAACTGGGGCGGGGCATTGTTGAAGGCCACGTGACCCGTATCGGTGCCCGCTACGGGACCAGCTACCGGCGTCTTGCCCCACGCGACTCTGTAGAGGTCTAGCCGGTCCACACCCCTGTGCGGTGGAACCGCTCCAGTACTGCCTCGTGCGGTGCGGGGTCCAGTCCCTTCGCCGCAAGCCATCCGGCGTCGTAGTAGCTGCCCGCGTAGCGGTCCCCGCCGTCACACATCAGCGACACGATGCTGCCCCGTCTGCCTTCGGCGACCATCCCGGCCACCAACTGCCACACGCCCCACAGGTTGGTCCCCGTGGAGGGACCGGCATGCAGGCCCGTGAGTTTCCGGAGGTGGCGCATGGCTGCCACCGAGGCGGCGTCCGGCACTTGGATCATGTGGTCGATAACCGCGGGCACGAAACTCGGCTCGGATCGTGGCCGGCCAATGCCTTCGATCCTGGATGGCTGGCCCGTTGCCGTGGCGGCGTCTCCGTCGCGCCATGCGGGGTAGAAGGCCGAGTTTTCCGGGTCCACCACGGCGAGGCGGGTGGAGTAGCGGTTGTACCGAAGATAGCGGCCTATGGTGGCGCTGGTACCGCCGGTGCCCGCTCCCACGACGATCCACTCCGGGACGGGGTGTTCCTCAAGCGCGAGTTGGTCGAAAATCGACTCGGCGATGTTGTTGTTGCCGCGCCAGTCCGTGGCGCGTTCTGCGTGCGTGAATTGGTCCATGTAGTAGCCGCCGGAGGTTTTCGCGGTCTCTTCGGCCACCGCGTACACCTCGGAGGCATGGTCCACCAGCAGGCACGCACCGCCGAATTCCTCGATGAGGGCGATCTTTTCCGGGCTGGTGGTTTTTGTCATCACCGCGATGAAAGGCAGTCCGATGAGGCGGGCAAAATAAGCCTCGGAGACTGCCGTGCTGCCGCTCGAGGCCTCAACAATGGTGGTGCCCTCGGTGATCCAGCCGTTGACCAATCCGTAGAGGAACAAGGACCGGGCAAGACGGTGCTTGAGGCTGCCGGAGCGGTGCGTTGATTCGTCCTTCAGGTACAGCTGGACGCCCCAATGGTCCGGGAGGGGGACTGCATAAAGGTGCGTGTCCGCTGATCGGTTGTTCTCGGCCTCGATTTTGCGGATAGCCTCGCTGGCCCATGCCCTGTCCTGAATGCACGAATTGCTCACCGGATAAGCCTAGGCTGGAAATCGGGCGCCGGCAGCAACGGAGCCCGTGCCGCAGGAATGAAGGAGAAAAGATGTCCACGCTGATAAGTCCCCCCGAACTGCGCAATCGCCTCGATTCAGGGGAGCGGACCGTGCTTCTGGATGTCCGCTGGGTGCTCGGCCGGACGGACGGGCACAGCGAGTACCTGGCCGGGCACCTGCCCGGCGCCGTGTTCGTGGACCTCCCCACAGAGCTTGCCGACCATGCGCAGCCAGGCCGTGGCCGGCATCCGTTGCCAACGACCGAACGGTTCCAGGATGCCGCGCGGCAATGGGGCATCAACGACGGCGATACCGTGGTTGCTTACGACAACAGCGGAAGCATGGCCGCGGCCCGCGTTTGGTGGATGCTGCGAAATGCGGGCTTGGAATCTGTCTACCTGCTCGACGGCGGCCTCGCCGCCTGGCGCGCCGGCGGTCACCCGGAGGAGACAGGTGAGGCAAGGCCCGTGGCCGGAAGTGTTTCCCTCGGCGAAGGACGCCTGCCGGTCATCAACGAAGCCGAGGCCGCGCAGTGGCACCGGAGCGGAGTCCTGCTCGATGCCCGGGCGGGGGAGCGCTACCGGGGCGAAGTAGAGCCGATTGATCCGCGGGCAGGGCACATCCCCGGCGCCGTGAGCGCCCCCACCACAGGGAACCTCGCACCCGACGGAACATTCCTGCCGGCCCAAGAGCTCCGCCGTCGTTTCGAAGCATTGGGCGTGGATGGCTCGTCCCCTGTGGCGGTCTATTGCGGATCCGGCGTCACAGCGAGCCATGAAATCGTGGCACTGCACATCGCCGGATACAAAGCCGCCCTGTACCCGGGATCCTTCTCGCAGTGGTCCAACAACCCCGGCAACCCGGTGGCCGTGGGCAGTGAGCCGTTGAAGGAAGGCTCCGGGGACGGCGTGGGGCCGAGTGGCAGAAGCACAGCTGCCGGGAGTAGCGTCGGAGCATGACTCCAGGACGCCCCGTTCCCCCGCCCCTTGCCAAACCCATCACCCTGGACACCGGTGACACCGGAAGCACCACCCTGGCTGCTGCGTACGGTGCCACGTCCCCGGACAGCGGCTTGGTGCCCCTGACCCTTGCGAGGAGGGCACCCACCGCAGATGACGTAGAGATCGCGATTGAGTTTTGCGGACTGTGCCACTCCGACGTCCATGCGACGCGCGGAGAATGGCGGGTTCCTCCATACCCTCTGGTTCCCGGCCATGAAATTGTGGGCCGGGTAACCCGCGTGGGCTCCGACGTAAAGGAGTTCACGCCGGGCGACTACGTCGGCGTCGGCTGTCTGGTGGACTCCTGCCGTGAATGCGAGAGCTGCCTTGACGGCCTGGAGCAATACTGCGAGCGGGGCAACATCGGTACCTATGGGGCCGCAGACCCCCGGCACGGTGACGCCATCACCCAAGGCGGCTACTCGACGTCGGTAGTGGTGGACCGTCGCTTCGTGCTGCGTGTTCCCGAAGCCCTTGATCCGGCAGCGGCAGCCCCTTTGCTGTGTGCCGGGATCACCACATACTCTCCGCTGCGGTATTTCGATGTGGAAGAAGGCGACGCCGTGGGCGTGGTGGGCTTGGGTGGCCTGGGACATATGGCTGTGAAGATTGCCAAGGCCATGGGGGCGGAAGTGACAGTTTTTACCACCTCTGAATCCAAGTTTGACGCTGCCCGGGAGCTGGGCGCCGACCACGTGGTCCTGTCCAAGGATGCCGATGCCATGGAAGCGGCCAACAGGAGCATCGACGTCATTATTGACACTGTTGCTGCACCGCACGATCTCAACCCCTACTTCCGCACGCTTCGCCTGGACGGGGCGCTCTTCCAGCTGGGCCTTCCCGCGGATGAGATGCCTCCGGTCAGCCCCGGACTGCTCATCCGCCGCCGGCTCGCCTATGCAGGCTCGTTGATTGGCGGCATCGAGGAAACTCAGGAAATGCTGGACTTCTGTGCGGAACACGGTGTTGCCAGCGACATCGAAATGGTACGGGCCGACCAGCTGAACGAGGCCTACGACCGCATGGTGGCCGGTGATGTGAAGTACCGTTTCGTGCTGGACACCTCAACACTCCAGGACCCATCCGAAAGGGCAGACGCATGAGCACACTGTTCACCAAGATCATCAACGGGGAGATTCCGGGCCGCTTCGTCTGGAAGGACGCCGAAGTGGTGGCTTTCTTGACTATTGCACCGCTGACGCAAGGGCACACGCTGGTGGTGCCGCGTGAAGAAGTCGATTCATGGACCCACGCGCGTCCCGAGCTGCTGGCCAAGGTCATGGATGTTGCGCAAAGCATCGGGAAGGTCCAGGAGGACCTGTTTGACGCCAAAAGAGTAGGCGTTCTGATGGAAGGCTTTGAGGTGGACCACTTGCATGTCCACGTGTGGCCGGCTTATTCCACTGCAGACTTCGAGATCCACAACGTGGACCACAATCCGGATCCCGCCATCATGGATGCCACGGCCGTGAGGCTTCGTGCTGCCTTGCGTTCGGCCGGGCATGGGGACGCCGTCCCGCAGGACTGAGACCTTCGACAAAGTTAACCCGGCGGTGCTGAATCAGCGCCGCCGGGTTTTTGACCGATGCTAGGCCGGGGCGAGCGCCTGGTTCAGCACCGTACGGATGCGTTTCTCCGAGACGGAGTAGGCGGTTCCGAGTTCTACGGCGAATAGGCTGACCCGCAGTTCTTCGATCATCCAGCGCACCCGGGTTAACTCAGTGCCTGCGCGTCGTCCGGGCAGAAGGGCGGACACCGCATCGTCATAGTCATCCTCCAGCGCTTGCACAATCGCCATGTTCAAGCTGTCCCGCTGCACGTTGCCGGGGAGCTTTTCGAGCCGCTTTTCGATCGCCTGCAAGTATCGCGGCAACTGGCTGAGCTGTGCGTAGCCCGTCTGTGCCACAAAGCCAGGAAAGACCAACTGCTCCAGCTGGGACTTCATGTCGTTGAGGGCGCTGATCAGCGGCAGGCTGGCGTTGGACTTCAGCGCCTTTTGGATGCGCCGCGTACTTGCCAGAACGCGTTCGACGACGGCAGTCACCGTAAACACGGTGTCGATCAGTTCCGCACGGACTACTTCATACAACGCATCGAAGGACTTCCTGTCCCACGGCAGGTTCTGGGGCGTCAGTTTGTCGATGGCGGCCAGGGCGCAGTCCGCGATCAGGGCACTGACAGATCCGTGCGGATTCTGGCTGAAGGTCAGCTTTTCCATATTGCTGAGATGCTCCAGCACGTAGCGGTCAGGAGGCGGAATCCGCAGTGCCAGAAGCCTGATGACGCCGCCACGCATGGCGGCCTCCTGTTCGGCCTTGGTCTGGAAGACCCGAAGGGCCACGGACTTGCCTTCATCGACCACCGCCGGGAAGCCGGTGACGGCGTGGCCCTTGACGGTACGTGTTACCTGCCGTTCCACGGTGCCGAAGTCCCACCCAGTGATTCCGCTGCGTTCGGCTACTACGCCGTCGGGATTGCCGGTGGGCGAAGCCTTGGCCGCAGCCCCTTGACCGTTCGCCAGGCCAGAGGCTCCCGCTCCCTTACCGGCCTTGGCCGCCGTGGTGGCTGGGGTGGCGCCGAGCGATTCGGCGATGGCGCGGCGAGTGGCGGGGGCAAGCTTTTCCTGGAGTTCAGCGAGGTCCTTGCCTTCGTCCAGGATTTTGCCCTTGCTGTCCACCACCTTGAAACTCACGCGCAGGTGCGGCGGTACGGCGTTCCAGTTCCAGGAACCGGGCGGTATGACGTGTCCGCGGAGCCGGCGGAGCACCAGTTCCAAGGAAGGCTCCAGCTCATCGGTTGCGGGGTCGAAGTCCGTTTCCAGTGCCGCGGTTGCCTGCCGGGCCACATCCGGGGCCGGGACGAAGTTCTTCCGCACCTGTTTGGGCAGCGACTTGATCAGGGCAGTGACAAGCTCTACCCGCTGGCCCGGAATCTGCCAACGGAACGGGGCGTCGTCCAGCTGGTTGAGGAACAGCACGGGAACCTCGGCAGTGACGCCGTCCGATGGGTTGGGCGCCGACCCTGGCGCCACGGGATGGAACTCGTAGCTCAAGGGGAGCTCGAAGCCCTTGTGCACCCAGGTCTTCGGATAGGCGGAGTCGTCCAAGCCATCTGCATCTTCGCTCATCAGCAGGGATTGGTCGAAGTCCAACAGCGTGGGATCGGCCTGACGGGCGTCCTTCCACCACTTATCAAAGTGCCTCTCGGAGACCACTTCCTTGCCCACGCGTGCGTCGTAGAACTCGAAGAGCGTTTGGTCGTCCACGAGGATGTCGCGGCGCCGCATGCGGGTCTCGAGCTCTTCGATTTCCTGGAGCAGGGCACGGTTGCGGTGGAAGAACTTGTGATGGGTCTTCCACTCGCCCTCCACCAGCGCGTGCCGGATAAACAGTTCGCGGGAGAGCTCCGGATCAACCCGTCCGTAGTTGACCCTGCGGTTGGGAATGATCGGGACACCGTAAAGGGTGACCTTCTCGTGGGCCATGACGGCGCCTTGCCGTGAGGACCAGTGAGGTTCGCTGTAGGACCGCTTCACCAGGTCGGGAGCTACCTGTTCAGCCCACAGGGGATCGAACTTGGCGGCGACCCTGGCCCACAGGCGGCTGGTTTCCACCAGTTCCGCTGCCATGACAAAAGCCGGAGACTTCTTGAACAAGGCCGAACCGGGGAAGATGGCGAAGCGGCTGCCACGCGCACCGGCGTATTCGCGCTTGCGCTCATCGAGGAGCCCAATGTGGCTCAGCAACCCCGAGAGCAGGCTGATGTGGATGCCCTCGTAGTTGCCCACAGGATCGGCTTCACGCTTGTTGTCCAGCGCGATGCCCAGTGGCTTGGCCAGCTGCCGGAGCTGGGTGAAGAGGTCCTGCCACTCGCGGACCCGCAGATAGTTGATGAACTCGTTGCGGCAGAGCTTGCGGAACTGGGTGGAGGACAGCTCGCGTTGCTTTTCCTGGATGTAGTTCCACAGGTTGAGGAAGCCTGTAAAATCCGAGATCTCATCGCGGAAGCGTGCGTGCTTTTCCGAGGCCAGCTGCTGCTTGTCCGTCGGCCTTTCGCGGGGGTCCTGGATGGTGAGCGCAGCGGCCAGGATCATGACTTCGCGGACGCAGCCACGCTTGCCTGCCTCAACGATCATGCGGCCAAGCCGGGGATCAACGGGCAGTTGGGCCAGTTTCTGTCCCACGGCGGTGAGGCCGCCGCCGCCGCGGCCACCCGCTCCTGCGTCTCCTGACTTGGGCGAACTCAAGGCACCGAGTTCGCGCAGGAGCGTCACGCCGTCGTTGATTGCCCTGGAATCCGGTGGCTCCACAAAGGGGAAGTTCTCCACGTCCTTGGGACTGCGGGCAACGCCCATGGCGGTCATCTGGAGGATGACCGCGGCGAGGTTGGTTCGAAGGATTTCCGGGTCCGTAAACTGCGGACGCGACTCAAAGTCCTCCTCTGAGTACAAACGGATGGCGATGCCTTCGGACACGCGCCCGCAACGGCCTGAGCGTTGGTTGGCCGACGCCTGGGAGACGCGCTCGATCGGCAGGCGCTGGACTTTGGTCCGGTGGGAGTAGCGCGAAATACGTGCGGTGCCGGTGTCGATCACGTACTTGATGCCCGGGACGGTCAGCGACGTCTCAGCAACGTTGGTAGCCAGGATGATGCGCCGTTTGCCCCCCGGATTGAAGACCCGGTGCTGCTCCTGCAGGCTCAGCCGCGCAAAAAGCGGCAGTACTTCGGTCCCGGCGAGGCGGCGGTTGCTCTGGATGCGGCCGTTAATGGCCTCGGCGGCGTCGCGGATTTCGCGTTCACCGGAGAAGAAGATCAGGATGTCGCCGGGAGCTTCCTTGGCGAGCTCGTCCACTGCGTCGCACACCGCATCCAGGGGATCCCGGTCTTCTTCGAGTTCATCGTCAGAGGTGTCCTCATCCCCTCCGGCAGGCTGGGACAGCGGCCGGTAGCGGATCTCCACCGGATACGTCCGGCCGGAAACTTCAATGATGGGCGCTGGGGCTTCCTCACTCCCGAAGTGCTTGGCAAAGCGCTGGGGATCGATGGTGGCCGAGGTGATGATGATCTTGAGGTCCGGGCGCTGGGGGAGGATGCGCTTGATGTAACCCAGGATGAAGTCGATGTTGAGGCTGCGCTCATGGGCTTCGTCGATGATGATGGTGCTGTATTTGCGCAGCAGCTTGTCCCTTTGGATCTCCGCGAGGAGGATGCCGTCGGTCATCAGCTTGATCTTGGTTGACGCACTGACCTCACCGGTGAAGCGGACCTGGAAGCCCACCTCCTGGCCGATCTCAACGTCCAGTTCCGAGGCAATGCGTTCTGCGACAGTACGGGCTGCCAGGCGGCGCGGCTGGGTATGCCCGATCAGGCCCTTGTCTCCAAGGCCAAGTTCGAGGCACATCTTGGGGATCTGGGTGGTCTTACCGGAACCGGTCTCGCCGGCGATGATGGTCACCTGGTTTGCGGCAATGGCCGCCATCAGATCCTCGCGGCGCTCGGATACGGGCAGCTCAGCGGGGTAGGAAATATGAAGTGTCATGGCTGCTGCCAGTCTACTGTGGCCGCGGTTCCCCGTCCGCTGTGTCCGTCACAGTCCCCGCCGCCGCGGTGAGCCGGTGGGAGAGATGGCGGGCGAATGACCTGAACTCCTCCGGTTCCAGGATCTCGAAGTCCATGTCCAGTGCGGCAAGGTAAGCGGCCGGTGCAGCAAGGTTGTCCCACCCGGAACGGAGGATGGTTGCTGCCGGACCGTCAGCGGCCAGCGTCGCGTACTGTGAACTGACGACGGCGGCCACCTCCGCGAGCGGCGCGCGGAGCCGCACCACGACGTCGAACCTGTAGGGGGAACGGGTGATGGACTGCTGCACGTAGGCTGCAAGGTCTTCGGCAGGCAAGGGGCGGGGCAGGTACTTTTTGCGTTCGGACGGCAGGGAAGCAAAACGATCCGCGCGGAAGGTCCGCCAGTCGTCCCGTTCCACATCCCAGGCGACCAGGTACCAACGGCGGCCGGTGTCCACCAGCCGGTAGGGTTCCACGAGGCGGCGTGCCGATTCACCGTCGGACTTGACGTAGTCAAAAGAGATCTGGCGCCTGTCCGATATCGCGGCTGAAACCACCGTCAGCTGTTGCGGGTCAACCGTGGCCGCGTTGCTGGGAAGGGTGGTGACTGCTGCTTTCAGCATGGCGAACTTCGGGCGCAGCCGGGAAGGCAATACTTGTTCCAGTTTTGCCAGGGCACGAACGGAGGCCTCGCCAATGCCGGCGACGGGTCCCGCAGCTACGGAGTTCAACCCCAGTGCAACTGCCAGGGCTTCGTTGTCGTCCAGCAGCAGGGGCGGCAGCTGCGCACCGGCCCCCAGTTGGTAACCGCCTGCGATCCCCGGGGACGCATGGATGGGGTATCCCAGGTTACGGAGCTTGTCGACATCGCGGCGCACGGTCCGTTCGGTGACGCCCATGCGGTCCGCCAGAGCCGGACCTGTCCATTCCCGGCGCACCTGCAACAGTGACAACAGCTGGAGGAGGCGGGCAGAGGTTTGGATCATGCAAGTGAATCTAGTCCATCTCGCTTCGGCACGGACGACAGTTCCACTACCTGTGGCAGGTAGAAAGACGCCCGCCGTTCGGGGAATCTGCGCAAAATTCCGTGAACGGGCGGGCGTCGGGTGGACAATGTGGGTTGCCGGCGTTGGCTGGTGGGGTTGGTTTTGACGAAGGTGTGCAGTGAGCCTGCATGTCCTAGTAGATGCGGGGGTTCCAGTACGGGGTGCTGGGAGCGTCGAAAGCGCTCCAGGGCTCCTTGGACTGGATGGGCGGGTTATGGCCGCGGCCATCCTTCAGCAAGGCTGAAACAGTGGCCGCGACGGCGGTGATGAGGACTATGAAGAGGATGATTCCGAAGATTTCCATGCCTCCAGCCTGCTCCTGTGGAAGGTCAAGAAACAGTGGCAGAAATGCCCCATTTAGATAATTTTCTGCCACACTGGAGATATGTTGAAATCAGTGGCGGTGATCGTTGTTCCCGACTTCTCGATCTTCGAATTTGGCACGGCTTTCGAAGTTTTCGGCATTGACAGATCGGATCGGGGCGTTGGAGTTCCGGCCTTCGACTTCCGGGTATGCGCGCCGGAGCCCGGGGATATCCGCATGAAGTCCGGGCTGTCCCTCCACGTCAACCTGGGCTTGGAAGCAGCCGCTGATGCGGACCTCGTCATCATGGCGCCTTTCGGCCGGGACCGGGACGTCCCCGAATCGGTCCTGGACGCTCTGCGGGCAGCCCACGCACGGGGCGCATGGGTGATGTCCATCTGCTCCGGGGCCTACGCCCTGGCCCGTGCTGGATTGCTGGAAGGGCGTCGGTGCACCACGCATTGGCACTATTCACAGGATCTGTCCAGCCGATACCCCGGGGCCATCGTGGACGAGAACGTCCTCTATGTGCAGGATGGAACCATCATCACCAGCGCAGGCACGGCGGCCGGCATCGACGCCTGCCTCCACTTGGTTCGGGTCGAGTTGGGAGCCAACGTAGCTGCCGCCATTGCCCGGGACATGGTGGTTCCGCCGCATCGCGATGGCGGCCAGGCCCAGTTCATTGACCGGCCCATGCCTCGATGCGGATCCGCGCCCATGGAGGAACTCCTCCGGTGGATGGTTGAGCACCTCGACGAGGAACACAGCGTGAACGAGTTGGCGGCCCGCCTCCACATGTCACCGAGGACCTTCGCCCGCCGCTTCAGGGCAGAGACGGGAACTACTCCGGCTGCCTGGCTGAACTCGCAGCGGGTGCTCAGGGCCCAGGAACTCCTGGAGACCACAGAGCTGAACATCGACGAAATTGCCAGGGAAGCGGGGTTCGGACATTCTGTGCTGCTCCGCCACCATTTCACCAAGGTGCTGGATACCAGCCCGCAGAGTTATCGCCGTGCTTTCCGTGGGCAGTTGGCGGAGGCTATTTAGGGACGCGCTGCGTTCAGTACGCCCTTGGCTGTCAGCGTCTGCCTCCCAGGCGGCCGCGGGACTCAGAGCCCTCGGCTTTGGCGCATTCCACCAGTTCCTGCCAAGGCCCGGTGACGGCGCGGTCCGGGAGGGTGGCCCGGCGTTGGCCTGCCCTGATGGAGTACATGAACCTGTCCGGTTGGTTGGCCGCCCGTGACTGGCTCTTGGCTTCCTCCCATGGGCAAGCCTCAACCATGGGAACCCACCGTTCCTTGTCATCGGGGGAGACTGCGTCCACGCTCCAGACGCGCGTCATCGCTGCAATTCCCCCACTGCGTTGGACGGTGATCTTCATGGCCGGCTGCTTCTCGTTCGACGTTTCCTCGTCAGCCAGCCAGCGGGACCGCACCAAGCTGTCCGGTCCGCCGACCGACTAAACCTTGACCTTCACAGTCTCCCACGCCTTGAGGACGGCGTCATGCTCCGCGGAACCGGATCCGAAAAGTTCCCCGGCGGTGGCCACGGTGGTCTTCGCGAACTTTCCAAAGGTGCAGGTCGCGGGGAGGGAGCCGCTGGTCAATGTTCCGTACCAAATCTGGCCGGGCGCCTCCCACGCATTGCCACCGAGTTCCGAGGCCACCACGTAGAAAGCCTTGTTGGGGATGCCGGAGTTGATGTGCACCCCACCGTTGTCCGCGCTGGTGCGCACGTAGGTGTCCATGGAGTCCGGCTGGGGATCCTTGCCGAGGACGTCGTCGTCGTAAGCGGTGCCCGGCGCCTTCATGGAGCGCAGGGCAGCGCCTTGGACCTGGTCCGTGAAGAGACCCTCACCGATGAGCCAGCTGGCTTTCGACGCAGTCTCCTGCTTCAGGTACTGCTCCACGAGGACACCGAAGACGTCAGACATGGACTCGTTGAGTGCACCGGCCTGGTTCCGGTACGCAAGATTGGCCGTGTATTGGGTCACCCCGTGGGCGAGTTCGTGGCCGATGACACTGACGGACTTGGTGAAGCGTTGGAAGATCTGGCCGTCGCCATCGCCAAAGACCATTTGCGATCCGTCCCAAAAGGCGTTGTCGTAGAGCTTTCCGTAGTGGACAGTGGCATCGAGGGCGAGGCCCGCATCATCGATGGAGTCCCTGCCGAAGATTTCCCCATACAGGCGGTGTGTGCTGCCAAGGCCGTCGTAGGCCTCATCCGCCGCCATGTCCCCAACAGGCCCGGCGCCTTCCTTACGGACAACACGGCCGGGCAAGGTCTCCGTGGATTCGGCATCGAAAATAGTCCGCTTGGGCGGGCCCGGCTTTGCCTGGCGGGCACTGGGCGGCGCCGCAGGGATGGGCGCTGTGCGGATGGCCTGCAGGTCTTTGATGTGCAGCAGCGACTCCTTTGCTGCCCTGGCCACGGCCCGCAGCCGTGGCTCGCTCTGGGCGGCAATCCTGCGAAGCATGTACGGAGGAACGATCGAACACATCACGGCAAACCCCTTTGGCTATCGGAAAGACCAACTGGATTCAGCCTAAAAGCAGGCTCCGACAATATCGCGGTGAACGTCCGGCAAGCCCCGAACTGATAGCCGGCACCGGAACACAAAAATACCCCGCCAGTTCACTGGCGGGGTATTCGTTGTGCCCTCGATAGGATTCGAACCTACGGCCTTCTGCTCCGGAGGCAGACGCTCTATCCCCTGAGCTACGAGGGCATCCAGGGTTCCCTCCGTTGCCGGTGGGACGTCCTAGAGCTTAGCAGTCACTGCGCCGCAAATGAAAACCCGACCCACCGGCGGCAATCCCCGCCCTGGACCACCGGACCGGCCCTTCGCATCAGTACCCGGCGAACGAATCGACGTGGATACGGCGCGCCCCTGCAGTGCGGGCAGCGGCACGCAGCGAATCAACGCTCGCTGGTGAGCCGGAAACGAAAACTTCGCGATCGGCAATGTCGGGGACCAACTCCTTAAGGCGTTCCGCGTCGATTCTGGCGGCACCGGCGTCGACCATGAACGCCGGGGGAGCGGAACCGTCCGCCAGCCTGGCGATCACCCTGGCCCCGGAGGCTTCCAGCTGCTCCACGCCGGCCAACTCATCGCGACCTTTGGCGAGGTACATCACCACGGTGTCGCGGGGCGCGGCGTCAGCGGACAGGTGCGAGAGGAACGGCGTAATGCCGATTCCTGCAGCGATCAGCAGGACCGGTTTGCCGGCGTCGTGCGGTAGAACAAAGTCCCCGCCTACGGCCGTGGCAGAGAGTTTGTCGCCGGGTTTCAAAGCCAGCAACGCCTTCTTTGCCGTGGACAGCGGCTCGGCCGTGCCAACTCCAAAGGTCACTTCCGGGGCGCCCGGGGCGCTGGTGATACTGAAGACCCGCCGGCGGCCCTTGCCGTCGGAAGCCCGGTGCGGCAGGTTGAGCTCCATGTACTGGCCTGCAGCAAACCGCACCGGGCGCTGTGGCTCAAACCTGAACTCCGTGCTGCCCGGGGTCAGGGCACGCGAACCTTTGAACGTCAGTTCCACCCCGCCACGCTGGCCCAGGAAGAAGGCCAGGAGGTTGCCCAGCAACAAAGCGAGTTCGGGGGAGTTGGCAACAAAGCCGAAGTTATATGGAACCGCAAACACAACACCCACCACACCGGCAAGGGCCAACTGCTGCCAGCGGCGGGGAGGGAGGGTGAGCGGTTCCGAGAGCATGAAGCCCACGAAAAACAGCAGAGGCCTCTGCGCCAAGGACTGCCACAGTGCCTGTCCGAAGCTCATGCTGCGGCTCAGGAGCTCCACGGTGATGATGCCGGCAGCCACCACCAGGAAGACTGTCGCCATCAACATTTTTCGCGTGCGGTACAGAACAACCAGCACGCCGGGAACCAGGAGCCACAGCATTGCCGGGGTCGCAGCCCACCACGTGGCGATGTTCAACCCGGTCAGGCCAGTGACGAACGCCCCGGCCGCGGCCGGATTAAAGATGTGACGCCCACGGAAGGCCAGCGCATATTTGGAGACGCTGGCCACCACGCAGGCCAGGGCCACGCCTGTCATGTCAGTGACTCCGAAGGCGGGCCAGAACAGGAAATAGAGCAGCAATCCCGTAATCAGGGAGGACTCCGTGTGCGGCTGTAGGCGTAAGATCAACGCCAGCAGTCGGTTGGACGCGTACGTTACCGTCAGGCAGAGCGCCAGATGCACCAGCATCTCGGGGAGGCCGAACGTCAGCCAGCCCAGAATGTTGAGGAGCATGCTGTAGGCCACGAGCGCACCCAGCACCCACAGAATCAAGCGGTACATCGTGAAGCGGCCCAACCAGGTGTCTACGCGGGACTTAGCGGCAATCATGTGAACAGTCTCCCCTCGAAACGGTGCGAAAATGTGGCGGCACCACTGGAGGACACCTTGAGCCAGGAGAAATCGAACTCCTCCTGCAACTGGGCCGGTTCAAGCATGAACAAGGCAGTGGCCAACGCATCCGCCACCAATGCGCTCGCAGCCATGGTCCAGGTAGCCACCATGGTGTGGATGGGCCGGCCTGTAGTCCCGTCCAGGACGTGGTGCAGGCCATCGCCCCAGGCGCGCCGGTTGGAAGCCGAAGCGCAGAGGGCTGAATTATGGAGCTCAACAGTGCCTATGGCCTGGCCGGGATTATAGGGATGTTCCAAGGCGACCATCACAGGGTGGGTGCCCGCATGGAGCATGTCGCCGCTCCCATCCACCAGGAATTCAGAATGGCCGGTTGACTGCAGGATCCCGCCCAGCAGGTCCACCAACTGCCCCTTCCCCGCAGCCCCAATGTCCAGGACCACTGCTTCGGTGACGGTCAGTGCCGTATCCGTCCACTCAAGGACGTCTTCCCAGCGTGGCGGGGCCAGGGGATCTCCGGAGGGGGCCAACGTGTAACCCGGATCGTAGCCAAGCCTTTCCAGGCTGCTGCCGATGAGGGGGGTCATGGCGCCCCCGCTGAGCCGATACAGGGCGGCGTAGACCTCATGGAGGGCTACGGCATGCCCGGGCAAGGTAATCCTGCCGGGTTCGCGGGACAGGCCGGACACCAGGGAGTCCGGCCTGAACCGCGAATACGTCGCGTCATAGTCACCGACTGTTTCCAGCAGTTGGTGCCGCACCGCGGGTGCCAGCGCCTCCGGCGTCGAAATCTCCCACCGCGTCCCGATGCCGTCAAAACTGAAGGAGCTCCAGTCCGCGTGCGGCATGGTGCTACTTGGCCTGGGACTTGATCTGCTTCACGGCATCGTTGAACCCGCCGGACGTCAAGGAGGAACCAGCCACCTTGGAGACATTGAGTTCGTCGATGTTCTTGCCAACAATCTGCGCCGAAATGCCGCTGGCGAACTCGCCTTGGAACTTCTTGGTGTTGGGGTTCGAAGGGTGCGTGGTGATGTTGACCGCGGACACCCTGTCACCGGCAAGCGTCAATTCCACGCCCACGGTCTCCTGGCCATTGGGCGAGGTGTACGTGCCGTCGGCGCTGTAGGTTCCGTCCTTGTATACCGAGGTGCCCGCGGCAGTGGAGCCGGACGCGGTAGAGGAAGAGGTGGGGCTGGACGTGCTGGCCTGGCCGCCATTCTCGGCAGCCGGCGTGGATTCAGCGGACGGGGACTGCGCAGACGGCGCGCAGCCCGCCACGGCACCAATGAGTGAAAGGCCGGCAATTCCGGAGTAAATGCTCTTGCGGAGTGGCGTAGTCATGGTTCTGCTCGTTTCAACTGGACAAGAAATGGTCATGGGATTGGTACTCGCGGGATGACGGACGAGGCCACCTCCTACGTCTTCACAACGTTGAATTCAGCGTAATGGTTCAGTCTGTGGCGCCCGATATACGTTCCTGTGCGTTGGCTGTGTCCACATTGTCCACATAAGCGACCCTCAATTCCGCGACTTTGCGGGCCCCCGGTAGGCTAGATGCGTGACTCCCGAAGAACTCTCTGCTGCCATATCCGCCTGCCTTAAGGACGCCGTCTCTACCGGCGAAATTACCTTGACGGAATCTGCCGTGCCCGATTCCGTGCGAGTGGAGCGACCAAAGAACCGGGATCATGGAGACTGGGCCACCAACATCGCCCTGCAACTCTCCAAGCAGGCCGGGATGAATCCGCGCGAATTTGCCGGGATCCTCAGCAATCACCTCCAGGGCATCCCCGGTGTCACAGGGGTGGAAATAGCCGGTCCCGGCTTCCTGAACATCACAGTGGACGCCGCCACCGCCGGTGCCCTGGCAAAGGCCATCGTTGAGGCCGGATCCAGCTACGGCACCAACCAGGCGCTCGCGGGACGCGTGGTCAACATGGAATTCGTGTCCGCGAACCCCACAGGACCGTTGCACATTGGGCACACCCGTTGGGCAGCCTTGGGCGATGCGATCGCCAGGGTCCTGCGCGCCTCCGGTGCAAACGTCACCGCTGAGTACTACATCAACGACGCCGGCTCGCAGATGAATGTCTTCGCCAACTCTGTCCTTGCCCGGCTGCACGGCCGCGGCGTCCCTGAGGGCGGCTATCCGGGTGAATACATCCGAGAGCTCGGCGACGAAGTCCTGAAGGCCCACCCCGGCATCCGGGAACTGACGGACGAGGCCGCCCTCCCTGTGATCCGTTCGGCTGCCTATGAGGCACAGATGGCGGACATCAAAACGACCCTGGCGGACTTCGGCGTGGAGTTCGACGTCTTCTTCTCGGAGAAGGAACTGCACGACGCCGGTGCGATCGAATCCGCTGTTGCCCGCCTTCGCGAGCAGGGCCACGTCTTTGACGACGGTGGTGCCGTGTGGCTGCGCACCACCGACTTCGGTGACGACAAAGACCGCGTGATGATCCGCGCCAATGGCGAACCGACCTACTTCGCCGCGGACGCTGCCTACTACCTTTCCAAGAAGGACCGTGGTTTCACTGAGAAGATCTACCTGCTCGGCGCCGACCATCACGGCTACATCAACCGTCTGAAGGCCATTGCGGCCTGCGCGGGCGATGATCCCGAGGCCAACATCGAGGTTCTCATCGGCCAACTGGTCTCGGTAAACGGCGCAAAGCTGTCCAAGCGTGCGGGCAACATCATTGAGCTCAAGGACCTCATTTCCTGGCTGGGCAAGGATGCCGTGCGCTACTCCCTGGCCCGTTTCCCGGCCGACTCGCCGCTGACGCTGGATCCGGAGTTGCTGAAGAAGCACAGCAACGAGAACCCGGTATTTTACGTGCAGTATGCCCACGCGCGGTCCCGCGGCACGGCACGCAACGCTGCCGAAGCCGGTGTAGAACGCCAGGTTGATGGAGTGGATGCATTCGACGCATCGCTCCTGGACCACGCCACGGAAAATGAGCTGCTGTCCTATCTGGGCAGCTACCCGTCCATCGTGGCCAAGGCTGCTGAGCTGCGCGAGCCGCACCGTGTGGCGCGCCACCTGGAAGTCATTGCCGGGGCCTACCACCGCTGGTATGACGCCTGCCGGGTGTCGCCGCAGGGTGACGATCCCGTCCTTGATGTGAACCGCACGCGCCTGTGGCTCAATGACGCCACCAGCCAGGTACTTGCCAACGGACTCGAACTGCTGGGCGTTTCGGCGCCGGAACGGATGTAGGGCAATGAACACAGCAGCTGATCACGCTTCTCCGCTCGCTCCCGAATGGTTGGCCGTACCTGAGGACCTCAACGCACTGCAGGAACCCCTGTGGGCCGCCGGAGTTGGAAAGAACGACGCCGGTGAGGTCACAGTTGACGGTTTTTCCGTCAGTGAGCTCAAGGAACAGTTCGGAACTCCACTGTTTGTCATGAGCGAATCGGACTTCCGCTCCCGCGCCAGGGCATTCAAGGATGCCTTCGACGCCGCCTTCGCCGATATTTGCGGGGGAGTGGACGTCTACTACGCCGGGAAGTCCTTCCTGTGCACCGCCGTGGCAAGCTGGGTAGCAGAAGAGGGCCTGCGCCTGGATACCTGTTCCGGCGGCGAACTAGCTGTCGCTGCACGTGCGGGAATTGATGGCTCCAATCTGGGGTTGCATGGCAACAACAAGTCGGACGCGGAGATCAACCGCGCCCTGGACATGAAGCTGGGCAGGATCGTGGTGGACAGCCTCGATGAGCTCGAGCGGGTTGCCAAAATAGCTTCCGGCCGCGGCGAGGTTGCCAAGGTCATGCTGCGCCTGACACCTGGTGTGCATGCGCATACCCACGAGTTCATCGCCACCGCACACGAGGACCAGAAATTTGGCCTCTCCATGGCGGAAGACTCCACCGAGGAAGCTGGTCTTTCGGCAGCCGAGGAAGCTGTGGCAGCAGCCACCTCCTACTCAAGCGTCGAACTGCTCGGCCTGCACTGCCACATCGGCTCGCAGATCTTTGAGCCGGATGGTTTTGCCGTCGCTGCGGAGAAGCTTCTGGGTTTCCTCGCGGCCATGCAGACCAAGTACTCCATTGTCCTGCCGGAACTGGACCTCGGGGGTGGCTATGGCATCGCGTACACCCCGGTGGACACACCCCGCCCACCGGCCGAGATCGCGGAGGCGATGGCCGCCGTCGTGCGTTCCACATGCGCCAGGTTGGACATCACGCCGCCGCGCATCTCCATCGAACCTGGACGGGCGATCGTAGGCAGCACTACGTTCACGCTTTATGAAGTAGGCACCCTCAAAACCGTGCGGGTTGACGCCCCTGAGGGTGAGGACGGTCAAAAGAACGTTACGTATCCGCGCCGTTATGTGTCAGTGGACGGCGGGATGAGCGATAACGCCCGTCCGGTGCTGTACGACGCGGATTATTCGGCGATTCTGGCTTCTCGTGACTCCTCAGCGGCTCCCCAGCTGTCCCGCGTAGTGGGCAAACATTGCGAGAGCGGCGACATAGTTGTTAGAGATGTATATCTGCCCGCGGATGTGGCAGCCGGTGATTTGCTCGCAGTACCGGGTACCGGCGCCTACTGCTGGGCCCTCTCCAGCAACTACAACTACCTGGCACGGCCTGGCGTTGTCGCTGTACGCGACGGAGCTGCCCGGCTGATTGTCCGCGGGGAAACCGAAGAAGATCTCTTGAACCGCGACATGGGAGTGGCGAATGTCTGAAGTGCGAACCTTGAAGGTGGCCCTGCTGGGCTGTGGCAACGTTGGGGCCCAGGTCGCGCGGATTCTGATTGACGACGCCGACGCCCTGGCCGCCCGCAGCGGCGCCCGCCTCGAACTTTCGGGCATCGCCGTACGCACCATCGATGCCCCGCGTGACGTCGAACTGCCGCGTGAACTTTTCACCACGGATGCCGACACCCTGGTCAAGGATGCAGACCTGGTCATCGAACTCATGGGAGGCATTGAGCCAGCACGTTCGTTGATCCTGACGGCCATCCAGAACGGCGCATGTGTTGTCACCGGCAACAAGGCCCTGCTCGCGCAGGACGGCCCCACCCTGTACGAAGAGGCTGACAAAGCCGGTGTCCAGTTGTCTTACGAAGCCGCGGTAGCAGGTGCCATCCCCATCCTGCGCCCCATCCGCGACAGCCTGTCCGGCGATCGCATCACCAGGGTCCTGGGCATCGTCAACGGCACCACCAACTTCATCCTTGACCAGATGGACACCACCGGTGCCCAGTTCTCTGACGCACTGGCCGAAGCCCAGCGGCTCGGATACGCCGAAGCGGATCCCACTGCCGACATCGAAGGACACGACGCCGCGGCGAAGGCAGCCATTCTGGCCTCCCTGTCCTTCCACACACGCTTTTCCCTGGACGATGTCTACTGCGAAGGCATCACCAAGGTCAGCGCGGCGGACATCGCCTCTGCCAAGGAAGCCGGATTCGTCATCAAGCTCTTGGCGATTGCCGAGAAGATCGACTCAGCAGAAAACGGCGGCGGCATCTCAGTGCGGGTCCACCCCACACTGCTGCCGCGGGAACACCCGTTGGCCGCCGTCCGCGGCGCCTTCAACGCAGTCTTCATCGAGGCGGAGAACGCCGGCGAACTGATGTTCTACGGGCAGGGTGCAGGCGGAACTCCTACCGCCTCTGCCGTACTTGGTGACCTCGTCTCCGCAGCGCGGCGCCTGGTCCTTGGTGGCCCGGGCCGCACGGAAACCACCACGGGGCACGTCCCGGCGCTGGCCATCGACGCATCCAACACCAGCTACTACATCGGATTGGACGTAGCTGACCAAGCCGGCGTATTGGCGCGGATTGCGCACATCTTTGCGGAAAACGGTGTCTCCATCGAGATCATGCGGCAGACGATCCACCGCGACGCAGAGTCGAACGTTGAATCGGCTGAGCTGAAGATCGTGACGCACCGTGCATCCGAAGCTGCACTCGCAGCAACCGTCGAGGCCGTCAAGGGCCTGGACGTCATCAATTCTGTGACATCCGTACTGCGGGTAGAAGGGGTCTAAGTGGCTCACCAATGGCGCGGAGTAATCCGCGAATACGCTGATCGTTTGCCCGTAACGGAAGCCACCAAGGTCATTACCCTCGGCGAGGGCGGCACGCCCCTGGTCCATGCACGGCAGCTCTCCGAGCTCACCGGTTCAGAGGTGTACCTGAAGGTTGAAGGCATGAACCCCACGGGTTCCTTCAAGGACCGTGGCATGACCATGGCCATGACGGCAGCAGTTGAAGCCGGGGCCAAGGCAGTGGTCTGTGCGTCCACCGGTAACACCTCTGCCTCGGCAGCTGCCTACGCCACTGCGGCCGGGCTGAAGTGTGCCGTTTTGGTTCCCGAAGGCAAGATCTCCATGGGCAAATTGAGCCAGGCGATCGCGCACGGCGCCACCTTGCTGCAGGTTGACGGCAACTTCGACAACTGCCTGGACATTGCCCGCAAACTGGGTGAGTCCTACCCGGTGTTCCTGGTGAACTCCGTCAACCCCGCCCGTATCCAGGGCCAGAAGACCGGTGCCTTCGAAATCGTCGACTCACTCGGCGATGCTCCTGACATCCATGTTCTGCCTGTCGGTAATGCCGGCAACATCAGCGCCTACTGGAAGGGCTACAAGGAATATTCCGCGCCCTTCGAGACCGCCAACGGGACCTTGGCGGCTGTCGCCACCAAGACGCCCATCATGTGGGGCTTCCAGGCTGCAGGGGCGGCGCCATTTGTTGCCGGACACCCGATCACTGAGCCGGACACCATCGCGACTGCCATCCGCATCGGCAACCCGGCGTCCTGGGACACCGCTGTTGCCGCCCGCGACGAATCCGGTGGCCTGATTGAGGCCGTTACGGATGATGAGATCCTGGCTGCCCACCGCTGGCTGTCCGCCAAGGAGGGCGTCTTCGTGGAACCCGGCTCCGCTGCCGGCGTCGCAGGCCTCATCAAGAAGCACGCTGCAGGCGAGGTTCCCTCCGGGAAGACCATCGTCATCACGGTTACCGGTCACGGACTCAAGGACCCGCAGTGGGCCCTCCGCACTGACGATGGCAGCGATGTTCAACCCGTCAAGGTGCCGAACGATGTCGTCACCGTTGCCGCAGAACTGGGACTGGAAGAAAAGTAAGAGTGGAATCAACGCAGCCCACCGCGACTGATCGTGCGCTCGTCGCGGCAGGCCAGCGGCTGACCGTCAAGGTCCCCGGTACAAGCGCCAACCTGGGCCCCGGCTACGACAGCCTCGGCTTGGCCTTGTCGATTTACGACACCTTGACGGTGGAAACCCTCAGCACCGGAGAGCTCGAGTTTGAGCTCTCCGGTGAAGGGGCCGAAACCCTTCCCCGGGATTCCAGCCACCTCGTGGTGCGCGCCATTGATCTGGCGCTGGATCGCCTTGGCTACCAGCACTCCGGACTGAAGATCACTGCGGACAACGTCAATCCGCACGGACGTGGCCTCGGATCCTCAGCTTCTGCCGTGGTGGCGGCGGTGACCGCAGCCAATGCCTTGGTACCGGAGGAATCGCGGAAGGATCGCGATTGGATCTTGCAGCTGACCAGCGAGATGGAGGGCCACCCGGACAACGTCGCACCGGCCATTTTCGGCGGACTGGCGCTGTCCTGGCAGGACAGCGAGCAGTACAGCAGTACCAGGGCAGACGTTGCGCCTTCAGTCATTCCGGTAGTCGCCGTCCCCGACTTTGAGTTGTCCACGGAGACGGCACGCGGTTTGCTCCCTGCCTCCGTGGGCCATCATGCGGCGGCCATGAATTCCGGACGCGCCGCCCTGCTGATCCACGCCCTCACGGCGCAGCCGGCCTTCCTGTTGCCTGCTACCGAGGACTACCTCCACCAGAGCTACCGTGCACAGGCTATGCTTCCCAGCGCCGACCTCATCGCAGCTCTTCGGTCCGCAGGCCACGCGGCCGTTGTTTCCGGTGCGGGCCCCACTGTGATGGTGCTGGCCAACGGGGAACGTGAAGCCTCCACTGTTGCGGATTTCATTGAGTCCTACACGGCGTCCAACACACCAGACATTGGCTGGCGTGTGATGACACTGGCTGTGGACGTTCAAGGTGCTAGAGTGGAAGTGCACCGCCGGTAAAGCCGCGGGCAGTTCCCTGATTTCGGATCTCGGTGTTTCGCCGTACCTTTCGTCAACTGTGCCAACGTTGGTGGTGTCGTCTCTTTCCGGCCAGTCTCAGGTGCCGAGATCTCTCTGTTCCCTGAACCTACAGCCGGCAGTCCGGGCAACCGGATCCAGTGATGACGATCAGTATCCGGCCCTGTTGGCCACAATCCATCAGGCACGGCCCAAATCACCGGCTGCAGATCTGAACTGCAGCCCAGAACAAATCATCGCGTCCAGCTCTCGCTCTGGACGCCGTCGAGGGGGAAGGATCCTTCGTGACAGAAACCACTGAGCTGGCTTCAGCTGTGGACACAACATCTTCTGCTGCTGAGTCGTCAACAGCAGCAACCACCAAGAGCAGCGGCCTTGCAGGCCTTAAGCTCGCCCAGCTTCAGGCTCTCGCGAGCCAGTTGGGCATCTCTGGGGGATCGCGTATGCGTAAGGGGGATCTGGTGACCGCCATTTCCGCCCATCGCGCCGGCACCTCCACTACCAAGGCACCCGCCAAGGCCAGTGCCCCGGCAAAGGGAACCACTGCTGTGGCCAAGGAAGCTCCGGCCGTGGATGCCAAGGCTGCAGGGGAGACCAAGGTTAAGGCTGCCGAAAACGGTGCTGTTGCCGATGCTGCCTCCGAGGCTCCGGCCCAGGAAGCCCCCCGCGGTCGAGGCCGTGGCCGTAGCCGCCGCGCCACCAGTGATGGTGTAGTAGCTGCTGTTGAGGCCGCTGCTGCGCCCGCTGAAACCGCAGTTGCGCCGGTTGCCGAAGCACCGGCAGCATCTGAAGCGGCTGAGTCCGGTACCGAGCGTCGCCAGCCGCGCACCCGCAACCGCCGCCGTGGCGAAGCTGCTGCAGCACCTGCTGAAGCGGCAGAAGCCCCCGCGGCCGAGCAGCGTGAGCAGCGCGCTGACCGCACGGAGCAGCGTGCTGACCGTACGGAACAGCGTGAGCAGCGTGCCGACCGCACCGAGCAGCGTGAGCAGCGCGCCGACCGCAACGAACAGCGTGAGCAGCGTGAACAGTCGGATTCGGGCGAGCAGCGCGAACGCCGTGACAACACCCGCGGCCGCCGTGAAGACACCAACGATGGCGATGACACCGGCAACCGCCGCAACCGCCGCAACCGTCGTGACCGCAACGACCAGAACGACCGCAGCGACCGTCGGGGAGGTCAGGACAGCCGTGACGGTAACACCCGCAGCGACCGCTTCCGCGACCGCAACGAACGTCGTCGTGGCCGCGCCCAGGGACCGGACGTCGACGACGTCGAGGTCACCGAGGACGACGTCCTGCTTCCCGTAGCCGGCATTCTGGACGTCCTGGAGAACTACGCGTTCATCCGTACGTCCGGCTACCTCCCCGGGGCGAACGACGTTTACGTCTCCCTGGCACAGGTCAAGAAGTACAACCTCCGCAAGGGCGACGCCGTTGTCGGCGCCATCCGTGCACCGCGTGACGGCGAAGACCGCAGCCAGCAGTCGGCCCGACAGAAGTTCAACGCGTTGGTTCGCGTCACTTCCGTCAACGGCAAGACTCCGGAAGAGCTCAAGGACCGCGTCGAGTTCGCCAAGCTCGTACCGCTGTACCCGTCCGAGCGCCTCCGCCTTGAGACTGATCCCAAGAAGATCGGCCCGCGTGTCATTGACCTCGTGGCCCCGATCGGCAAGGGCCAGCGTGGCCTGATCGTGTCGCCGCCGAAGGCAGGCAAGACGCTCATCCTGCAGTCCATCGCGAATGCAATCACCACCAACAACCCTGAGGTCCACCTCATGATGGTGCTGGTTGACGAACGTCCCGAAGAAGTTACGGACATGCAGCGCACCGTCAAGGGTGAGGTCATTGCCTCAACTTTCGACCGTCCCGCCGACGACCACACCACGGTTGCCGAACTTTCCATCGAACGCGCCAAGCGCCTCGTGGAAATGGGTATGGACGTTGTAGTCCTCCTGGACTCCATGACCCGCCTGGGCCGCGCCTACAACCTGGCAGCACCGGCCTCCGGCCGTATCCTGTCCGGTGGTGTGGACTCCGCAGCCCTGTACCCGCCCAAGCGCTTCTTCGGTGCTGCCCGCAACATCGAAAACGGCGGTTCGCTGACCATCCTGGCAACGGCCCTCGTGGAGACCGGCTCCAAGATGGATGAAGTCATCTTCGAAGAGTTCAAGGGCACCGGCAACATGGAGCTCCGCCTGTCCCGCCAGCTGGCAGACAAGCGCATCTTCCCGGCCGTGGACGTCAACGCGTCCGGCACACGCCGCGAAGAGAACCTCCTCTCGCCTGAAGAAGTCAAGATCATGTGGAAGCTGCGCCGCGTCCTTTCCGGCCTGGAGCAGCAGCAGAGCCTTGAGCTGCTGACCAACAAGATCCGGGAGACGCAGAGCAACGTCGAGTTCCTCATGCAGGTTCAGAAGACGACACTCGGAGCGAAGTCGGACAACGACAAATAGCTGTGCTCTAACCGCTCAAAATATGCCGGCCCCGCCCCTACGCCGGGTAGCTTCCGATCTACGATCGGAAGCTACCCGGCTCCGGCAGGCCCGAAGCCACTCCCTGGCCGGCATATTTTGAGCGGTCTTTGTTTAAGGAATCCTTGGCCCGACACCACGTGAGGTCAGAAACGGCCCAGCGGGCCCCAGATGGGCTGTGCGTGACCCCACTGTGCAGTTATTAGACTTGTAGAAGTCGAAAGAGGTTTGAAAATGTTTGAGTCCGTACAGGGATTGCTTGATGAGCACGCTGCTATTCAGGCGCAGTTGAGTGATCCTGCTGTTTATGCCGATCAGTCCGCGGCCCGGAAGTTGGGGCGGCGGTCTGCCCAGCTCCAGGGCATTGTGGAGGCGTACAACAAGTGGCGCGGGCTCAATGATGATCTGGAAGCGGCCAAAGAGATGGCTGATGAGGATCCTGAATTCGCTGCCGAGGTTGTGCTGTTGGAGGAGCAGATTCCCGCGGCGCAGGAGCGCCTGCGCCGTCTGCTGATCCCTCGTGATCCTGACGATGCCCGCAACGTCATCCTTGAAGTCAAGGGTGGCGAAGGTGGTGACGAAGCTGCCTTGTTCGCCGGTGACCTTCTGCGAATGTACATGCGCTACGCCGAGTCGCGGGGATGGAAGACCGAAATGATTTCGGCCACCGAATCCGATCTTGGTGGCTACAAGGACGTTGCCGTGGCCATCAAGGGCAACTCGAACGATCCTGCGCAGGGAGTCTTCGCGCGGTTGAAATTCGAAGGTGGGGTGCACCGTGTGCAGCGCGTGCCCGTGACCGAATCCCAGGGCCGCATCCACACCTCGGCTGCCGGCGTGCTGGTACTCCCTGAAGTGGACGAGCCCGAAGAGCTTGAGATCAACCAGAACGATCTCAAGATCGACGTTTACCGTTCCTCTGGTCCGGGTGGACAGTCCGTGAACACCACCGACTCCGCTGTGCGCATCACCCACTTGCCCACGGGCATCGTGGTGGCCATGCAGAACGAGAAGTCCCAGCTGCAGAACCGCGAAGCCGGCATGCGGGTTCTCCGTGCCCGCCTCCTGGCCCACCAGCAGGAACAGATCGACGCCGCCAACTCGGAGCAGCGGAAGTCACAGATCCGCACTATGGACCGTTCGGAGCGCATCCGCACGTACAACTTCCCTGAAAACCGCATTGCGGACCACCGCACAGGGTACAAGGCGTACAACCTTGACGCCGTCATGAACGGCGACTTGGAGCCCGTGATCCAGTCGGCCATTGAGGCGGACGAGCAAGCACGCCTGGATGCCATCGGCGAATAGCACCCTGCCGCATATCAACAGCAGAGTAGATCCATGACGTTTTACCCAGGCCAGAGCCTCGCGGACGCGGTTCGCGAGGCTACTGCCGTTCTCACCGACGCCGGTGTCCCCTCGCCGCGCGTGGACGCGGAGTTGCTGGCCGAACACCTGCTGGGTGTGGGGCTGGGACGCTTGCGGGCCATGCTGTTGGGCGATACTCCCGCACCTGATGGTTATGGGGAACTGGTGCAGGAGCGGGCCGGCCGCGTTCCCCTGCAGCACATCACCGGCGTCGCCCATTTCCGGTACTTGGAGTTGCGTGTGGGTCCGGGTGTCTTCATACCCCGGCCGGAAACGGAATCGGTAGTCCAGTTGGTGATTGACCACGTGGCAGGAATCCCGAACCCCAAAGTGGTGGATCTTGGCACCGGATCTGGTGCGATCGCCGGCTCGATCGCCCACGAAGTACCGGGCTCTGACGTCCACGCCGTGGAATACAGTACTTTCGCGCATGCCTGGGCTGCGAAAAACCTGGAGCCGCTGGGCGTCACCCTCATCCAGGGCGACCTTAGGGACGCGCTTCCCGAACATAACGGAACCTTCGACGTCGTCGTCTCCAACCCGCCGTATATCCCGGCTGAGGCGATACCCACAGAACCTGAAGTCGCGCTCCACGATCCTCCCGAGGCACTGTACGGTGGGGGAGCGGACGGCATGGAACTCCCGACGGCGGCAGCGGCCTCCGCGGCCCGGCTCCTGAAGCCCGGCGGCTACTTCGTAATGGAACACGCCGAAGTCCAGGCCGGCTGGATCGCCGGGATGCTGCGACGCTCCGGACGTTGGAACAACGTCACCACGCATTGTGACCTGAACGGCAAGGAACGTGCCACCAGCGCGGTGCTGGCAAGCACTGACCCTGATGAGTGAAAGAATAGCGCTGTGACCACAACCTACAACTGCACTTCCGATGACCAGCGTGCCGAAGGACTTCAGCACGCCCAGCGTGCCATCAGCGAAAAGAAGTGCATCGTGCTGCCGACGGACACTGTGTACGGCATTGCCGCGGATGCCTTTTCGCCCCTGGCTGTGACGATGTTGCTGGCTTCCAAGGGACGCAGCCGGCAGATGCCGCCTCCGGTGCTGATTCCCCGGATCAACGCCCTTGATGGCCTGGCCACGGACGTACCGGCCGACGCCCGCGCGCTGGCGCAGGCATTTTGGCCCGGTGGGCTGACCCTGATCCTCCATGCCCAGCCGTCGTTGGACTGGGATTTGGGCGAGACAAAGGGCACCGTTGCCCTGCGTATGCCCGATGACCAGATTGCCTTGGAACTCCTCGGCCTCACGGGCCCGCTGGCCGTATCATCGGCCAACCGCACCGGCCAGGAAGCAGCCCAGACCGCTGCGGAAGCGCGCATGCAATTGGCCGAATCCGTAGAGGTGTACCTTGAGGGCGGATTTCGGCCCGTGGAAGGTACTGCCGCGCTGCCGTCCACGATTGTGGACGCAACTGCCACCCCGTTCCGGGTAGTGCGCCAAGGAGCGATCTCCTTGGAAAGCCTCCGTGCGATCGTTCCGACCCTCCTCGGTTTTGGCGAGTCTGTTCCCGCCGGGGTTGAGGAACCTGAAGAGGCAGTTGCTGTCGCGGCGACCCCCACGGCGGATGACGCGCCGGTTGAGGTGACCGAGGCCGCCGTCGACGACGTCGAAGCCAAGCCTGATGAGCAATCGGTGCCTGACGACCATGTGGAGCCGCCGGCCCCACGAGAAGCCAAGTCCGAATGATTCCGGACCGCCAGCGCGTCCCCGTCCTCGACGTCGACGCTACTCCGTTGCGCGTCCATGAACTCATTGACGCCGTGGGCGGGCTGATTGCTGCCGGGACCACAAGCACTGTGCTCGGCCACAACCTGCACAGCATCACGCTTTTTCATTCATGTCCGGATGTCCGCGCCCTGTACGAAGCAAGCTCCATAGTCCTTCTGGATGGAGCCCCCGCCACGTTGCTGTGGGGAGTTTCCCGGAAGCGGCAAGGTCTGCCCTTGGGTGAAGGGGCCATGGCGTACCGTCTGGGTTCCATGGACTGGATCCCTGAACTCGGCAAGGTTCCCGGATTGCAGCGGGTCGCTGTGGTCGGAGCCGGCAGGGAGGCCAATACCGAAGCGGTGGCCCGCCTGCGGTCCATCATTCCCGGCGCCACGGTGGACGGCATGCCCGGCGAAGGTTGGGATGACGCCCTTGAAGACGCCGTAGTGGGCTGGCTGAACACGTTCCGGCCGCAACTGGTGCTGTTGGGTCTGGGGATGCCGCTCCAGGAGCATGTCCTGCATCGCAGGCTGGGGGAACTGCCGCCGGCCGCCTACTGCGCCGTTGGAGGCGCGATCGAGCAGGTTGCCGGTATCCAGAAACTGGCACCGCGCTGGCTGGGGCGCCTGGGGCTCGAATGGGCCTGGCGTCTGGTCCTCCACCCGGGCCGGGTTGCCTACAGAGTTTTCATTGAGCCGTGGAAGCTTGCCGGCCTGCTGGTCCGGCGCCGTTTTCAATCACCCAAGACCAAAGGCAAGTAAATGACGTCCCAAGCTGTTGTGGTCGCCGTCGTGGTGACTTATAACCGGCGTGAACTCCTCCAGACCACACTGGCGGGCATCGCAGCCGGCACCCGGGTTCCGGACGCCGTCGTCGTGGTGGACAACGCTTCCACT
This sequence comes from Paenarthrobacter sp. CCNWLY172, assembly GCF_037402035.1. Taxonomy (NCBI): domain Bacteria; kingdom Bacillati; phylum Actinomycetota; class Actinomycetes; order Micrococcales; family Micrococcaceae; genus Paenarthrobacter; species Paenarthrobacter sp. CCNWLY172. Next base: position 226,851 of record NZ_JBBEGB010000003.1, read on the forward strand.
GATGGGACCGCAGAGTACCTGCGGGAGTATGAGGGGCCGCTGGCTACGGACGTCGTCACGCTCACCGCCAATGTGGGCGGTGCAGGTGGATTTGTGGTCGGCATGGAGCGCGCCCTGCTGGATCACGGCGCGGACCACGTCTGGATCATGGACGACGACACCGAGCCGCAACCAGGCGCGCTTGCCGAAGCACTGGATGTTTCCACGGCGTATCAGCAGGAAACAGGAGATACGCCGGCCTTCATCGCCAGCCGCGTTGTCTGGACCGATGGCCGTGACCACCCCATGAACCGCATGCGGCCCCGGATGGGTGCCAGCGAAAACGCACGCAATGCTGCTGCGCGTGTGGGTGCCACGCAGATCCGCAGCGCTTCCTTCGTGTCAGTCCTGATCCGAGCCGAAGAAATCAGGAAATACGGCCTTCCCATCGCGGACTATTTCATCTGGAACGACGACCTTGAGTACACCGCCAGGGTTTCGCGCAGGGGAACAGCACTGACCACGGAAGCATCGGTGGCCAATCACCACACCAAGGTCTTTGGTGACGCCGGTGCTGACCCCGGACCGCGCTTCTACTACGAGGTTCGGAACAAGCTGTGGGTCTACACCCGTTCCAGTGCCTTGGCGCCATGGGAAAAGGTACTTTTCACCGGTGCGTCGTTGCGCAACTGGACCCGCACCATTGCTGCATCGCCCAACCGCAAAGTACTGCTGGGCGGGCTTCTCAAGGGCCTGCGCCACAGCCTCAAAGCACCGCGTTCCAATGCGCAGGTGCTTGAGGGAATCTACGCGTTGCGGAACGTCCAAGAGCCTGCCAGCTGACAGCGGCGCAGCTAAAACCCGGTCAAAGAGGCGTGGGTCGTGCGGCTGCGTCACAGGGTGGTCACGTCCATTGGCATTAGTATCGTGACTAGAGTCCACAGAAATCCCGCAACATTCGGCACAGCCGGTGCAGGCATGGCGACGGAGTAGTTCCATTTATCCACACACAGAATTCCACACCTCAAGGTGCCCGGAAACCACCGGCTTTCACCCGACGCGTCGGCAGCGTCAGTACATTGCCATTTCCGGAACAGTGGGCGGGCTGCTCCCGGGAGCCGCATCATGATCATGTATCTGCTGATGGCACTCACGGCTGCAGTGGTGTCCTACGCGGGAACGTGGGGTGCCCGCGTGGCCGGAAACAAACTGCGCCTGTACCGTCCCATCCGCAGCCGCGACATGCACTCTGCCCTGATTTCCAAGCTCGGCGGGCTGGGCATCTTTGCGGGTTTCTTCGTCGCCCTGGTAGTTGCCAGCAACTCATTCTTCGTGAAGGACATTTTCAGGCACAACGATGCGCCCTGGGGGATCCTGGCCGGTGCTGTGGTGATCGTCGCCGTGGGGGTGGCAGATGACATCCTGGACATCCGATGGTGGATCAAGCTGCTGGGCCAGGGCGCTGCCGCTCTCATCGTGGCACTGTGGGGCGTCCGGATGTCGGTGGTGCCCTTCATCCCGGAGCCGATATTCCTCGAGTCTGAGATCCTTCAGATTGTGCTTACGGCGGGACTCATTGTCACCACCATGAACGCCGTCAACTTCATTGACGGACTGGACGGTTTGGCAGCGGGAGTGGCCATCATTGGTGGCGGCGCCTTCTTCCTCACGGCTTATTGGGTCCACAGGAACAATCCGTCCACCGACAACTCAGACCTTGCCACACTCCTGATGGCCATCCTCGTGGGTAGTTGCATCGGGTTCCTGCCGCACAACTGGTTCCCGGCAAAAATCTTCATGGGTGACTCGGGGGCCATGCTCATCGGCCTGCTCATGGCGTCAGCCGGTGTCGTAGCCACGGGACAGATCGGCTCGGGCCTTTATGACCGTGCCAACGGCATCCCCACGATCGTTCCAATATTGCTGCCCTTTGCGGTTCTGTCCCTGCCCCTCCTGGATCTGGGGATGGCCGTAGTCCGCAGGACTGCGAGGGGTCAGTCGCCATGGTCGGCTGACCGCGGACACCTCCACCATAAGCTGGTGGACCTCGGCTACTCGCACCGTGCCGCCGTCGTCATGCTCTATGTCTGGACGTGCATCCTGGCGTTCGGTGGCGTCGCTTTCGCCGTCTTCCCATGGCAGATTGTGCTCATCGTGGTTGTGGTCGCGGCTCTCGTCATGGCCGCCGTGACTGCGTGGCCCTACTTCACCCGGAACTCGACGCGGCCGGGGGAGTAGTTGTGGCGGCTGGTTATCGTCACAGTTCTATCTCATGTAGAATTCTTTCTGCGGACAGTCACTCGCCCGTAACCCCACTTTGAGAATATGGCACCTGTGCCACGAGGATTGGTATCCCCATGACATCCAACGCCGAAACCGGACGCCCGTCCGGTAAACGTGGTGTTGGTTCCATGGGCAAGGCATCCTCGTTGTGGCTCCGGTTACTTCTTCTGAGCGCCTCCGCCGCAGTCGCGGCCACCGCAGTCACCTGCGTGATCGCGGCCGTAATGAACGGCGGTCAGGGTGCGCTTTCAGCGGCGTTCGGCGCCGCGCTGGTGATGCTCTTCTTTGGCATCAGCCTTTTGATAGGCCACTATGTAGGCCGCAACAACCCTTCAGGCGCCGTTGGCCTCTTTGTTGCTACGTATTTCATCAAAGTGGTCGGTTTTGCCGTAGTACTGTTTGTGCTCGGCGCGCCGGATTGGCTCCACCACCGCTGGTTCCTGATTGGCGCAGTGGTCACGGTTGTCTTCTGGCAGGCAGCAGAAATCCATGGTTTCAGCAAGGCCCGCCTCCAGATCTACAACGATCCTGAAGAGAAGAAGGGTGGCCCGGATGTCTCCGCGTAAGCGATATTCACGCCCGGCCGCACCAGCCCAGCAACGTGGAAAAGCCAATGAAGCCGCAGAAGCCGGAAACGACGGCGGATACAACGCCGGCATCGCCGTCTTCAGCTACATCATTGGCGGGATCATTGTCTGGAGTTTGATAGGCTGGGGTCTGGATAATCTGTGGGGGACCCGCTGGATTGTGCTCCTTGGCGCTCTGCTGGGAGCCGCAGGAGGGTTCTATCTTTCCCATATGCACGGCCTCACCAGGCAAAGCTCCTCTGCTGGCGAGAGCAACGCAGACAGCGGTCCGTCCACGGACGGGGACAGTAATGCCAAATAATTTCACATGGATTGTGGATGCGTCCAACGCTTCCGGATTCCAACCAATGCCCAATGATGGACACAGCAGAGAGGAAACGCGTTGATCGCGCTTGCGCTCCCCGCCCAGGATTCGGGGTCCTTCACCCCACCCGGAATCGACGAAATGCACCTGCCGGCAATCCTGCCTTGGGGTGCGCACGACGGATTCTCCAAGCAGATGCTGCTGGTGATTCTTTCGGTCGTCATTATCGCTACATTCTTCATCCTCGCTGCACGTAAGCAGCAGCTGGTACCCGGCAAGCTGCAGTTCGCAGGCGAGATGGCTTACGGCTTCGTCCGCAACAGCATCGCCAAGGACATCATCGGCGGCAAGGACTTCATCAAGTACGTCCCGCTGCTGTTCAGCTTGTTCTTCTTCATTTTGGTGAACAACATCTACGGCGCCATCCCTGTGATTCAGCTGCCGAGCTTCTCACACGTAGGCGGTGCCTACGTCATGGCCGGCATCGTGTATTTCACCTGGATCATCATCGGCATCAAGAAGAACGGCCTGAAGTACTTCAAGCTCGCCACCGTTCCTTCCGGCGTCCCGTGGTACATCCTCCCGATCGTGGTACCGATCGAAATCATCTCCAACTTCCTGGTCCGCCCGGTCACGCACAGCCTCCGTCTGTTCGCGACGATGCTGGCCGGTCACTTGATCGTCATGCTCGCCGGTTCCGGCATCGAGTTCCTTGTCATGCAGGAGAACGTCCTGCTCAAGGGCGCATCGGTCCTGGTCCTCGTCGGCGCAATCGCCATGTACATGCTCGAAGCACTGATCATGGCCCTGCAGGCTTACGTGTTCACCCTGTTGACCGCGATCTACATCGAAGGCGCCCTGCACGCCGATAGCCACTAGGCTCCCAAAACTTCCCCTTGCGGGGATGAAGCAACCCAAACAACCTGCCGCACGGGCGGCATCTTGAAAGGAAGAAAAAATGGAAGGCACCATCAACGGCTCCCTCAACCTCATCGGCTACGGTCTCTCGGCCATCGGCGGTGGTATCGGTGTGGGTCTCGTGTTCGCCGCGTACATCAACGGTGTTGCACGTCAGCCGGAAGCTCAGCGTGTGCTGCAGCCGATCGCGTTCCTTGGCCTGGCACTGACTGAAGCTCTTGCCATCCTCGGCCTCGTCTTCGCTTTCGTTCTTTCCTAATAATAAGAACCCAAGCGAATTCGACGCACGAGTAGATAGGACGGGTGAAATATGAATCAGCTGATCATCTCAGCCGCCACTGAAGGCGAAGCGAAGAGCAACCCGCTCGTTCCCAACGTCTGGGAAATGGGCGTTGTCCTCGTCGGCTTTGCGGTCCTCATGTACATCGTGGTCAAGTTTGTTGTCCCGATGTTCGAGAAGACCTTCGCAGAGCGCGCCGAAGCAATCGAAGGTGGCATTGCAAAGGCCGAAGCGGCCCAGGCGGAAGCTTCTGCAGCTCTTGAAGAGTACAAGCAGCAGCTCACCGACGCCCGCGCCGAAGCCAACCGAATCCGTGAAGAAGCACGCGCCGAAGGCGCCCAGATCCTTGCGGACCTCAAGGCCAAGGCTGCAGCAGAGTCTGCCCGCATCACCGAGCAGGCACACGCTGCCATCGAGTCGGAGCGCCAGGCAGCTGTTGTCTCGCTTCGTTCCGAGGTAGGCACCCTGGCCACCACGCTGGCCGGCCGCATCGTTGGTGAAGCACTCACCGACGACCAGCGCGCCGCACGCGTTGTGGACCGCTTCCTTGCAGATCTGGAGACCCAGAGCGCAGGTGCAGCTAAGTAATGGCAGGTATATCGAGCGAATCGCTGACCACAGCACTGGCGCAGTTGGAAGCCAAGCTTCCCTTCGCCTCGCTGCAGTTGGCTAAGGACCTCTTCGGAATCCTGGGAACGGTGGACAGCTCGGCTGGCTTGCGCCGCGCCCTGACTGACCCGTCCCGTACTGGAGACGAAAAGTCGGCGCTGGTCAAGCAGCTGGTTGGCGGAAAAGTCTCCGCTGATGCTGCTGAAATTGCGGGCGGACTGGCCAGCTCACGCTGGGCATCGGCACGCGATATCGGCGATGCACTCGAGACGCTTGCCGCCACGGTTGTCATTGCCGTAGCTGAAAACAAGTCGGCGGTTTCTGCCTCCGGTATCACGGGGCTGGAAGAGCTGGAAAACGATCTGTTTGCCTTCAACCAGATCGTCGCCTCCAGCCACGAAGTACAACGTGCTCTGTCCGAGCCGCAGGGTTCCCCTGCGGCAAAGATTGCACTGGCCGAGAAGCTTGTTCCTGGCAGCAGCGAGGAAGCAAAGGTTCTCATCAGCCAGGCAGTTACGCAGCCGCGCGGTGTCAAGCCGAGCAAGCTCGTCGAGTCTTTCGCCAAGCTTGCAGCCAAGCGCCAGCAGCGCTGGATTGCAACTGTCAGCGTTACCCGTCCGTTGACGGAAACGCAGGCCAGCCGTCTGCAGGCCGGGCTGGATGCCCTGTACGGCCGCGAACTGAAGGTCAACCTCAATGTTGACCCCGCACTGATCGGTGGGATCCGTGTCCAGGTAGGTGACGAAGTGCTCGACGCTTCGGTCATCGCCCGCCTGACCGAACTCCGCCGTCAGCTCGCTGGCTAGCCAGATCAAAGCACAACTTAACTGATATAAAACCCGGTCATCGTGAGCAACGATGATCACGAAAACAGGAGAGCAGGGACTGCAGATGGCCGAATTGACCATCAACGCCGACGACGTCCGTAATGCGTTGAACGAGTTCGCGGCGTCCTACGAACCCGGTAACGCAGAGCGCGTAGAGGTTGGTCGTGTGACCACCGCAAGTGACGGCATCGCCCGTGTTGAGGGTCTTCCCTCGGTCATGGCGAACGAGCTGCTTCGCTTCGAAGATGGCACGCTGGGCCTGGCCCAGAACCTTGACGTCCGCGAGATCGGTGTCATTATCCTCGGTGACTTCACCGGTATTGAAGAAGGCCAGGAAGTTCACCGCACCGGTGAGATCCTGTCCGTTCCGGTTGGCGACGCCTTCCTGGGTCGCGTTGTCGACCCGCTGGGCCAGCCGATTGATGACCTTGGCGAAATCAAGGCCGAAGGCACCCGCGCACTGGAACTCCAGGCTCCGGGCGTTACCGAACGCAAGTCGGTTCACGAACCGATGCAGACCGGCCTCAAGGCTATCGACGCCATGATCCCGATCGGCCGTGGCCAGCGTCAGCTGATCATTGGTGACCGCCAGACCGGTAAGACGGCCATCGCCGTGGACACCATCATCAACCAGAAGGCCAACTGGGCTTCGGGAGATGTCACCAAGCAGGTTCGCTGCGTTTACGTTGGTGTTGGCCAGAAGGCTTCCACCATCGCAGCCGTCCGCCAGACCCTTGAGGACCACGGCGCACTGGAGTACACCACCATCGTGGCCTCCCCGGCATCTGACCCCGCTGGCTTCAAGTACCTGGCACCGTATGCAGGTTCGGCCATCGGCCAGCACTGGATGTACGGCGGCAAGCACGTTCTGGTGATCTTCGATGACCTGTCCAAGCAGGCCGAAGCCTACCGCGCCGTGTCCCTTCTGCTGCGCCGTCCGCCGGGACGCGAAGCATACCCGGGTGACGTGTTCTACTTGCACTCCCGCCTGCTGGAGCGTTGTGCCAAGCTCTCCGACGAGCTCGGTGCAGGTTCGATGACCGGTCTTCCGATCGTCGAGACCAAGGCAAACGACGTCTCCGCGTACATCCCGACCAACGTGATCTCCATCACCGATGGCCAGATCTTCCTCCAGTCGGACCTCTTCAACGCCAACCAGCGCCCCGCTGTTGACGTCGGTGTGTCCGTCTCCCGCGTTGGTGGCGCTGCACAGGTCAAGTCCATGAAGAAGGTCTCCGGTACCTTGAAGCTGGACCTGGCCCAGTACCGCGACATGCAGGCATTCGCCATGTTCGCCTCGGACCTGGATGCTGCATCGCGTCAGCAGCTGACCCGTGGTGCACGCCTGATGGAACTGCTGAAGCAGGGCCAGTACTCACCGTTCCCGGTTGAGAACCAGGTTGTTTCCATCTGGGCCGGCACCAAGGGTCACCTGGACGACGTTCCGGTTGAGGACATCAGCCGCTTCGAGTCCGAGTTCCTGGAGCACCTCACGCACAAGTCCTCCATCCTGACCACGCTGGCGCAGACCAACGTCCTGGATGACGACACCGCTGCAGCCTTGGAGGAAGCGATCGTTTCCTTCAAGAAGGGCTTCTTCGGAGAAGGCGACAACCACCTGGTTGGCGCCGGCCACGAAGAGCACGCAGCGATCTCCGGCGGCGACGTCGACCAGGAAAAGATCGTCAAGCAGAAGCGCTAGTTCCGATCACCTGCCCTGCCGGGGTCCGCAAGGGCCCCGGCAGGGCAGCACATCGGGAACTTAGGAAAGGATAAGTATGGGAGCCCAGATTCGGGTCTACCGTCAGAAGATCAGCTCGACGACGTCGATGCGCAAGATCTTCAAGGCGATGGAACTGATCGCTACCTCGCGCATCGGTAAGGCCCGCGCCCGCGTAGCAGCTTCACTGCCCTACGCGAACGCGATTACCCGCGCCGTTTCTGCTGTCGCAACTCAGAGCGAAATCGACCACCCGCTGACCACCGAGCCGGAGCAGATCCGCCGTGCCGCAGTCCTGATCATTACATCGGACCGTGGCCTTGCAGGATCGTACTCCGCGAGCGTGCTCAAGCAGGCTGAAGGTCTCACCGAGCTTCTTCACGCAGAAGGCAAGGAAGTCAAGGCGTACCTGGTTGGCCGCAAGGCGCAGGCGTACTTCGATTTCCGCAACCGGGCATACGCTCGCGTATGGACCGGTGGCACGGACGCGCCGGAATTCGAAACAGCACAGGAAGTCGGAGCTGCACTTCTCGAAGACTTCTCCACTGACTTCGAAGAGGGTGGCGTGGATGAGATCCACGTCGTCTACACCCGCTTCAAGTCGATGGTGACGCAGGAGCCTACGGTTATCCGTTTGCTTCCGCTGGAGGTCGTCGAAGAGGAAGCAACCTCGGAATCCGAGCTGTTGCCGTTGTACGAGTTTGAACCGGAAACAGAGCAGGTGCTTGACGCACTGCTTCCGCGTTACATCGAGTCCCGCATCTTCGCAGCCATGCTGCAGGCCGCTGCTTCCGAGCTCGCAGCCCGCCAGCGTGCCATGAAGTCGGCCGGTGACAACGCTACGGATTTGATCAAGAAGTACACGCGCCTTCGCAACACGGCCCGCCAGGCCGAGATTACGCAGGAGCTTTCCGAAATCGTTGCCGGCGCCGACGCCCTCGCGTCTTAGCCAGCACCGGATTCGGTTCCAAGCCGCACCTGCAACAAACAGATAAACTTAACCCCACGCCATCTACTGAGTGAAGTGAGAGAGATGACTGCCACTGCTACCGAACACGTAGCAACGGCCGGTGCCACCGGCCGCATTGCCCGTGTTATTGGTCCGGTTGTCGACGTCGAATTCCCGGCTGACGCAATCCCCTCGATTTACAACGCTCTGACCACTGAGATCACTCTCAACGGCCAGACGAAGACCATCACGTTCGAGACCTCCCAGCACCTGGGTGACAACCTCGTCCGCGCCATCTCCCTGCAGGCAACCGACGGACTTGTCCGCGGCACCACCGTGCAGGACTCCGGCGCTCCGATCTCGGTGCCCGTCGGCGACGGCGTCAAGGGCCACATCTTCAACGTTCTCGGCAAGCCGTTGGACGTCGAAGAGTCCGAGATCAAGGCTGACGCCTACTGGCCGATCCACCGCAAGGCTCCGGCCTTCGCATCCCTCGAGGGCTCCACGGAGATGCTCGAGACCGGTATCAAGGTCATCGACCTTCTCACTCCGTACATCAAGGGTGGAAAGATCGGCCTGTTCGGTGGCGCCGGTGTTGGCAAGACCGTTCTGATCCAGGAAATGATCACCCGTGTTGCCCGCAACTTCGGTGGTACTTCCGTATTCGCCGGTGTCGGCGAGCGTACCCGTGAAGGTAACGACCTCTGGGTTGAAATGGAAGAGGCAGGCGTCCTCAAGGACACCGCTCTTGTGTTCGGCCAGATGGATGAGCCGCCGGGAACGCGTCTGCGCGTGGCCCTGTCGGCCCTGACCATGGCGGAGTACTTCCGCGATGTCCAGAACCAGGACGTGTTGCTCTTCATCGACAACATCTTCCGCTTCACCCAGGCAGGCTCGGAAGTTTCCACGCTGCTCGGCCGTATGCCGTCCGCTGTGGGCTACCAGCCCAACCTTGCTGACGAGATGGGCCTCCTCCAGGAGCGCATCACCTCCACCAAGGGTCACTCCATCACGTCGATGCAGGCCATCTACGTGCCGGCTGATGACTACACCGACCCGGCCCCGGCCACGACCTTCGCACACCTCGACGCAACCACGGAACTTTCCCGTGAAATCGCATCCCGTGGTCTGTACCCGGCCGTTGACCCGCTGACGTCGACTTCCCGCATCCTGGATCCCCAGTACATCGGCAAGGACCACTACAACACGGCTGTCCGTGTTAAGCAGATCCTGCAGAAGAACAAGGAACTTCAGGACATCATCGCCATCCTTGGTGTTGACGAACTGTCTGAAGAGGACAAGATCGTCGTGTCGCGTGCACGTCGTATCCAGCAGTTCCTCTCCCAGAACACCTACACCGCCAAGCAGTTCACCGGCGTCGAGGGTTCCACCGTGTCCATCAAGGACACCGTGGAAGGCTTCACGGCCATCTGCGACGGCGAGCTGGACCACATTGCAGAGCAGGCGTTCTTCAACGTCGGTGGCCTGGATGACGTCGAGCGTCAGTGGGCCAAGATCCAGGAACAGACCAAGTAGTATGGCTGAGCTCGAGGTTGAGATTGTCGCAGCGGACCACTTCGTGTGGTCCGGCGCGGCCAAGATGGTGAAGGCCCGCACCAGCGATGGTGAAATCGGAATCCTGCCGGGCCACTCGCCCCTTCTGGCCATCCTGGCTGAGGGCGAGCTGGCAATCCAGCCGGTTTCCGGTGACCGTATTGCGGTAGTGGTCGACGGCGGATTCTTCTCCGTTGACAACGATCGCGTGGTCATTGTTGCTGACAACGCCAAATTGGGCGAAGCGGCTACAGCGGGGATCCGATAGCACGACCTTGATGGACGATTCCCTTATTCCGTTCATCGCCCTGGCAACAGCGTTTACGTTGCTGATCATTTCACTGTGCCTGTTCGGGGTGCGCCGCTTCAACCTGCGGCGTGCCCTGGGCACGGTAGACGCCTCCATTTGCACGGCTGGAAACAGCTGGCAGATGGGGGTTTGTCGTTATCAGGACAATGAGCTGGAGTGGTTCCGCTTGATGTCCTTGAGCGTGATCCCCAAGCACAGATTTACGCGCAGTTCGCTCGAACTGCTGGGCCGCCGCCAACCCACGGAAGATGAACTCGTCAGGGTGCAGCCCGGCGTTGTGGTTGTTGAATTGCAGTACGAAGGCCAAAAGTTCATGCTCGCCATGAATTTCGACGCTTACGCAGGGTTGTCCTCCTGGTTGGAGGCCGGTCCGGTCATCGGCGTCGGTACCTGGCGCTAGGCGTTATGGATTTTCTTTCCGACGTCAGCCTGGTTGGTGGTCCGTTCCTCTGGTTCAGCATTGCTTGCGGTGCTGCCGGTGGAATGTACCTGCTCTGGCGACGACGACATTCCTGGCCCTTGGTCGTTGTGGGCTCTCTCGCCGTTTCTGCCGGCATCGTGGCGTTGATCCACTGGATCCTGGTGGATCTCATGGCCACTTTTTCAGAGAACCTGCCCTTTGAGACGCTGGCATGGTCTGTGCCGGCTGTTGCAGCTGTCCTTCTCTGCGCGGCCCGCCTTCCACGCAACTCCGTTAAAGGCCGCTCCCTCAGCGTCCTGGCGATGCTGGGAGTCGTCCTTCTGAGTGCTGTCCAAGTGAATCTCTACTTCGGGCTCAACAACTCGGTAGGAGATTTGCTGGGTACTGCAGTGGCCCGCATTCAGCCGCTGGAGGCCGGCCTTCAACGGAGTCCGGACAGTAGTAAGCCTGGCCCCGCCCTCCCGGAGTGGAAAGCCCCCGCGGCCATGCCGGCGCACGGAATTCTGCGCAAGGCCGACATCCCCGGCACCACTTCCGGTTTCACTGCACGGGAAGCGTACATTTATCTTCCCCCCGCATATCAAACCGAACCCCGCCCCAAACTGCCTGTGCTGGTGCTCTTCTCAGGACAGCCCGGTGGCCCGGCCGACTGGTTGACGGGCGGCCAGCTCCGCTCCCAACTCGACCGCTTCGCCGAAGCCCACCACGGAGTGGCTCCGGTGACGGTGGTGGTGGATCCGAACGGCTCAAGCGGATCCAACACCATGTGCATGGACAGCATGATTGCCCCTGCGGACACATATCTCTCCAGGGATGTTCCGGCCTGGATCACCTCCACGCTGGACGTCTCGGATGACCCCCGGCTGTGGGCCGTGGGCGGTTTCTCGTTTGGGGGTACATGTGCCATGCAGATGGGCACAGCCCACCCGGAGCTCTTCCCCACCGTGCTGGCGTTCGCGGCGGAACGGGAACCTGCATTGGCCAAGGATCGAAACAAGACCATTCAGGACTCGTTCGACGGCGACACAGCGGCTTTCGAGTCGAGGACGCCTTTGGCCTTGATGCAGCAACGCACTTATGCGGGAAGCGCTGCCTACTTCACGGCCGGCGAAACTGACCACGAATTCACCGACTACATGCATGAGCTCGCTGACGCTGCCCGGCGCGCAGGCTTCGCGGCAGAAGAACATACCATCCAGCACGCAGGACACTCTTGGGACGCTGTTGTCCGGGGAATGCCCGGAGCCTTGGGTTTCCTTGCCGACCGCTGGGAGCTGTCCCGGTGAGCCGTGCCCTCAAGGGTGTGATCAAGCCGGCCGTGCTGCAGGCGGGCAGGCACGTGCGGGCCACGCCGTTTACCCTGCTGGTACTGGGCTTGTTTGTGTTGTTGTCCGTGGTTTCGGACAGTTTCCTGTCCGGTCCGCCGGAGCCGTGGCTTGCTTTCGCCGGCGTATCACTTGATGGTCTGCGGTCTGGAGAATGGTGGTCCATTTGGACGTCGCTGTTCTTCACCACCAATCCCTTGGCTTATGCCACAGCGATCCTGATGATCGTGTTCCTTCTGGGCCTTGCCGAGCGGCACCTGGGGTCACTCAAGACTGCTTGTGTCTTCTTGGGCGCCCAGTACGCGTGCGTGTCGGCATTCCTCCTGGTCACCCAAGTGGCGCAGTACTCAGATGACGGCTGGCTGTCGCGAATGGTGGATAGCCGGCTGATTGGGCCCTACGGGGCAGCGATGGCTACTGCGTTGGCAGCCAGCGCCCTGCTCCCTACGCTGTGGCAACGGCGCCTGCGCACGGTGGCCCTTTCGGTTTCCTTGCTCCTGGTTCTCTACGTTGGGCACGCTGAGACGGTGGTGGGTTTCCTGGGGGCCCTGATCGGATTGGCCGCAGGGTGGTGGATGCAAAGCAGCCAGGGACATCTCCATCTGCACCGCTCTACGGGCAGGGAAGTACGGAACCTTCTGTCCTTGACGATGGCAATCTTCGCGGTGGGTCCCATCGTTACTGCTGCAGCGAAGAGTCCGTCCGGTCCCCTCGCATTGCTGCGGGACGTCATCCTGAATCCTTTGCCCACGCTCAGCCAGTTGGAAAGCAACTGCGGGGGAACCATTGATGTTGCCTGTTTGGAGGTGGGGCGCCAAGGTTACACGGGCCCGTTCGGTTTGGCGCTGGCAGTGGTACCCGTTGTCCTGCTGCTCATTTGTGCCGATGGCATGAGACGTGGACGCCGGCTGGCCTTGGGGATCGCGATCGGGGTCCAACTGGTAGTGGTGGCGTTGTCAACGATTTACCTTAGCCTCTTTGCCGGCATGCCCAGGCTGCAGGGGCGTCCCCACATCCCGATGCTGAACTCGGCAGTGGTGCACCTGATACCGCTCGTCTTGGTGCCGCTGGTGCTGGCTGTGCTGCTTTTTGTCTACCGTGGCCACTTCCGGGTGGTGTCGTCGGATCGACTCCGGCGCAGAATCTTCTGGTTGGTAGGCCTGACCGGGGCGGGCCTTAGCCTCGCTTACACCGCGGTGTGGTTTGCGTCCGGCGGCATGGACCGCGACGGCGGCTTGCTGGGGTTGGCTGCAGAATTGGCCAGGCAGTATCTTCCCGTTCCACTGCCGGGCGTTTACCGGAAGGTCTTCGCCGAACGTGATGTCGTGGAGGTGTTCCTCTTCTCGTATTCCGGAACGGTGTTCTGGTTGGTGGCGCTGGTGGGCGTATGGATCCTGCTCATCCGTGGACACCATTCCGGCGGACTCGACCACCAAGCCCGCCAGGGAGCCCGCACCCTGGTCAAATCCGGGGGTGACTCATTGTCTTGGATGGCGCTCTGGGAACCCAACAAGTATTGGTTCAACGTTGACGGCACTGGGGGAGTGGCCTACCAACACCATGGTCACGTGGCCTTGACGTTGGCTGGCCCGTTTGGGTCTGCCCGATATCGTCTGGAAACGGCCAGGGGCTTCCTCGAGTTCTGCACCCAGCAGGCGTTGATACCGTGCTTCTACTCCTGCACGGATGAGCTGTGGCCCATGCTTCAAGCGCGGGGTTTCCGTCGGGTGGCTGTTGCCCAGGAAACCCGCCTGCGGATCAGGGACCTGGAATTCCGGGGTAAGGAGTGGCAGAACGTCAGGACATCGCTGAACCGTGCCAAAAAACTGGGGATAACAGCCAGCTGGGGCCGTTACTCGGAGCTATCGCACGCCGTGCGCGCCCAAGTCACTGAGGTCTCGGAGGAGTGGGCGGCCCAGAAGAAAATTCCTGAGATGGGCTTCACCCTGGGCGGCTTGGACGAGTTGGAGGACGACGACGTGCTGTGCTGCGTTGCCGTTGATGAGGCGGGGTTCGTCTACGGGGTCACCAGTTGGCTTCCGGTCTACGAGGAGGGCCAGGTTGTCAGTTGGACGTTGGACTTCATGAGGCGACGCGGTGACACCTTCCCGGGAGTCATGGAATTCCTGATTGCCTCGGCCATCCTGCACCTGCGTGGCTCCGTAGAGGTCATCTCATTGTCAGGTTCTCCCTTGGCCAGGGAGAAGGGCGAGATCGAACAGCAGGCTGAGGGCCTGGCGGGAATTCTGGATGCCGTCGGGCAGGCACTGGAACCGGTTTATGGATTCAGGTCATTGGCTTCTTTTAAGTCGAGGTTCCAGCCCGAGTACCGAACGTTGTACATGTATTACCAAGACCCGTTGCACCTTCCGGCAATGGGGCGGGCACTAAGCCGCGCCTATCTGCCCGGATTGTCGGTACGGCATTCAGCCCGGCTGCTCCGGACCCTCGTTGCTTGAATAGTCAACCCCATTCACGGGTGCCAGTTCGTCTTTCTTCATGGTTAGTAACAGATGTTGTCGAAATATCAGACATTATTGGCCCCTTAAACACATTGACCCCGACGCGAAAGCCGGGGTCAATGTGTTTGTTGAATCTGCAACCAGCAGAATTCAGCAGGTAAGGCTAGACGACGGTAACGCCGGTTGCCTGGGGGCCCTTGGCGCCCTGACCGATCTCGAACTGAACGCGCTGGTTCTCATCGAGGGTCTTGAAGCCACCGGTCTGGATCTCGGAGTAGTGAACAAAAACGTCCCCATCCGAGTCATCCGGGGTGATAAAGCCGAAGCCCTTTTCAGCGTTGAACCACTTGACGGTTCCCAGTGCCATGTATTTCTCCTCATTATGGAACTTCAGTCCGATACACCTCGTACCGGCTTTGTTACTCCGCGAGAAGATCTTGGATTCCGTCCGGGGATGCCGGTTGGATTCGCAGGAGCTTCACGCTCGCAACTCGTCTTGCGAGCATGAAAACCACCTACACAAAGACTGCTACAACACTTTCATGTGCCCTGCCGGAGGTCAACGGTCTTTTGGGCAATTCTGGAAAATTTTCGGTAAAAAGAAGGTAACGCGGCTCATTCAATTAGCGCTGTGACAGCCACTGGCCGTTGCGCATCACGCCAGTGAGTTCAAGATCTTCGTTAGTAACAACGATGTCGGCACGCAGGCCACGGCGCAGTCCGCCTATTTCGTCGGAAAGTCCAAGGACAGCCGCAGGTACCGCCGTCGCGGAACAAATGGCGTCGGGAAGATCGACGCCGGCAGCTACGGTTTTGCGGACAACCTCCAGGAGGGTGGCGGTGCCGCCTGCGATTGACCCCGTGGCATCGAGCGTGGCGACACCATCACTGACGGTCACAGGGGAGGGGCCCAGCATGTAGCTGCCGTCCGAAAGCCCTGCGGCGGCCATGGAGTCCGTCACCAGGACAATATTGGCAGCTCCTACAAGTTGGAAGACCGTGGCTACCGTGCTGGGATCCAGATGTGTGCCGTCGGCGATGAGCTCCACCACAGCCTTTCCTTCCTGCGCCATCCGCAGGCAGGCAGCAACGGGACCCGGCGCGCGGTGGTGCAGTGGAGGCATCCCATTAAAAAGGTGGGTCACGGTGGGAAGTGAGCTGACGCCGTCGAACCCTGCTGATTCCAGCCCTTCACGGGCGGCGGCCAGTGACGCCGTTGCCGTGGCGTCATCGCAATCGGTGTGGCCCAGCGACGGAGTGACGCCGTGGGAGGTCATCAGGTCCACCAGCGCGGCTGCGCCAGGAAGCTCGGGGGCATAGGTCATGGTGGCCAGCTTGCCGGCGGCAGCGCCAACGAGCTCCTCCATGAGGTCCAGGTCCGGTTCCAGCAAGTAGTCCGGGTTCTGGGCTCCGCAGCGGGCATGCGACAGGAACGGGCCTTCAAGGTGGATTCCGGCTACGAGGCCTTCATCCGCGAGCTTTACATACAGCTGGATGCCACGGAGGAGGTCCTCCGGGGGAGCGGTCACCATGCTGGCCAGGAACGTTGTTGTTCCCGAACGGTGCAGGAAGTCGACGGCTTTGCGCGCCGATGCCTCTTCACCGCCAGGGAAGTCGCCGCCATTGCCACCGTGGCAGTGAACATCCACCAGTCCGGGAATCAGGTAGCTGCCGCTGGGGACTCCCAAACGGACAGCGCTCTGGAAACCTTCAAATGATTCCGGATCAAAGCCACCCGCAGCTCCGGCGTAGGCGATTCTGTCGCCTTCGATGGCAACAAGGCCGTCCCCCACCACCTCGCCGTCACTGACAATCGTGCCTTTGATGATCTGGTGGCTTGGCGCGGAGGAAGTGGACAAACGATCTGCGGCAGTCATGATGTCGATTCTAGTGGCCTGCGGCACATGAGCCCGGGGAAGTGCTAGAAGAGCCGGGACTCGCTGTCATCCACGCCCCGCATGGCGTCATAATCCAGGGTCACGCAGGCGATCCCGCGATCGTTGGCCAGGACCTTTGCCTGGGGCTTGATCTGTTGCGCGGCGAAGATGCCGCGCACTGGTGCCAGGAGGGGATCGCGGTTGAGCAGCTCAAGGTACCGTGTCAGCTGTTCGACGCCGTCAATGTCGCCGCGGCGTTTGAGTTCAACGGCCACTGTAGCGCCGTTGGCATCCCGGGCCAGGATGTCTACCGGACCGATTGCGGTGAAGTATTCGCGTCGGATCAGGGAGAAGCCGGTCCCGAGGGTCTCGATCTGCTCCGCAAGGAGCCGCTGAAGATCCGCTTCCACCCCATCCTTGATCAGGCCGGGGTCGGTACCGAGCTCGTGCGAGGTGTCATGCAGTTGCTCGTAGATGTTGATGATCAGGCGGTCATCGGTCTTGGCAGACTGGACAGTCCACTGTTCCACTACGCCTTCCTCCACGTCCGTCTCCTCCGGCGTGGTCACCCGGAGTGTGGCTGGCGGGCTCATCCAGTTCAGCGGCTTGTAGGAGCCGCCGTCCGAGTGCACCAATACCGAGCCGTCGGCCTTGACCAGCAGAAGCCGGGTGGCGAGGGGGAGGTGGGCCTTGAGGCGGCCAACGTAATCAACAGAACAACGGGCTATGACGAGTCGCACCCGCCCCACATTACCGTCTCAGCATCTGCAACAGTGTGGCTGGGGCAGAATGGAAGCATGCCCCGCTCCAACCGCCCTCGTCGCAACGCGTCCAGCACACGCTCCGGCAATGCCGGCGGCAAATGGGCCGAGCCGGTACCTGAGCTTGACCTTGAAAGGGCACGGGGTGGAATTGCCCGGCGGGAAAGTGCTCCGGATGGTGACTGGATGGTCCGGACCATGACAGCCAAAAAAGCGGAGAAGCAGTACATCTGCCCCGGCTGCTCCACGGCCATCGTTCCCGGCATCGCGCATCTGGTGGTGTGGTCCGACAGCCACCTGTTCGGGCAAGCGGCCGGGTTGGCCGAACGCAGGCATTGGCACACCAATTGTTGGACGGGCAGGACGTACCGCTACCGCTGATTCGCTAGGCTGGGAACCATGACTTTCGACCCCGCCTCGTTCGTGTTTACCCCGCAGGCTGCCCCCTCGGAGATCCGCGCTTCCACGGTCCTTCCCGCCCGCCGCGAGAATGTGGAGTTCACCACTGAGGACGGCAAGGTGCTGCTGGGCGAGCTGGCGTTGCCGGAATCAGAGGAGGTCACTGCGACGTTGATTACCCTCCACCCGCTGCCCACGCACGGTGGGTTCATGGATTCCCACGTCTACCGGAAGGCCTCCTACAGGCTCCCGGCGCTGGCCGGTGTGGCTGTGCTCAGGTTCAACACGCGCGGCACCCAGTCGCCGCGCGGTACCAGCGATGGCCACTTCGAAGAAGGTATCGGAGAGCGTTACGACGTAGAAGCGGCAGTTCGCTTTGCTGTCGAGCGGGGATTGCCTAACCGTTGGCTCGTCGGTTGGTCCTTCGGCACCGAACTTGCCTTGATGTATGGCGCTGTGGAGCCGGTGGCCCCGGAGATCGAAGGTGCAGTGCTGCTTTCCCCGCCCTTGCACCGCGCCACCGATGTCCACCTCAAGGAATGGGCCGTCTCCGGCAAGCCGCTCACGGTCCTGGTACCGGAGCACGATGACTACCTGCAGCCTGCCGAAGCAGCACAGCGGTTCGGCTTGGTGCCGCAGGCCCGGATTGTCGGCGTCGATGGCGCCAAGCACCTGTGGGTGGGCGAGAAGTACGCGGCGCGGGTCTTGAACGAAATCGTCGACGACGTCACTCCCGCAGGTGCCGGCGTTGACGGACTGCCCCGCGAGTGGGCGGGGTCGGTAGCGAACGGGTAGTCCGGTAGCGAACGGGTAGTCCGGTAGCGAACGGGTAGTCCGGCCGCTGCAGCGAAGAGTTCTAGTACGGATAATGCCCCCCACCTCGCGGTTGGGGGCATTATCTGTACTAGAACCAGGCAGGGGACGAGGTCAGTGCCGGTCTTGGCGGATGATGAACACTTCCTTGATGAGCAGCATGATGGCGGCCGCCGTGGGAATGGCGATCAGCGCGCCCAGGACGCCGAGCAGGCTGCCACCGGCGATCACCGAGATCACAGCCACGGCTCCCGGAACGGCCACGGCACGTTGCATGATGCGTGGCGAGATGAAGTACGCCTCAAACTGCAGGTAGGCGAAGTAGGCGATCGCGTAGACAACGGCGGTCTGCCACCCGGCGGTGAGGGCTACCAGGATGACCACCACGGCGGCGATCATGCCGCCCACCAGCGGAATGAAGGCGAGCAGGGCCACCACAAAGGCAAGCAGGACGCTGAAGGGGATGCCCAGGATGGTCATCACAATGAAAGCGAAGATCGCATTCAGGAGAGCAACGCAGGCCTGGCCGATCACGTAGTTGCCCACGGAATCGGTGATCGCCTCTGAAAGAGCTTCAACACGGGGTCGGCGGGACCGGGGAGCGAGGCGGTAGGCCCACTTCTTCATGGACGGCAGGGCCGCCAGGAAGTAGAGGCTC
The DNA here is from genome assembly GCF_037402035.1 of Paenarthrobacter sp. CCNWLY172. Classification (NCBI taxonomy): domain Bacteria; kingdom Bacillati; phylum Actinomycetota; class Actinomycetes; order Micrococcales; family Micrococcaceae; genus Paenarthrobacter; species Paenarthrobacter sp. CCNWLY172. Next base: position 245,887 of record NZ_JBBEGB010000003.1, read on the forward strand.
AGGACCAGCACGATCAGCGAGCCGAACAGGCCGTTGGCAACCGTGGAGCCGAAGCCGACCACGCCGCCGAAGATGCCGCCCATGGCCTCGGGATCCTTGACGAATTTATCCAGCTCGGTGGTGATCCGGTCACGGACGCCGAACTGGCTGTCGGCGTTGCGGAAGAAGTCCGAGTCGAGGAAGCCCCGGATCCATTCGGGGGCCTGGCGAACGATTTCCGATACCTGTTCAACGATGGTGGGGATCAGGGTTGCGAAGAACCCTGCCACGGCCAGGACGAGGGCTGAAACGGAGATCAGGATGCCGGCGGGCCGGGGGACCCTTCGGGACTCCAGCCAGCGGACTACGGGGTCCAGGCCCAGAGCTATGAAGAGTGCGGCGACGATCCACAGGATGAGCTGGGTGGTGTTGCTGGCGATGTAGAAGACTGCAAGGGCAATGCCGACGCCGGCGGTCCCCATGAAGCCCACATAAAGGGGATGCTGGGATGACATCCGAGGCCCCGGGGCTCCGAAGCCGTGGTCGTCCTCGGGCCGGAGGCTGCCTGCCCCCTCATCTGTTTCGTCTTCGGGGGGCATTTCGAACCGTACGCGGTTGCGGGCTCCGGGAATGGGCTGCTTCAACCTGCGCCCGAGGGCGGCGAGGCGTCCGGTGCGGACCGGAACCGTTGCGGCGGTGCCGTCCGAGGAAGCATCCACCGCACTTGACCCGGGCTCATCGGTGGGACGGGGCTCCAAGTGGTCTTTCACGCGGTTTTGCTGCCTTTTCATTAGTGGTAAAGGGCTGATTCAGGCGCTGAAAGGCCCGTTTATCATGATCATCGCCACACTATCAGGAGCTCGGAATGCCGCGGGGGCGGCGCGATGGCGGGGTTTTCCCGATGTTGGGGAGATCACCCCGATCTGACTCTCTGATAACAAAACGGTTACCCTTGAAGTTCAACGACCGCTGATGATAGGTGATCCTGTGCGTTTGAAGACTGCAGCCTTGCTGGTGCTGCTGGGCCTGCTGACGATGCTGGCCGGCATTGGCCAGCTTACTTTCTGGGCCCCCTCCGAGACCGTAACCGCCTCGGTTCCCAGCGATACCAAAGCTGCCCCGTTGACGGTGATCGACCCCAAGTTGATTGCCCTTCATGAGGGGCCAGTGAAGATCAAGATCCAGGGCGAAGGCAATTTCATGGTCGCCACCGGACGTCCGGACGACGTTGAAGCCTGGGTGGGTGGGACTGCCCACACCACGCTGACCGGCGTGTCAGCAGACCAGAAGTCACTGGAAGCCTCCTCGGTGGACGGCGAAGCAACGGCCCCCTCCCCGGCGGGATCCGATCTGTGGGTCAGCACCGAAGACGCCAGCGGAGAGCTGGACTACACCTGGAACCCTCCTGCTGATGGCGAGTGGTCCCTGCTGGTAGCCGCAGACGGAACCCAGCCTGCGCCGTCGTCGATTTCCATGACCTTCCCGAACAACGCCACCACCCCTTGGGCCGTGCCGCTGATCGTACTGGGCATCATCATCATCCTGGTGGGAGCGGCTTTGCCCTTCATCGCCAAAGCCCTGTCCAACCGCCGCAAGGACGGCCAGGACGACGAGCCGCATGATGGCGGGGAGACCACCACGCTGCCCGTCCAGTCGACGTCAGGTGACGCCGGCCGTCGTCGTGGTCCGGAGACCGAGGGCCCTGCGCTCCGGGTGACCGCCATTGCTGCCGCTTTGGCCGCGGTCATGGTAGGCGGCACGGCTGTCGCCGCCCAGGCAACCACCACGCCTGAGGCGACCCCCACCTCTTCTGCCGCAGCTCCTGCCGAAGGTGAAGGCGGCACCCCCGTGCTGCTGGAATCCCAGTTGCAGCGGATCCTGGAACAGGTTGCCAGCACGGTTGATGCTGCTGACGCTGCCAAGGATGCGGCCAAGCTGGCTCCCCGCGTTGACAAGATGGAACTGCAGATCCGTACGCAGAACTACAAGGTCCGCACCGCTGTGTCGGCTTACGAAGCCCGTATGCCCGTCCGGGCCACCAAGCTCCAGAGCAGCGTCATCAGCACCAAGCGCGAGTGGCCGCGTACAGTCTTTGCCCTGACCCAGGGCGAGGGCAACGTTGTGCCGCAGGTCCTGACGCTGGTTCAGCTCTCGCCGCGCGAAAACTACAAGCTCTGGGGCAGTGCCCCGCTCCAGCCGGGCACCAACTTCCCGTCGTTCCCGGTTCCCCGTGAAGGAACCGAACCTGTGCCTGCCGCCGACAAGACCGGCTTGGCGTACAGCGGCAACGAGGCCTTGGGCATTCTGGCTGAAATGCTGACCACGCCTGATTCCCCGAACCGGAGCAAGCTGGCCGACGGCCAGGCGTCCCCGTACATCGCCGGTGCCCTTGCCTACCAGGCAGACACCGTGAAGAACGGGACCAGCGCCAACTTCAAGTTCACCCACACACCCGTGCCCAACCAGACCGTAGTGCTGCGCACTGCCGACGGCGGTGCGCTGGTGGTGGGTCGCCTGGACTTCGCCTTCGAGGGCACGCCCAAGGCGGCAGGAGACAAACTCCTGCTTGAAGACGATTCCGCCGTCTTTGCCGGGGGTAAGGAGACTACTACCGGCATGGTGCTGAACTTCGCCGAGTCCGTGGCGGTGTACATTCCGCCGGCAGGATCTGCCGACCCCATGAAGCTCGTAGCTGCCACCCGTGGCTTGGTAGGGGCAAGCTTCAAATAGGCAATTCCGCTGCAGGGCAGCGGCTAGAGTGGATGGTATGAGTTCGCCCGGATACCGACCCACTCCAGCCGCTGCCAGCCAGCTCAACCTTCGCGGCGCCGTTGACCTCTCGTCACTGCGCCGCCCGGCCGCACCTCCCGCGCCGCCAGCCTCCGCTTCCGCGGACGGTGCTGCGCGCGACGGCGGTACCCCCAACGGTGATGAAACCAATGGTGGCGCCGGCAGGGCACCCCTTCGCGTGGATGCCACCGAAACAAACTTCCAGGATCTGGTGCAGCTGTCTGCGCAGGTTCCTGTTCTCTTCCTTCTCTGGTCGCGCTATGCACCGGAATCACCCGCAGTCCTTGACTCCGCTGAGCGCGTGGTGGCGAGTTACGCCGGGCGGCTGGTTCTTGCCGCGGCCGACGTCGACGCCTTCCCGCAGCTGGCCCAGGCTTTCCAGGTGCAGGCTGTCCCCACGGCGGTGGCCGTGGTGAAAGGCCAGCCGGTTCCTCTTTTCCAAGGTCCTGCCGATGACGCGCAGATCAAGGACCTGGTGGACGAACTCCTCAAGGTAGCTGCCGCCAACGGGGTCACCGGTAGCATCGGGGACGCCGGAGCCCAGGGTGAAGACACCGGGCCTGAGCCCCTCCCGCCCCTGCACCAGGCCGCCATCGACGCGATCGAGGCCGGTGACTACGCCGGAGCAGCTGCGTCCTACAAGCAAGCCCTCCTTGAACAGCCGGCCGACGCTGACGCTAAAGCCGGACTTGCCCAGGTTGAACTCATGGCCCGGTTGGAGAACCTTTCCGCTCCGGAGGCAGAGAGCCTCCGTGACCTTGCCGCCCGGGAACCGGACAACCTTGACGCCCAGTTGGGCGTTGCAGACCTTGACGTTTCCGGGGGACACATCGAGGACGCCTTCAGCCGCATCATTACGTTCATCGGCAGGAATTTCGGTCCTGAACGCGAGACCGCGCGCGTACGGCTCCTCGAGCTTTTCGAGGTCGTCGGAACATCGGACGAGAGGGTAGCCAAGGCCCGTCAGGGACTCGCGAGGGTTCTTTTCTAGTGCCTTCCGCGCTGTTTTCCCCGCTGCAGCTGCGTTCACTGACCATCCCGCACCGGGGATGGGTCTCGCCCATGTGCCAGTACAGCTGTCATCCCGGGACCGGAGAAGGCGTCCCCAACGACTGGCATTTGATGCACCTCGGTTCTTTCGCCGCAGGTGGAGCCGCCTTGATCATGAGTGAGGCCGCGGCGGTGAACGCTGTGGGCAGGATCAGCCCGTTGGACGCCGGACTTTACTCCGATGAGCAGGCTGCGGGCTGGGAACGCATTGTCGATTTTGTCCACCGGCATGGCGCAGTGGAGTGCCGGATCGGCGCGCAGCTGGCCCATGCAGGGCGCAAGGCTTCGACGTACTGGCCGTTCGCTCATCAGTCAGGTTCCGTGCCGTCGTCCGACGGCGGGTGGGGCACCGTTGGACCTGCCACCCAGCCGTTTGACGGCTATGCCGCGCCGGCTGCCATGAGCGAAGAGGACATCCTTGCCGTGGTGGACGACTTTGCCGCCGCGGCCTCACGGGCCGTTGCTGCCGGTTTCGACACCGTGGAGATCCACGGCGCCCACGGATATCTGTTGCACCAGTTCCAAAGCCCCCTCATCAACACCCGGACGGACAGATGGGGTGGAAGCGAGGAGGGGCGGAACAAGCTCATGCTCACTGTGGTGGACGCGGTCCGCGACGTCATCCCGGACTCCATGCCGCTCCTGTTGAGGATCTCCGCTACCGATTGGGCTGACGGGGGAGTGGACGTTGAGGCATCAGTCCGCCTGGCGCGCGCTGCTGCCGGTCGCGGCGTCGACCTCGTGGATGTCTCTTCCGGCGGCGCTGTAGCGCACCAGAAAATCAGGGCCGTGCCTGGCTACCAGGCCGGGTTCGCCGAACAGATAAGGCGCGACGCCGGTGTCCCCACTGGTGCGGTGGGGCTCCTCACCAGTGCTGCACAGGCCGAGGACATCGTTGCCAACGGCAGGGCGGATGCCGTGTTCATGGCACGGGCGGCCCTGCGCGATCCCCATTGGTGGCTGAGGGCTGCGTACGAACTCGGCCATGACATCCCCTGGGTTCCGCAATACCAGCGGGCCGTCCCCCGCCACGGCTTCTAGAACCGGATCCGGCTCCGCTGCGACGAGGTTAGGCTGGTCACATGACGGAACCACGCCATGAACCCACGCCCACGTCCGCTCCACCTCAGGATGCCCCGACTCCACAATTCCCCGCACCGCCACAGGTCCCTGGACAGACCCCCGCAACCCAGGCCTCCGGGGCGCCGACTGCTTCAGCGCCCCGGGCTGCCTTGTCCATCCGTGGCCTGGCCAAACGCTTCGGTGACAAGATCGCCGTGGATGGGGTCAGCCTGGAAGTACCTGCCGGATCCTTTTACGGGATGGTCGGTCCCAACGGTGCAGGCAAGACCACCACGTTGTCCATGGCCACCGGTCTGCTGAGGCCGGATTTTGGCACAGCCTTGATCCATGGGGTCGACGTATGGGCCCGGCCGTTGGAGGCCAAGAAGCTCATGGGTGTCCTGCCTGATGGTGTGCGCCTTTTTGACAGGCTGACGGGCGAGCAACTGGTGACGTATTCCGGTCTCCTTCGCGGCATGGACCGCGACGTTGTTGGTGCACGGGTTCCCGAGTTGCTGGCGGCCCTTGACCTTGAAGCCGACGCCGGTTCGCTGGTGGTGGATTACTCCGCCGGCATGACCAAGAAGATCGCCTTGGCCTCCGCTCTCATCCATGCACCGCGTCTCCTTGTCCTTGACGAGCCGTTTGAGTCGGTGGACCCTGTGTCGGCTGCCAACATCCGCGGCATCCTGGAGGGATACGTCGCCTCCGGAGGTACGGTCATTGTTTCCAGCCATGTGATGGACCTCGTGCAGCGCATGTGCAGCCACGTTGCAGTGGTGGCTGGTGGACGAGTTCTGGCAGCGGGCTCCGTGGACGAGGTCCGCGATGGCTCGACGTTGGAGGAACGCTTCGTCCAGTTGGTGGGCGGCGGACACCGGACGGAGGGCCTGGAATGGTTGCGCACCTTCTAAGCCTCAAGTGGCGCCTGCTCCTTAATGGGTTCAAGCGCAGCCCGTGGCAGCTGGTGGGCATGGCCCTGGGGCTCCTGTATGCGTTGGGATTGCTGGTCCTCCTGGTTGGAGGCCTCATAGCACTGCGGTTGGCTGATCCGGAGATCGCCCACACCGTAGTGGTATTGGGTGGAGCGGCGACAATCCTCGGGTGGGCCATCATCCCGCTTGTTGCTTCGGCCGCGGACATGACCCTGGACCCCGCGCGGTTCACCACCTTCGCCATACCTTCCAAACAACTGTTGACGGGCCTTGCCCTTGCGGGCTTCATCGGCATTCCCGGCCTGGCTACCTTGATTGCTGCACTGGGAACCGTCGGAACCTGGTGGCGCAGTGTTCCGGCGGTCACCGGCGCCCTGCTGGGGGCCGTCCTCGGTGCGCTGACGTGCATCGTGCTGTCCAAAGTGGTCACGACGGCGACAGCCGGCCTGGCGGCTTCGAGGCGTTTCAAGGACGTCAGCAGCATCATTGTCTTCATCCCCTTAATCCTGTTGGGCCCCATGATGGTGGGCTTGGTGGATGGTGTCCGCGGCAGCGCCGACTACCTTCCGGTGCTCGCCCGAACGGTGTCGTGGACGCCCCTGGGTGCGGCCTGGTCCCTTGGCGGCGACATCGACTCTGGTAATCCCGCTGCGGCTGGACTGAAGTTCCTGATCGCGGCGGCCACCATTGCCGTGCTCCTCCTTTGCTGGCATGTGCTCCTGAAGCGTGCGCTGGTGACGCCGGCATACTCGGGAGGCACTGCAAGGAAGGGCGGAAAGCTGGGCTTGTTCGGCCTGCTCCCGGGGACGCCGGCGGGCGCGGTTGCTGCCAGGGCGCTGATCTACTGGTTGAAGGATCCGAGGTATGCGGCTTCCCTGGTGATTGTTCCCATGTTTCCTGTGTTGTTCTACTTCGGCGGCGCACAGAGCGGCAGCTATGGCTTGCTCATGATTCTGGGTCCGCTGACCGCTTTCGTTATGGCATGGTCCATCTGCGCTGATGTCTCTTACGACAACACTGCTTTTGCCCTCCACCTCGCGTCCGGCGTCAGGGGAGTCGACGACAGGCTGGGGCGGGCTTTGGCCTGTCTGGCCATATCGCTTCCGATAGTTCTGCTCTTCACCGTGGGGCCGCTCTTCGTGACGGGGGATTGGCAGTGGCTGCCCAACCTCCTGGGATTGTCCCTCGGGACTCTCTTCACCGGACTGGGGCTTTCTTCAGTCATTTCGGCCCGCTACAACATTGCCGTTCCCTTGCCGGGCGACAGCCCGTTCAAGAAGCCGCCGGGAAACGTTGCCCAGACTTTGGCCGTCCAAGCGGTGGGGATGGGCCTTCTGGCCCTCCTGCTGGTTCCGGAACTTGCGCTGGTGGCAGTCCAGGCTTTCACCGGCGGGCCGGAGGCTGGCTGGATCAATTTGGTGGCAGGTCCTGTTCTGGGTGTCATCCTTTTCATCGTGGGCATCCGCCTCGGTGGAAAATGGTTGGACGCGCGGGGTCCGGAAATGTTCGCGCAGCTCAGTGTGAACCGTTAGCCGCGTAACAACCATGCCCATAGATGGGACATGGGATAACGTCTCTGTCAGATAGCTCAAAGTCCCTTACCAAGAAAGGCCGTGACGATGGAAGTTGTCATTCTCCCTGGCACCAAGCAGATCGGTGCGCTTGCAGCCGATGCCATTGAAGCATTGGTCCGTCGTAAGCCGAATGCTGTGCTGGGCCTGGCTACTGGGTCCTCACCGCTGCCTGTCTATGACGAACTCGCGCGCCGCTACGATGCCGGAGGGCTGGACTTCAGCCAGGCTCACGGGTTCGCGTTGGACGAGTATGTTGGCCTCGAGGCCGGACACCCCGAGTCCTATCGCGAGGTGATCCGGCGCGAATTCACCAACCGGGTGAACATCAAGCCGGAGAACGTGCACGGTCCGGACGGTGCCGCCAAAGATCTGGAGGCAGCCTGCCAGGACTACGAGGATGCCATCAAGGCCGTTGGGGGTGTGGACCTCCAGATCCTGGGCGTTGGCACCGACGGTCACATCGGTTTCAACGAGCCGGGATCATCCTTGGCCTCCCGGACCCGGATCAAAACACTGATTGAGCAGACCCGGAAGGACAACGCCCGCTTCTTCGACAGCATCGATGATGTTCCCCACCACGTAGTGACCCAGGGGCTGGGGACCATTATGGATGCCCGGCATGTGGTGCTGGTCGCAACCGGTGCCCAAAAGGCACAGGCGGTGCGTGATTTCGTGGAAGGACCCGTGGCCGCGATTTGTGCCGCGTCCATCCTCCAGATGCACCCCCACGCAACAATCCTGGTGGATGAGGCTGCCGCGTCATCGTTGAAGTTGGCTGATTACTATCGGCACACGTACGACAACAAGCCGGAGTGGCAGGGGATCTAGACGGTAAGATGTTTGGCATGACTACGCTTCCTCCGGATCCATTCGAAAACGACCCCATGCGCGAGCTTTCCGGAGCCGGAACGTCCACTGCCACCATTGAGCGCGAGGAAACGCGCCAGGAAGTGGAACCCGGCGACCGCGAGCGTTTTTCCCACTATGTCCGCAAGGAAAAGATCATGGAGTCGGCGTTGACCGGCGAGCCGGTCATTGCCTTGTGCGGCAAGGTTTGGACGCCCGGACGGGACCCCCAGAAGTTCCCGGTCTGCCCGGAGTGCAAGGAAATCTATGAAGGTCTCCGCCCCGGCAACGACGGTGGAAAAAACGGCGGCCCGGGCAACTCCAAGTAGTGGGTGGGAAGCGAACACAGGTCCCTTCTGATCGTTACCGTGTCCTCCAGCCCGGCGTTCCCGCCGGGCTGGAGGTAATGGTCTTTGCCATCAGGCCGGGGGAGCCAGCATGACAGAAACACTTTTCGGCGGTCCATCCCTTCCTCCGGCGTACCCGGAACGGGCCGCCTGGGGAACTGCGCCCAAGCTCCGTGCCTGGCAGCAGGAGGCCCTTGACCTCTACATGACCCGGAACCCCAAGGACTTCCTCGCCGTGGCGACGCCCGGTGCCGGTAAGACCACCTTCGCGTTGCGCATTGCCACCACACTGCTGGACAGCGGCGTGGTCAACCGGATCACAATCGTTGCCCCGACGGACCATCTGAAGCGGCAGTGGGCTGATGCCGCCGCCAAGGTGGGCATTGCGATCGATCCCAACTTCAAGAACTCCGACGGCCAGCACGGTCGCGGTTTCGTTGGCGTGGCCGTCACGTACGCGCAAGTGGCGAGCAAGCCCATGCTGCATCGGGCCAAGACTGAAGCGGCGCGCACGTTGGTGATCCTGGACGAAATCCACCACGGCGGTGAAGCGCTCTCTTGGGGCGACGGCCTCCGTGAGGCATTTGATCCGGCCGCAAGGCGCCTGTCACTGACAGGTACTCCGTTCCGCTCGGATACCTCACCCATTCCGTTTGTTGAATACGCTGAGGACAGGGACGGCATCCGGCGTTCCAAGGCCGATTACACCTACGGCTACGGCAATGCCCTGCGGGATCACGTGGTCCGCCCCGTGCTCTTCATGGCCTACTCGGGCCAGATGCGGTGGCGCACCAGTGCCGGCGACGAAATGGCGGCCTCGCTGGGTGAAGCGGCGGTCACCAAGGACATCACGTCGCAGGCATGGCGCACGGCGTTGAACCCTACCGGTGAATGGATCCCCGCCGTCCTGGCTGCTGCTGACAAACGCCTCAGCGAAGTCAGGCGGACGGTGCCGGACGCCGGCGGCCTGGTCATCGCGACGGACCACGACGACGCACGCGCCTACGCGGGCCAACTCAAGAAAATCACGGGTCAGTCGCCCACGGTGATTCTCTCGGATGACTCCAAAGCCTCCAGCAAGATCGAGGAATTCTCCGCAGGAGAACAGCGCTGGATGGTGGCCGTCCGCATGGTGTCCGAAGGCGTTGACGTCCCGCGCCTGTCGGTCGGCGTCTACGCCACCTCCACCTCCACGCCGTTGTTCTTCGCGCAGGCCGTGGGACGTTTTGTGCGTGCCCGCAAGAGGGGCGAGACGGCGTCGGTTTTCCTTCCGTCCGTGCCGCCGCTGATGATCCTCGCCAACACCATGGAGGCAGAGCGTGATCACGCTTTGGACCGCCCGGAGAAGGACGAGGACGGTCTCTTCAATCCCGAAGAGAACCTCATGGCCGAGGCCAACCGTGAGGACAAAGCATCAGACGAGCTCACCAAGGGCAAGTTCGAAGCACTGGACTCCCAGGCGTCGTTTGACCGCGTCCTCTTCGATGGCGGCGAGTTCGGCACTGGAGCGGATATCGGTTCCGATGATGAATTGGACTTCCTGGGTATTCCCGGGCTCCTCGACGCCGAGCAAGTGGGAACACTTCTGCGTCAACGCCAGCACGATCAGCAGTCGCGTAAGAAACGCCAGTCACCTCTGGCGGCTGCGGCTGCACCCGCTGTGCCTGACCACCGGATGCTCATGGATCTCCGGAACGAGCTGGCCAAGAACGTCGCTGCGTGGGCTGCCCGTACCGGGACCCCGCACGGAGTAGTGCACACCAAACTTCGTGAGGTGTGTGGTGGCCCGGCGGTGGCGCAGGCCAATGAGGAGCAGCTGCAGGCCCGCCTGCGCAAGCTCCAGGATTGGTTCATCGGCAGGAAATAGGCGGACCATCATCTGCAGAAAAGCCAGGGGGCGCCGCGGTTGCGGCGCCCCCTGGCTTTCTGCTGTCAGGCTGTGAGGTCAGTTTCAGTCGCGTTCGACGTCGACGCCGGCTGCTTCCATTTCGTCCAGCGCCTCTGTGAGGTCGTCGGCTATTCCGGCGGTAAGCCCGGCGATGACGGTGGTGTTGTAGCCGGCCTGCACAGCATCGAGCGCTGTTGACTTGACGCAGTAATCGGTGGCGAGGCCCACCACCACCACGTCTTCGACGTCGTGGCTTTGCAGCCAGTCATCGAGGCCGATGGCATCCTCGTCGAGGACTTCGGCAACGGCTGCCCCGGCTTTCAGGTCCCCGGTAGGAACGTCGTCTTCGGGGGCGAGGACACCTTCAAAGCCGGAGTAGGCCGCCGTGTATTGCCCTTTGCGGAAATAGGCCTGGATGTACTCGGGGTCCAGGTCTTCGTGAAGCTCCGCACCTTTGGTCCGGGCACGGCAGTGCGGAGGCCAGGACTCCACCATGTCGGGGTCATCGGAGAAGTGGTCTCCCGGTTCAATATGCCAATCCTGGGTGGCCACGATGTGGTCGAAGTGCTGCTGGTTGGCGTCCACGTATTCGGTGATGGCTCCGGCGACGGCGGCACCGCCTTCGACGGCCAGCGTGCCGCCCTCGCAGAAGTCGTTCTGGACATCGACGATGATCAGGGCGCGGGACATCAGTTCTCCTCGTAGACGGTGGGGATGGCGGCCTCGCCGCGCTGGAGGCGGTTTACGACGGCGGGCAGTTCGGCCATGGTGGCCGCGTGCTGTTCCTTGGCACGAATGACGCCCTCCGGGCCGGTCCAGCCCGGCAATACCTCGCCGTTCTTGACAAATTGGTGAAGCAGCACGCGGTCGTTGCCGTCGTCTTCGGGGCGGTGTCCGATGCCCACGACCTCCTGGGTGGCGCGGCCTCGCTCATTGAGCTTGCGGAGGGCGTATTTACGTCCGCCCACGCTGGTTTTGTTCTTGGCGGCCTTGGCCACGGAGATGAAATCACCGGAATCGTTGGTGCGGCTCACCAGCTTGTAGACCATGCTGGCCGTGGGGGCGCCGGAGCCTGTCACCAACGAGGTGCCGACGCCGTAGGAGTCCACTGGGGCGGACTGCAGTGCGGCTATGGCGAACTCGTCGAGGTCCGAAGTCACCACGATCCTGGTGTTGACGTTGCCGAGGTCATCGAGCAACTGCCGTACCCACTGGGCCTGTGCAATCAGGTCACCCGAGTCCAGGCGCACGGCGCCGAGTTTGTCGCCGGCGAGTTCCACCGCAGTGCGGACCGCTGCCTCGACGTCGTAGGTGTCCACCAACAATGAGGTCCCGGGGCCGAAAGCCGCAATCTGCGCTTCGAAGGCCTCCCGCTCGGTGTCGTGCAGGAGGGTGAAGGAGTGCGCCGCGGTGCCCACGGTCTTGATGCCGTAGCGTCGTCCGGCCTCCAGGTTGGAGGTGCTGGCGAAGCCGGCTATCACAGCGGCGCGGGCGGCCGCCGTCGCCGATTCCTCCTGGGTCCGCCGGGAGCCCATCTCGATGCACGGGCGGGTGCCCGCAGCCGAGGTCATGCGTGAAGCGGCGGATGCAATGGCGCTGTCGTGGTTGAGGACGGACAGGATGTAGGTCTCCAGGATGCAGGCTTCTGCGAAGGTGGATTCCACGATCAGGATGGGGGAGTTGGGGAAGTAGGCGTCACCTTCGGCGTAACCCCAGATGTCGCCGCTGAACTTGTAGTCGGCCAGATAGTCCAGGGTTTCCTGGTTGACCACCTTGTTTTGCTCAAGGAATGCGAGCTCGGCGTCGCCGAAGCGGAAGTCGGCGATCCCCTCCAGCAGGCGGCCGGTGCCGCCCACCACGCCATAGCGCCGTCCGTCCGGCAGCCGCCGGGCGAAGGCTTCGAAGACTGAACGGCGATGCGCGGCGCCTGAATGCAAAGCGGCCTGAAGCATCGTCAGTTCGTAGTGGTCTGTGTACAAGGAAGTTGCGGGATGATCCCAGGACGTGGCTCTACTCACGAATTCACTCTAGTGCGAGCCGCCATAGAATGGACAGATGAGCCCTAGCGTTGCGTATGGCACGGACATTGATGAGCGGACCAAAGCTGCAGAGCAGTCCGCCACCGATGTCCTGACAGCCCCTGATATCCCGTGGAACCTTGTGATCTGGAATGATCCCGTGAATCTGATGAGCTACGTGAGCTTTGTTTTCCAGAGTTACTTCGGCTATTCCGAGTCCAAAGCCCACAAGCTCATGATGGAGGTCCACAAGAAAGGCCGGTCCATCGTGGCCCACGGCAGCAAGGAACAAGTGGAGCAGCACGCGGTGGCCATGCACGGTTTTGGTCTGTGGGCCACGGTGGAGAAGGCTGCGAGCGGCAACGAAACACCCGGAAAGGGCGGCCGACAGCGTGGCTAAGGCATTCAAGTACGGGCTCAAGGGCATCACCGGATTCCTCGAGCCCGCCGAGCGGGACCTCCTGCGCGGATTGCTGGACGACGTCATTTCCATGCTGGAGCAGGACGTACGCCAGAACGAAGACCCGTTGGCGGCACTTATCGGGCTGGACATGGACGTCAAACAGCCCAGCGACCGCGCCCTGCTGCGGCTTCTGCCCAACGTCATGAAGGACGACGACGGCGGCTCGCTGGAGTTCCGGCAACTCACCGAACGCTCTGTGCGGGAGAACAAGATCGGCGCCCTCAGGGCCGCGGCCATGGGGCTGGACAGAGACGAGCTGGTCCTGACCCCGGAAGACGCCACCCGATGGTCCATGGCGTTGAACGATGTCCGCCTGGTCCTGGCCGAACGCTTGGACATTCGGGACGAAGCGGACGCGGAACACATCCACAGCATGCAGGACTGGAGCCAGGCCGAGGACGTAGAGAGCTACTTGGCCTTGGTCTACAACTTCACTACGTGGCTGCAGGAGTCCCTGGTGCAGGCCATGATGGCCGCAAGGCAGGCGAAATCCTGATCCGGACGGCCGGGCCTTGCTCCCGCCTTGTGACACATCAGACACGAGGCGGAGGCCACAGGTAATGGCCGCACACCAAGGGAAGCCTTATTCTCGAATAATTATGACTTCAGCATCGGGTTCACCAAACGGCGCCCTGGGCAGTGACGCCCCCATCACTACGGGGGAACTTGTCGGGACGCGCCCGATCGGCATTTTCGACTCCGGAGTGGGCGGGTTGACCGTCGCGCGGTCCATCATCGATCAGCTCCCCAATGAATCGATCCTTTACGTCGGTGACACGGCCAACGGACCCTATGGTCCACTTCCCATCGCCGAGGTGCGTGCCAACGCCCTGGGCGTCATGGATGAATTGGTGGACTCGGGGGTGAAGTTGCTGACCATCGCGTGCAATTCAGCATCGGCGGCGGTGCTGCGGGACGCGCGGGAACGCTACACGGCCCGCTATGGCATTCCGGTCATCGAGGTGATCCAGCCTGCAGTACGGCGGGCTGTCTCGGCTACGCGTTCAGGCCGGATCGGTGTCATCGGAACCTCGGCCACCGTGGGATCGCGTGCCTACGAGGACACTTTTGCTGCAGCCCCGGACCTCACCATCACGTCAGTGGCATGCCCGGCGTTCGTGAACTTTGTGGAGGCCGGGATCACCACCGGCCCTGACCTGCTCGCCGCCGCCAACGAATACTTGGAACCGCTCAAGGACGCCGGCGTGGACACCGTGGTTCTGGGATGTACCCACTACCCGCTGCTGACCGGTGTCATCTCCTATGTGATGGGTGAGGACGTCACCTTGGTCTCCAGCGCCGAGGAGACCGCCAAGGACGTTTATCGCGCCTTGGCTACCCATGGCATCCAGCGCACGGAGTCCACCACGCCGAGCCACGAGTTCATTGCCACCGGGGATGCCGCCCAATTCGAGACACTGGCCCGGCGTTTCCTCGGGCCGGAAGTGCTCTCCGTGAAGCATGTGGACCATGTAGCGGCGCAGTACCCCACAGGCAGCCTGGCCCGCATCACGCCCGAGATGCTGGAAGCCGCGCGGTCAGGGACAGGGTTGTCCCGTCGCTCGTATTTCGTACAACCGGACCGCGCCCTTAACGGCACTGCAGGCACACCCCTGGGGCGTGGACTGTGAAGCTGACCATCGTGGGCTGCACTGGTTCCTTCCCCGGTCCCGGCTCGCCGGCGTCGTGCTATTTGGTGACGGCGCACGACGGCGAACGCGAGTGGAAGATCGTCATGGACCTCGGCAGTGGAGCACTGGGAGCGATCCAGCGGTACACCGACCTTGAGGACATCGACGCGATATTCCTCACCCACCTTCATCCGGACCATTGCATGGACCTTTGCGGACTCCACGTAGCTGTCCGGTGGAAGCCCGGCGGATGGGGACGGGACCGGTTGCCGGTGTGGGGGCCTGCTGCTACGGCGGACCGGATGGCCACGGCATATGGCCTGGACCTGGATCCCGGGATGCATGAGGAATTCGACTTCACGCACTGGGCCGAGCGCCGGCCTGTCACTGTGGGTCCTTTCACGGTGACACCGTATGCCGTCAACCATCCGGTGGAAGAGGCGTACGCGTTGCGCGTGACGGCCACCGAACCTGGCAAGGACGGCGTCTCCGTGACTAAAATCCTGACGTACTCCGGTGACACCGACTCGTGCCAGGGGCTTGAAGATGCTGCCCAAGGCTCGGATCTGTTCCTGTGTGAAGCAGCGTTCGAGGAAGGCCGGGACGATGACATCAAGGACGTCCACCTCACCGGCAAGAGGGCAGGCGAGGCAGCAACCAACGCGGCCGCCAAGAGGCTGCTACTCACCCACATTCCCGTGTGGACGTCCCAAACCAAAGTGCTGTCCGAAGCAAAACCCGTGTTTGCCGGTGACGTGGCCGTCGCCGTCGCTGGAGTCCACTACACGATCTAGCACGTGAGCGGCGTCGGGAGGTGTCCCCGGCTTGGCTAAGCTTGAACCATGACTTCTGAAGCTACAGCCACACCCGTCATCCGCGCCGATGGCCGGACACCTGACCAACTGCGTCCCATCAGCATCACCCGCGGCTGGTCCAAGCAGGCCGAAGGTTCGGCACTGATCGAGTTCGGCAACACCCGGGTCCTGTGCACAGCTTCGCTGACGGAGGGCGTGCCGCGTTGGCTCAAGGGTGAAGGCCGCGGCTGGGTCACCGCAGAGTACGCCATGCTTCCCCGTGCCACGAACACCCGCTCGGACCGTGAGTCCGTAAAGGGCAAGATCGGCGGACGCACCCATGAGATTTCACGCCTGATCGGCCGTTCCCTTCGCTCCATCATTGACACCAAGGCGCTCGGCGAAAACACGATCGTCCTGGACTGTGACGTCCTGCAGGCCGACGGCGGAACCCGCACCGCTGCGATCACCGGCGCCTACGTTGCCCTTGCAGAAGCCATACGTTTCGCCCGCGAGAACAAGCTCATCGCCCGCAACGCCGAGCCGCTGGTGGACACTATTGCAGCTGTGTCCGTGGGGATCATCGACGGCGTTCCCATGCTTGACCTGCCCTATGTGGAGGACGTCCGCGCTGAGACCGACATGAACGTGGTGGTCACCGGATCAGGGAAGTTCGTTGAAGTCCAGGGTACGGCTGAAGGTGCCCCCTTCGATCGCGACGAGCTCAACGCATTGCTTGACCTCGCCTTGCTGGGCACCACGCAACTGTCCGCCATCCAGCGCGAAACCCTGGCTGAGGCCCCGTGAGCGCCACAGGGTCCACGGCGGAGCCCCGGCTTGTCCTGGCAACCCACAACAAGGGCAAGCTGAAGGAACTCCGCGAACTGCTGAGGGGCCAGGTTCCAGGGCTCGACGTCGATACCCAGGTGGTGGACGCTGCTGCGGCTGGTGCCCCGGATGTTGCTGAAACCGGCGTCACGTTTGCCGAGAACTCACTCCTCAAGGCCCGGGCCGTGGCTGAGGCGACAGGTCTGATAGCCATTGCCGATGATTCCGGGTTGGCTGTTGATGTCCTGGGCGGCGCTCCCGGTATCTTCTCGGCCCGATGGTCCGGAACCCACGGGGACGATGCCGCCAACCTGAACCTGCTCCTGGCCCAGCTCTCCGATGTTCCTGATTCGTTCAGGGGAGCGGCCTTCGTCTGTGCTGCCGCTTTGGCTGTGCCGGGTCCCGGTGGCATCGCCCGCGAGACCGTGGAGTATGGCCAGCTGGAGGGCACGCTCCTTCGTGAACCCCGCGGCGAAGGCGGCTTCGGCTACGACCCCGTACTGCAGCCGGCCGGGATGGACCGCAGCTGTGCCGAGCTGAGCTCTGGGGAGAAGAACGCCATCAGCCACCGCGGACAGGCATTCCGTGCTTTGCTTCCCGCAATTGTGGAGGCGTTGTCCGAGTCCGGCTCGAACTAGTGTTTTCCTGACGCAAAAGGCACCCCGCGATGCGGGGTGCCTTTTGCAGTACTTGAGCGGTGAGCCTCAGTGCTCGCCGTGCTTGCCGCCCTCGTGTTCCTCGATGAACTCTTCCACGGGGTCGGTGCCTGCTGCTGCCGCCTTGCGCTTGGCCACGAATCCACGCCCGATTTCAATGAAGATCGGGATGACCGAGATCAGGACGATGACAATGAAGATGATGTCGATGTTGTTTCCGACCCACTCGAACTGGCCAAGCCATGCGCCAAGCAGTGTAACGCCGCCGCCCCAGAGGACGGCACCGATGACGTTGAAGAGGAAGAACTTGCGCTTATCCATCTGTGCAACACCCACGATCACCGGCACGAAAGTGCGGATGATGGGAACGAAGCGCGCGAGGATCAGCGCCTTGCCACCGTGCTTTTCGAAGAAGGCATGGGCGCTCTCCACATTTTCCTTCTTGAAAAGCCGTGAATCCGGCTTGTTGAAGATGGCCGGGCCGGCCTTCGATCCAATGAGATAGCCGGTCTGGTTGCCAATGATGGCAGCCACGATGATCATGCCGCACATGGCCCACAGGTTGAATTCGATGGCGCCGGTGGAGACCAGCAGTCCCGCCGTGAAAAGCATCGAATCACCCGGCAGGAAGAAGCCCACCAGGAGGCCTGTTTCTGCAAAAACAATGGCGCAGACCAGGAGGACCACCCACGGTCCCAGCGGTGAGTCGCGGAGGAACACGTCGGGGTTCAACCAGTCCGGCAGGAACGAAGCCATGGAGGGCTGAACCGGTCCCGCGCCCCCGAAAGTGGATACGGCAAGGTCGTTTATCGCAGAAAAGATCACCCATCAAGCCTACTTGACGGCCGTCGTCGTGATTTTCGGGGGGAGAACCCTTGACTCTTGCTTCGCTGCTTGTATGGTTAGTTACATGAGTAATGAACCAGTGAGGCGGAGGTGCTCGTGATCGATGACACCAAGCCGATCTTCCTGCAGATCGCCGAACTCATCGAGAACGGAATCGTGGACGGCACCATGGCCGAGGAATCCCAGGTGCCCTCCACCAATGAGTTTGCCGCTTTCCATCGCATCAACCCGGCTACCGCTGCCAAGGGTGTCAATGTGCTGGTGGATTCAGGAATTCTCTACAAACGCAGGGGGATAGGGATGTTTGTTGCCACGGGAGCCCGCGCCCAGTTGATCGCGCGCCGCACCGAAGAGTTTGTGGAGCAGTACGTCAAGCCGCTGGTGCTGGAAGCCCGGAAGTTGGGCATTTCGGCGGAGCAGCTGAACACCATGATTGAACGCAGTTCCGGGCTTGCCCCGGAATCCGGGACAGACAAGGAAAGGAGCGCGGCCCTGTGAACGACACCATCGTCGAGGCCCGTAACCTGATCAAGCACTACAAAGACCTCAACGCGCTGGACAACGTCAACCTCCGACTCTCCGCAAACCGCATCTACGGATTGCTCGGACGCAACGGCGCGGGCAAGACCACATTGATGTCCATCCTCACCGCCCAGGCTTTCGCGACCTCAGGCGAAGCGTTGGTCTTTGGGGCCAGCGCTTATGAGAACGATGCCGTGCTGTCCCGGCTCTGTTTCATCCGGGAGTCACAGAAATATCCGGATGACTTCCAGCCCCAGCACGCCTTCCGATCCGCAGCCCTGTTTTACAAGAACTGGGACCAGGACTTCGCCGACCGGTTGGCCGGGGACTTCCAACTTCCCGTCAAGCGTCGGATCAAGAAGCTCTCGCGGGGTCAGTTGTCCGCCGTCGGCGTCATCATAGGCCTGGCCTCGCGCGCGGAACTGACGTTCTTCGACGAGCCATACCTGGGGCTCGACGCCGTCGCCCGCCAGTTGTTCTACGACCGCCTGGTGGAGGACTACGCAGAGCACCCGCGCACCATCATCCTGTCCTCCCACCTGATCGACGAGGTGGCCAACCTGCTGGAGCATGTGGTGGTCATCGACCGGGGCCGGATCATCATGGACGCAGATGCCGACGAGATCCGTGGTTCGGCCGTCACCGTTTCGGGATCAGCGGACAAGGTGGACGCATTTTTGGCCGGCCGCAGGATCCTGCACCGCGAGACGCTGGGGTCCCTGGCTTCCGTGACGGTGGATGAGGCCCTCAGCAGCCGCGAGCGAACCGAAGCGCAGGAGTTGGGCCTGGAACTGTCGCCCGTTTCCCTGCAGCAACTGGTGGTCCGCAAGACCATGGCCGGGGCGGGAGCAACAGGAACAGGCAGTGCAGACTTCGCCGATAACACGATGGAGGCAAGGCGATGAGCAGGACAGCAGCAGTTGCCCGGATGCAGCTGATCAATAAGTGGACGTATATCGGCTGGCCGCTGACGATCCTTGCGGCCTCCTTCCTGATGTCGCTGGCCATCTTTGCCCTGATCCCGGTCCAGGAAGGCAAGTACGGCGGGGGAAGCCAGGCCCCCCTGTGGTACTTCCTGGTCCTGGGGATTCAAAGCATGACCTTGGTGTTCCCCTTCTCCCAGGGCCTGAGCATCAGCCGCAAGGCCTTCTACCTGGGAACGTTGGGGCTCTTTTCCCTCATTGCCCTCGGGATGACGGGGCTGTACCTTCTGGGCGGCGTCATTGAAGCGGCCACCAACGGTTGGGGTGTGTACGGATACTTCTTCAAGATCCCGTGGGTTACGGACGGGCCGTGGTACTCCACCGCAGCGTTCTTCTTCATAGTGATGATGTTCATGTTCATCATCGGATTCTGGTTCGCCACCATCTTCAAGCGCTGGGGGACAACCGGGACCTTGATCTCAACCCTCGGAACCGGGCTGGTCCTGATTGGTATAGCCGCCTTGTCCACCTTGCTTCAGTGGTGGGGAGTGATAGGAAACTGGTTCGCCCAGCAGACGCCGCTCACCATCAGCGGATGGGCTGCGCTCCTGTGCGTCGTCCTCGCGGCAGGTTCCTACACAACTCTGCGCAGGGCCACTCCGTAGGCACCGAATGTAGCGTTGACCACAATGCAGGCCGGAAGGGCCGCCCCACTGCGGAAATCGGAAAGGGCGGCCTTTTTCGGCTGTAACCTTGTCCAGTGGCATTGGACTTTACGGCGATCGACTTTGAAACAGCCAACGGCTTCCGGGGATCGCCCTGTTCGGTAGGCCTCAGCAAAGTCCGTGGCGGGGTTGTAGTGGAGGAAGCGTCCTGGCTGATGCGCCCACCGGAGAACCACGACCACTTCGAGTTCCACAACACCCGCATCCACGGCATCCGCGCCGAGGACGTTGCCGGCCGCCCGCGGTTCGGTGAACTCTTCCCGGAAATCGGCGCCTTCATAGGTGGCGACGTCCTGGCCGCGCACAACGCAGCCTTCGACCTCGGGGTCATACGTTCCGGTCTTGAAGTATCAGGCCTGGCCGGACCGGCCTATGACTACGTCTGCACGGTGATGCTGTCCCGGCGCTGCTACTCGCTGGTGTCAAACTCCTTACCGTATGCCGCGGAGGAGGCCGGCGTGCCCCTGGTCAACCATCACGATGCCGCCGAGGACGCCCGGGCCTGCGCCGGTATCCTGGTGGACATCGCCCGGCGGAACAACGCCAACAGCATCGCCGAGCTCTACCTTTCCCTGGGTCTTAACCTCCCCCAGCAGCCGGCGTTCGACCCAGCGCAGGGCCTTTCCAAAGCGACCCTCTCCGCGCTCGCGGCCACAACGCGAGGTGCGGCAGAGGGTGCCCTGGAACGAGCCGTTGGCGGCCCCAGTGGATGGTCGGCCTGGCCTGAGGAAGGGCCCAACCCCCTGCCCAATCCCGCCGCGGAGCCGGGGCATCCTTTGTTCGGGCAGACAGTGGTTTTCACGGGTGATCTCGCGATCACGCGGCCGGAAGCCAAATCGCGGGCCGCGGACATGGGAGCACGCCCCGAAAGCCGGGTGACGGCAAGGACCACCGTGCTTATAGTTGGCGATGGCTTTGTGGCAGGCGACCTTCGCGCCGGACGACTCACTGGCAAAGCCAAGCGGGTCCTGGAACTGCATGCCAAAGGCCAGCAGATCGAGGTTGTGTCCGAGGGCGAGTTCCTGCAAATGGTGGGCGGTGCCTGACCCGCAAAGGGTCATACTGCGCAACAATGCTTCCCGCTGGGGGAGATGCGCTCCTAGCCTTGGGGCATGGCCAAGCCCGCACTTCCTCCAGCACCGGTTCGCCAGCAAGCCGATGTTCATGATCGTCCTGCGCGCCCTGCGGTTGGTTGGCGGGCTGTTTTCGCGTTTCCCAACCCCGTGAACGAATACGCCGCCCGCATCACGGCCGGGTTGGTAGTGGTCCTGGCCGTCGCAACCCTGCTGACCGGCTGGGGCTGGGGTTTGGTGATTATTGCCGCCGGCTTCTGGCTCCGCGTGCTGTTTGGTCCCCGGATCTCTCCGTTGGCGCTGCTGTCTGTCAAGGTTCTGGCACCACGGATCGGACACGCCAAGCTGGTGGCCGGTCCGCCCAAGCGTTTCGCGCAAGGCATCGGTGCCGCTTTGACGAGTGCCGCCGTCGTTCTCTTCTTCATCGGCTACCAGCCGGCCGCGTGGCTCCTTCTGGCGCTTCTGATCGTAGCGGCGTCCTTGGAAGCGTTCGTCGGATTTTGCCTCGGCTGCGCGATCTTCGGCTTACTGCAGCGCCGTGGCCTCATTCCGGCCGAAATTTGCGAGGCCTGCAACAACATCACGCTGCGCAGCACCACGTAGTACCCGTCAGCCAGTGGTGACGGCGAGGAGCCTTCCCGCCATGCCGCGGATGACCTCGGGTGCTTCCAAAGCCTCAAGCCAGGCGCCTGGGAGGCATTCTTCACCGTAGAAGGCCCCCAGTATGTTGCCGGCGATGGATCCAGTGGAGTCACTGTCGCCGCTGTGGTTGATGGCAACTGCGATCGCGTTGCGGAAATGGTCCGCCGGCGAACTGCCGCTCGTGGCCAAAACGGAGTAGAGCCCGACGGCGAGTGCCTCCTCTGCGATCCAGCCCTCGCCGAGCGCTGCGGTCAGGTCTTCAGGGCTCAGGGCGGTGGACTGCTGAGACAACTGCAAGGCCGCTTCCAGCCTTTCGCCGAGTTCCGGGGCCTTGGTGGGAACACCGTTCACGTAGTCGAGTGCCTCGTTGGCAGCGCTGCGGACGTCGTGTCCGGCCACGATGTGATGGATCAGCAAACTGAAAGCCGCCGCACTGAGGCGGGCCGAAGGGTGCCCATGCGTCAGGGACGCGGCATCGGAGCTCAGCTTGTAGACGGCCTCCCGTGAGATGTGCGGAATCAGTCCGAAGGGAGCCGAGCGCATCACCGTACCGCATCCCTTGGAGTCGGGATTGACCGGGCGAGCGACGGTGCCCATCTGACCGGTTGCCAGGCCGCTCAGGCACGCGTTTCCCGGTGCCCTGCGGTGCCGGAGCACTTCCTGGGCGTCGATCCACCGGGGCTGGGGTACAGGGGCGGAAGAGGCGACAGCGACGTCCTGGGTTTTGAGCCACCGCAGGTAGGCGAGCCACAGGCAGGCGATCTCGTCAGCTGCCACACCGTCGTTCGCCCATTCGAGGGCTTCCACCAGACCGTCAACGGTGTACAGCGTCATCTGGGTGTCGTCTGAAAAGTGGCTCGCGTCCCCGAGCTGGCCAAACCCGGTCAGCCCGGCAGCACCATAGTGCGCGCGGATCGCTGCGATGGAATCGAACTCCACGGCGTAACCAAGGGAATCGCCCAGTGCTCCACCCAAAAGTGAGCCGTGGACACGGGATTCGAAGGATGGCGCAACAGGGGAAGAAGGTTCAACACTCATGCCAGTAACTTACCGTGCCCGCGAACGCCCGCTGGTATGGTGGGGAAGCTGCCCGGCACCGATGAAACCCTGGAGAGACTGCGTGCGTGAACCTGCTTGGCGACGGACCGGCAAGACACCTGATTACAGGTTCTCGCTTGCCAACGAACGTACCTTCCTTGCGTGGATCCGCACCTCCCTGGCCCTGCTTGCCGGGGCGGTGGCTGTTGACCAGTTGGCTCCCAACATCGCGCCGACCCCCGTTCGACTGGTCCTCTGCGTCTTGCTGGCGCTGGTTGGAGCGGGTTTGGCCGCCTTGTCCTACCGCAGGTGGGGGCAGATGGAAGCGGCAATGCGCAACGACCAAGCCCTTCCGTTCTCCCGCGTGATGATGTTCATGACCATCGTGGTGGCTTTGGCAGCCCTCGCCTTCGCGGTGCTGATCCTGGTTGCCCGGTGAATAAGGACATCTTGTGAGTGTGGAAGTCCGCGATCCCGGTCTCCAACCGGAGCGAACAACCCTGGCCTGGCGCAGGACCTTGATTTCGTTGGTGGTCGTTGACCTGTTCATTTGGCGGAGTTGGCTGACGTCCGAGCCATCCACCGCCAGCGCCGCCGCCGGGCTCCCGGGACTTGACTACCAAGGCATCTGCGCCCTCGTGGCGGCCGCCGCCACCATCGTCCTGGCCTCGGCGGTGTGGGTTCGCTCACGCCAGCTCCAGGCCGGAACCAACGCTGCTTCCGCGCGGCTGGTACTGGTCAGCACCGTGGCCGTGATGGGCCTTGGCGGTACGGCGATCGCGGCCATAGCCTTGGGCGGATAAGCTCGGAGGCGGGATTCAGCAACTGCCCAGACTCGGCTGGGACAATGCTCAAGGGCCATCGGCTTCCGGCCAGGCTTGCCAACGCCCTTGACGCTCCGGGCAGCCGTCAGCAGTACATCAGAGCCTGCAGCACGCTGCGGGGCCAGCAAGGCCAGCATCCAGATCAACCGTAAGGACACCTTCGACATGACCTCTCCTGTACAGGCCACACCCGAACACCAGCCGGGGCTCACTGCCCGGTTGTCGGCTGAAGCTTTGGGATCGATGTTCATTGTGGTCGTGGCGGTGGGTGTCGGGATTTTCTCCAACCCCAGCGGGGCGCCCGTACCCGTGGCCCTCGCCGCCGGGCTCACCGTGACAGTGGCCATGCTGGCGTTCGGGCATGTGTCCGGTGGGCACTTCAACCCGGCCATCACCCTGGGCAACCTGATTGCCGGTCGGATCCGGGCAGTAGCCGCCGTGGCCTACCTGGCGGCGCAGCTCATCGGCAGCGTTGTTGGTGCCGCGCTGATCTACTTTGTGGTCACCACAGTCCCCGTGCTGAAGGACGCCCGCGCCGCCTTTGACGTTGTGGCGCCGGGCTACGGTGAACATGCTGCAGCCCAAACGCAGATGGCTGGGGTCCTGATGGTTGAAATCCTTGGTGCTGCCCTGCTCGTTGCAGTCTTCCTGGGGGCGACGGCCGGCCGCAGGGCGGTTCCCGCCCTGGCTCCCTTCGCTGTGGGCCTGGCCATGGTTGTGCTGCTTCAGTTCGGCCAGGTTCTGGGCAACCTTCCCTTCAACCCTGCGCGGGCCACGGCACAGGCATTCTTCAGCTCTTCCTGGGCCATCGAAGGACTGTGGCTCTTCTGGGTGGCACCGCTGTTGGGCGCGGCGCTGGCCGGGCTGGTCTTCCGTGGCTTCCAGGGTCTTGCGGAAGGCAACGGTGCCGGGTCGGCGGACTTCCAGGCCGCCCATGATGACGACGTCAATGCTGCCTTCGACGCCGATCACGACCTCACTGAGGTCGGCGCCGGAACCAGTGGCGCCAAGGAGCAGCAGGCTTCTGCGAAGAAGGACACCGTCAACCCTGCACCAGCACCTGCTGCGGCCGCCGACGATGACGCCCGCGACTTCTTCGACGGCAAAAAGGGCTAGCAACCAGACAGGATCGACGGCGGTCGGCTTGCCTGCGCTTTATTGTCAGTACACCCGGTTAACTTGGGAATATGCGGTTACTTCACACTTCGGATTGGCACCTTGGCCGATCATTTCACGGCGTAGGCATGCTCGAAGCCCAGCGCGATTTCGTGGACCAGTTGGTATCGGTTGTCGAAGCCAGGTCCGTTGACGTCGTCCTGATAGCCGGCGACGTGTATGACCGCGCTTTGCCGGGCCTGGACGTGGTGAAACTCCTCGATGATGCGCTTGTCCGGATCACCCAGGCAGGCGCCGCCGTTGTCTTGACCAGCGGCAACCACGACTCCGCCATCCGGCTGGGCTTTGCCTCCCGGCTGTTGGAGCGCGGGGGAGTGCACTTACGGACCCGGGTGGAGGACCTGGACGAACCGGTGGTTTTTCCGCTGGGATCGGACCGCAGCCATGGGGATGTCGCCATCTACGGCATTCCCTATCTTGAGCCCCGGCTGGTGGCCGAGCGCATGGGCGTCGATACCGCCAACCACTTCGACGTCACTTTGGCGGCTGTGGAACGGATTCGGCGCGATGTCGGGCACCGTCGGGAAGCCGGACCTGTTTACCCAGTAGTCCTTGCGCACACTTTCGCCAGCGGAGGCATTTCCTCGGACAGTGAGAGAGACCTCAGTATCGGTGGACTGGGAGCCGTGCCGTTGGATCTCTTCGAGGACTTCGCCTACACCGCATTGGGCCACCTCCACGGGCGCCAGGAGCTGGCTCCCAACGTCCGCTACTCCGGCTCGCCGCTGGCCTATTCCTTCTCCGAAGCCAAGCACCATAAGGGTGCCTGGCTCGTGGACATCGGCCCAGGCGGCGCCGTCGGAGTCGAAGAGGTCCTGTGGGGGTCGCCCAAACCACTGGCCATGCTGCGCGGCCCGCTGGAGGAACTGCTGGCATCCGGGGAACATGCCTGGGCGGAAGGTGCCTACTGCCAGATCACGTTGACGGATGCCGTGCGGCCTGCCCAGGCGATGGACAGGGTGCGCAGCCGCTTCCCCGACACACTGGTCCTTGCCTTCGACCCCGAAGGCGGTGAGTCCCGGGCCGGGACGAGCTACAGCAGCCGGCTCGCCGAGGCCGAAGATGACCTCGACGTTTGCTGCGGCTTCCTGGAACATGTCCGGGGCCGCGGTTCCGGAGATGCAGAAGAAGCCGCATTGAAAGAGGCCCTTGAAGCTGTCCGGTTGGAAGAGGCGGAGCTGTGAGAATCCACCGCTTGGATATCGAAGCGTTTGGCCCGTTCGCCACGCCCCAGCACATCGACTTCGACCAACTCAGTGCGCAGGGATTGTTCCTCCTCAACGGCGCCACCGGGGCCGGGAAGACCAGCATCCTGGATGCCATCTGCTTTGCCCTGTACGGGTCCGTTCCAGGCGCCCGTCAGGAAGGCAAACGACTCCGCAGCGATCACGCGGCGCCCGGTGCTGAACCACGTGTGGTGTGCGAGTTCTCTGCCCGGGGACGTCGTTTCGAAGTGACGCGCTCGCCCGCATGGGATCGTCCCAGTGCCCGTGGGCGCAATGGCTTCACCACGCAGCAGGCCAAGACCCTCCTCCGGGAACGGGTGAATGGAACCTGGGAAGAGAAGTCCTCCAGGAATGACGAGGTAGGAGCTGAACTTTCCGACGTCCTGGGAATGGACCGGGAGCAATTCACAAGGGTAGTTATGCTGCCACAGGGTGACTTTGCCGCCTTCCTCAGATCCAAGGCAGGCGACCGCCTCGAACTCCTGCAGAAACTCTTCGGCACGCAACGTTTCGAATCCGTCGAACGCCACCTCGCCCAGCAAGCTGCCGTCGCGGCCGGCGCAGTGCAGGAGAATACGGCGGAACTGACCATGCTGCTGGACAGGGTTGCCGCGGAGCGTCAACAACTGGACGATCACCAAGCCGCACCAGGGGATTCAGCAGGCACCGCGGCCACCATCACGGCAGGACAAGAGCCCGAGGAATGGCTTGCCGAGGCGGAAGCCGAGGTAGTTGCCGTTTGGCAGCGTCGTCAGGACGAGGCCACGGAAGCGGAGTCCGCGGCGGCCCGACTCGCCGGGAAATTCCAGGAAGCCCAGGAGAAAGCGTTGCGTCACGGGCGTCTTGGCGCCGCAATGCAGCGGCGGATCCTGCTGGAGCTGGCTGCCCCCCGTGCACATGAGAACAGGGAGAGGCTTAGCCGGCATCGCCGCGCCGCCGTGCTCAGCGGCCAACTGGAAGCCGTTGATGCCGCAGCGCGCAAGCTCCAGGCCGCTACAGCCCTCGCAGCCGGGATTCGCTCGACAATGGACGAAGCAGGCGTGAACCCTGTGAACCCCACCGCTTCCCTGGAGGTCGTCAAGGCAAGCTGCGCTGTGCTGGAGGCTCGTCTTCCCGATGAGCAGCGATTGGACGGATTGGCAACACGCATGGTGGCCAAACGCGCCGAGTCGGCTGAACATGCCGCAGCATCGGAAGCGGCGCGCTCCGCGTTGGAAAAGCTCCGTGAAGAGGTTGCCACAGTGGAGTCGCACATCGGGCCCCTGGAACCCGTTGCTGAGAAGCTGTCGGAGCTTGAAAGGGAGGCTGCCGCGGCCACCGAGTTGGTAGGGATCGTGGGTCGGTATGCGGCTGCCGCCGATGACCTGGAGGACATCACCGGAAAGCATCTCCAAGCACGGTCGGCGTCGCAGGACGTCCGCCAGCAGTGGCTCGACATCCGGGAGCTGCGCCTCGCCAATGCAGCTGGGGAACTGGCTGCGGCCTTGGAAGACGGCGTACCGTGTGCGGTGTGTGGGAGCGAAGACCACCCGAATCCAGCTGCCGCAGTACGATCAGCCCTCTCCCTTGCCCAGGAAGAGGAAGAGCTGAAGGAGCGTTTCGACGCCACTGAGAGAGCCGTGGGAGAGCTCGCAGGGCAAGTCTCCGAGGCGGCCCAGGTTCTCGCCGGGCTGAAGGCCCAAGGAGGGTCTGCGGATGCGGCTGAGGCTGAGTCCAAGCGTGCGGATGCCCAGCAGGCTCTCTCTGCGGCCCGCAAGGCAGCAGCGTCCTTGGAGACGCTGCGCAGCCGGCAGCAATCCCTTGCCCAACGCATCGACCTCGTGGAGGAAGAACTGTCCGGGTCCCTGGCCAATGCAGCCCAGGCGTCTTCGGAGGTGTCCCTGCTGGAGGAACAGCATGCTGACCTGGAGAAGGAACTGGCTGGTTTGAGGGGCGGCTTTCCGAGCCTGCGTGAAAGGTTGGACGCCTTGTCCGCCGAGCGCACACTGCTGCAGGCAGCAACTGATGCCGAACGCAACGTCGAAAGTGCCGTGCAGGCACAGGAAGATGCCATCGCCTCTCTCGGCCGGGTCCTGCCGGAATCCGGATTCGGATCTGCCGAAGAAGCGCGTCGTGAACTCCTGCCGCCCGCCGATGTTGTAGGCCTTGAGAAGGACCTGGCCGATTTCGACGCTGAATCTTCCCGCCTCGATGAACTGTTTGCCGGCGAGGACCTGGTTCTGGCAGCCAAGGAAGTGAGTATTGGCGAGCTTCCGCTGCCGGATACCGAACTTGCCGGGGTAAAACTGCTGGCAGCGGATGCTGCGGACAAGGCCCGTGCCGCAGCTCTGGCTGCGGGCCTGGCTGGAAAGTCGTCCGAAGCTGTGTCTCGTTTTCGGAAGGCCTACCTTGAACTCGCTGACGCCGGCAAGGAGCCGCGGAACAAGGCACGGCTTCTGGCAGAGTTGGCGGACACAGTGAGGGGATCCGGTGATAACAGTTACCGGATGAGCCTGAACACATACGTTTTGGCCGGCCGGCTGGAACAGGTAGCCATCGCCGCCTCCGAGCGGCTCGTTGCCATGAGTGATGGCCGCTATACCTTGCAGCATACGGATGCCAAGGCAGCGCGGGGTGCAAAGTCCGGGCTGGGGCTGGAAGTGGTGGACGAGTGGACCGGCCAGCGCCGGGACACCTCCACCTTGTCCGGTGGCGAATCCTTCATGGCCTCGTTGTCCCTGGCGCTTGGCCTGGCCGATGTTGTCCAGCAAGAGGCTGGTGGCGTGGACATCGAGACACTGTTCGTCGACGAGGGTTTTGGAAGCCTCGACGAGCAAGCACTGGAGCAAGTGATGGATGCTCTGGAAGGACTGCGCGACGGCGGCAGGGTAGTTGGCTTGGTCAGCCATGTTGCCGAGATGAAACAACGGATCACCAGCCAGGTGCAGGTGGTAAAGGGCCGCCACGGATCCACCGTGCGAATCGCCGAATTGGTTCCTGCCTAGGCCATACTTCCTGCTGGGAACATATCCGATAGACTTAACCCGTTACACCGGGTCGCGCGCATCGGGAGGAGGGACGATGCGCATCCTTTAGCGAACCCGGATTAATGGAAAAATCTTCTGTGGCTTCCCAGCCTCTGTCTTCTGCACCATCACGCCCCTCCCGCCTGCCCGGCCGTTTTGCGCGGCTCCCGGAACTTGCAGGACCCGGGTTCCTGCCCTTGGGCCTCTTCGCCCGCCTTCCGCTGGCCATGCTCACCGTCGGAACCCTGACCCTCGTCACGGCCGTCAGCCAGTCCTACGCCATCGGTGGCATGGCTGCCGGAGCTGTCGGCATTGGTTCGGCCCTGGGTGCCCCTGTCCTCGGTTCCCTGGCCGACCGCGCAGGGCAGCGGATCGTGCTCCTGGTGGCCGCTGTCATGAACGCTTTGGCGGTCGCCGGACTTCTTGCGGCGGCCTACCTGACGCCGGCCTACGGTTCCGCAAGCGACGCTGTCGGTGTCCTCATCGCGTCATTCCTTGCAGGTGCCAGCTGCCCGCAAGTCGGCCCGATGGCCAGGGTGCGGTGGATGGCTTTGACTACCCGGAACCTTGCCCCCTCGGCAGCCAACGGCAGCAGGAGCGTGGCAGCAAACCGCGCAGACCTCGATACCGCGCTGTCCTACGAGGGCACCGCGGACGAGGTCACCTTTGTCCTTGGCCCGGCGCTGGTGGGTGTCCTGGCCAGCATGGTGGCCCCATGGTTGCCACTTGCCCTGGCTGCGGTCATGACCATCACGTTGGTGCCGGCTTTCGCCGTCCACCCCAGCCAGCATGCTGTGGTTCCAGCGCCTCGCAAGGCGGCTTCCGGCGTCGTGCCTTCCGAGCAGCCCGCGCAGGCTGGTCCGCAGCGCCGCAATCGTTGGGCCGGTGCTGTGGTTGCCGTACCTGTGCTGGCAATGGTCTGCATGGGTACCTTCTTTGGGGCGACGCAAAATGCGTTGAGTGCTTTCTCTGCCCAGTACGCCACCGCCGAAATCGCGGGGATCCTCTACGCGGTGATGGGCTTGAGCTCTGCGGTGGCTGCGTTGTCGGTCGCGTTCTGGCCACAGCGGTTCAGCCTGGCCTCCCGCTGGGTTGCGGCCGCGCTGGCGATGTCGGCCTTGTCGCTTTTGCTGCTCTTGCCCGGCGGTATTTGGCCGATGGTCTTTGTCTTGCTGATTTTGGGTATTCCGGTGGGGCCTGTGATGGTCACGGTCTTCAGCATTGGCGGCGTCGTGGCACCGGCCGGCCGTATGGCAACGGTCATGACAGCCCTCGCCAGCGGAATCGTCGCTGGTACGGCTCTGGGCGCGTACCTGGCTGGGCAACTGGCCGAGACGCAGGGGCCGGGTGCAGCATTCGTCGTTTCCATGGCCGCCGCGGCTGGCCTGCTGCTGCTGGGCGTTGTGACGTCCCTGGTGATGAAGCGCCGGCCTCAGTCGTAGTTGCTACACGGCCTCGTTGCGGTAGCCGGTGGGGGAGTTCCCGAAGGCTGCCCGGAAGATGCGGCTGAAATGGGCGGCGTCGGTAAACCCCCACCGTGCTGCGATGGCGGTGACGGGGCGATCAGTCAGCACAGGGTCCCTCAGGTCGCGCCGGCACCGTTCGAGCCGCCGTTGCCGGATGGAAGAGGCCACGGTGGTACCGATTTCCTGGAAGAGATCGTGCAAGTGCCGGGTCGAGATGTAATGGGCAGCGGCAATGGTTCCGGGCGAGAGTTCGGGATCACCGAGGTTCGCCTCGATGTAGTCGTGGATACGCCCCAGCAGCAGCAGATGCGGATCCCGTCCGGTCTCGATCAGCTGGTCAAGCTCGCCATTGAAGAGTGTGGTCACGAGGTCCAGCGCGTTATGCACCAGCCGGAGACCATTGGTGCCCGACAGGGCTTCAAGATTGTCGGCCAGTCTTACCAGGAAGGGGCTGATGAGTTGGCCTAGGCCCTCATCGCCCGGAATGCGCAAGGCAGTGACATGGCCCATGGCCTCGGCCGGCAGGTCCAGCAAAACGTGCGGGAACATCAGCACCAAGGTGCGGAAGTCGTCGTCGAACGTCAATTGATAAGGGCGGGAGGTGTCATAAATGGAGAGATCACCCGGGTGCAGCACGGCCTCGCGTTCGTCCTGAACCAGGCGGCCCGATCCAGCGAGCTGGATGCTGAGTTTGAAGAAGCGGCCCGTGGACCTGGCAATCAGCTCGGGTGTGCGCTGGACGGTATGGGGTCCGGCGGTAACCTCCACCACGGAGATCTGCCCCAGCACGCGTGCACGCATAGTGCCGTGGAAGGTTGAGCCTTGGAAGGACGAATTGGTGGGACCCGTCGCCAACAAGGGCACGAATGAGGTGGAGATTGCCTTGCTCCACTCCTGGAACGACTCCGCCACGATGGTTTCCACGGTTGCGGGGCCCGTATCAGCCGCGACGGTCATCAAACTCCCTTTCAGTGGCCCGCGGCGCCGCTGCCACTGGGGCGGGAATGTCGGTTGGGCGGACGTGAGCTTGCCCACGATTCTACACCGGGGACCAGGCCGGGACCGTGCATGCGTGGACCGACAAACACCCTGCCGTGTGAGACAAGTCACGCCATGCTTCTGCGGTGGAAGATTGCGGAATGACAGACACCGTGCCGCGCATTCTCCCGCGGCACCGAGGCAGGAGCACACTATGAGCGTGGACAACCCCGTCAAGGGCAGGGCGGCCGGAGCCGTAGGCACCAAAAGGCGGCTCGGCGTACCAGCAGTAACTTTCATGATCATCGCGGCCTCGGCGCCGCTGACCGTGCTCGCAGGCGGCGTCACCACCACTTTCGCGGTCACCGGTGTCACCGGGGTGCCACTGTCTTTCCTGATTCTGGGTGGAATTTTGGCGCTTTTCGCTGTGGGGTATGCCGCCATGAGCCGGTACGTCACCAACGCTGGGGCGTTCTACGCCTACATTGCGCAGGGCATCTCAAGGCCGGCCGGCGTGGGAGCATCACTGATGGCCCTCATGGCTTACAACCTCATGCAAGTGGGTATCTATGGCTTGTTCGGTTTCACCGTGTCCTCGCTCCTGTCTGCGCGGCTTGGCATCAGTGTTCCTTGGTGGATCCCTGTGCTGGTCTGCATCGCCATTGTTGGGTGGCTGGGAGTCAACCGGGTAGACCTGTCCGCCAAGGTGCTTGGCGTTCTGGTGGCCTTGGAGTTCCTGGTGGTCATTGTGTATGACGTCATCAGCCTTGCTGTGGCCCCCGAAGGCATGAGTGCAGCAACGTTCAGCCCCGAAAGCCTGTTCGTTCCCGGGATCGGAGCAGTCCTGTCCTTCGGTATCGCTGCCTTCATGGGCTTCGAGTCCGCTGCCATTTACGGTGAGGAATCCAAGGACCCCAAGCGCACCGTTGCCAGGGCGACGTTCGCAGCCGTGGGAATCATCGCAGTGTTCTACGCCGTATCAGCCTGGGCCATGACCGTGGGCGCCGGCCCCTCTGCTGTGGTCGAATCAGCGGCGGCCAGCGGGCCGGACATGATGTTCGCGTTCCTTGGTGCCAACGCAGGCGTACTGCTCAGCGACATCGCCCAGGTCCTCTTCGTGACCAGCCTCTTCGCAGCACTCGTCAGCTTCCACAACGCAGTAGCCCGCTATTTCTTCTCCCTCGGCCGCGAGCGTGTCCTGCCGCCGGTGCTGGCCAAGGTGCGGACAGAAAGCGGGGCGCCCTTCGCCGGTTCGCTGGCGCAGACGGTGATTGCCGTCGTCGTGACCATCGCTTTCGCCATTGCCGGCGCCGGGTCCGAACTGGGCGGGCTGTACCCCGTCTTGACCATGTTCACCTGGCTCACCAACAGCGGCGCGATGGGCCTCGTCCTGCTGATGACCGTAGTGTCGGTGGCTGTGATCGGCTTCTTCCGCCGGCAGCAGCACGGGGCAAGCTTGTGGGTCAGGGTGATCGCTCCTGGGCTGGGGTTCGTGCTTCTGGCCATCGTCTTCGTGCTCATCATGACCAACTTCAACGTCCTGCTGGGACAGGCCGAGTCCACGGCCGCTACGTTTGTCCTTCCGATGCTGGTGTTGCTGCCCGGAGTTGTTGGTGTCATCTGGGGCTTGCGCCTGCGGCGCTCGCAGCCGGCACTGTACGCCCGGATTGGCCACGGCGCCGAGGACTGAATCCCGGCGAAACTTACGGAAGCCCCGGCGAGTGTTCCTCTCGCCGGGGCTTCCGTGTCTTCCGTTGATGTTCTGTTCCGGTGGGCTACATCTCCGCAGCAGGGTCGAGTTCCGGGCTGTGGCGGCTGATGCTGATCAGGCGTCCGCGGGCGCCGAAGGTGAAGTGCACGGGCTCCGTGCCTGCCTCGTCCCACCCGAAGAGGCTGCCGTGGGACCTGATGGCGTGGGGATCGCGGTGGTCGGCGATGGTGACCGAGCCGCACGGTATGACTTTCTCGCGCCAGGTGAACACAAAAATTCCCGGGCGGATCTGTAGCACGGTGTTGGAATCCGTGTCTGCCAATCCGCGCTCCGGTCCGGCCAGGCACTGCCATGTGTACCAAGTGGGGCTGAGGTAGATGTGCTCATAAGCGTGGGATTCGCTGTACGCCCATTCAACGCGGCGACCAATGAGGGCGTTGCTTTCTGAGATTGCCGCCCCCGTGGTGTCGTGACCGTCGAGCGTTCCTGGGCGGAAATCGTGGTGGACGGCGACGCTGGAGGCTGTTGCCCTGCCGAGTGCGGCGCCAATGTAGAGCGCCCTGCCATGCAGCAGGTCCAGGACCAGGGAAACGGCGAGATCGGGAGCGTCCTGACTCTGCCATTGGGCGTAGAACAGGCCCTCGGCTACGAGGAAGGCCTCATAAGGGGCGGTTCCTGAGTGGCCGGCCGCAGCCCATTGGACCTCTTCGTCGTCGAAGCTGAACGTCATGGGGCCGCCGTCATTGCGGACGGAGAACTGTTTTCCTGCCAGGTCCTGCACTGTGGGTGCCTTGTAGGCGTCGAAGCCGGGGGCCAGTCCGTCCAGTGGCAGCCAGTTGGAGGTGTCGAGGAGATTCAGGCTCATGGGTTCCTTCTTGGACTCGAATGAAGGACCGGACGGCGTGTCCGGTCCTTCTTTCGAGTATTCGCTTCGTCGCGGCCATCGTCTTGTGCTGTGGGGCACGTCACTTGACCTGCAAAGAAAGGTTCAGCCCTGGGGAAAAGTTCAGGCCAGCTGGCTTTCTATCCGGGCCGCACTGGCTGCGAGCGCTTTACCGACGGCGTCGGCGTCCTGATCGAGCCGGATGTAGACGACGGCGATCGCGGCCGGCCGTCCACCCGGAACCTGGATGGGGGCGGCGATGGAGGACAGGCCGGCGATGACCTCGTCATGGCTGGTGGCGTAGCCGAGTCGGCGCGCCTCATGGGCTTCGGGGCGGTAGGGGTTGCCTGAGCCGACTTGCTGCCAGCGTTCCTCGGTCATGGTGGATTGGATGGCTATTCCGGGAGCTCCTGTGCTGACCGGGTGGCGGCTTCCGGGGTGTTGGGCGAGCGCAGCGCCTGAGTGTCGTGGCTCAACGGTGACCAGGGTGACGCATTCCTGGTGGTCCCATACGGCGACGAAGGCTGTCATGTGAAAGGCGTTGGCGAGTTGGGTCAGTTCGGGAAGTGCCGCGGTTTGAAGGTTCCGTGAGACGCCGCTGGCCAGGACGGCCAATCCGGGTCCGGGCTGCACCCGTCCTGAGTCGTCGCGTACCAGCAGGGAATGGTCTTCCAGCGTCCGGAGGATTCTGTAGGCCACGGAGCGGTGAACGCCCAGAGCTTCGGTGAGTTCGGCAATACTGAGTGGCTTGTCTGCCGCAGCGAGGATCTCGAGGGCGCGGATTCCCCGGGAGAGGGTTTGAGACGGCGGAGCTGGTATCGCCGCTTCCGTTGGAGGGTGGACATCGCTGCGGGGATTCATGCGACCCATCCTATGTTGGCGCGAACTTCCAGGGGGCTGTGCTTTGGGTCACAGACTGTAGTATTCTTTCCTAACTGACCGTTCTGTCGGTTAATGCAAGTCAAGCACCGACCAGTCACCCTCACCCCCATGGAGTTCCAATGACCGCAACTTCCACTGTCGACTCTCCGTCAGGACCCAGCAGCAAGCGCGAAGAGCGCCGGGTTCTGGCCGGGACACTGGTGGGCACCACCATTGAGTGGTACGACTTCTTCATCTTCGCCCAGCTCACGGCGACCCTTCTGGCGCCGCTGTTCCTCTCTCCTTTGGAGAAGTCCAACCCGGGCGTCGCCCAGCTTTTGTCCTTTGCCACGATCGGCATCAGCTTCCTCTTCCGTCCCCTGGGGGCTTTCGTTGCCGGACACCTCGGCGACAGGATGGGCCGCAAGGCCGTCCTGGTCATGACGCTGGTCATGATGGGTGCAGCTACTGCGCTGATCGGCATGCTGCCCACCTACGCAACCATCGGCGTCTGGGCTCCCATCCTGCTGATTACCTTGCGCGTAGTCCAAGGGTTCTCCGCCGGTGGTGAGTGGGGCGGTGCTGCACTCATGGCTGTGGAGCATGCGCCGCTCAAGAAGCGCGGGCTTTTCGGCGCCTACCCACAGATCGGTGTTCCCATCGGCATGATCCTGGCCACCGGCCTGTTGTTCCTGCTCCAGTCGGGAATGTCCAAGGAAGATTTCGCCTCATGGGGATGGCGCGTGCCATTCCTGTTGTCAGTGGTCCTGATTGTGGTGGGCTACCTCATCCGCCGGGCCGTGGGTGAAAGCCCTGTCTTCAAGGAAATCGCCCAGCGCAAGGCCGAAAGCAAGGCGCCCTTGGGCGAACTCTTCCGCAAGAATAAAAAGGAAGTTCTCCTTGCTGCGTTGATCTTCATCGCCAACAATGCCGCCGGGTATCTGCTGATCGCCTTCTTCATCTCCTACGCCACGCGTACATTGAAGATGCCCACCCCGCAGGTCCTGCTTGCCACCACCATCGCCTCGTTCGGCTGGCTGATCTTCACCATGGTGGGTGGTTGGTTGTCGGACAAGATCGGACGCGTCAAGACGTTCTTGATCGGTTATGGTTTGGTCTTTGCCTGGATGATCCCCATGTTCGTGCTGATCGATTCCAAGGACATCGTGCTCTACGGAACCGCTTTGTTCGTCCTGACCATCGGCTTGGGACTGTCCTACGGTCCGATGTCCGCCATGTACGCAGAAATGTTCCCGGCCCAGGTCCGCTACTCCGGAATCTCCATTGGATACGCATTGGGGGCCATCCTGGGTGGTGCCTTTGCCCCGCTCATCGCCCAGGCACTCCTGGATACCACCAAATGGTCCGGCTCGGTGGGCATCTACATCATGGTTCTGTGCGTCATCTCTGCAATTGGCGTGATCCTCGCCAAGGAAACCCGTGGACGGCCGCTGGGTTACAGCGTTCACCACTAGAAGCTGCAACAAGAAAAAGCGGGTGCGGTCCATAGCGGACCGCACCCGCTTTTGCGTGAGGTGCGACGCCGGCTACTTGCGGCCGCCAGCGGCAGCACCTGCCAACTGGCTCACCACATCAGGGTCGGAGAGTTGTTCGAATCGCTCATAGAAAGCGCCGACAGCATGGAATTTACCGGGTGTGTGAAGGACTATCACCGCGTCACACACCCGCGCCAATGACGTAGAGGCCTCCAGCGATGCAACCGGCACTGCGGCTATGACAGTGCGCGCCCCTGCAGAACGAACCGCTTCCACAGCCGCCCGCATGGTTGCACCTGTGGCGAGTCCGTCATCGGCCAGCACCACAGTCTTTCCGCGAAGGTCGTGGCCAGTGCCAGGGTATTCCTGCGCCCGCCGGAGAAGCTCGGCGCGTTCATGGGCTTCCACAGCATCAAGCGAGGACTGGGAGATGCCGTGGGTGAGGATGAGTTCCCTCAACGGTTTGTTGACGATACGGAGGACATCCCCCTGCGACCAGGCCAAGGCACCGAAGGCGGTTTCATCGCGGCCGGGGATGCCGAGCTTGCGTACCAGGACAGCGCCGAAAGGCAGGTACAGCTCTGCTGCTGCTGCGGCGGCCACGGGAACTCCACCGCGGGCAAGGCCCAACACGATGGTGTCCGGCTGCTCCCTTAGCTGGGGGAGGGCTTCAGCCAGGCGTCGACCGGCTTCCGCGCGGTCCTTGAAACGCATGCCCATCTGCTCCACTTCCACGAAATCCGTTGCAGTTCCAAGCCTACCGTCCAGACCTTGCCCGGCAGGGTCTCCGCTGAAAGCATGGGCTTGTGAACAAGCCCATCGGATATTGGATCAAGAGGCTGGATGCCGCGCTGGAAGCCCAACTGGACAGCATCCTGGCCAGGATCAAGCTCAGCCGCCGTCAATGGCAGACCCTCAGTGTCCTGTCCGAGGGCGCCATGCTTCCGGACCAACTGGAGGAATCCCTGCACCCGTTGTGGGGTAACGATATCCGGATGCGGGAGAGGGAACTCGCGGCACTGGTTGGTCGGGGGATGATCACCATGGTCGATGACCGGCTGGTCCTGAGTGACCGGGGACGGGAAAAATACCACGAAGCCCAGCGGTTGGTGGAAGCAGCGCGGCAGGACCTGTCCATGGGGATTGGCATTGACGAGTACGCAATGGCCCTCAGCGTACTGGAGCGCATGAGCCTTAACGCGGAGCGGCTGGCCCGCTGACTGCTGTCAGCCGGACCAGCCGCCGCGGGCTGCAGCACTAGACGCCAAGGAACTCCAGCGCAGCGTCCTTGAAGGCCCGGCTGGTGATGACATTCGTATGCGTCCGTCCGGGAATGACCAAGGTTTCCACCATGCCGCCACGCTTGCCGGCAATGGAAGCCAGTTCCGGCATGCTCGCCGCGCGCTCGTCCCTCTCGCCGGCAACCAGCAACAGGGGCATGTGCGGGGCAGCCTCGGCGGGATCGAAAGGTTCTCCCTTGATGGCCTCAATGAGGGACAACAAGGCGAACAGGTTGTTGCTGGGCAGCATCTGCGCCATCTTCAACAGTCCGGCCGTGGAGGAGTCCTCGATGGGTGTGCCGTCGGCCAGGTAGCGTTGTGCGGCAACGAGGTCGAAAGCTGCCAAGGGATCGGCGGAGCTTGGTCCGCCCAGGACGATCCTGTGCACCAGGTCTGGCTGGGTGGCTCCGAATTCCCACGCAAGCCGCGAGCCCAGCGAGTATCCGATCACATCCAGTCCCGTTGAAGGGTCGCCATCGCGCAACGGCCGCGCTCCGGCGTCGGTGACGATTTGGAGGAGATCCGCGCGGATGCGGCTGGGCGTGTAGGAGTCCAGGTCCTCGGGGGAGTGGCTCCGCCCATGGCCCGGCAAGTCCACGGTGATGACCCGGCGGCCGGCGTCCTGGAGCGTGGTGATCCAGCCGCTGTCCTGCCAGTTGAGTTTGCTGGACGAGGAGAAACCGTGGATCAACAGGACAGGCCGCAGCCCGGCATCGGCAGCCGGCTCATGGACTTCGACGAACAGTCCGGGATCGGTGCCCTCCACTGTGTGCCTCTGCTGTTCCACGGTGTGCCTGCCGGTCATGGTGTCAGTCCTCATCGAGTACGGCGCTCAGGCGGACCCGGCGCTTGGGTGCTTCGTCCTTCGGAACAGTGCCCACGATCCCGGCGGTGTCGTCCGGGACCTCGAACACGATCAGCGGTTCGCCAACGTTGATCGTGTCACCTGGCGCACCGTGAATACGCACCACTTTACCCGCCTGTGGGCTGGGCAATTCGAGGGCGGACTTGGTGGTTTCCAGCTCCACGATGGGCTGGTTGCGTTCCACCTGCTGGCCCGGTTCCACCAGCCAGTCCAGCACGGTCGCTTCGATGAGGCCTTCGCCCAAATCGGGAAGCGGGAAGGAAATTTCAGCCACGGCGATACTCCAGTACGCGTTGGATCCCAAAGAGGATGCGATTAATGTTCGGAATGTGCTCGTCTTCGAGGTCGCCGGAGGGGTAGGGGACGTCGAAGCCGGTGACCCGTTCCACCGGCGCCTTGAGTGTTGCGAAACAGCTCTGCGTGATGAGCTGGGCAACTTCTGCGCCGAGGCCGGAAGTCAGTGGCGCTTCATGAACGACGACGGCGCGCCGCGTCTTCCCGACGGACCGCGCCAGTGCTTCGGCGTCAATCGGTTTCAACCAGCGCAGGTCCAGGACCTCGACGTCGATGCCGTCCTCTGCTGCCAGTTCAGCAACCTGCAGGCACCGCGAAACCATGGCACCCCACGCTATGAGTGTCAGGTGCCGGCCCTCCCTGGCCACGCGGGCGCCGGTGAGGCCGCCGTCGACGTGCGCTGCTGTGCCTGGGGTGGGGTTGGTGACGTCCAGGGGCCCTTTTTGCCAGTAACGGGATTTCGGCTCCATGAAGATCACCGGGTCCGGACGCGTGGCAGCGTACTTGAGAAGGTGGTACGCGTCGTGCGGGGTGGAAGGGGAGACCACCTTGAGGCCGGGTACATGGGCGAACAGGGCCTCCAGGCTTTCACCATGGTGCTCGGGTGCGCGGATGCCACCGAAGCTGGGGACGCGCAGCGTGATGGGCATCGGCAGGGTCCCACGGCTCCGGTAGTTCATCCGGGCGATCTGGCACACGATCTGGTTGATGGCCGGGTAGGCGAAGCCATCGAACTGGACCTCGGGGATGGGGTGGAAGCCGGCCATGGCGAGGCCAACCGACATGCCCAGGATGCCGGACTCAGCCAAGGGAGTGTCGAAGACGCGTGCTTCGCCGTGCTTGGCCTGCAGCCCATCGGTGATGCGGAACACGCCGCCCAACCGTCCGCAGTCCTCGCCAAAGATGACGGCCTTGGGGTTCTCGGCCAGGATCTCATCCAGTGCACGGTTGAGCGCCTGCTGCATGGACACTTGCTGTACGCCGGCTGCAGCCGTTTCCGTGCTGTTGTCTTTTAGTCGCAGATCGGTGATGGTCTCAGGCATGTTCTGACTCCTCGCGCCACGCGGTGGCCTGGGATTGAAGGGCTGGCGTTGGTTCCTGGAAGACCAGGCTGAACATTTCGGCGCCGGGCCTTGGACCCAGGTCCGCTATGCCCGCCCGGACGGCCTCTTCTTCTTCTGCGGCCAATCGCTGCGCGTCCGCGAAGAAGGCCTCGTCGGCCACGCCGTCCGTGAGCAGCCGCTGTTTGAACCGCTCCAGCGGATCTTCGCCTGCGTCCAGGCGTTCTTCCTCCAGCGTGCGGTACCGTCCCGGGTCATCAGCGGTGGAATGAGGGCCGCGCCGGTAGGTCATGGCTTCAATCACAACGGGGCCGTTTCCTGCCCGGCAGTGCGCGAAGGCAGAACGGGTCGCTTCGAAGACAGCCACCACGTCGTTGCCGTCCACCTGCAGGGACGGAATGCCGTATCCGGCCGCGCGCGCCGCGACGGAGCCGCCGGCCACCTGGCGTTCCGTGGGGACTGAGATGGCCCAGCCGTTGTTCTGGATGAAAAACACTACGGGGGCCTTCATGACGGCGGCGAAGTTCATGGCTTCGTGGACGTCACCCTGTGAGGAGGCGCCGTCGCCGAAGTACGTCATGGCGACGCCCAGGTCACCCTCTGCGTCGCCGGCGAGGGTTTGGCCGTGCGCCCATCCCACAGCATGCAGGACGGAGCCTGCCACGACAGCCTGGATGGGAGCGAACCTGGACTCCAAGGGGTTGTACATGCCGCCATGCCAGGTGGCTTTGTGGGTGGCCATGTAGCCCACCATGTCCAGGCCCATGGCCCGGGCTACGCCCATTTCGCGGTAGGTGGGGAACACAAAATCGCGGGTCCGGTCCACGGCGTAGCCGCTGCCTACCTGCGCGGCTTCCTGGCCGAGCCCGGGGGCATAACCGGGAATGATGCCTTGGCGCTGCCAGGCCACGGCTGAGGTGTCCAGGTGCCGGACTGCTGCCATCAGCGTGTACAGCTCACGGAGTTGATGGTGGGTGAGCGGGGCCGCGTCGTCATCGACGGCGGCCAGCACAGATTTGGTCGTCATGCTGTGACCCTAGTCACCCAGTAGAGCTGTGCGCAAACAGCACAGCTGATAGGAAACACTTTGCACAATTTGGGCACATAAAGAAGCCCTGCATAGTACAAACTGTGCAGGGCTTCTTGATGGTGATGAACAGTCGGTTTACTCCACGAGTGTGGGCTGCTTGGCGGCCTTGGACTTGGCGTTGATGAAGCAGCCGGCGGCGATGACCAGGATCAGGATGAACGTTCCGATCAGTTGTCCGGCACTTTCCGGGTTGGCGAAGCCCACCACCAGAATGATGCCGAGCAGGATGAGGCCAATGATGGTGAGTACGGGGAAGCCCTTCATGCGCAGCGGCAGTTCTGTGCCTTCCCTGTCAGCCCTGCGGCGCAGGATGAGCTGCGACACCAAGGCGGTGCCCCAGACCACCAGGCAGGTCGAACCCACGAGGTTCAGCAGTGCGGGCAGGATTTTCTCGGGGAACAGCAGTTCCAGGACCGTTGCTATGAAGCCAAAAGCGACGGAAATTCCGACGGCGGCGACCGGAACCTTGGAAGCGCTCAGGCGGGACAGGAACCGGGGAGCTTCCCCGCGTTCGGAGAGGGAGAAGATCATCCGGGAAGCGCCGTAAAGGTTGGCGTTCAGTGCAGAGAGCAAGGCGACGACGGCCACCAGGGTGATGGCAGCGCCGGCGCCCGGGATGCCGGCCAGGTCCAGGACTCCGGCGAACGGAGACTTCAGTCCGTCCGAACCGACCGGGAGAACAGCTGCGATGACAAAGACGGAGCCAATGTAGAAGACCAGGATGCGCCAGACCACGGTGCGAATGGCTTTGCCCACGCTGTGGGCGGGGTTCTCGGTTTCGGCGGCAGCAACGCTGACGATTTCGGTTCCGCCGAAGGCGAAGATCACGACGAACAGTGCTGCAGCAATGCCACCGATGCCGTTGGGGGCAAAGTCACCGAAGGTCGAGAGCCCGGGGGAGGGGACGTTCGGCAGCCATCCGAAGAGCAGCGCTGCGCCGATCAGCAGGAAGATGACGATAGCGGCGACCTTGAGGATGGCGAACCAAAACTCGAACTCACCGAAGTTGCGGACGCCCACGAGGTTGATGCCGGTGAAGACCACCATGAACACCAGGGCGAGGATCCATACGGGAATCACGGGCCAGATCGAGAACAACAGTCCGGCCGCGCCGATGGCTTCTGCGGCAATGACCACCACCAGTTGGAGCCACCACAGCCAGCCGATGGTTCCGCCGGCGGTCTTGCCCATGGCCTTCTCTGCGTACACGGAGAACGCGCCGCTGTTGGGGTTGGCAGCCGCCATCTCACCGAGGGCCCACATGACCAGGATGATCAGCGTGCCGGCGACGAGGTAGGAAATGAGCACGGCCGGACCTGCAGCTTGGACCCCGGCGCCCGAGCCGAGGAAGAGGCCTGCTCCGATCGCACTGCCGAGCCCCATCATGGTGAGCTGGCGCGGTTTGAGCGAATGGCCGAGGCCGGATGTTGGGGCAGGAGCCGCGATGGACTTCGTTGTCATACGTGTCTACCTTCTATGGATTGCATGCTGGTTTGGCGTGTGGGCCTCATGGGCTTGGCACGCGGGCGTCGACGACGCAGCAAGAGCCGTGGAATAATTCTCGCAGTTTGTAAGATACATCACTTTTTGCTGTGGCGATGTGATGGGTATGGATCCCCGGGGACAGGAACTTTGATGCTGGTCGATGCGCTTGATGCAAAAATTGTACGTTTCTTCACGGATTCACCGCGATCTTCCGTGTTGGAGGCCTCCCGCGTGCTCAGGGTTGCCAGGGCTACCGTGCAGTCCCGGATTGATCGAATGATTGAGAACGGGGTCATCGGCTCGTGGGTACCGCAGCCCGACCCGGCCAATTTTGGTTTTCCGGTGGTGGCGTTCTGTTCGGTCACCATCACACAGGAGATCGGCCACGACGCCATCATTGAAAGCCTGAGCGCCATTCCCGAGATCATCGAGGTCCATACCGTCACGGGGAACTCGGACCTCATGGTGCGGATTGCGGCACGTTCCAACCCGGACATGCAGCGCGTCCTTGATGCCATGATCGCCACAAAGTCGGTGGTCCGGTGTTCGTCGGTCATCGTGCTCAACAGTCACATCCAAGGCCGCACCCTGCCGCTGATGGAGGCCGCAGCCAAGACAGTGTGACGTCAGGCATTTTGCCAAGCGCCTGTTGAGTCGTACCATTAGTTCTAGTCAACATGACTTTAACTAGTTCTCCAAGTTACTGGTGGAGCGCTCCAGGCGGCGATGAAGCGAGGTGAACGCCGTGAACAGCAACTCAGCGAACGTCGCCGAAAGGCGGCTTGCACCGCCGTCGTTGGCTATTTCTACGGTGATTTTCGCCCTTCGCCCCAGCGAGAAGTCCGGCCGCCCTACGCTGTGGCTGCCGTTGGTCCGGCGCATCCGCGAGCCCTACAAGGACATGTGGGCCCTCCCGGGCGGGCCGTTGGCCCACGACGAGTCCCTCC
Source organism: Paenarthrobacter sp. CCNWLY172 (assembly GCF_037402035.1). NCBI lineage: Bacteria > Bacillati > Actinomycetota > Actinomycetes > Micrococcales > Micrococcaceae > Paenarthrobacter > Paenarthrobacter sp. CCNWLY172. The sequence continues at coordinate 289,165 of NZ_JBBEGB010000003.1, forward strand.
AGGACGCGGCGTCGCGAAACCTCCGTGAGACCACCGGGCTGACCCCGCACTACCTTGAGCAGCTTTACGCTTTCGGTGGTCTTCACAGGTCGCCCACCCAGCGTGTTGTCTCCATCGTGTACTGGGCTTTGGTGCAACCCACCGAAGCTGCTTTGGCCGACGAGTCAGAGAATGTGCGGTGGTTCCGGGCCGACCGGCTCGGTGAACTCGCCTTCGATCACAACGCAATCGTGGAATACGCCTTATGGCGGCTCCGCAACAAAATGGCCTATGGGTCCATCGCCTACCACCTGCTGGGCGAATTCTTTACCCTCGCCCAGGTCCGCGAAGTCTATGAGGCCGTTCTGGACCGTCAGCTCGATCCCGCAAACTTCCGCCGACACGTCAAGGCAACACCGGAAATCGAAGAAACCGGTCAATACCTTCAAGGCGGCAAACACCGCCCACCCCGCCTCTACCGCTTCACCGGCACGCCCGGCCTCGGGCCAGATAACAGGAGTACACCATGAGCAGCGTCAACACTGCCGTCCAGCTGATCACTCGCGAGGAAGCCGAGAAGGGACTTTCCCGCGCAGGGTCCACGTGCAGCCCGGCCTTGGCCAGGGGCCCATGGGAATACGACCTTGCCGAAGCCCTCGCCGGCGAGCCCGCGTATGGGCCCGGTGCCTCCAGCAGCGACGTCGCCCCCAAGGCCACCCCACGCCAGGGCCAGTTGCCGGAGGAGTACAAAAAAGCCTCCGACGCCGAACTGGACGCCCGGATTCGGGCCGCCAAGGCAACACTCGGGGACCGCGCCGTCATCCTGGGGCACTTCTACCAGCGCGATGAGGTCATTCAGTATGCCGACTTCGTCGGCGATTCCTTCCAGCTTGCCAACGCGGCCCTCACCAAGCCCGACGCCGAAGCCATCATCTTCTGCGGCGTGCACTTCATGGCGGAAACCGCCGACATCCTTTCCACGCCGGAGCAAGCTGTCATCCTGCCCAACCTCGCAGCGGGTTGCTCCATGGCCGATATGGCGGACGAAGACTCCGTGGAGGAGTGCTGGGAACAGCTGGAGGAGATCTTCGGCACCGAGCCGGACGCATCAGGCCGCGTGCCGGTCATCCCCGTCACCTACATGAACTCTTCTGCTGCGCTGAAGGCTTTCTGTGGCCGCAACGGTGGCATCGTCTGCACCTCCTCCAACGCCAAGGTGGTCCTTGAATGGGCCTTCGAGCGTGGTCAGCGCGTCCTGTTCTTCCCCGACCAGCACCTGGGCCGCAACACTGCCAAGGCGCTCGGAGTCCCGCTGGAACAGATGCCCATGTGGAACCCGCGTAAGGAACTGGGCGGCAACGATGAACAGCAACTGCTCGACTCCAGGGTGATCCTGTGGCATGGCTTCTGCTCGGTCCACAAGCGCTTCAACGTGGGCCAGATCGAAAAAGCCCGCCAGGACTTCCCCGGCGTCAACGTGATCGTCCACCCCGAATGCCCTATGGAGGTAGTGGACGCAGCCGACTCCGCCGGATCCACGGACTTCATCAAGAAGGCCATAGCAGCTGCCACGGAACCCACCACTTTCGCCATCGGCACCGAGATCAACATGGTGAACCGGCTCGCTGCGGAAAACCCGCAGCACACCATCTTCTGCCTGGATCCGGTCATCTGCCCGTGCTCCACCATGTACCGCATCCACCCGGGCTACCTCGCCTGGGTCCTTGAGGAGCTGGTGGAAGGACGAGTGGTCAACCGCATTACCGTGGACGACTCCGTGCAGGACAACGCCAAGATTGCGCTGGAGCGCATGCTGGCAGCCAAGCCTGCCTAACGGTCGGGCATACCCCAACGGACTAGCCGAATCGAGCCCCACATGACTACAGAGAGCCTTGCTCGCGGCCCCGGGCCCCAGCGGCTGATCGTCGTCGGAAGCGGCATCGCAGGACTGTACTCAGCCCTGCTGGCCGCGGAAGCCGGGGCGGAAGTGGTGTTGCTGACCAAGGGAGCCCTTGCAGACAGCAACACCTACTACGCCCAAGGTGGCATCTCGGCTGTGCTGGACGAGCCTGCTCCCGGAGACACTGTTGCCGCCCACATTGCCGATACCCTCACAGCCGGTGCTGAGCACTGCAATGAAGAGGCAGTGCGGGTGTTGTGCACCGAGGCGCGGCTGGACATCGCCGGGCTGGGGCGGTTCGGCGTCGAGTTCGACCTTGACGACGACGGCGACCCCGCCTTGGGTCTTGAAGCCGCCCACTCCGCTCCACGGATCCTGCACGCCGGCGGCGATGCCACCGGCGCCGGGGTGGCGGCCGCACTGATCCGCACTGTCCTGGACTTTCAGGCAGCCGGCAAAATCCAGGTCATCGGGCACGCCCACGTCACGTCGCTCTCGCTGGGCGGACAGCATGGTGGCCGTGTGGTGGGGGCCAATTTCCTCCACGAAGGGCGCCACCTCGGCGTCCATGGCGACTCCGTGTTGCTGGCCACCGGGGGCGCCGGACAACTTTTCGCCCAGACCACCAACCCCTCCGTCGCCACAGCGGATGGCCTGGCGCTCGCCTGGCGCGTCGGCGCGGCCGTAGCCGACCTTGAATTCTTCCAGTTCCACCCCACCTGCATGGTCCTTCCGGCCGAAGCCCGGGAGGTGGAAGGCAACAACGACCCCCTGCTGATTTCCGAGGCCGTCCGCGGGGAAGGTGCCGTCCTCGTGGACGCCCAGGGTCACCGGTTCATGCCCGGCTACCACCCGGACGCCGAACTCGCACCCCGGGACGTCGTCTCCCGCAGCATCGCCCTGCACCTGGCAAAACTCGGCGATCCCAACGGCCATGTGTTCCTCGACGCCACCGTGATCGAAGAGCAGAGGGGCAGCGGCTTCCTGGCCAAGCGCTTCCCCACCCTCAGCAAGAGGACCCGCCAAGCAGGCGTCGACTGGACCCGGGAACTGGTCCCCGTGGCGCCGGCGGCCCACTACTGGATGGGTGGGGTGGTGACCGACCTCTACGGCCGCACCTCTGTTCCTGGGCTCCTGGCTGCAGGCGAAGTGGCTTGTACCGGTGTGCAAGGGGCCAATCGCTTGGCAAGTAACTCCCTGCTTGAGGGGCTGGTGTTTGGGCGGCGGGCTGTTGACGTTTTTCTCTCTGGTGAGTCGCCTGACGGCACCGCCGGCCCCTTGGCGCCTGCGCTCGCGCCTCGAACCGGCGATCGCCTCGCAAGCTCGGCGGCCGGTTCGGGCGCTCACGCTACAACGGCGCTGTCGAGGCCTCCGGCACCGCTGGAATTGTTGGAGGGTCATCCGCTCGCCCACCCTGCCTCCACCAGTGGGTTCTCACGCCACGCGCTGCGGCTCCTCATGACAGCTAAAGCTGGCGTGTTGCGTGATGGTCAGTTGTTGGCTGCGGCCGCGGAAACTCTTGGGTCTTGGGAGGGTGAGGTTCTGCCCTTGGATGTTCCTGATTCCTTCGATGTCCGGGAACATGAGGACTCCAACCTTCTGCTGGCTGCCCAGTTGCTCGTGCGGGCGGCCCGGGAACGGCGGGAGTCCTTGGGGGCGCATTACCGCAGCGACAGCGTGGGGGAACCAGCCGCCGTCGACGATTTTGACAAGCGTTACACCATGAGCCGGAAAGTGAGCCTCGTCCATGACTAACCTGACCCTCCCCGCAGCCCCTGTCCGGGACATCCTGGAGCGGGCATTCGCGGAGGACGCACCCAGCGGGGACATTACCTCCCAGTTGCTGATCCCCGCTGACGCCCGGGCAACCGCCGTGCTGAACGCGCGGGTTCCCGGTGTCTTCAGCGGCGGTACCGTGTTCCGCGATGCCATGAAGCTTGTGGACCCTGATACCGAGGTGGAACTGCTGCTCGCCGATGGTGAAGCGTTCGACGCCGGCACGCACCTTGCGCGGGTCAGCGGCAGCGCCCGCTCCGTGCTCCTCGCTGAACGCGTTGGGCTCAACCTGGTGCAGCGGATGAGTGCCATTGCTACGAAGACCGCCGAATTTGTCCGGCTCGTGGAAGGTACCCGCGCCAGGATTACGGACACCCGTAAGACCACGCCCGGCCTGAGGGTCCTTGAACGCTACGCTGTGCGCTGTGGTGGGGGAGCGAACCACCGCTACAGCCTGTCCGATGCCGTGCTGGCCAAGGACAACCACCTGGCCGTCATGACCGGCGGCGACTCCACCAAGCTCACTGAGCTGTTGGTTGCTGCCAAAGCCCAGCTGGGCCACACCACGCACTTCGAAGTTGAAGTGGACCGCGCTGAGCAGATCGAACCCGTGCTGGCGGCCGGCGTGGACACCATCATGCTGGACAACTTCTCCATCGAGGAACTCAGGGCCGGGGTCAAGCAGGTGGACGGCAGGGCCATGGTGGAAGCCAGCGGCAACGTCAATGTCACCACCGTCACCGAAATAGCCGCGGCCGGCGTGGACGTGATCTCCATTGGGGGCCTGACCCACAGCGTGAGCGCCCTCGATCTCGGCCTCGACGTTGTCCTAGAGACAGCCTGACGGTCCCATGATCTTCCTCGACGCCGCAGCCACCACCCCCGTACGCCGCGAGGCACTTGAGGCCATGTGGCCGTACTTGAGCGGTGAGTTCGGCAACCCCTCCAGCCACCACACCCTGGGTGAAGCGGCAGCAGCAGCGCTCGCCGGGGCGCGTGCCGGCGTCGCGAAGATCCTCAATTGCCGTGCGGGGGAGGTCACTTTCACTTCCGGAGGCACTGAGGCAGACAACCTGGCCGTCAAAGGCATCGCGCTGGCCCGGCGGTCGGCTGATCCGACACTGAACAGGGTGGTCATCAGCGCGATCGAACATCCTGCAGTGGAGGAATCGGCGAGGTACTTGGAGCGGGTGCACGGCTTCATCGTGGATGTGCTGCCGGTGGACGCTGAGGGCCTGGTGTCGGTTGAGGGGCTGAGGGCCGTGGTGCGGCCCGAAACGGCATTGGTCAGCATCATGTACGCGAACAACGAGATCGGAACGGTCCAGCCGATTCCAGCCCTGGCAGCAGTGGCGCGGGAACACGGCGTCCCCTTCCACACCGATGCCGTCCAGGCTGCCGGGTGGTTGACCTTGGACGTCAAGGCGCTCGGGGTGGATGCCCTGAGCATGTCCGGACACAAACTTGGTGCCCCCAAAGGATCCGGTGTGCTCTTCACCAAAGGGCGGCTCCGGGTGGAGCCCTTGGTTCACGGTGGGGGCCAGGAACGGGGTAAGCGCTCGGGTACGGAGAACGTGGCTGGCGCCGTGGCATTGGCCACCGCGTTGTTGTTGGCCAGCGCGGAGCAACCAGAGCAGTCCGCTCGAGTCTCAGGCTTGAGGGATCAGTTCATTGAACGGATCCGGGCTGGTGTCGCGGGCACTGTGGTCACTGGCCACCGACTGCAGCGGTTGCCATCGGTGGCGTCCTTCTGTTTCCCGGGCACCAGTGGAGAATCGGTGTTGCTGGAGCTTGAGCGCCTTGGCGTAGTGTGTTCCAGCGGCTCGGCCTGCGCTGCGGGATCCGATGCTCCGTCACCTGTCTTGGTGGCCCTGGGCATCGCACCTGAAACGGCACAGACGGCCGTGCGCTTCAGCTTCACCTCGACTGTCACCGAAACAGAACTGGAGCAGGCCGCCGACGCCGTGGAAACCGCCGTCGGACGCGTCCGGAACCTGGCATCCCCGCAAGCGGGATAGCTGCACTGTGGCCGGTTGCCGCAGTACGACGGGTTACACGTGCCGGGCGCGCCGGAAAATCCAGTGCCTCAGCAGGGTAAACCGAACCGCTGTGGCCACGAAGCCGGACAACGTAGTAGTCCACAATTCTTCGGTGACTGTGGCTTCCGGCCTGATGAGGTGCAGGACGCCCAGGCTGCCTCCCGTGATGACCAAGGCAATGGCGATCACTATGACGCCACTGAGGTGGTCCCGGGTGCGTTTGTTCTTTCCCGTGATCTTGAACGTGAGCCGGCGGTTCAGGGCAGTATTCATCAGGGACGTCACAATCAGTGCCACGGCGTTGGCCAGCTGAGGGTCAATCCATGGACGCAACAACGCGTAAATGGCCAGCGAGCTTGCCGTGCACAACACTCCGACTCCGGTGAAGCGGGCCAGTTGCCGCACGACGGGGTATCTGAGGACTCCGCGGTGCCGTGTGCGGGGTGGTTGCTGTGGGGGAGACGGGCGCAGCTCAGTGGCGTCCGCAGCTGTCTCCATGGCTTAAGCCTGACACATCAAGCGGGCTGGTCCTCCCAGGATGCGCTGGTGACGGGGTTCCGGAGCTCGCCGATTCCTTCAATCCGGCACACCACAGTGTCGCCGGGTTGAATGCGGGCGCACTCTGCGGGGAACCCTGTCAGCACCAGGTCGCCGGGCTGGAGGGTCATGAACGAGCTCAGGTAGACCAGGATCTCGTCCACCTTCCAGCCCAGGTCAGCAGAACTGGCGGTCTTGAGTTCATTGCCGTTGTGCACGATCCCGATCTCCAGGTTCGAGTCGTCAAGATCGGTGACCATCCAAGGCCCCGCCGGCGTAAACGTGTCCTGGCTCTTGGCACTGATCCAGAGCTCGTCGGTCTTTTGCAGGTCCCGTGCCGATACGTCGTTGCCGATGGTGTAGCCAAGAATCGCTGACCGGGCTGTTTCCAGCGTCAAGCCCCGCGCAGGGCGCCCGACGACGACCGTCAGTTCCGCTTCCGGGTCGACGTAGCCCACGCCGGAGTCCAGCTGGATGGCTTCCCCCGGGCCGATCACGCTCGATGCCGCCTTGTGGAAAGCCTGGGGCGGCAGGTCACGTCCCGGCTGCCCGGTGTTGTGTGCCATGCCAAAGACGTTCACAGGCACTGAAGGCGCGAGGAAAGTAAAAGCATCCTGGCTCACCACGGCGCCCAGCTCCCACCCTTTCCTGGCAGGGCTGTTGGCATTGGCCCTCGACGCCGGGAAAGGGGACTCCACCACAGTCCACCTGGTGCCTTCCACCGAAGTGAAATCCGGGGCGTCGTTGGCCACAAAGAAGTACTCGTCGGGGTACTGGCGAGCCAAGGGTTGGCCGGCGACGGTCGGAACGGGGGTGGGGCGGACACGGGCGATGCGGCGGGGGGCAGGCATGGTCATGATGACATCCTACGTCCTCCCTGCCTGATGCCTCGCGTTGTGGGGCCCGCTTTACGTCCTGTGGCAGAGTCTTGGCGCGCAGGGCAGGCCCCGCAACGCCTCATGCGAGCGGGGCCGATCCGAAAGCAACACTGAACCGATCGCACCAAAGCACCACGGACGTCAGCCCCGTGATGTCGGTGCCGGCCGGAACAACATAGTTTTGGTTGCCGTGCGTGGCCTTGATGGGGCCAAGGTCCACATAGCGTCCCGAGCGGTATTTGAACCAGTCTCCGCCGGCCTCCTGGCTGCTGAGCCAGACCTTGACGTCAGGTCCGTCACTGCTTGCCAAATTCTCGAGGCGGAGCAGATGGCTGCCGTCGGGGAGCATCAACAGCTGCGCCGTGCCGGTGGTTTGATGTTCCTGGGATTGGAAAATGCCGCCGCCCACCACTGCCGGGCCGCTGGGTGGAGCCTGGCTTGGCACGGCCTGGCTTGGCGGCGCGCCCGCCGTCCCGCCAGCCGACGGTTGACCCGTGGACACACCCACTACCGGCAGCGCCTCATTGACGCTGCTGCTGGTGAACAGCCGCCACGGTTGGAAGAGCGCAGCCGCTACCACCACCACTGACAGGATCAGCACTCCGACCACCGCAGCAAGGGTCCTGTGGTCCCGTATGAAACTCCGCCATCGGTTCATAGCTCAAGGCTAGGCTTCACGTCATCGGAGCGGGGGCTTCATTGCTTACGGTACGGTGACGTGCTGTTGCCTGGGCCGTTCCCCGGAGGAACCTGGGCGGCAAACCCAGCCACCGGGCTTAGAATCCGACTCATGCGGCTGGCGATCATCGGACTGGTTCTCCTTGTGGCAGGCGGTGTCACCGTGGCCACGGGCGTCCTGCCATGGCAGGAAGTAGCGGTCCTGGTGGACCGGGTGGCGCCTATCCTGGGGTTCGTCGTCGCAATGACCGTGGTGACAGAGCTCGTCAGCGAAGCCGGCACCTTCCAATGGATCGCGCGGCGGCTGCGTCGGTGGGGCCGCGGCAGCGGTGTCCTCCTCTGGCTGCTGTTGGCGTTGTTCGCGATTTTGAGCACCGTTTTCCTGTCGCTGGATACGACGGCGGTGCTCTTGACGCCGGTGGTGGTCACGGTGGCCCGACAAACGGGTCTCCCAGTCCTGCCCTCCGCCCTGACAACGGTGTGGTTGGCGAATACGGCAAGTCTTTTGCTCCCGATTTCCAACCTGACCAACCTGTTGGCCCAGCACCATCTTGGCAACATCAGTCCGATACGGTTTGCCCAGCTGATGTGGGCGCCATCGTTGGCGGCAATACTGGTTCCCCTGGCCTTCATCGCCGTGGTATTCCGGGGCGACCTTCGCAAGACCTATGCCCTCGATGCTGCACGTCCAGCCCAGGTCCCACGGGCGACTCCTGTAGCGGACAGACTCCTGCTGGTGGTCAGCGCAGCAGTCCTGGTGTTGCTTTTGCCCGCGTTGGTGTCCGGTGTTGCCATCTGGATTCCGGCCACAGGGGCAGCCCTGATCCTTGCCGGGGTGTTTGCCTTCCGACGACCCAAAGTCCTCACTGTGACGCTGGTTCCGTGGTCGTTGTTGCTGTTCACCTGTGGCCTCTTCCTGGTGGTGGAGGCTACCCAATACCTCGGTGCCTCAGTGCTGCTGGGACAGGTGGCAGGCCAGGGAAGCGGGTTCATTGAGCTGCTCAGGCTGGCCATGACGGGCGCCCTGGGCTCCAACCTGGCCAACAACCTTCCGGCATATCTTGTGGCTGAGCCCCTGGCGGGAAGTCCGGAGCGGGTGGCCGCGCTGCTGGTGGGTGTGAACGCAGGTCCCTTGATCACGCCGTGGGCTTCGTTGGCCACCCTGCTGTGGCATGACCGGCTGATGCGGATGAATGTGCTGATCACATGGAAGGGCTACGCCGTGTACGGCCTGATCGTGGCACCGCTGACCATCCTGGCGGCCGTCGCGGCGCTCGCAGCTGCTGGCGCGGGAGGAACGTTTGGTTAGCCCACGTACAGTTCGCCCACCGGAACTTCCGTGGCCAGGCGGTTGTCCGGCCCGGCCAAGGGGCACGCCCACGCTTCGTTGTAGGCGCAGGAGGGGTTGTAGGCGAAATTGAAATCAAGGATGAACTCCTGTTCTCCGGACGAATTTCTTGTCCCGTGGAAGGAGCCCTTGACCGTGTCCAGCAGGTAGCGGCCCGCCCCGTAGCTTCCGCCGTCCTTCCCAGCTGTTGCGTCGCGGAACGGGACAAAGATCCCGCCGCCGTAGCTCCGGAGCCGCCACACCGCCAACGAGCCCAGGCCGGTCAGCTCGAAAGTACCGATGCGGACGAACGGCACCACGCCATCGGTGCCCGTCTCAACATTCATTTCCTGCCCGGAGCCGTGGGGAGAGAGCACCGCGTATTTGCGGAAGGCGGGGTCGTAGCCGGCTGTGCGGAGTCCTGTGAATGAAGCCTTCATCTCCGCAGTCAGCGCTGATGCTGGATGGGTGGCGAACATCAGGTCCCGCTCCTGGCGCCAGAAAACGTGGGCGTCGAACGGGTTGGTGGCCGCCAGTTGACGCACTTTGTCGTACAGCGCGAATGTCCGCAAGCGCCAGTCAGCAATATCAACCGCTGACATGGTGGGGATGTCGTCCTCGAAATAGTCCTGGTGATCGGGAGCCATACCCTCAGCCTAGTCCTGTGCGTGTCGCGGTATCGCCGCCGATAGGCTGTGGTCATGAAGGGCATCATGAACCTGGAGTGTGTTCCGGTGAAGCTCGCTGCCTTGGTGCTGGCAGGGTCGGTGCTCGCCGCAGCTTCCGCTTGTTCAGCTGAAAACAAGGGACCCCAGGTCTCTTCTACGGCGACGTCGAAGCCCAACAGTCCGGAGTCGGGTACAGGCGCGCCAACAGACAGTTCGACGGCGGAACCCGGCACGGCGGGCAACCCACCTTCCGCAACGCCTGGTTCCGGAGGGACGGCAGCCTCGGCTGATCCGGCCGGCGCCAGTCCCAGTCCCAGCGGGGCAGCAACAGCGCTGTCATGGAAGACGTATTCGGATCCGGCCAAGACTGTCAGCTTCGATCTGCCCAGGGATTGGATTGCCCAGTCGGTAACTCCGGATGCGGGTTCTTTGGCGGGAGCAGTGAAGGTGGAAGTCAAGGACGGTGGGGGCAGCTATGTTGCCACCCTCCAGACAGGCCTGCCTCCATCCACTCCGGTGGATTGCCCGGCCGGCCAGGGGCGGCCGTATGTGGTGATCAGCAGCGTCCCCTTGGACGTCCCCCATTCGGATGGTCCGGACACCATTGACCCGCGGGTCGTTTTCCGGGTGATCCAGGGCTACAAGTTTTTCGGTTCCTACGGCATCACCAACATGGTGGCGGGGGCTGATGGGCAGTCGTGCGAACTCCGGAACCGGGTGTTGGGACCGGCGGGAAAGGGCGACTATTCGTTTGGTGACGTCCCCGCCCTTCATGCGTTTGCTGCAGATGAGAAGGTGGCGCCGGCCAAATCCTTCGACACTCTGGACCTGGCCGCGAAGTACGCGGTCCACGGTTCTGAATTCGCCAATGTCCAGCGGATGCTACTGTCTCTGAAGGTCAATCAATAGTCCCGCGATTGGCTGCTTCACACATACGGCGCCGTTGGGGACTGCCCGCCGCAACATATCCCGGAGATCAATGGAACGCAACGTTGCTGCCACGCTCGTTTTCAAGACCGCAGCCAGCACCAAAGTAGCCATGGCAATAGCCGTGGCCCGGAATTCCGGTTACGACTCAGTGACGGAAACCCTGTCCATCACCTCCGCCGGTGACGAGCTTCCCTTCGCCGAACTCAGCGACCACCACGGTGGCCGATTCCATTACCTTGAGTTCACCGAGCCCAGTGAAGTGACGGTGGAGTACCGCGCCACTGTTCACGGCTTTGGCATCCCTGAAAAGTCCACTCCCATGGAGTTGATCCGCTACGTCAGGCCCAGCAGGTACGCGGAGTCTGACAGGCTGCTGCCCACCTCCTACGCCGAGTTTGGCTCGCTGCAAGGAGCCGAACTGCTCCAGGCGGTCCGCAACTGGGTCAACGCGGAACTCCGCTACGTCAGCGGTTCGTCCCGGGGTACCGATGGTGCCGTGGAAACGTTGCTGCACCGCAAGGGGGTGTGCCGCGATTTCGCCCACCTGGCCATTGCGTTGTTGAGGGCCAAGGATGTACCTGCCCGGCTCGCAGCTGTGTACGCCCCCGGGTTGAGTCCCATGGATTTCCATGCCGTGGCCGAAGCGTACATTGACGGTGCTTGGTACATTGTCGACCCCACGGGCCTGGCACCCCGTGAATCCATGCTGAGGATCACGGCAGGCCGGGATTCCTCGGATACGGCGTTCCTCTCCACTGTGGGTGGCAGCCTGACACTGAAGACCCTCAAAGTCAGTGCCTCGGTCAATGGCGAGCTCCCGGTAGAGGATCTCCGGGAGCCCGTCAGCCTTCGTTAGTGTCCCGCCACGGACGCACGGAGTTTTTCCGTTAGACGAAGGAGTTCGCGCTGTTCTTCGGGGGTGAGGGCCGGTCCCACCAAGTGGGCGATGTCCCGCACGTGTTCCCGCCCGATCGTTTTTTGAAGTTCGCTGCCCGCTTCGGTGAGTGAGAGCAACACTCCGCGGCCGTCGTCGGGGGCTGCCGTCCGCTCCACCAAACCGCGCTTCTCAAGACGGTCCACCAAGCGGCTCAGGCTCGACTGGCTCAACAGCACTTTGTCGTTGATTTCGTTGAGCCGGAGCTGCCCCGACGGGCACTTGGAGAGCGTAAAAAGAACGTCGTATTCCTTGACTGGAAGGGTTTTGAACGCCGGTCCTGACTGAAGCTTCCGCATCACCGCCACCTGGGAGCGGAACAACGACTCCCAGGTTTCGGCGGCGAGGCGAACGGCGGAGGACGCAGCGCCCGTTGGACCGGACATCAGGCGTCCTGCCCCGCGGCACCGGCAGTTGCGGATTCGCTGACTTTTTCTTCCAATGCTGCGGCAACGCGGGATGCGTGCGTCGGAGCATCCGGCACGTGTGCCGGCTTCATGGCAGCATATTCCTTGCGCAGGACGGGAAGGACTTCCTCGCCGAAGAGGTCCAACTGCTCCAGGACAGTCTTCAGGGGAAGGCCGGCGTGGTCGATCAGGAACAGCTGGCGCTGGTAGTCCCCAAAGGCCTCGCGGAAGGTCAGGGTCTTTTCAATGACTTCCTGGGGGCTTCCTACGGTCAATGGCGTCTGGGAGGTGAAGTCCTCCAGCGACGGTCCGTGGCCGTAGACCGGCGCATTGTCGAAGTACGGGCGGAATTCCTTGACAGCGTCCTGGGAGTTCTTCCTCATGAAGAATTGCCCGCCGAGGCCCACAATCGCCTGATCTGCCTTGCCGTGTCCATAGTGCTCGTAACGCTCGCGGTAGAGGCCGATCAGCTGCTGGTAATGCTCCTTGGGCCAGAAGATGTTGTTGGCAAAGAAGCCATCGCCAAAGTACGCAGCAACCTCTGCGATCTGCGGCGTACGGATGGAACCGTGCCACACGAACGGAGCCACGCCGTCGAGCGGTCGAGGAGTGGAGGTGAAGTTCTGCAGCGGCGTGCGGAACTTGCCGGACCAATTGACGGTGTCCTCATCCCACAGCTTGCGGAGCAGGCTGTAGTTTTCGATCGCGAGTTCGACGCCGTCCTGGATGTTCTTGCCGAACCAGGGGTAGACCGGCGCCGTGTTGCCACGGCCGAGGACCAGGTCCACGCGGCCGTCGGAGAGGTGCTGAAGCATGGCGAAGTCTTCGGCAATCTTCACCGGATCATTGGTGGTGATGAGCGTGGTTGCAGTGGAGAGCGTGATGCGCTCGGTCTGCGCGGCGATGTAAGCCAGTGTGGTGGTGGGGGAGGAGGAGAAGAACGGCCGGTTGTGGTGCTCGCCCAGGGCGTAGACATCCATACCGATTTCTTCGACCTTTTTTGCGATGGCAACGGACGCCTTGATGCGTTCGTTTTCCGTGGGCGTGTGGCCCGTGGTGGGGTCAGTGGTGATGTCACTGACGCTGAATACGCCGATCTGCATGATGTGCCTTTCTCCCTGCCCGTGGTCCCGGGCTCTTTCAACAGTGTACCTCAAACTAGATGCATTTGCATGTATCGGTACCTGTAACAGGGCAGGGCCGGGAATTGTTCCCGGCCCTGCCTGCAAGGTGAGTCTGTTGGCGGTGGCTGCTATTCGCCGGGATGGTGGGCTGCGCGGCGGCCCTTGACCCTGGGAATCATGCCCGTGGTCCAATCCTGGAATTCGTCCGACGAGCCGCTTCCGGTCGGCGTCGGCTTGTCCTGCAGGGCGTTCAGCAGGTCCTTCTTCTCCCGGCGTCCCTCCACCAGCTTGTAAAGTACCGGGACCAGCACCAGCGTCAAGGCCGTGGAGGAGACCAGCCCGCCGATCACCACAATGGCCAGGGGCTGTGAAATGAACCCGCCGCCGCCCGTGAGTCCCAAGGCCATGGGCGTCAGTGCGAACACCGTGGCCAATGCCGTCATCAGGATGGGGCGGAGGCGCTGGCGGGCACCGTGCGTGATGGCGTCTGCCACGTTCATGCCCGGGCTGCCATCGTGGGGCTTGCGGTACTGGTTGATGAGGTCGATCAGGACGATTGCGTTGGTCACCACGATGCCCACCAGCATCAGCATGCCGATCAGCGAAGGCAAGCCCAGCGGAACACCGGTCACCAACAGCAAGCCGACGGCGCCCGTGGCGGCGAAAGGAACCGACACCAGCAGGATCAGCGGTTGGATGAGTGACTTGAATGCGGCCACCATGATGACGTAAACGATCGCGATGGCCGCCAGCAGTGCCAGGCCCAACTGCCGGAAAGACTCGGCCTGCTGGGTTGTGGCACCGCCGATGGTGGCGGTGACCCCGGCCGGAAGTTCCACTGATGCCAGGCGCTCCTGAACGGCGGTGCTCACGCTGCCCAGGTTGGAACCTGACGGCGTCACGGTCACCCGCGCGGTGCGTTGCCCGTTGCTGCTGGTGATGGAGACAGGAGTATCAACCTGCTCGACCGCGGCAATGGACTCCAAAGCCACCCCGCCGCGTGCTGTGGGTAGCTGGAGTGCCCGGACTGAAGCGATGCTGGTGAAGCGTGTGCCCTCACCGATCTGTACCGGGTAGTCGTTGGTATCGATCCGGACGGTACCGGCAGGGATGGGGCTGACGGTGGTGGCCAGGAAGGCCCCTACCTGTTCCTCCGTCAAGCCGGCTGCAACAGCTTTGGCGCGGTCAACGCGGACTTGGACCACCGATTGCTTGGACGCGAGGTTGGTAGCTACCTCGGAACTGCCCGGCACCCCGTCCATGGCCTTTACCATGGCGTCGCTGGCAGTCTGGAGGTCGGCGGAGTTAGCCGCCCGGATGGTGATGTCCACTGTGGAGGATGTACCGAAGCCGCCTTGCTGGGACCCGACGGTAACCTTCCCCGCGGCACCTTCAAGTTGTGATCTAACCTCATCCTGGAGCTTGGCCTGGTTCACTTTCTCGTCGGTGACAATGGTGAACGTCGAGTTGGACGAACCGGTTGATGTCAGGGCAGCGAAGCCTGTCTGCGCATTTCCGGAGGTGACCTGCACGTCCTTGATGCCGTTGATGCCCTTCAGGGCGTCTTCGATTTTGGCGGCTTCATCGCTGGTGGCCTGCAGGCTTGTCCCGGCGGGCAGGACCTGACGTACGGTCATGCTGTTCTCGCCGGAGCGGCCCAGCAGGTCGGTGGCCAGAAGCGGTGAAACGGCAACGGTCGCCACGAGCACCAAAGCCGCGGCCGACAGCGTGATGACCGGGTGCTTTTGTGTTTTCGCGAGGATCGGAAGGTAACCGCGCTGGAGCCTGCTCTTTTGCTCGGCGTCCCGGGCCTTCTTTGCCGCCTCCTGGGTGGAGGCCGCCGCATCAGCGCCCTTTGCCGGGGACGCGAGGAACCAGTAGGCCAGCACCGGAACGATCGTGAGCGAAACCAACAATGACGACAACAGCGCGATGGTCACTGTGAGGGCGAACGGCCGGAACAGCTCTCCAGCGAGGTCACCCACAAAGGCGATGGGCAGGAAGACGGCCACGGTGGTCAGTGTGGAGGCCGTGATGGCTCCGGCGACTTCACGGATGGAAGTCAGGATGGCGGTGAGCTTGTGTTCGCCGTAGCTGAGGTGTCGCTTGATGTTCTCGATCACCACGATGGAGTCATCCACCACACGTCCGATCGCAATGGTCAGTGCGCCCAAAGTGAGGATGTTCAGTGAGTAGCCGGTGGCGTAGATGCCTATGAAGGTGATCAAAAGGGACAGCGGTATGGAGACGGCGGTCACCAGGGTGGACCGCACGGACATCAGGAATACCAGGATGACGGCCACAGCGAAGCCCAGTCCAAGAAGGCCTTCGGTGGTGAGGTCCTTGATGGACTTCTCGATGAACGGGGCCTGATCGAAGACCGGCGTGAAGGTGGCGTTGTTGCCCAGTTCGTCCTGCATGGGTCCGATCGCATCGCGCACGGCATGCGAGATCGCCACAGTATCGCCCTCGGGCTTTTTGGTGACGGACAGTGCCAGCGTCGGCTTGCCATTGGTGCGCGTGATGGAGGTAGCGGCGTCGTCCTCGATGCTGACGTCGGCCACTGCCCCGATGGTGGCAGCATTCTTTGCCCCTGTCAGGGGAAGTCCCTTAATGATGTCCAGGGAATCCACGGGACTGCCCAGCTGGAGGGACAACGTCTTGCCTTGGTCCTCGATGGTGCCTACGGGGACCAAGGTTCCGTTGTTCTTCAGGGCATTACTGATGGCCTGGATGGATGCACCGCTGCTGGCCAGGTCTGCCGGACGGGGCTGGATCAGGATGTGCTGGCTGGCCCCGCCCGTCACATCGGCGCCGCGGACGCCGTCGATTTTCTGGAGCCGGGGAACGCTTAGCCGCAAGAGGTCGGCATTGAGTTCACTGAGGGGCTTGTCCGAGGATACGGCCAAGTAGACGATGGGGAAATCGCTGATGTTCCCGGCAATGGACTGGGGCTCGACGTCGGCGGGCAGCACCCGCTTGGCATTGGAGATGGCCCGGTCGATCTGGTTCCGTGCCCGGTCAAGGTTGGACCCGTAGGTGAATACCATGGTGATCTGCGATACACCATTGCGGGAGGTCGACGTGGTGGACTCCAGTCCCTCAACACTGTTCAGTGCTGTTTCCAGGGGCTGGCTCAATTGCTTGTCCACGACCTCCGGGGAAGCCCCGGGCATGGAGGTCACCACAGTGATCTGCGGGAACTCGATGGACGGAATGAGTTCCTGCTTCAGGGATCCCATGGTGATCACGCCGAACACCGCCGCAAAGACGGTGATCAGCGCGATCAGGGCCCGGTTTCCCAGAGAAAGCTTGGCCAGGCGGAACATTGCATTGACTCCCAGGGTCTACGTAACGATTCGTCTGACGGGAACCGGCCGCAGCCCCGGGTATGGCCTAGCTTTGGACGGCGTTGGCCACGTCAAGCTGCAGCGACCGCGCGGTGCTTGCTTCCAGTTCGGCAGCCAGCTCAGGGTTCTCGTTGAGCTTGACGCCATAGCCCGGCATCATGTCCTTGAGCCTGGACTGCCAGCCCTTGAAGTTCTTGGGGAAGGACTTCTGCAGCAGCTCGATCATGATCGGTACCGCCGTGGAAGCGCCCGGCGAGGCACCCAGCAGCGCGCCAATGGAACCATCGCGGGAGGCAATGACCTCGGTGCCGAACTGCAGGACGCCACCCTTCTGAGGGTGCTTCTTGATGATTTGTACACGCTGGCCAGCGGTAATCAGTTCCCAGTTGCCACCGGATGCCTCGGGGTAGTACTCACGCAGAGCCTCAACCTTGGCCTCGTGCCGCTTGGCAACCTCTTTGATGAGGTACGCGGTGAGGTCCATGTTGTCCTTGGCCACAGCCAACATGGGAATGATGTTTCCGGGTCGGATGGACAGCGGAAGATCCAGGTAGCTGGAGGTCTTCAGGAAGTTGGTGGAGAAACCGGCGTACGGGCCGAACAGGAGGGAACGCTTGCCGTCCACGTAGCGCGTATCCAAGTGCGGGACGGACATGGGCGGCGCGCCCACGGATGCCTGGCCGTAAACCTTGGCGCTGTGCTGTGACGTGATGGCGTCGTCGGTGCAGCGGAAAAACTGGCCGGAAACGGGGAAACCGCCGTAGCCCTTGCTCTCAGGAATACCGGAGGCCTGAAGCAGGTGGAGGGCACCGCCGCCGGCTCCCACGAAGACAAACTTCGCGTGGATGCGGCCGTGCTCGCCGGACTTGGGGTGCTTGATGGACAGGTCCCATCCACCACCGGATGCGCGGCTGATGTTGGTGACGTCGTGCCCGTAGTTGACCTCGGCACCACTGTCCTGCAGGTAGGTTGTGAGCTCACGCGTCAGGGCGCCGAAGTCGACGTCGGTGCCTTCAGCTGCGCGGGTAGCGGCCACGCGCTGCTGGCGGTCCCGTCCCTTGACGATCAGGGGAGCCCATTGTGCGATCTGGTCCTGGTCCTCGGTGTATTCCATGCTGCGGAACAGCGTATTGGGCTTGAGTGCCTCGTACCGGGTCTTGAGGAAGTTCGCGTGGTCGTCGCCAATGACGAAGCTCATGTGCGGGACGGTGTTGATGAAGCCCTTGGGGGATCCAATGACTTTGGTGTCCACCAGATGGGACCAGAACTGACGTGACAGTTGGAACTGCTCGTTGATGTGGAGGGCCTTGGAAGGGTCCACGGAGCCGTCTTTGGCTGCGGGGGAGTAGTTAAGCTCACACAGCGCGGCATGCCCGGTGCCGGCGTTGTTCCACGGTCCGGAGCTCTCAAGCCCCGCTTCGTCGAGTCGTTCGAACAGGGAGATGGTCCAGGTGGGTTCGAGTTGCTTGATGAACGCACCAAGGGTGGCACTCATGATTCCGCCGCCAATAAGGACGACGTCGGCATGTTGAGTCTTGGAAATGAAGGTCACGATCAATCTCCGTTAGCGGCGGCACTGGCTGTCACAGAATATCCCCGCGAAGACCCAATACTGAAATTGCGGGCGAACGTCAAGGCTTTAAGCGGACGTTCGTGAAAACTTCGTTGAGGACCGGTGAAGCCGGGTAGCTTTCCACCTTGTTGGACAACGCCAAAGCGGAGATGGGGAAGGCGATCGGCACTGCCGGTACCGAGGCCGCGATCTCTGCGTTGATGGCCTGGTACTGGGCGTTGCGGTCGTCTCCGTCGGGCATGGCGCGTGCCCGCTCGATCTTGTGGAAGACTTCCGAATCCGCATAGCCGAACTCTGGCCGTGTTTCGCCGAAGAGCGGCCCCAGGAAGTTATCGGCGTCGGCGTAGGAGCCGTTCCAGCCCAGAAGGTGCAGTCCACGATCTCCCGCCGACTGGACCCGTTGCAGGTAGCCACCCTCCCAGTCCACCGGCACTGGCTTGATGTTGAAGCCAACAGCAACCAGTTGGCGGCTGATTTCGGCATAGATCTTCTCGGGAGTGGGCATGTAGGCGCGGGTGGCGTTCAGCGGGTAGTAGAACTTGATTTCCTCACCCTTGTAGCCCGCCTTTTCCAGAAGTTCCTTGGCCTTCTCCGGGTTGTACCCGAGGGACGGGGCGTTGTTGTTGAACCCACTGAGCTTGGGCGGCACGAACTGTGAGGCCTGTGCAGTGTTGTCGATGAAGAACCGCCGGATCAGCGTTTCCTTGTCTACTGCCATTTCGATGGCCTGGCGGACTTCGAGCTTCTCCAAGGGCGCCACGGCTTGGTTGATCCCGAGGTACATCACGGAGAACGGGTCGCGCTGGATGATCTGGACACCCTTCTTGACCAGTTGGTCAAAGGTTCCGGGTGTTACGAGGTCGTAGGCGTCGATCTTCCCGTCCAGGAGGGCCTGCTGCCGCGTTTCGGCGCGATCGAAGGGGATGAAATTGATGGTGGCTATTTGGCCCCTGTTGCCCCAGTACCCCTTGTACGTGGAGAGCGTGAGTCTGTTCTCATCCCAAGCGCTGAACTCATAGGGGCCCGTGCCTACGGGGTGGCTGGCATAGGCGGACACGGCCTGGCCGTTCAAGGTCTGGTTCAGCACATTCGCCTTTTGCGCTTCAAGGGCGGTGGGCGAGGAGATGGCAAAAGCAGGGAGGGTCAGCGCCTGCAGGAAACCGGTGAAGGGCCGCGTCAGGTTGATCTGGACGTCGTTGGCCGAGACCACTTTGCAGTCCTTGAAGATGGAGAACACCGGCTCATCGGAATAGGCCTTGAACACCCCTTGGAACGAAATGCCGGGTGCTTGTTTCCGGAGTTCAGCGGGAAAGGTGAACCAGCGATTGAAGTTTGCGCAGACAGCGGCAGCGTCCAGTGGAGTGCCGTCGTGGAAGGTTACCTCGGAGCGGAGCGTGAAATCGTAGCTGAGCCCGTTGTTGCTGTCTTTCCACTCCGTAGCCAGAAGTGGAGTTGTCTCACCGGTGGCGCCATCCACGCCGACCAGGCCTTCGAGGACCTGCCGAGTGACACGGTAGGACTCGGAATCCGCGGTCATGGCGGGATCGAGTCCCAGCGGCATGGATGCTGTGCCGAAGTTGAAGGTGGCGGTGGGCTCCACCGGAGCGGTACTGCTGGAGGACGAAGACGGTGCCGGGCCCGGTGTTCCCGTGCACGCTGCCAGCCCCAAAACCGCTACGGCAGCTCCGAACTGTACGGTCAGGCGCCGCATTTTGCTGCTTGCCACTCTTGTCCCCTCAAGCCGGTTGGAAGTGCTGTGGCCGGCTTCGGCCAGACCGCATTCCAGTCTAGTTGAACGTCCTGAGTGCACTTCCCAGCACATTTTCAGGAAGCCATCCCCGCTGCTTGAGGAAAAAACACCCCCGTGCTGCAGAGTTCTGCAACCGGGGGTATTCCGGGTGGCCCATGGCCACTGTGTGTTTCAATGCTGTGCGCAAGGGGGGACTTGAACCCCCACGCCCGAAGGCACAGGAACCTAAATCCTGCGTGTCTGCCAATTTCACCACTCGCGCTGGCTGATGGCCGGTGCCCTGGGGCGGCCCGCCATCGGCCTCCAGTGTACCCGCTACTTGTCCAGCTTGAGGTCCCGGCGAAGCTTGGCAACATGCCCGGTTGCGCGGACGTTGTATTGCGCCAGGGACACTTTCCCCTCGGGGTCCACCACAATGGTGGACCGGATCAATCCCATGTAGGTCTTGCCATAGTTCTTCTTCTCGCCCCAGGCCGCGTAAGCGTCAGCCACTGCATGGTCCTCGTCCGAGAGCAGCGGGAACGTCAGCTGTTCTTCGGCTGCAAACTTGGCCAGTGCCTTGACGGGATCGGGGGAGACGCCAACGACGTCGTAGCCTGCAGCCTGGAGAGAGGCCAGGGTGTCACGGAAGTCACATGCTTCCTTGGTGCACCCCGGGGTGGAGGCTGCAGGGTAGAAGTACACGATGGTTTTGCGCCCTTGGAAGTCCGACAAGCTGACGCTTTTGCCGGTTTCGTCGGGAAGTGTGAAGTGGGGGGCAACGTCGCCCGGGATAAGTCGTTCTGCCACAATATGCTCCTTGCTGGGGATCGCGATTTCCCAGTTTAGTGGGGACGAGCCGCGCTGGCTCCCCGTCCGCGCATATACTGTCGGCATGCCAGATATGGAGAGATGGCCCACCACCCGATTGCTTTCGACAGCTGCGCGCCTGGTGGAAATCTCGTGGAACGAAAAATTGAAGTCCATCGGCCTTACCCATGCCGGGGTCATTGCCATGCAAGTGCTTGCCGCCAAAGGCGCAATTACGCAGGCGGCGTTGGCCGAAGTCGCACGGGTCAAGGCCCAGACAATGGGTACTACTCTTGCGCGGTTGGAGCTGCACGGGCACATCGCGCGCCAGCGCAGCGACTCCGACCGCAGGAGCCATGTGGTGACCCTGACAGAGGCCGGCAGTGCAGCTCTCGCAGAAGCAGTGAAGCTTGAGCAGGACGTCTTGGCGCCCGTTGCCGTTGATACCGCACGATTGCGGGAGGAACTGAGGATTGTCGTCCGGGGGCTCGCTGGTTTACCGGCTCCTGAGCCGGAACCCAGCGACGAAGCCACCGACGTCGCGCAAAGCTGACCTACCCCAGGGCCCGATCCACGGCGTTCCGTCCCGGAACGCCGTGGATCGGAAACATAAAAGGCTCCGGATCGTTTTCACGATCCGGAGCCTTTGTTATTGGTGCACCCCCCGGGACTCGAACCCGGAACCCATTGATTAAGAGTCAATTGCTCTGCCAGTTGAGCTAGAGGTGCAGCTGTTGAATTCGACCAAACCGGGAGCTTTTCTTTCCCCGGCGATCTCCGCAACGACATGTAACTCTACACGACATCCGCCCAACTGTGAAATCGGCCCGTGCCCCATCACTGACCCTACGACGCGACCCGCAGAATCAGCGCAAAGTCGGGGTTTCTGTTGTTGCTGACCAGCCATAAAGTGCCGTCCGGGGCGCGGGCGACATCCCTCAGCCGCCCGTGCTGTCCTGTGAAATAGGCCACAGGTTCTCCGGCTGACTCGCCGTCGAGCGGTACCGTCCACAGCCGTTGACCGCGAAGGGCGCCTGTGTACGCCACGTCGCCGACGATCTCCAGGCCGCTCGGAGAAGCTTCAGATGTCGAAGGCCACACGACCTTTGCATCGATCAGGCCGTTCCTTCCCGGTGCGCCGGTGACTGTGGGCCACCCGTAATTGCCGCCCGGCGTGATCAGGTTCAACTCGTCATCCACGTCCGGGCCGAACTCGCTGGCCCACAACCTTCCCTCGCTGTCCCATGCCAAACCCTGGACGTTGCGGTGTCCGTAGCTGAAGACGGGATTGTCGCCGAAGGGATTTCCGGGTGCCGGCCGTCCCTCGGGGGTGATGCGCAGGATCTTGCCACCCAAGGCATTGGTGTCCTGCGGCTGATCCCGGCGTTGCGAGTCTCCCGTGCCCACGTAGAGGAACCCGTCGGGGCCAAAGCGGATTCGCCCCCCGTTGTGGGTTGAAGCCTTCGAAATTCCCGAAAAAATTACGTCGGGTTCGCCCAGCGACAACGTCCCCCCGCTGTCTTCGTCCAGCTTCATCCTTGCAATGCGGTTGTCGCTGGCGGACGTGAAATAGGCATAGAGCCAGCGGTCGTTCTGGAACGTCGGAGACACTGCGAGGCCCAGGAGGCCGCCTTCGCCTCCAGGGACGACGCCGGCAACCTCGCCTACGGTGGTGGACCTGCCATCACTGATGGCTTTGACCTGGGCGGAGTCGCGCTCTGATACCACTGCGGTTCCATCCGGCAGGAACACCACCGACCACGGCAGCTGCAACCCGACGTCGAGCTTTTCAGTAATCTCGGGAGCCTGCCGGCTGCCGGCTGTCCCTTGACCTCCTGCTGGCCTTTCGCTGCTGCCGGGGCTGGAAGGCACTGGGGCCGTGGTGGTGGGGTTCGGCGTTACCGCGGTTCCCGGGGATGACGGGCTGCCCGTGCAGCCTGTCATCACCAGGATTGTCGCGAACGCGGCGGCAAACATCAGCAGTCTTCGCCGTTCCGGTGAGTGCGTGCCCATGCCAGCGTCCGTTACCGAGGTCCGTAGTTACCGGTCAAGTGGTGGCTTGCCGGGTCAGTGCCTGTTGCGCCTTGGTGGCCTGAACCCCGCGGCCTCTGCATGCGCGGCCGATTCAAACCACACGTCAGCGGCAACGTCGTCATAGTCCGCAGTGTCTTCGTCGTGGTACGTCATGGCCGCCGCGTTGGCTTTGACGGGATAGGCGTCTCCCGCAATGCTGGAGGAGCCGGTTCCGTAGGGGTGCTCGGCGGCAAGGTGCCCGGAGGTTGTGGGGTCCTCTGCCGCTGCAGACTCGGCGCCCGGGAGGGTGGGGGAGTGCGCGTCCGTGTACTCGTGGTGGTGGACTGGAGCCCCTGATGAGTCGGTCCATGTCGATTCCCACTCGGCCTTGTCTGCAGCATCCTTGCCTGCGGGCTCCGAAGCACCCGCATCCCAGTCGTCAACGTCGCCAGGATCGGCTGTGTGTGCCGTGTCAGCTGTGTGCCCCGTGTCAGCCGAGTACACAGCGGCGTCGGTGTCGACTGTCGGCTGGGCCACCACGGGTTCCTCAACCACCGGTTCCTCCACCACGGGAGCGGCAACAACGGGCTCCTCCACTGTGAGGCCGGGGGTGGGAGACGGCGCGGGGTCGGGAGATGGGGCTGCCACTGGTTCCCGGGCGGGTTGCACGAGTGATTCGTCACCCGTAAGTGCGGCTGGCCCAGCCTTTATGTCCCCGGCCAACGACTCGTCGTCAGCCTCCTGGTCCCTGCGGGCTTTGAGGTCAGCTGGTTCATCAGCGATGGACTCGTCCACTGATTCCCGGGCGGGTTGCCCTGCTGGTTCCCTTGCCGGATCCCGGGGGGATTCGTCGCCGGAGGGGCCGCTGCCCTCGGCGGCCGCCTTACCCAGGTTGGTGACGCCGGCCAGGCCCGCCACCCCGGCTGTTGCTGCGGCCGCATCCGGCAGGGTTGTGGTGTTGGCGGGCTCCATTGCGGCGGGAGCCTGGGTTGAGGACGAATTACGTGCTTTGTTGCGGTTCATAAGCCACCAAACAATGGCAATGGCCAACACAATGACAATGACCCAAATTATCCAGTCCATGTGGATGCCCTTCTGCTCACAGGGGTGCAGTTCGTGGTGTTCCTGACGTTACGTGCCTGCTAATGGGCTGTCCAGCCTTTGACCTGCTGTTCCATGGAATGTGATCAGTCTGCTGAGGAAAATCGCGGGTGCTGCAAAATCATGGGGAATGGAATTCCTTCGGGTCGCCTAGTCTGGCTGAATGGACGTGAAAAGACTGCAGATTCTGCGCGAGTTGGCAGACCGTCAAAGTGTGGGTGCCACGGCTGAGGCGATGAATGTCACGGCGTCGGCAGTCTCGCAGCAACTGAAGACGTTGCAGGCGGAAATTGGTGTTGTGCTGGTGGAAAAGGTCGGCAGGGGTGTGCAGCTCACCGAAGCGGGATACGCCATGGCGGCCGCGGCTGCCGACATCGCCACAGCCATGGCGCGGGCTGAGTCCACGATCGACACCTACAGGAAGGGATGGCAGACCCGCGTGTCCGCAGCGTTCTTCCCCAGCGCGGCAGAAATGCTGCTGCCCGGGATGCTGCATCGTGTGTCCTCTGTAGAGGGGCTGACTTTCGACGCACATTTCGAGGATCCGGGAACCGCGCACTTCGCGCCCTTGATGGCCGACTACGACATTGTCCTTGCCCACAGCGTGGACGGCCCTGAAGTATTTGCCCGGCAGGGCCTGACGGTGGTTCCGCTGCTCGAAGAAGCCCTCGACGTCGCTGTGCCTGCGGGCCACCCGCTGGCAGCCAAGGCGAGGTTAAGTCCCAGCGATGTTGTTGACTACCCCTGGATCGGTGTACCGGAGGGATTTCCCTTTGACACTGTCCTTCGCCAAATCGAGCTCCATGCGGGCCGACAGGCCAACCGTGGCCAGCGGTATCCGGACCTGCGGGTGCTGGAGGCACTGGTGGGTGCGGGCCATGGGATCTGCCTCCTCCCGCGGTACACGGCCCGGGCCAGTGCCAGGCGGGGCCTGGTGCTGCGGCCACTCACGGAGGTGAAGGCCAGCAGGAGCATTGTGGCACTTTCCCGCCAGGAGGTTGCCGCCCGGGGAACCATCGCGATCGTCCTTGACATGCTCAGGAGTGAAGCCGCGGAAATCGCCAAGGAGCTTCGGGACTCCCCTCCGGGTACGTAACCCCGGGACCGCAGTACCGGCCTGCCGGGAAACCTTGTTTGCCCTGCAATATTTGGTCGATCGTGCTTAACCCGGCATGGAACAGCGGCGGCGGCAGCGAGGTACCCATAGACTTTGCTCATGAGTGACACCGAGATTGCGACAGACATCACGCCGGACATCAAGCCCCGCAGCCGGGTGGTCACCGATGGCATCCACGCTGCACCCGCCCGTGGGATGTTCCGTGCGGTTGGCATGGGAGACGACGACTTTGCCAAGCCGCAAATTGGTGTCGCCAGTTCATGGAACGAAATCACGCCCTGCAACCTCTCCCTCAATCGCCTTGCACAAGGCGCCAAAGAAGGCGTCCACGCCGGCGGTGGCTTTCCCATGCAGTTCGGCACGATTTCCGTTTCGGACGGCATCTCCATGGGGCACGAAGGCATGCACTTCTCGCTCGTTTCCCGCGAGGTCATTGCCGACTCTGTGGAAACCGTGATGCAGGCCGAGCGTATTGACGGTTCGGTCCTGCTGGCTGGCTGCGACAAATCCCTTCCCGGGATGCTCATGGCCGCTGCCCGCCTGGACCTCGCCTCCGTCTTCCTTTACGCCGGCTCCATCATGCCCGGATGGGTCAAGCTCGAGGACGGCTCGGAAAAGGAAGTCACCCTCATTGACGCCTTCGAAGCCGTGGGTGCCTGCGCCGCAGGCAAGATGAGCATGGAAGACCTCACCCGCATCGAAAAAGCCATCTGCCCCGGCGAAGGCGCCTGTGGCGGCATGTACACGGCCAACACCATGGCCTGCATCGGCGAAGCCCTGGGAATGTCGCTGCCGGGCTCAGCCGCCCCGCCGTCGGCAGACCGCCGTCGTGATGACTTCGCCCGCAAGTCCGGCGAAGCGGTGGTCAACCTGCTGCGCCTGGGAATCACGGCCCGCGACATCATGACCAAGAAGGCCTTCGAAAACGCTATTGCCGTCACTATGGCTTTCGGTGGTTCCACCAATGCCGTCCTGCACTTGCTGGCCATTGCCCGCGAGGCAGAAGTTGAGCTGACGCTCGATGACTTCAACCGCATCGGTGACAAGATTCCGCACCTCGGCGACCTGAAGCCCTTTGGCCGCTACGTCATGACTGACGTGGACAAGATCGGCGGCGTGCCCGTCATCATGAAGGCACTGCTCGACGCCGGACTGCTGCACGGTGACTGCCTCACCGTGACCGGCAAGACACTCGCCGAAAACCTCGCCTCGATCAACCCGCCGGACCTTGATGGCAAGATCCTCCGCGCCTTGGACAATCCAATCCACAAGACCGGTGGCATCACCATCCTCCACGGTTCCATGGCGCCCGAAGGCGCCGTTGTGAAGAGCGCCGGCTTCGATGCGGACGTCTTTGAAGGCACTGCGCGTGTCTTCGAGCGTGAACAGGGGGCCCTCAGCGCGTTGGACAACGGCGAAATCAATAAGGGCGACGTCGTGGTGATCCGCTACGAAGGCCCCAAGGGCGGCCCGGGCATGCGCGAGATGCTGGCGATCACCGGAGCCATCAAGGGCGCAGGGCTGGGGAAGGATGTGCTCCTGCTTACCGATGGCCGTTTCTCGGGCGGCACCACCGGATTGTGCATTGGCCACGTTGCGCCCGAAGCGGTCGACGGCGGTCCGATCGCCTTCGTGAAGGACGGGGACCGCATCCGTGTGGACATCGCCGCACGCTCGTTCGACCTCTTGGTGGACGAGGCCGAGCTCGAGGCCCGCAAGGAGGGCTGGGAGCCCCTGCCGGCCAAGTTCACCAAGGGTGTGCTGGCCAAATACGCCAAGCTTGTCCACAGTGCCTCCACGGGGGCGTACTGCGGGTAATTCCTGCTCCGGACTCCGCCCGCCCTAAGGGCGGAGTCCGGCAGGCGGACATGGCTGTCCAAATAGTGAGATACGATTGTGGTCAATTGACACGTATCTCACTTTGAGGGAACACTGAACGCATGATCACATTCGTTACCGTCGGCGTCGTCGTCCTTACCAAGCGCGTGGCTTAGCCCGACTGGTAACGAACCGTCACGCGCAAACCCCTCGAAGAGCCGGAAGGCTGAGGGGTTTTTTTATTCCCCGAGCAAGACCCATCTATTGAAGATCCACTAAGGAAGAGTCCGATGAGCAAAGGATCGCCGATCAGCCCCTCGCTGATGGCTGCAAAGTCCGCTGGAGCCCACAAAGCTCCGGAAAAGGTCGACCGTACGGCTGAGTCCGTCGTCGTCGACGCTGCTGCACCTCTCTCTCCTGTACTTGGGCCGAACACCGTTGTACCCCCAACGGTGATGTCCGGCTCGCAAGCAATTGTCCGTTCGCTCGAAGAACTCGGCGTGGACGATATTTTCGGTTTGCCCGGTGGCGCGATCCTGCCCACCTACGACCCCTTGATGGCCTCCAGCATGAATCACATCCTGGTCCGTCACGAACAGGGAGCCGGCCACGCCGCGCAAGGCTACGCCATGGTTACCGGACGGGTTGGCGTTTGCATCGCCACCTCCGGCCCCGGTGCCACCAACCTCGTTACCGCCATCATGGACGCCCACATGGACTCCGTGCCGATGGTGGCCATCACCGGCCAGGTGTCCAGCGGAGTCATCGGCACCGATGCCTTCCAGGAAGCGGACATCGTGGGTATCACGATGCCCATCACCAAGCACTCGTTCCTGGTGACCGACCCCAATGACATCCCGCACGTCATGGCAGAGGCATTCCACCTCGCGTCCACGGGCCGCCCGGGACCCGTCCTGGTGGACATCGCCAAGGATGCCCAGGTGGGCCAGATGACCTTCTCCTGGCCGCCCAAGGTGGATCTGCCGGGATACCGCCCCGTGGTGCGGGGTCACAATAAGCAGGTCCGCGAAGCTGCCAAGCTGATCGCTGCTGCCAGCAAGCCGGTCCTGTACGTGGGCGGCGGCGTAGTCAAGGGCCACGCCTCGGCTGAGCTCATGGAACTGGCGCTTGCTACCGGCGCTCCCGTGGTCACCACACTGATGGCGCGCGGCGCCTTCCCTGATTCGCATCCCCAGCATGTTGGCATGCCCGGCATGCACGGTTCAGTCTCCGCCGTGACTGCCCTCCAGCAGGCCGACCTCCTGATCACCCTGGGAGCCCGGTTCGATGACCGCGTTACCGGCGTGCTGAAGACCTTCGCCCCGTTTGCCAAGGTCATCCACGCTGATATCGACCCCGCGGAAATCTCCAAGAACCGCACCGCGGACGTCCCGATCGTTGGCTCGGTCAAGGAGATCATCCCCGAACTCACCGAAGCCGTGAAGACGCAGTTTGAACTAAGCGGCACCCCGGACCTGGATTCATGGTGGGCTTTCCTTGGAAACCTGCGCGATACGTACCCGCTGGGCTGGACCGAGCCGGAAGACGGGCTCACCGCACCCCAGCGCGTGATCAAGCGCATCGGCGAGCTCACCGGTCCCGAAGGCATCTATGTTGCCGGCGTCGGCCAGCACCAGATGTGGGCCGCCCAGTTCATCAAGTACGAACGGCCCCATGCCTGGCTGAACTCCGGTGGAGCAGGAACCATGGGATACTCGGTTCCGGCAGCAATGGGTGCCAAGGTTGGTGAGCCGGACCGCGTGGTCTGGGCCATCGACGGTGACGGCTGCTTCCAGATGACCAATCAGGAACTGGCTACCTGCGCCATCAACAACATCCCCATCAAGGTGGCCATCATCAACAACTCCTCGCTGGGCATGGTCCGCCAATGGCAGACGCTGTTCTACGAGGGCCGCTACTCCAACACGGACCTGAACACAGGCCACGACACCGTCCGGATCCCGGACTTCGTGAAACTGGCTGATGCCTACGGTTGTGCAGCACTGCGGTGTGAGCGTGACGAAGACATCGACGCCACCATCCAGAAGGCACTCGAGATCAATGACCGCCCAGTGGTTATCGACTTCGTCGTCAGCCCCAACTCGATGGTGTGGCCCATGGTGCCTTCGGGCGTCAGCAATGACCAGATCCAGGTTGCCCGCAACATGACCCCGGAATGGGAAGAGGAGGACTAGGCATGACCCGCCACACACTGTCCGTTCTGGTAGAAGACAAGCCCGGCGTGCTGACCCGCGTGGCCAGCCTCTTTGCCCGGCGTGCATTCAACATCAATTCCCTGGCTGTGGGACCCACCGAGGTTCCCGGCATGTCCCGCATGACGGTTGTCGTCGACGCCGACGGCGACCTCATTGAGCAGGTCACCAAGCAGCTCAACAAATTGGTCAACGTGATCAAGATTGTGGAGCTGACTTCCGAATCTTCCGTACAACGCGACCACATCCTGGTCAAGGTACGTGCGGATGCCGCGACACGCCTGCAGGTTACCCAAGCTGCAGACTTGTTCCGTGCCGCCGTCGTCGACGTGTCCACAGACTCGTTGGTGATCGAGGCAACCGGTACCCCCGAGAAGCTCGCTGCACTGCTTTCAGTGCTCGAGCCGTTCGGCATCCGTGAAATCGTGCAGTCCGGCACCTTGGCCGTTGGACGGGGATCCCGCTCCATGAGTGACAGGGCGCTCCGCTCCGCGTGAGCAGAACGTCCAGTACCGCAGCACCACAATCACTATCTAAGAAACCACTCAAGAGGAGTTACGCAAGTGACTGAAATGTTCTACGACGACGACGCAGACCTGTCGATCATCCAGGGCCGTAAGGTAGCCATCGTTGGCTACGGCTCGCAGGGCCACGCCCACGCCCTGAACCTCCGCGATTCCGGCGTCGAGGTTGTTATCGCGCTGAAGGACGGCTCCAAGTCGGCCGCCAAGGCAGAAGACGCAGGCTTCACGGTCAAGAACGTTGCCGACGCCGCCGAATGGGCCGACGTCATCATGATCCTGGCTCCGGACCAGCACCAGCGCGCCATCTACAACGACTCCATCAAGGACAAGCTGACCGAAGGCAAGGCCCTGGCCTTCGCCCACGGCTTCAACATCCGTTTTGGTTACATCGAAGCTCCGGCCGGCGTTGACGTCATCCTGATCGCCCCGAAGGCTCCGGGCCACACGGTTCGCCGCGAATTCGAAGCCGGCCGCGGTATCCCGGACATCATCGCCGTCGAACAGGACGCCTCCGGTTCTGCATGGGACCTGGCGAAGTCCTACGCCAAGGCCATCGGCGGAACCCGCGCCGGCGTTATCAAGACCACCTTCACCGAAGAGACCGAAACCGATCTCTTCGGCGAGCAGTCCGTCCTTTGCGGCGGTGTCTCGCAGCTGGTCCAGTACGGCTTCGAAACCCTCACCGAAGCCGGCTACCAGCCGCAGATCGCCTACTTCGAGGTTCTCCACGAGCTCAAGCTCATTGTCGACCTCATGTGGGAAGGCGGCATCGCCAAGCAGCGCTGGAGCGTTTCCGATACCGCAGAGTACGGCGACTACGTCTCCGGCCCGCGCGTCATCACCCCCGAGGTGAAGGAAAACATGAAGGCTGTCCTCGCCGACATCCAGAGCGGTGCTTTCGCCAAGCGCTTCATCGATGACCAGGACAACGGTGGCACCGAGTTCAAGGAACTGCGTGCCAAGGCTGAGCAGCACCCCATCGAAGAGGTCGGCCGCGAACTGCGCTCCCTCTTCTCCTGGCAGCAGCAGGACGCTGACTACGTTGAAGGTTCTGCAGCCCGCTGATCCTTCGGCGCCGGCCTGACGGCCTCCGCCATAACGACGCGCCCGCCCGGTGGACAAAGCCGGGCGGGCGTTGCCGTATCACCGGCATTTCGCTCCCGTTTTCATCAGCCTCCTTGGCTGTGAACTTCTTCACAACGGCTACCGGCCCGGCCGTAACATCCCCCTCCGGCACCGGAATCCCTGCCCGGATTCGATATTCTGGGCTGGTCCCGGCGCCGTGCCCCGGGCCACGCATCCGCTCCTTGTCCAGTCCTGTCCCAAAGTTGTCCAAAGTAAGGTGCCTCCCCGTGTCAGCCAGCAAACCCGTCGTCCTCCTCGCCGAGGAACTTTCGCCCGCCACAGTCGAGGCTCTGGGCCCGGATTTCGAAATCCGTCAGACCGACGGCGCAGACCGTTCCCAGCTGCTGTCCGCAATCGTTGACGTTGACGCCATTTTGGTTCGCTCGGCTACCCAGGTGGATGCCGAAGCCATTGCCGCCGCGAAGAACTTGAAAGTCATCGCCCGCGCGGGTGTTGGGCTGGACAACGTGGACATCAAGGCCGCCACACAGGCAGGCGTCATGGTGGTCAACGCCCCGACGTCCAACATCGTCTCCGCCGCCGAGCTCACGGTAGGGCACATCCTCAGCTTGGCCCGCCACATTCCGCAGGCCAGCTCTGCGCTGAAGAACGGTGAGTGGAAGCGCTCCAAGTACACGGGAATTGAACTCTTCGAGAAGAAGATCGGCATCATCGGCCTGGGCCGCATCGGTGCTTTGGTTGCAGCGCGCCTCCAGGGTTTCGATACCCAGATCCTTGCGTACGACCCCTATATCACTTCAGCCCGCGCTGCCCAGCTGGGCGTCAAGCTGGTCACCTTGGATGAACTTCTGGAGAATTCCGACTTCATCACCATCCACATGCCCAAGACGCCGGAAACGGTGGGCATGCTGGGAGCCGACGCCTTCCGCAAGATGAAGGAAACGGCCTACGTGGTCAACGTAGCCCGTGGCGGCCTGGTGGACGAGGAAGCACTCCATGTTGCCCTGAAGGAAGGCCAGATCGCCGGCGCCGGTGTGGACGTCTTCGTCAAGGAGCCCAGCACGGACCTGCCGTTCTTCGAGTTCGACAACGTCATTGTGACCCCGCACCTGGGTGCTTCCACTGACGAAGCACAGGAGAAAGCCGGCGTCTCGGTGGCCAAGTCTGTTCGCCTGGCACTTGCCGGCGAGCTGGTGCCTGACGCTGTCAACGTCGCCGGCGGCGTCATCGCTCCGGATGTCCGCCCAGGCATCCCGCTGATCGAAAAGCTGGGCCGGATCTTCACTGCGCTGACCCACGCTTCCCTCACTCAGATCGATGTGGAAGTGGCGGGCGAAATTGCCGCCCTGGACGTCAAGGTGCTCGAACTTGCCGCACTGAAGGGCGTTTTCGCCGATGTGGTGACCGAGCAGGTCTCCTACGTGAATGCTCCTGTGATCGCCGAACAACGCGGAATCAACACCCGCCTCATCACCACCCCGGATGCTGAGGACTACCGCAACGTCCTGACCATCCGCGGTGCCCTCAGCGATGGTTCCCAGATCTCCGTAGCCGGTACCCTCACGGGGCCCAAGCAGGTGGAGAAGCTCGTGGGTGTCAACGGGTACGACGTCGAAATCCCCATCAGCGAGCACCTGGTTGTGGTGGCCTATGCAGACCGTCCCGGCGTCATTGGCACCATCGGACACATTCTGGGCATGAACAACATCAACATCGGCGGAATGCAGGTGGCCCGCCAGACTGAAGGCGGCCAGGTTCTTGCGCTCCTGACCATCGACAGCTCTGTTCCGCAGCAGGTCCTGGAGGCCATCAAGGCCGGCATCGGAGCCGACATGGTCCGGGAAGTGGATCTGGAGGACTAGGGCTGCAACTGATTTCCATCAGCTGAGTTCGCGTGCCGGCGACACACCTTTGGCACGCAGGCGTGGCCGGTCTGCTTACAATGGCTGGGTCCGGGATTCGGACCCGGCAGCAGGCCGGCCACAACTTTTGCACCTAAAGCCCGGTATTCCCTTGTGTCTTTTGAGGAATTCCGGTCTCTGTGTGCGCGCCCGCAATCAAGGTCTCAGGGAGCCCAATGAACGCCGTCCAAAGGTTCATCAGAAGCCGTGTGCTGCTGCTGACCGCGGCCATTTTGATCGTCGCAATGTGCTTGTCCGTCCTCGTCCAAAGCCAGTCACAGGCTGCTTTGAACCGGACAGTGGATGAGAACTCGCGGGGACTCTACGACATCCTCGTCCAGGCCAAGCCGGACCAGGCCCAAGATGGCGACGGCGGTGCTTTGATCCAGCCGGAAATCGCCAACGGCCAAGGCGGCATCAGCTTTGAGCAGCTGGAGAAGATCCGCACCATGGGCCAAACGGCTGTGGCCGCCCCCATCAGCCTGGTTTCGCGCGTTTCGCAGAACCTGGAGGCTCCCCGCCTCAATGCCATGGACTACCTCGGGTACAACGCCGGCCTGGCCGGAGCCGTGACCGCGGGGGATCCTTCGGCTATGGATTCCAGCAAATGGCCCGCTGCGGAATCGGTGTTGTCCGATACCCCCAAGAAGTACCGCCTGACGGCCTCTGCCACGAGTTCTGACGGTGTGAACCAGCAGACGCTCTTCAAGACCAGCGCAGAGGGCACCTTGGGCAAGGGCCGCTTGATCCAGGAGCAGGCTGCGGGCGGCTCCAACGTCAGGATCGCCGGACCCGAAGGCGAGACCGGCATCAAATTCCCGGCTCCCGCACTTGGCTCCGAGCACAATCTTTTCAACCTCTCGGTGGCGCTGCCCTTGGCCCCTGAGGTGACCGAGTCCGTCGTCGCGGTGGACCCCGCCGCCGAAAGGGCGCTGTTGGGATCCGCAGGCGACTTCCTGGCACCCCTTGAGAAGGCTCCGCCGGCCGATGCGCGTGACGCAGGAGCAATCGGACGCCACTTCGAAAGCCTTTTCACCACAGGCCTCAGCATGGACCAGTTGGAAGAAGGTCCTGACTTTCTGGGCGTCAAGCTCAAGTACTGGGCGCCGCTGATGACCCAGTACCAGCAGGCCAAGCGTGACGGTTTGCTGACTGACGATTCCCAGGCCATCCCGCTGATTGTCCGCTCCGGCACCTCCCTTGACCTGCAGTACTCGGTGAAGATCGAGGAACTGGATGCCAGTGGCAAGGTAGTCAATGAGGTCGGCACGGTGACGCGGAGCCTGGACAAGGATTACCTCCCCTTCGTGTCCAAGTCGCCGTTCGCCCTCGAATGGCCGGGTTCAACAGATCACAGCAAGCTGCTCGGAAGCACGGCTTCCTTCAGCCAAGGCCTGTACAACCCCGCCACCTGGAGCGCGGCGTTTGCAGCAGCCCCCAAGTACAAGGACGGCGACGAAGCTTCCAACGGCGCTTCGGACAAGAGCGCGACGCCGGGGGACTGGGTGACGGTCAACCGCCTGCCTGAGAAGTCCTCCTTCGGTGCCGCCGTGGACCAGACGCAGCGCAAACCAGTCGATGAGCGCTCCTACCGCGAGGACCTGGAAACAGGCAAGAAGCCGGCCGCGCCGCTGCCCATGGTGTACGGCACGTTTGACCCCGCCGACGTCCAGTCAGCAGCCGGGGACGTCAACAAGCTGCCTCTGGGCGGCTACGATCCCACGCCGATGACGCTCACCAAGGACGCTGAGGGCAAGGATGTCGAAGGCACGGAACTGAAGCCTTCGTTGAGCGCTACGGGCCTGGTCAGCCAGTCCGCCGGTGCCATCACCGATTACTACGGTCTAGCCGCAGCCCGTGGCTACGACACCAACGCCGACGTTATTGACGCCGTCCGGGTCAAGGCCTCGGCCGCCGGCAACTGGAAAACGGCCCAGCCCGAGGTTGAGAAGCTGGCCACGCAGATTCGCGGGCTCGGCCTTGAAGCCACAGTCGTTGCAGGTTCCGCGCGCGAAGATGCCAATATCTTTGTTCCCGGCTACAGCAAGGACGACGCCGGCAAGGAATCACCGTTGGGCACCGTCCAGCAGTCCTGGGTCCGCCAGGATGCGGCCGATGCCGTCTCCGGTTCGCTGACCGGTACCAACATCACCTTGCTCTTCCTGACGCTCTTGGGCGCAACTCTCCTGACAGGCGCCTCGACGGTCAGCTACATCCGCCAACGCCGGAGCGAAGCAGGCATTCTCAGGGCGATGGGCTGGACGCAGAAACGCATCCGGTCCTGGGTCCTTGAGGAGTTTGCGGTGGGAGCTGCGGCCCTTGCTGCGGCCGGTCTCGTCCTGAGCCTGCTCAGCTGGAATATTGCCACCGTCATTGTTTCCGTGACCATGCTCATCATCTACAGCGGAGCCGCGCTGCTG
Source organism: Paenarthrobacter sp. CCNWLY172 (assembly GCF_037402035.1). Lineage (NCBI taxonomy): Bacteria > Bacillati > Actinomycetota > Actinomycetes > Micrococcales > Micrococcaceae > Paenarthrobacter > Paenarthrobacter sp. CCNWLY172. Next base: position 323,997 of record NZ_JBBEGB010000003.1, read on the forward strand.
GCAGCCCAGCAGCTGCGTCACCGTGTAGTGATCGACCAGGAACCGCAGCACGATGACCGCCTGGTAACGGTGGATTCCCCGTTGACGTTCGCCAACCGGCAGCTCACCACCAACCGGTTCAACTCCATCTCCCTTGCCGTGGCAGTAGGCGTGTTCGGCGCTGCAGTGGGTGCCCTGATCGCCCTGCTGATTGACATCCCCCGCGCAGCCGGTGCCAGTGCTTTGAGTGGCCTGGCAGCTGCAAGCATCGCCTTGCCGAGCGTCATCCTGGCGGTCTTCGGAGTCGTGGTGGGCTTGCTGCTGACCCTTGTGACCGGGCGCTTTGAACTCCATGCCAAGCGGGAGTACCTCGGTACCTTGAAGGCCATGGGCTGGAACCCGGACATGCTGGGCCAGGTCCGCTTCTTCGAGAACGCACTTGTAGGCACAGTGGCTCTTCCCTTGGGCGTCCTTGGCGCCTTGGGGCTGGGACTGCTGCTGGCTCCCTACGCGGCCCTGTGGGCCGGTCTGGCCGGTCTGCTGGCCGTAATTTGCTGGATTCCGATTGCAACGAAAGTAGTCAAATGACTGACAAACTCAACCCCGAGCTGGCGGCCACCCCGGAATCCACGGAAGAGTCGCTGCAGACCCGCGCCAACACGATCGTGAAGGCCTCCGACCACGCAACCCCCTTGGAATTGAGCCGCGTGACCATCCACTACGGCGGCGACAAGGGCGGCGCCGAGGAAGTGGACGTCGTTGACGACTTCAACCTCACCCTGCACGCCGGTGAGATGCACTGCATCGCCGGCCGAAGCGGCTCCGGCAAGACCAGCATCTTGACCGTGAGCGCCGGACTGACGCTCCCGACGTCGGGCAAGGTCTTTTGGGAGGGCGTGCCGCTGGACACCATGGGCGATGACGAAATTGCTGACCGCCGCCGCGCGCTCATCGGCTATGTGGACCAGGGCGGCGCCCTGATCGACGGCATGAGCGCCCTGGAGAACGTCCTGCTTCCCGCGGTGCCCGATGGCGAAGTGGAACAGCGGACGGAAATGGCCAAGGACCTCCTGGACCTGGTGGGCCTGGGTCGCCGCATGCGGCACCGTCCCGCACAGCTCTCCGGCGGTGAGCGCCAGCGCGTCGCCATCGCTCGCGCGCTGATCCTGGGCACCCGTGTGCTGGTAGTGGATGAACCCACGGCCAGCCTGGACCGGGCAGCAGCCAACCGCATTATCGGGATCCTGAAGGACACCACGAGCGATGGCATCGCTGTCCTGGTGGCCTCCCATGACCACGAGCTGGTGCGGCTCAGCGATACGCTGACCGAACTTAACTAAGCTATTTCATCCCAAAAAAGGTAACTTCTTAGAGTGACGTCTCCAGAGAAATCCCCGTTCTACATCACCACCGCAATCAGCTACCCCAACGGCGTGCCGCACATCGGTCACGCCTACGAGGTCATTGCAACTGATGCCATGGCGCGCTTCAAGCGCCTTGACGGTCATGAGGTGTTCTTCATGACCGGAACGGACGAGCACGGACTCAAGATGCAGCAGTCTGCCGAGAAGGAAGGCATCACTGCCAAGCAACTCGCCGACCGCAACTCGGCTGCGTTCAAGCAGATGAGCCAGGACCTGGGCATCTCCCATGACCGCTTCATCCGCACCACCGACCAGGACCACTACGCCGCCTCGCAGGCCATCTGGAAGAAGATGGAAGCCAACGGCGACATCTACCTGTCCAAATACGAGGGCTGGTACTCCGTCCGAGACGAGGCATACTACGTCGAAGACGACACCGTGGTGAAAGAGGACGGTCTCCGTTACTCCAAGGAGACGGACACGCTGGTCACCTGGACCGCGGAGGAAAGCTACTTCTTCCGGCTTTCCAGCTACCAGGAAAAGCTCCTTGCCCTTTATGAGGCGCAGCCTGAGTTCGGCGCTCCGCAGTCCCGCTTCAACGAGGTCATCAGCTTCGTCAAGCGTGGTCTCGAGGATCTGTCCATCAGCCGCACCACCTTTGACTGGGGTGTTCCTGTTCCCGGCGATGAGAAGCACGTCATGTACGTCTGGGTTGATGCCCTGACCAACTACCTCACCGGCGTTGGCTACCCGGACGTCGAGTCGGAATCCTTCAAGAAGTTCTGGCCTGCCGACGTTCACGTCATCGGCAAGGATATTTCGCGTTTCCACGCGATCTACTGGCCTGCGTTCCTCATGAGCGCCGGGCTTGAGCTGCCACAGCGCGTCATGATCCACGGCTTCCTCACCAACAATGGCGTGAAGATGTCCAAGTCCCTGGGCAACGTCGTCGCGCCGCAGGACTTCGTGGCGCAGTACGGTTTGGACCAGTGCCGGTACTTCTTCCTCCGCGAAGTTCCGTTCGGTGCGGACGGCAACTACAACCACGAAGCGATCGTGGGCCGCATGAACTCGGACCTCGCCAACAACTTCGGAAACCTTGCCCAGCGTTCGTTGTCCATGGTGGCAAAGAACTGTGAAGGCAAGGTCCCGGTGCCCGGAGAGTTCACGTCGGAGGACACTGCCTTGCTGACGCAGGCAGGGGAGTTGCTGGAAACAGCCCGCTCAGCCTTCGACAAGCAGGAATTCAGCCGCGCGCTGGAAGCCATCTGGACCGTATTGGGCGATACCAACGCCTACTTTGCCGACCAGGCCCCCTGGGTGCTGCGGAAGACCGACATCGCGCGCATGAACACGGTTTTGTATGTCACTTTGGAGGTAGTGAGGATCGTAGCGATCCTCGCCCAGCCGGTCATGCCGTCGTCGTCCGCCAAGCTGCTTGAAGTCCTGGGCCAGGCCGAAGGCGAGGCGAGGCAGTTCGCCGCGCTCGCCACGCCGATCGTTGCAGGCACGCAGTTGCCGGCTCCAGCCCCGATCTTCCCCCGCTTCGAAGAGCCCGCCGAAGCTTAGGACCCTCTCTCACATACCATCCATAAAGAGCAATCGCTCTCTCACTTTCCGACAGTATGACCGCGGGAAGTGAGAGAGCGATTCTCGTTTGGCATGATGATGTGAGAGAGCGTTGCTGCCTTAGGCGGTGGCCAGACCCTCGACGGGGGAGAGGCGTGCGGCGCGCCGGGCAGGGATCACCGAGGCCAGCAGTCCGGCCACCACGGCCACCCCGAAGACTGCGGCCAGTTGCATCCACGGAACGGCAGGAACAACGCTGGCTACGCCTCCCAGTGTTGCCTGCGCCCCCAGCCATCCGTAGACAATTCCCATGCCTGCGCCCATGATGGCGGCCACGCCTGCGACGAGCACGGCTTCGATGGCCAGCATTCCGCGCAGTTGGCCCCGAGTGAGGCCAAGGGCCCTGAGGAGGGAGTTCTCTCTGGTCCGCTCAAGGACCGAGAGGGACAAGGTGTTCGCCACGCCGATCAGCGCAATCACCACGGCGATACCAAGCAGACCGGTGACAACCAACAACAGCACATCGATGATGCTGTTGAACGTCACCCTCTCGATCGCGGCCCCACTGACGGTTCGCTCCTGCACCCCCAATGCTGCCGCGATGTCTTTCTGGAGAGCCTGCACCCGGTCCGTTGAGACGGAATCATCCAGCTTCACCCACACCATGGACGCCGTTTCCGGCAGCGGGGACGCAGCGATGCTGGAGCTTTCCACAAACGCCGGGACGTGGCGGGTCCGCAGCACCTTGGCGTCTAGCGAAACCGTGCCCTCCGCCGTCGAGATGGTCGCAGCACCCTCTGGAGAGTCTTCTGGAAGGTAAACCAGGCCCGGGCCCGGCTTCAGGTTGTTATCGCGCAGCACAGACGCTGCATCTGCGGCGGAAAGGCCGTAGATCGTCATGCCGCTGTCCGGTGCAGCGGAATCGCCCAGTGTTCCTATCGGCTGCAGCATGACCGCAGCGCTGACGCCGTCGAGCGCCTTGATCCTCGCCAGGGCCTGCCGGTGGTCGACTGAACCATCCACTGCAGTCTGTGCCGAAAGGTCCACAGGGTAGTTCTCGGCCAGGGTGTCGTTGAATGCCTGCCGGGATGTGGCCGCTCCCGTCATCATGAGCGATACCAACGTGACGCCGATGAGCAGCGCGGCCGCGGTCGCAGAGGTGCGGGCAGGGTTGCGCGTGGCGTTCACGGCCGCGAGCTTGCCCGGCACTCCCGCGGGTGCGGCGAGCCTGCCGGCCAGGGCAACCACCGTGGGGATGAACAGCGTGGAGCACAGGAGAATACCCACGAAGGAGGCGGCTCCGCCCAGCAGCGCAACGCCCAGCGATACGTTGACGCTGCCGTACACCAGCGCTGCTGCTCCGCCCAGCAGGGCCAACAAGCCCAGCACAAGGCGTACCTTGCCGCGCTTGTTCCGGACGGATGCGTCATCGCTGGGCCGCAAGGCGGCCAGGGGCGCGACGGCGGTAGCCGCCTTGGCGGGAACCAACGCCGCGACCACGGTCAACAAAGTTCCTGCCACCAGGCCGGCGATAATGGCCGACGGCGGTACAGCCAGCGTCGCGAAGGCCTGCTCAGGCTGGGACTTGGCCCAGGCAATCAGCCCGGTCATCAAGCCCGTGGCCGCCAGGACGCCCACCACAGAGGAAAGGAAACCGACCACCAGGGCTTCGAGCATGACGGACCCACGGATTTGTGCCCGCCCGGCACCGAGGCAGCGCAGGAGCGCCAACTCCCTGGTCCGTTGTGCCACAAGTACAGAGAAGGTGTTGGCCACCACCAAAGTGGAGACAAGGATGGCCACGCCGGCGAACGCGAGCAGTACGATGGTCAGCTGGTCCTGCCCAGCGCTCAGCATGGCAACAGTGGAGGTCACCTTCTCCTGGGCCGTTTCCAGCACAGGCCCGGTAGCTCCCGCAGCTTCCATGCGATGGGTGATGTACTCCTTTGCGGCGGCCACGTCCTCGCCGGCCTTGAGCGAGAACTGCACTCCGGTAAAACCGGAACCCGCGTCCTGGACCGCGTTCAGGACCGATTCGGACGCCACCAACTGCGCTGCCGATGATGAGAAAGGATCATTGGTGGCTTGGATCAGGCCGGTGATGGTCACCTTGGCATTTTTGACAGGTCCCGCCCCGTGCAGCTCAAGCGTGCTGCCAACGCCAAGGCCCAGATGCCCGGCTGTCTTGACGTCGATCACAGCCTCAGAGGCCTTCGACGGCATGGACCCGGAAGAAAGCACGGCACCTTCCAAAGCTGCGGGCGCCGCATTCCGCAGGCGGCCATACTGCTCTCCGCCGCCGGCCTCGAACGTGACGTACGTGGAACGCTCCGCGTAGCTTTCCTCCACTGCCGGGGAGGTAACGGCGGCCTCCACAGCGGCCGGGGTGAATGCTTCACCGTTCTTGGATGTGGCAACAAGGTCAGCGTTTCGGTACGCCTCACCGATGCTGGCCCCCAAGGAAGCATTCGTGCTCGCACCCACCATCAGCGTGGCGGAGAGGAACATCACGGACAACATGACGGCGAGGCCGATGGCGATAAACCGCCGGAAGTGCGTCGTCAGTTGGGAAACGGCAACACGCAGCATGCTCAGGCTCCCAGCTTGCCGAGGGCTGCCAGGACGGAGTCCGCGGTGGGATCGTGGATCTCGCCCACCAAGCCGCCGTCGCTCATCAGGACAACGCGGTCGGCATAACTGGCGGCCACGGGATCATGGGTGACCATGATGATGGTTTGGCCCATCTCCTGGCTGCTCCGGCGGAGTAAAGCCAGCACTTCGCCGCCGGCTTTGGAGTCCAGGTTGCCCGTAGGCTCATCGCCAAAAACGACGTCGGGACGGGTCAACAGGGCGCGGGCTACTGCTACGCGCTGCTGCTGGCCGCCGGAAAGCTCATGGGGGCGGTGCTTCAGGCGATCCTTCAAACCAAGGGTGCTGACAACGGTATCCAGCCACCCGGCGTCGGCGGTGGTCCCCGCCAAAGCGAGCGGAAGCGTGATGTTCTGCTCGGCCGTCAACGTAGGCACCAGGTTGAACGCCTGAAAAACGAAGCCGATTCTCTCGCGGCGGAGCGCGGTGAGCTGACGGTCATTGAGGCCGGTCAGTTCGGTGCCCCCCAGGATGATGCGGCCGGAGTCCGCTGTATCGAGGCCGGCCAGGCAATGCATCAAGGTGGACTTCCCTGAACCTGAGGGACCCATGATGGCCGTGAACTTTCCGGCGTCAAAGCTCACCGACACCTTGTTCAGCGCGGTCACGGTGGTATCGGCGCGGCCGTAGCTCTTGGTCAGCTCGTGGGCCTCGACGGCGGGTCGGGCCTGGGCCTCATCGGACCCTGTGGGTCGATCGGTTCCTGACGGGTGGGAGAGGGGCGTGAAGGTTGTCATGGTTTCACGCTATGTTTTGCTGAACCCCGTCAGGATCGGGCCAGGGGCCCATTGTCCGGTGGGTGCCCTCATACCGTGGTCTGAGGTGCTAGGAGCCGGGGGCTACAACTCCGGTTTCATAGGCGATGACCACCACCTGCACCCGGTCACGGGCACCCAACTTGGCAAGGATGTGCCCCACATGGGTTTTCACCGTGGCCTCGGAGAGAAACAGCCCTGCTGCGATCTCGGGATTCGACTGTCCTTGGGCGATCAGTTGGAACACTTCGCGCTCGCGGGCTGTCAGGCGTTCGACGGCGGCAGCATGCTCGGTCTGCTCAGGCGTCTGTGTCCTCAGCAACGGTGCCACATGGTCCAGCAAACGCCGGGTAGTGGAGGGAGCTATCACCGCGTCCCCACGGTACACGGTGCGGATGGCCTCGAGGAGCTCTTCGGGCGGAGCGTCCTTCAGGAGGAACCCGCTGGCCCCGGCCTGGATGGCGGCCAGTGCATACTCATCCAGGTCGAAGGTGGTCAGCACCACGATCTTGATCTCCGCACGCTGCGAACCGGAGGGTTGTGCCGCCGCCTGTTCCAAGATGCGTCGGGTCGCTTCTATGCCGTCCATCCCGGGCATGCGGACATCCATCAGGACCACGTCGGCGGCGGTAGCGGACAGGGCCTGGACAGCCTCGATCCCATTGCCTGCCTCAGCCACGACTTCGAGGTCCGGCTGCGAATTGATCAGCATGCCAAAACCCGAACGGACCAACTGTTGGTCGTCGACGAGTGCCACCCTGATGGGCGCAGGAAGTTCTGGCATGGCTTAGGCCTCCGAATACGGGATGAAAGCGGACACACGGAAACCGCCGCCCTGCTTAGGGCCTGCGGTCAAAGAACCATCGTAGAGGGAGACCCTCTCACCCATGCCCAGCAAGCCGTTGCCGCCGCCGGGTGCCGGCGGATCAGCGGCGGCGCCCCGGCCGTCGTCGACGATGTCCAGCTGCAGGCCCCGGGCCTGCCACGTCAGGGTGACGCCCGCGGCCGCCTTCGGTCCCGCGTGCTTCATGACATTGGTGAGGGCTTCCTGGATGATGCGATACGCCGTGAGCTCCGCTCCGGCCGGAAGTGCGCGGCGGGGGACGCCGCTCTGTTCAAAAGCCACCTGGAGGGTGGCGGCACGGAACCCGAGGAGGAGTTCATCCAGGTCCGAGAGCCGCGGTTGCGGGCGGGTAGGGGAGTCGTCGTCGGAGCGAAGGACACCCAGCAGCCTGCGCATCTCGCCCAAGGAGTCCCTGCCCGTGGCGGCAATGGTAGCCAGCGCTTCCGTAGCGAGTTCAGGTTTCGCGGCAGCAGCGTATCGGGCTCCATCGGCCTGGGTGATGATCACGGACAAGGAGTGCGCCACGATGTCGTGCATTTCCCGGGCAATGTGGGAGCGCTCGTCTGCGGCGGCCAGCTTACGTTCCTGCACATGTTCCACCTCGAGGCGCCGCGTTCGGTCTTCCAGGGCCTGAAGTTGGAGCCTGCGTACGCGTGTAAGGTCGCCAAGGGTCCAGCTCACCAGCACCAGCATCCAGATCAGGACGGTGTACAGCGTGCCGATGGTAAGGCCCATGATTCCCGATTCCACAGTGGTCGAGAACAGCCGGGTGGTCAGCATGACGCCGCCGGCGAGGCCTGCAATCAGGACACTGCGGCTGGCCCACGCAGGCCCGTAAGCCGCCGTCGCGTAGATGATCAAGGGAACGGCGATTTGCCCCGCCACGGGTTCGGCGCCGACCGCCCATTGAATCAGGCATACGATGACCACCGCACCGGCAGCCATGGCAGGTCGGGTGCGCCGCCAAGCCAGGGGGAGCAGGAGACTGCAGGATAAGAGTGAGAGCCACGGACGGTCAGCGATCAGGTACACCGGGCCAACGAGGAGGATCAGCAGGCACGTTGCCGTGAGGTCCACGATGAAGCGGTTGATCCGGAACCATTCATATACTGCGTGCCTTCTATCCACGCTTAGACTCTATGCGCTTGTTAACGCGGAGGCGTCATGCCGTGGTCTGACTCCTTCCGGACATCAGTGTTCGCAGAATGAGACGATTTTGACCAGCATGTGGATTGCTTGGCTAGATAGAGCTATGAGTGCAACGTCCATCAATCTCGCTGTCATCCCTGGCGACGGCATTGGCCCTGAGGTCATCGCCGAAGCCGTCAAGGTCCTCGAAAAGGCTGTCGCCGCCGAAGGCGTTGCCCTCGAACTGACCAACTACAAGCTCGGTGCCCAGCACTGGCTTGAGACCGGCGAGACCCTCCCGGACGAGGTCCTGGCCGACCTCCGCACCCGCGATGCCATCCTCTTCGGGGCAGTCGGTGCGGCCCCGGGCGATACCCGCATCCCGTCCGGCATCATCGAGCGCGAAATGCTGCTCAAGCTCCGCTTCAGCCTGGACCACTACGTGAACCTGCGGCCCTCGCGACTGTACGGAACCGTCGGCAGCCCCTTGGCCAACCCCGGCGCCATCGATTTCATCGTGGTGCGCGAGGGGACCGAGGGTCCTTACGTTGGCAACGGCGGCACCCTGCGCGGCGGTACGCCCCACGAGGTAGCCACCGAGGTTTCCCTCAACACCGCCCACGGCGTGGAGCGCGTTGTCCGCGATGCCTTCCGTCGTGCGAACGATCGTCCGCGCAAGCACGTCACGCTCGTCCACAAGCACAACGTGCTGGTTTTCGCCGGGCACTTGTGGAAGCGCACCGTCGAAGCAGTGGCCCAGGAATTCCCTGACGTGACCCACGATTATCTGCACATCGATGCTGCCACCATCTTCATGGTGACCGACCCTTCCCGCTTCGATGTCATCGTCACCGACAACCTCTTCGGCGACATCCTGACCGACCTCGCTGCTGCCGTGACCGGCGGCATCGGCCTGGCGGCATCGGGCAACATCAACATGGACCGCACCGCGCCGTCCATGTTCGAGCCCGTCCACGGCTCCGCTCCGGATATCGCCGGACAACAAAAAGCCGATCCCACCGCGGCCATCCTCTCCGCAGTGCTCCTCCTGGACCACCTTGGCTACACCACGGCGGCCCGAAAGATTGAGGCGGCAGTCGTCGCCGACGTCGAAAGCCGCACCGGCGCGCCGCGCAGCACAGCTGCCATCGGCGATGCCATCGCGGCCGCACTTTAGGCCCATTACGCAGGCGTAAGCTTGTCTTGAATTATTTACCTGCTTCCCTGGTCCATCGCTGAACCACACCTTTTTTGGGGGTCCGGTTCGCCCTGCCAGGTAGCTGACTGTGGAGGAAACATGACTCAGACTGCCCATGGCGTCGAATTCAGCCAGCAGCTTTCGGAAACCCCGAAGTCTGCTGAGGAGCGTGCAGCCGTCCTGGCGAACCCAGGCTTCGGCGACTACTTCACCGACCACACCGCCGTCGTCGACTACAAAGTCGACGCCGATGGCAATGGCGGTTGGCAGAATGCCCGGATTGAGCCCTACGGACCCATCTCCCTGGACCCTTCGGCCGCGGTCCTGCACTACGGCCAGGAAATCTTTGAGGGCCTGAAGGCCTACCGTCATGCTGACGGTTCCGTCTGGACCTTCCGGCCCGAAGCCAACGCTGCGCGCTTGAACAAGTCCGCGCGTCGCCTCGCCCTCCCGGAGCTGCCCGAGGAGTACTTCCTGGGAGCTATCCGCGAACTCGTGCAGGCCGACAAGGAATGGGTTCCGTCCGGCGACGGCGAAGCGCTGTACCTGCGTCCGTTCATGATCGCGACGGAGGCGTTCCTCGGTGTCCGGGCTGCCCGCGAAGTGTCCTTCCGCGTCATTGCTTCCCCTGCCGGCAACTACTTCGGCGGCGAACTCAAGCCCGTCTCCATCTGGATCTCCCGTGAATATGCCCGTGCCGGCCGTGGCGGTACCGGTGCTGCGAAGTGCGGCGGCAACTACGCAGCCTCCCTGATCGCGCAGCAGGAAGCCGAAGCGAACGGGTGCAAGCAGGTATTGTTCCTGGACCACTTCAACGACGACGCCGTGGAAGAACTCGGCGGCATGAATGTCTTCTTCGTCATGAAGGACGGTTCGCTCGTCACTCCTGCCCTCAGCGGCACCATCCTTGAAGGCGTCACCCGGATGTCCGTCATCCAGGTGGCCAAGGACATGGGGCGCGAAGTCACCGAGCGTAAGATCACCCTGGACGAATGGCGCGACGGCGTGGCCTCCGGCGAGATCACCGAGGTCTTCGCTTGCGGTACGGCAGCCGTGATCACACCAATCGGTGTGCTCAAGGACGCCACGGAGTTCATCGGCTCCGAGGACGCAAAGGCCGGTGACACCACCATGGCTATCCGCCAGCAGCTTCTGGGCATCCAGACCGGAACCGTCGAGGACACCCACGGCTGGCTGACCCGCCTGGTGTAGCCTCCGGACGTCCCGAAACGCCACCGCACGACGGCGGCCCTTCACTTGGTTATCAAGCGGAAGGGCCGCCGTTCTGCTTCCCGGACGCCCGCTCCCTTCCCTGGGGTTTGGGGTGGGCGCTCTATCAGGTTCCAAGGGTTTGAGGTGGACGCTCTATCAGGTTCCAAGGGTTTGGGGTGGACGCTCTATCAGGTTCCTAGGGTTTGGGGTGGGCGCTCTATCAGGTTCCAAGGGTTTGGGGTGGCGCTCGCTCACGGGTTGAGGCCTGCTGCTGTGTTGTCTCTTCGAATCGATCCACTCTTGAGACTCTGTGAGAGAGGATCGGCGGGAAGGGCGTGGGATGTGAGAGAGGATCGGCGGGAAGGGCGTGGGATGTGAGAGAGGATCGGCGGAGGTGCCAAGATGGGAGAGTGACTTCAGAATCAATGGCGGCTGCAGATAATTCTCAAAGCGACGGCAGCTCTTCCCTGCATCGCAGCAGCGACCTAACCCGCTTCCGGCTGGCCCCCAACCCCGGCCCCATGAGTCTGGACGGCACCAACTCGTACATCATTGGCGCGCCGGGCTCCGGCCATGTGGCTGTGGTGGACCCGGGACCGGCCGACGAACGGCATCTGGCCGTACTCGCAGCGGCGGGCACCGTAGATGTGGTGCTGATCACCCACCGCCATGCGGACCACACTGAGGCCTCGGCCCGCTTCCATCAGCTGACAGGCGCTCCGGTCCGGGCTGCCTCCGCGGAGCATTGTCACGGAGGCGAGCCACTCACGGGCGGCGAAGTCCTGACGGCAGGCGGCGTTGAAATCCGCGTCGTTGCAACGCCGGGCCACACTTCCGACTCGGTCTGCTTCCATCTCCCGGGCGACGGGCCGGTCGGCTCCGTCCTTACCGGGGACACCATCCTGGGGCGCGGCACCACTGTTTTGGACTACCCGGATGGCCGGTTGGGGGACTATCTCGCAAGCCTGGACAGGTTGGAAGCCCTCGGTCCCGCAATCCTCCTGCCTGCCCATGGCCCGGTACTCCCTGCTTTGGACGAGAAATGCCGGGAGTACCGGGACCACCGGGAACAGCGCCTTGACCAGATCAGGGCGGCCCTGAAAAACCTGGGGCCGGACGCCTCGATATCCGCCGTCACCGACGCCGTCTATCCCGACGTCGACCCTTCCGTCAGGTGGGCGGCGGAGACTTCCGTGGCAGCGCAACTTGATTACCTCCGGAGCTAAGCCCGGACTGTAGGCTTGAGCCCATGCGTATCGCCCGGTTTGTAGTTGATTCTGATCCCCTTTACGGCGTTGTTGAAGGCGAGCCCGGCAGTGAGGAAATCACTGTCATTAACGGCGACCCGTTCTTCAACGGCGTCGAACGTACACATGTGAAGCACAAGCTCGAGGACGTGCGGCTCCTGGCGCCCATCATTCCCCGCAGCAAAGTGATTGGCGTCGGCCGGAATTTCGCCGAGCACGCAGCGGAGCTCGGCAACGAAGTTCCCCAGCAGCCCTTGTTGTTCCTGAAGCCCAACACCTCGGTGATCGGCCCGAACGACCCCATCATCCTCCCTGAGTTCTCGGAGGAGGTCTCCTTCGAAGCCGAGCTGTGCGTGGTCATCGGCCGCATCTGCAAGGACGTCCCGGAGGATCGCGCGGACGACGTCATTTTCGGCTACACCTGCGGCAACGACCTCACCGCCCGCGATGTCCAGAAGACGGACCTCCAGTGGGCCCGTGCCAAGGGCTTCGACACCTCCGCGCCGCTGGGCCCGTGGATCGAAACCGAGCTCGACCACGAAGACCTGTCCATCCAGGGACGGCTGAATGGTGAACTCCGCCAGGACGGCAGCACCAGCCAGATGATCCGCGGCGTCCGCGAACTCGTCTCGATCGTTTCCCACGCCTTCACGCTCCTCCCGGGCGACGTCATCATGACCGGTACCCCGGCAGGCGTCGGCCTGGTCAGTGAGGGCGACCGTTTTGAGGTGGAGATCGAAGGCATCGGACGCCTGTCCAACCCGGTGGTTCGCCGCTAGGCTCCCAGCGAAACCTCAAAAAGCCAGGGTTCGACGGCGGCACTGACCTTTCGCACGAAGGGTCAGTGCCGCCGTCGGGCGCTTCCAGCCGGGAAACCGGGGCGGCGCCAAGCGGTAAAGTTGGAACCACTATGACTACTGCTTCTGCGTCGAACGCTGCCTCCAGCGCCATCCCTGCCGTCAACGCCGAGACTCCGGTCCGCGTCCGTTTCTGCCCGTCGCCGACGGGAACGCCGCACGTTGGCCTGATCCGCACCGCCCTGTTCAATTGGGCGTATGCGCGCCACACTGGCGGCAAACTGATCTTCCGCATCGAGGATACCGACTCTGCCCGTGACAGCGAGGAGAGCTACCACCAGTTGCTGGATGCCCTCAAGTGGCTCGGGATCAACTGGGACGAGGGCGTAGAGGTCGGCGGCCCGCACGAGCCGTACCGCCAGTCCCAGCGCGGCGACATCTACCAGGACGTCATCGCCAAGCTTAAGGCCGGGGGACACGTCTATGAGTCCTACTCCACGCCGGATGAGATCGAGGCCCGCCACAAAGCCGCAGGCCGCGACCCGAAGCTTGGCTATGACGGATTTGACCGTCACTTGACCGAGGAACAGCTGGCACAGTTCAAGGCCGAAGGCCGCGAGGCTGTCCTGCGTCTCCGCATGCCGGACGAGGACCTGACCTTCAACGACCTCGTCCGCGGCGAGATTACGTTCAAGGCCGGTTCCGTTCCCGACTTTGCAGTTGTCCGTGCCAATGGCGCCCCGCTGTACACCCTGGTGAACCCGGTGGATGACGCACTGATGGGGATCACCCACGTCTTGCGCGGCGAGGACCTGCTGAGCTCCACCCCGCGCCAGATCGCACTGTACCGTGCGCTCTACGCCATCGGTGTTGCCGAGTACATGCCGGAGTTCGGCCACCTGCCGTACGTCATGGGCCAGGGCAACAAGAAGCTCTCGAAGCGTGACCCCGAGTCCAGCTTGTTCCTGCACCGCGAGCGTGGCTTCATCCCCGAGGGCCTGCTCAACTACCTGTCCCTGCTTGGCTGGTCGCTGAGCGCAGATGAGGACATCTTCACCGTGGAACAGCTCGTGGCCAACTTCGACATCCACGATGTCCTGGGCAACCCGGCCCGCTTCGATATCAAGAAGGCCGAGGCCATCAACGGAACGCACGTCCGTTTGCTGGCGCCGGAAAACTTCAAAGAGCGTTTGGTCCCTTACCTCCGTGCTGCCGGGTTGGTAGGGGAGATCCTCACACCGCGGCAGGAAGAGATTCTTGCCGAGGCCGCCCCGCTGGTGCAGGAACGCATCACCCTCCTGGGTGAGGCTCCTGAGATGCTGTCGTTCCTGTTCAAGGCCGACGAAGCCATTGACGTAGCAGATGACGCCCGGAAGGGACTCCCTGCCAACCTGGACGAGGTCCTCGACGCCGCCCTGGCAGCGCTGGAGCCCATCGAGGAGTGGACGGCTGAGAACATCCAGACGGCGCTGAAGCAGGCTCTTGTGGAGGACTTGGGCATCAAGCCCCGGGCCGCCTTCGGGCCTGTGCGCACGGCCATCTCCGGCCGCCGCATCTCTCCGCCGCTGTTCGAATCCATGGTGATCCTTGGTAAGGATTCATCGCTGGCCCGAGTTCGCGCTTTCCGCGGCTAAGGACGGCTTCAGTCATGGCAATCGCAAGCTCCTTCGGCACTATCCGCGGTGTCCTCTTCGACATCGATGACACCCTGGTGGACCTTGAGTACGCCATGACCACAGCCTTGCGTGACGTCAGCGAACATCTCCTGCCCGGCCTGGACCAGGCCGGGTGGGTGAAGTTCGGCCGCATTTTTACGCACGAGACCACGCACTTCTATGACCGTTACCTGGCCGGCGAGCTGACGTTCAATGAACAGCGGCTGCTTCGCGGCAGGGCTGCGTTGGGTCACTTCGGTGTGGAACTTGGTGAGGGCGACGAGTCCCAGGCCTGGGTCTCGGAGTACCACCAGCGCCAGACGGCATACGTGAGGGCCTTCGACGACGTCGGAGAGGTCTTGGATGCACTCGACGCTGCGGGCATTCCCTATGGAGCGGTGAGCAATAACGTACACGATTACCAGCGCGCCAAGCTGGACGGTGCAGGTCTTTCCAGGATCAAGGTTTTGGTGGGCACAGATACTGTTGGCGTGCCCAAACCGGATCCTGCCATTTACCTCGAGGGCGTGCGCCTCCTGGGCACGGCGGCGGGCGAGACGCTCTACGTGGGGGATAACAGGCTGCTCGACGCTGATGGCGCCACGGCGGCAGGGTTGATCGGCGTGTGGCTCAACAGGACCGGAGAAGTTGTGGAGGAATTCACCGGACGCCAAGTGGACTCCCTGACACGCTTGCTTGCCACCGTCCCAAGCGCCGTTGAGGGTACGCATCCAGCGGCGCGAATCATGTGATGCAGGTAACGCCTTCCCGATTTGTGCAGGTGGCAAGACTCCGGTAGAGTCATTACTCGTGCTGAGGGGCACGGAGGGAAAAGCTGAGGGAAACCGAAGCGATGAACTCCGGTCCGAAAGTCACTTTGGGATATGGTGTAATTGGCAACACTACGGTTTCTGGTACCGTCATTCTAGGTTCGAGTCCTGGTATCCCAGCTCTGAAAATCCGCGTGAATACGCCGGAAATTTGGAACCTCCAAGTCGCTGAAGCGATTTGGAACGGAGCTGAAAGTATGAAATACTCATTCAGCTTGATCGCCGGAAACGGCGACAAAAGTGCAAGGCCCCATCGTATAGCGGCCTAGTACGCCGCCCTCTCACGGCGGTAACGCGGGTTCGAATCCCGCTGGGGTCACCACTGAATCCCCCGGAACTACGGTTCCGGGGGATTTCTTTTTGCCATCGTTGTGCCCATAACGCCTGCCGGGCGCCCGGGACGTGGGTCGGGCTGGCATGATGATGCTGTGACCGCAAACGAAGACCCGGCAGCTATCCGGCGAACCCCCGTACCTCAAGGTGCGGCAGCCGCCGTCGAGGCCTTGGAAGCTGCCCGCGCGGAGCTTGCGGCCACCACCCTTCCCCTGGCCGTGCCGGAGGCCCCTGAAGGCCGTCAATGGATCCGCGATTCCCTCGCGCAACTCGACGACTACATCATTCCCCGTTACCGCAGCCTGGATGCGCCGCTGCTGGCCGTCGTTGGTGGTTCCACAGGCGCGGGGAAGTCCACGCTGGTCAACGCGCTGGTGGGTTATCCGGTAACCAGGGCAGGCGCCATCAGGCCCACCACACGCCAACCCATCCTCCTGCACCACCCCAACGACGCCGGATGGTTTGAAGGCCACAGGATACTTCCCAGTTTGGACCGCATCCGAGGGACCGTGTCAACAAATCCGAGGCCTGCCAACCAGGCAGGTGCCGCGCCGGACGCCCACGCGATCACATCATTGGTGTTGGTGGGCCATGACGCCGTGCCGCAGGGCATAGCCCTCCTGGACGCGCCGGACGTCGACTCGATCTCAGATGACAACCGCAGGCTCGCTGGACAGTTGCTTGCGGCCGCGGACCTCTGGGTATTCGTCACCACGGCCAACCGCTACGCCGACGCCGTCCCCTGGCGGCTGCTCCTGGATGCGGCCTCTCGTGACATCACCGTAGCCGTGGTGTTGGACCGCGTGCCCCCGGCCGCGGAAGAAGAAGTCAGGACTGACCTTAAAGCCATGCTGGACCGGCAGGGGCTCAGTGGGGCGGAGCTTTTCGTCGTTCCTGAAAGTGCCTTGGACGGGCTGGGAATGCTGCCGGAGGAATCGGTGTCAGCTCTGCGCCAATGGCTGGGTGCCTTGGCAGCGAACGCAGCTGGAAGGGCGGACGTCGCACGGCGGACTCTTAATGGAGCTGTCAAAGCCGTCAGCGTCCGCTTGGAGGGCATCGCCGCAGCGGCATCAGCCCAGGATGCTGCTGCGCACGAACTCCAGACCACCTGCGTTCAGGAGTATGAGCTGGCCCTTTCCCGCATTCTTGCGGCCACCAAGGACGGTGCACTGCTCCGCGGTGAGGTACTGGCGCGATGGCAGGACTTTGTGGGCACTGGAGAATTCTTCCGGGCATTGGAGCAAAACATCGGGCGTATGCGGGACCGTGTGGGCGCTTTCTTCCGCGGAGAGCCGGCTCCCGCGGTGAAGGTGGAGACCGCCATCGAGACCGGGCTGCAGGCAGTAATCCTGGACGAGGCCGCCACTGCAGCAGAAAACGTGGACCGGCGCTGGCGTGCTGACGCTGCGGGCCGCCACCTCCTTGGCTCCGATGATCTTTCAGGGACCAGCGAGGGTTTCGACGCGAAATCTGCCGCTGCCATTCGGACCTGGCAGGAAGGCCTGATGGAGATGATCCGCACCCAGGGGCAGGGGAAACGGACCCAGGCCCGTTGGTTGTCCTTTGGCGTCAACGGCCTGGGCGCTGCGCTCATGGTGGTGGTGTTCTCCATGACCGCAGGCTTGAGCGGGCTGGAGATTGGCATCGCCGGCGGCACGGCGGTAGTCGGCCAGAAGCTGTTGGAAGCCGTATTCGGCGAGGACGCCGTGCGTCGCCTGGCGCAGCAGGCGCGGGATGACCTGCATACGCAGTGCCAACGGCTGCTGGACGATGAACGGCTGCGTTTCCTCGACCGCCTTGAAGCGGCACATCCAAGCTCAGGGAACCAGCTGGCCCAGCACGCCAAGATCCTCCGCCGCCTGGCGGGGGCCGCATGAGCCGCCACGGCCAGGTGCGCGAGGCATCCCAACTGCAGCGGCGGCTCGAGGCGCTGAATACGGCCCGTGAACTCGCTGAAGGCGTGCTTCCGGACGACAACCTGCAATCTGTCTACGACGTCCTGGAGCGTGCCACCTCCAGGCGTTCATTGTCGGCCGGCCACACCGTGGTAGGTTTTTTCGGGGCCACGGGCAGCGGTAAGTCTTCATTGTTCAACGCAGTGTCCGGCAGCGGGCTCGCCACCGCGACAGCACGACGCCCCACGACTTCAGCGCCCCTGGCGGGAATTTGGGGTGAGGACGGCAGCGGCCCGTTGCTCGACTGGCTGGACGTCAAGGAACGGCATACGTTGCCACCTGTCCCGGGGCTGGCCGACGCAGACACGGGCCTGGTCCTCCTTGACCTGCCGGACTTCGACTCCACCAGGGTGGAAAACCGCGAGATCGCCCAGCGCATGGTTGGCATGGTGGATGTCCTCGTCTGGGTCCTGGACCCGCAAAAGTACGCTGATGCCGCCGTGCATAATGACTTCCTTCGGCCCATGGCCTCCCACGGCGCCGTCACCCTGGTGGTGCTGAACCAGGTGGACAGGCTCAACGCAGCGGATGCTTCTGCTGTGATGCAATCGCTGGAGGGCATCCTGGAGCGTGACGGGCTGGGGACAGTCCGCGTGGTGGGTGCCTCAGCTTTAACCGGCGACGGCGTCCCTGCCGTCCGTGCTGCCATCAGGAACGTCGTGGTCCAACGCGAGGCAACAACGCGGAGGCTGGCGGCCGACGTCGTCAAAGCCGGCGCGGAACTCGCCGAAGCGTCCGGCGACGGTGAAGCCCGCGGCATCACTGCAGGCGCCAAGGCGCGGCTTGCGTCTGAACTGGCGACGGCGGCCAACGTGCCGGTGGTGGTGGACGCAGTCCAGCGGTCCTTCAAGAGGGAGTCGGCCCGCAGGACCGGATGGCCCGTGACGCGCTGGCTGCTGCGCTTCCGTCCGGATCCCTTGCGGAGGCTGAACCTGCGGCGGGAGGACACCAGGCCCGAACTCAGCCGGACATCGTTGCCGCCCGCCGGTGCTCCGGAGCGGGCGCGCACCGATGCTGCGGTCCGGGATTTTGCGGACGACGCATCCGCCGGGGCACCGGGACCATGGCGGGCAGTAATCCGCGCCGTGGCTAGGGACGGCCGGGAGCAGTTGCCCGATGCCTTGGATCAAGCCATCGCCGGTACTGACCTGAAGGCCACGCAGCGGCCACTGTGGTGGGCGTTGTTCAACACCCTCCAATGGCTGGCGCTTGTGCTGGCCGTTGGGGGCCTGGGGTGGCTGGGGGTGTTGGCCGCTCTCGGTTACTTCCAAATGCCGGTGCCCGAGGTTCCCCGAACGGAAGGGTGGCCGTGGCCTACCCTCATGGTCGCCGGGGGAGTTGGGCTGGGGATCGTCCTTGCCATAACTGGAAGGATTCTTGGAGGCTGGGCTGCGCGCATCAGGGCGTCGGGGGCAGCGAAACGCTTGAAGTCCGCGGTGGCATCAGTTGCCGAACAGAGGATCGTGGAGCCTGTTGAGGTGGAAATTACGCGCTTGAAAGCGTTCAACGCCGCGCTGAAGGCGGCCCGCTCCAAGTGAAGGAGTGCAGCTTAGAGGGCCGCGGCCGCATCCCGGACTTTGATGAGGGTGCGCAGGTTCCTGGTGGTGGTGCCGGCTTTGTAGCGGGCTTTGGCGGAGAGTTTGCTGAACGGGCTGTCCAGGGTGCCGCCGGCGGGTGCCAGCCACGCTGACGCTTCAGGGCCCAGCCGTACCTGCTCCACGCCGTCCAGGGCAGCACCTGCTTCAAAGAGTTCATCAAGCATCGCAGTATCGGAGGCCAGGGTGATGTAGCTGTGGGTGGTTTTGTCATCAGCCGGGTAGGGGCAGGCCTCCACGAGGTCGGCTACCCTTGCTGCTGTGAGGACCACTACCCAGGCGTCGTAGCCGAAGGTCTTCCGCAGGCACTGCTCGAACTGCGTCTTGACCTCATGAGCCTTGAGCTCGCTCTGCAGCACGACGTTTCCACTGGCCAGGAGGGTTTTGACCTTGGCGAACGGGTAGTCCTGGAGTGCAGCCTTGAGGTCGGCCATCTTGATGTTGATGCCACCAACATTGATGCCGCGGAGGAAGACGGCGTAGTTGTCCATGCCGGGCCTAATCGTTGTTCTTTCGCAAGGCTTCCGTCAGCACCCGGGCGGCGTTGCAGACTACTTCGGCGTGCAGGCGGCCCGGCTGGCGGGTAAGCCGCTCAATGGGACCCGAAATCGACACGGCCGCAATGACCCGGCCGGACGGTCCACGAACGGGGGCAGAGACCGACGCGACCCCGGGCTCGCGTTCGCCGAGGCTCTGACCCCAGCCCCGGCGTCGTACTCCTGCCAGCACGGTGGGCGTAAAGCGGGCGTTTTGCAGCCCTTCAAGAAGGCGGTCGTGGTCCTCCCACGCCAGCAGGACCTGGGCGGCGGAGCCGGCCTTCATGGACAGCTGGGTGCCGACCGGGATGGTGTCGCGCAGGCCGATGGGGCGTTCGGCTGATGCGACGCAGACGCGCCAATCGCCCTGCCTGCGGAAAATCTGGGCACTTTCACCGGTCGCGTCGCGCAACTGGATCAGGACCGGTCCCGCAGAAGCGATCAGCCGGTCTTCGCCTGCAGCGGAGGCCAACTCCACGAGCCTGCTGCCCAGGACAAAGCGTCCCTGGATGTCGCGGCTCACCAGCCGGTGGTGGACCAGCGCCAGCGCGAGGCGGTGAACCGTAGGCCGGGCAAGGCCCGTAGCCGCTACAAGTTGGGCGAGTGTCGTGGGCCCGGCCTCGAGGGCATCGAGTACCTGGGCCGCTTTATCAATGACACCGACTCCACTAGAATTGTCCATGTAATGATATTGCCGTCTCAATATCTGAGATGCAAGTTCTTTCGCTGGCCTATTTCGCAGCGATGCTGCTTCAGTGGATCAAGAACAACGCAACAAGCCAACGCAGTGAAGGGAGCAAGGCCGTGGGAAAGACACTGGCCGAGAAAGTCTGGGACGCGCACGTAGTGCGCAAAGGTGAAGGCGAAGGAGCCAACGCCCAGCCCGATCTTCTCTTCATCGACCTTCACCTGGTACATGAAGTGACCTCACCGCAGGCCTTTGAAGGCCTGCGTTTGGCCGGCCGGCAGCTGCGCCGCGTTGACCTCACCATTGCCACGGAGGACCACAACACCCCCACGCTGGACATCGACAAGCCTATAGCCGACCTCACCAGCCGCACCCAGATTGAAACCCTGCGTGCCAACTGCAAGGAATTCGGCGTCCGCCTGCACTCCCTGGGAGACAAGGAACAGGGGATCGTGCACGTGGTCGGCCCGCAACTGGGCCTGACCCAGCCGGGCATGACAGTGGTCTGCGGCGATTCCCACACCTCAACCCACGGGGCCTTCGGCGCGTTGGCCATGGGTATTGGTACGTCCGAGGTTGAGCACGTCATGGCAACGCAGACGCTGTCCCTGAAGCCGTTCAAGACCATGGCCATCAACGTCGAAGGCACCTTGCGTCCCGGCGTGACGGCCAAGGACATCATCCTCGCGGTCATTGCCAAGATCGGCACAGGCGGCGGGCAGGGATACGTCCTGGAATACCGCGGCTCGGCCATTCGCGCCCTGTCCATGGACGCCCGCATGACCATCTGCAACATGTCCATCGAGGCAGGCGCACGCGCAGGCATGGTGGCCCCGGACCAGACCACCTACGACTACATGCAGGGCCGCCCGCACGCACCCGAAGGTGCTGACTGGGACGCCGCGGTCGAGTATTGGAACACGCTCCACACCGACGCCGACGCCGTCTTTGACGTTGAGGTGGACCTGGACGCGGACACCCTGGAGCCGTTCGTGACGTGGGGTACCAACCCCGGCCAGGGCGTTTCCCTCTCGGCGAAAGTGCCCTCTCCGGAGGACTTCGGTGATGAGAACGCCAAGGCCGCAGCCGAGCGGGCGCTCCAGTACATGGGCCTGGAAGCCGGCACGCCCATGAAGGACATCCGTGTGGACACGGTCTTCCTGGGATCCTGCACGAACTCCCGGATTGAGGACCTCCGCGTTGCCGCCGACATCATCCGCGGCCGTGAGAAGGATCCCAACGTCCGTATGCTGGTGGTCCCCGGATCGGCCCGTGTCCGGCTGGAGGCCGAAGCCGAAGGCCTGGACAAGGTCTTCAAGGAATTCGGGGCCGAATGGCGCTTCGCCGGCTGCTCCATGTGCCTGGGCATGAACCCGGACCAGTTGGAGCCGGGGGAGCGCTGCGCGTCGACGTCAAACCGCAACTTTGAAGGCCGCCAGGGCAAGGGAGGCCGCACGCACTTGGTCTCACCCGTCGTTGCCGCAGCCACGGCTGTGCGCGGCACGCTGAGCTCGCCGTCGGACCTGGAGTCCGTCCCGGCAGGCAGCCTGACCGGAACCGCAGTCTAGGAGGATCACCATGGAAGCATTCACTACCCACACCGGCATCGGCGTGCCGCTGCGCCAAAGCAACGTGGACACCGACCAGATCATCCCTGCTGTCTACCTCAAGCGCATCACGCGGACAGGCTTCGAAGACGCACTCTTCGCCGCCTGGCGCAAGGATGATTCCTTTATCCTCAACCAAGCCCCGTTCAATGCCGGTTCGGTCCTGGTGGCCGGGCCGGACTTCGGCACGGGTTCATCCCGCGAGCACGCCGTCTGGGCGCTGAAGGATTACGGTTTCAAAGCCGTACTGTCTTCCCGCTTTGCCGATATCTTCCGGGGAAACTCCGGCAAACAGGGCCTGCTCGCCGCGCAGGTCGCGCAGGATGACATTGAGCTCATCTGGAAAGTGCTGGAGAACGCTCCGGGCACCGAAGTCAAGGTTGACCTTGTCAGCAAGACCGTGGAGTGCGGCAACATCGTGGCTCCGTTCGACATTGACGACTACACCCGCTGGCGCCTCCTGGAAGGCCTCGATGACATCGGCCTGACACTTCAGCATGAAGAAGACATCACCGCCTACGAGGCCACGCGTCCTTCCTTCAAGCCCAAGACGCTTCCTGCGAAGGTTCAAGCTGGATAGCGCCGCCGTTTGGGGCCGCAAGCTGCAGATTAAGGACCGGTGGGCACCCTGTGGGAGTGCCTGCCGGTCCTTTTTCGTCAACGTTCAACTGATGGCTGAAGCTCGCGGCGCCGGGTGCGTCCATTTCGGTTCGGTAACGCGAGCTTCTATGCTTAGCTGGAGCCTTTGTAAGTTTGGGGGGCGAGTAGTCGTGAGGAAACCGGTATAGATGAGTAGTGTTCTGACAATCCGCGGTGGCGTCCCCTTAACAGGACGAGTGACCGTTCGCGGTGCCAAGAACCTGGTGCCCAAGGCCATGGTGGCGGCGTTGCTGGGCAGCGAACCATCGGTGCTGAGGAACGTGCCGGAAATCAAGGACGTAGAGGTTGTTACCAGCCTGCTGCAGTTGCACGGCGTGACAGTAGTGAAGGATCCGGTCACGGGTGACCTTACCCTTGACCCCAAGGATGCAAAGACTGCGTCCAGTACCGCCATTGACGCCCACGCCGGGGATTCCCGTATTCCCATCCTGCTGTGCGGGCCCCTGATCCATGCCATTGGCGAGGCCTTCATCCCTGACCTGGGTGGCTGCAAAATTGGCGACAGGCCCATCGATTACCACCTGAACGTGCTTCGCCAGTTTGGTGCAGTAGTGGAAAAGCGCCCGGGCGGTATCCACATCTCCGCACCGCACGGCCTCCATGGCGCCAAGATCTCCCTTCCGTATCCATCGGTTGGTGCCACGGAGCAGGTGCTGCTGAGCGCAACGCGGGCTGAAGGCATCACTGAACTCATCGGTGCCGCAACTGAGCCCGAGATCATCGACCTCATTGCTGTCCTGCAGAAGATGGGCGCCATTATCAGCGTCCAGACTGACCGCACCATCAGGATTGAAGGCGTCAAGGATCTCCGCGGGTACAACCACCGTGCTCTCCCGGACCGCAACGAGTCCGCGTCCTGGGCGTCCGCTGCGTTGGTGACCAGGGGCGACATCTTCGTTGAAGGCGCGTCGCAGCGGGACATGATGACCTTCCTGAACACCTACCGCAAAGTGGGTGGCGGTATGGACATCGGCGACGACGGCATCCGCTTCTACCACCAGGGCGGAAAGCTGTCCCCGTTGGTCCTGGAAACGGATGTCCACCCCGGTTTCATGACGGACTGGCAGCAGCCCCTGGTCGTGGCCCTGACACAGGCAGAAGGCGTGTCGATCGTCCACGAGACCGTCTACGAAAACCGGTTCGGGTTCACCGATGCGTTGGCCCGGATGGGCGCGAACATCCAGGTGCATCGCGAGTGTCTGGGCAGTGTCCCGTGCCGGTTCGGACAGCGGAACTTCCTTCACTCCGCCGTCATCTCAGGACCAACCCCGCTCCGGGGTACCGACATCGACATCCCGGACCTTCGAGGCGGCTTCAGCCACCTCATCGCGGCGCTGGCAGCCACTGGTACCTCCAGGGTGACGGGCATCGACATCATCAACCGCGGTTACGAGCGCTTTACCGAGAAGTTGGCCGGCCTGGGCGCAGACTTCGATATCACCACCACCAAGTAGCGGGGGATCCCTTGAAGGAATCGGCCAAGAGCCGTGCCACGTTCGTGCTGCTGGCGGGCATCGCACGCCCATTGATGAACCTCCTGATGGCCAAAAAGTGGGAAGGTGTTGAGAACCTTCCGTCCGGCGGTTTCATTGCGGCGCCAAACCACTGCACCGAGATCGACCCCATCGTGATCGGGCACCTGGTCTACAACCAGCAGCGTCCGCCGCACTTCCTGGCGAAGAAGGGCCTCTTCAAGGTGCCCGTGCTCGGGGCCTTGCTGAACGCCACCAAACAGATACCCGTTGAACGCTCGACGGCGGGAGCGAACCACTCGCTGCAGGTCGCCAAAGAGGTGGTGGACGCCGGCGGTGCCATCATTATCTATCCCGAAGGCACCCTGACCCGCGATCCCGACCTTTGGCCCATGAAAGGGCATACAGGGGCCGCCCGGCTTGCCCTGCAGACCGGTGCGCCCGTCGTGCCCATGGCGCACTGGGGTGCGCAGGATGTCTTCCCGCGCTATGCCAAGCGGTTCCACCTTTTCCCGCGCAAAACGGTTCGGGTCCTTGTCGGGAAACCGGTGGACCTCAGTGCCTTCGCGGACCGGCCCATGGACCGCGCCACGCTGACTGAGGCAACCGAGGTCATCATGGACGCCATCACCGCTCTGCTGGCCACACTGCGCAACGAGCCCGCTCCCGCCGAACGCTGGGATCCGGCTGTTCACAAACAGTCAAAGCACGGACGTTTCGTTGAGCGCGGATCCTCCGAGGCGCCGGAACCGGAGGACGGTAAGTGACCATTCTCCAGAGCCACGTCCACGCACCGGACATCGTGGCGGTTTTGGGTGCCGGATCGTGGGGCACCACGTTTGCCAAAATCCTCGCAGACGCCGCTGAGGCTGCCGGCGCTGAACGCAGCATCCGGATCTGGGGTCGCCGTCCCGAAGTGGTGGAGCAGATCAATTCGCTGCATCGCAATGCCCAGTACCTGAAAGACATTGAGCTTCCCGCGACCATCACTGCGTCCACGGACGTGGCGGAGGTGCTGAAGGACGCCACGCTCGTGATCCTCGCCGTTCCGGCCCAATCCTTGCGTCCGCAACTGGGCGAGTGGAAGCCATTGCTGGCCCCCGATGCCGTGGTGGTGTCCCTGATGAAGGGCCTGGAGTTGGGGACTGATGCACGGATGAGCGAGGTCATTGCGCAGGAACTGGGGCTTACCGCATCCCGTGTAGCAGTGGTTTCCGGTCCCAACCTGGCGATGGAAATCGCCAGGGAGCAACCGACTGCGTCCGTGGTTGCCTGCAGCGACGCTGATACCGCCGCAGCGATCGCGTTATCCTGCACCGCGCCGTACTTCCGGCCGTACACCAGTACGGACGTTGTTGGTGTTGAGATCGGCGGAATCGTCAAGAACGTCATTGCCCTTGCCGTGGGCATCTGCGAAGGCCGGCAGATGGGCGACAACACCAAGGCTTCGGTGATCACCCGGGGACTCGCAGAGACCTCCCGCCTCGCCCTGGCGCTCGGCGGTGAAGCCCACACCATGGCCGGCCTGGCCGGCTTGGGCGACCTTGTGGCTACCTGTTCATCGGCGTTGTCGCGCAATCACACTGCCGGCCGGTTGCTTGGAGAAGGGCTCAGCCTGGAACAGGTCGCAGAACAGATGACGCAGACCGCCGAAGGCATCAAGTCCGGCCCTGCCGTGCACGAGCTTGCAGGCAAGTTGAACGTTGAAATGCCCATTACGGCAGCCGTCGTAGCGGTGCTTGAAGGCAGAATGTCCGTTGATGACCTGGGACCACGTTTGCTGGCCCGGGCACTGAAGTCCGAAGGCGACTACTGATGGTGACAGATCACTCCACCCCTGCGACCGGCCGCCCCCGCGTAGCGGTTCTCTTTGGCGGGCGCTCCAGCGAACATGCCGTCAGCTGCGTCACCGCGGCGGGCGTCATGGGGGCCATCGATAAGAGCAAGTACGAGGTCATTCCCATTGGCATCGCCAAATCAGGACAGTGGGTCCTGGCCTCGGGCGACACCAGTCAGTGGTCCTTGAGTTCCGCAGCGCTTCCTGAGGTGGCGCCGTCGGGAAAGACTGTGACGTTGGCCGAAGTGGGCGGTGAGCACCAGCTGATCGTGACCCAGCCCAATGCCGTGCCACAGGAGCTGGGCTCCGTGGACGTAGTGTTCCCGCTGCTTCACGGGCCGTGGGGCGAGGACGGAACCATCCAGGGCCTCCTGGAACTCTCCGACACACGTTACGTTGGCGCCGGAGTTCTGGCCTCCGCAGTGGGGATGGACAAGCACTACATGAAAGTGGTGTTCGAGTCCGCGGGGTTGAGCGTTGGACCGTACATTGCAGTGACGGACCGCCAGTGGCTGACCGACGCCGAGGCTGTCCGGAAGCGCGTCGACAAGCTCGGGTTCCCCGTATTCGTCAAGCCTGCCCGCGCCGGTTCGTCCATGGGAATCTCGAAAGTGGATTCCCTGGAGGGCCTGGACGCCGCCATTGAAGAAGCCCGCCGGCATGACCTGAAGCTGGTGATCGAGGCCGGGATCGTGGGACGCGAGATTGAATGTGCCGTCCTCCAGGGACGGGGCACCGACGCGCCCCGAACGTCCATGCCCGGTGAAATTGCGGTGGCAGCGGGGGAGCACCAGTTCTATGACTTCGCTGCCAAGTACGTCGAAGACGGTGCGGCCGCTCTGAGCTGCCCGGCCGACATGCCGGACGAAGCCATCAGCCGCGTGCGCGAACTGGCTGCTGTGGCTTTTGATGCTGTGGGAGCCGAAGGCCTCAGCCGCGTGGACTTTTTCTATACCCCTGCCGGGGAGCTGATCATCAATGAGATCAACACTATGCCGGGTTTCACGCCCAAGAGCATGTACCCGCAGATGTGGGCGGCGTCAGGTCTGGCCTATGGCGAGCTGATCGACGAACTGATTCATCTGGCGCTGACCCGTAAGACCGGCCTGCGCTGACCCGTGGCCTGCTGACCGTGTCCGGCCGGTACTACTTGCCGGCCGGCAGGTTCTGCAGGTCTTCCTGGCCCACGCACTTGCCGGTTGCCTTGATCTTGCCCACCGCGGCCGCGAGTTCAGTGAGCACGGTTGCGGAGCTGATGTTCGCTGCTTCCAATTTGACCGGATCAATCAGGATCTCGGTGGCCGGTTCGCGGCCAAACGTGGTGAGGGTGTACACGGGATCGCCTTCTTTGATGACCCAATCGATGTCATTGACGCTCACGCAGCGGTCTGTGGTGGGTCCGGGAACATTTACACCGCACCGGAGGATGACCTGGGACGGATCGCCCCACGCTGCCGTGGCCTGGCTGTTGGTCTTGCGGAGTGCGGCGTCGCCGATCCGGTCGGGTAGGGCAACCATCATCGGGGCGCAGGCAGGATTGGCGGCGTCGGTGGCGGCCGTGACGTCAACGGCAGGGGAACAAGCCGACAAAGCAAGGACGGCCACAGCGGCTGTGGATACGGCCAGGGCTGTCCGGCGGAGGGTCTTTCGGTGCATCCATCCAGCCTATCCCGCGAGGGCTGCCGGGCAGATCCACGTAACCCCGGTCACATTCACCCACGTGCTTGGCAACACGTGCACGGCACTATTGTGTCAGTGGATCGCGATAGCGTAGAGCCGTGCCCGCAGAACAAATAACCGTCCAAGACCTTTCGGAATCCGAGCTCCTTGCCAGGATCTTTCCGCGCCTGAACCACAGCCCCGGCATCCTGCTGGGACCGGGAGATGATGCTGCCCTGATCGCTGCACCGGATGGCCGTGCCCTGATTTCCATAGACACCCAGACCCAGGACCAGGACTTCAGGTTGGAGTGGAACAACGGATACCGGACCACCGGATATGACGTCGGCTGGAAGGCTGCGGCGCAAAATCTGAGCGACATCAATGCCATGGGCGGCAGCGCCACCTCCCTTGTCGTGAGCCTGACCATGCCGCCGGACACTCCCGTCGAATGGGTCGAGTCATTCGCCGATGGCCTCACTGCCGCAATCATTGGCCTGGGCGCCACTGATTGTTCTGTTGCCGGCGGAGACCTCGGAAGGGGCCGCGAGCTGGCGGTGACGGTGGCCGTCGTCGGAACCCTCGGTGGCGTGGCGCCTGTGCTGCGGTCCGGAGCCAAACCCGGGGACGTCGTGGCTGTTGCAGGGACCTTGGGCAGGGCCGCAGCCGGTTGGGCACTGTTGGAAAGCAATTTTCCCATGGGCAGCCTGGACACAGAACAGCGGGGTTTGGTGGAGAGCCAATGCCGTCCCCAGCCTCCTTTGGCAGCAGGACCCTTGGCGGCACGCGCCGGTGCAACCGCCATGATGGATATTTCGGACGGCCTGTTACGGGACGGGAGCAGGCTCGCTGCAGCCAGCAATGTTGCCCTGGATTTTGATCCCGTGGCATTGAAGACCCAGGCGCTGCCGCTGGAACCGGCTGCAGTACTCCTGGGCCGCGACCCGATGCCGTGGGTTCTGGGCGGGGGAGAGGACCACGGATTGCTTGCCACCTTCCCAGCAGGAATTCAGCTGCCGCGGGGGTTCACTGCGATAGGCTCAGTTCAAGCCGTTGTCGAGCCGCCAGGCAGCGGCGTCCGGATCGCCGGGCAAGCTGCTGACACCGTTGGATGGGATCACTTTGCAGACTAAGATCGCCGCGAATGCGCACGCCATGAAACGTTGGCTCGGCAAGGCGGAGGTGGTCCTCGGCAACCACAGTGATCGCCTTAATGCGATCAACATCTTCCCCGTGGCCGACGGCGATACCGGCACCAATCTGTACCTCACGGTTCGCGCAGCAGTGTCCGCCCTTGACGGGGCAGCCCCGGACAGCACCGAAACGGGTAATGATGTCGGCGCAGTCTTGTCGCGCGCCGGCCAAGCCGCCATGGAGCAGGCCCGGGGGAATTCGGGCACGCTGTTCGCTGTCTTCCTCTGTGCCGCTGCTGAACCGTTGGGCGGTAAATCGCGGCTGAGTGCACCGTTGCTCGCCACAGCGCTGAACAGGGCACAGATTCGGGCATGGTCCGCATTGAGTGAGCCGGTAGCCGGAACCATGCTGTCGGTCCTGGAAGCTGCTTCGGACGCTGCGCAGGCCGTGGATGCTTCCCAAAACTCCGACGACAGCAACCACGCCCTTGCCCTCGCTCTTGACGCCACCGTGGAAGCCGCCTACCAGGCAGTTGTCCGAACCGAAGGCGAGCTCGCACAACTTCAGGAAGCCCACGTGGTGGACGCCGGGGGTGTTGGCATGCTGCTGATTTTGGACTGCCTGCGTTCTGCAGTCCTGGGCGAAGAACTCCAGGACGAACTCCTGGACGGGCTTCACGGCTATAAGCTGCAGGACCCCCACATCCATGAGCGGATGCCGGCCGACGACGGCGTGGAAGTCATGTGCACCATCAACCTTTCCCCCTTGAATGCAGCCATCCTGAGGCAGCGCCTGGATGAGATGGGTGATTCGGTCATCATGAGCCAGGTTGGCGGTGCCCGGAGCCAGGATGATGAGGACGAGGAATCCACGGTTGAAGCAAGCTATCGGTGGAGGGTGCACGTCCACGTTCCAGATCCCGACCCGGCAGTGGCCCTGATTCGGTCACTGGGCGAGCCCACGGACATCGCCGTCAGCCAATTGGCACTGCCCAGCGGGGATGGACAGGTTCCAACATCACAGGAACCCAGCATCACAGGCCAGCCACGGCATGATGACTGAGCTGGAACTACCCCTCGAGCGCAGAATCGGCAAGCGGTCCGCGGCAGTCATCGACAAGCACCTGGGACTCAAATCCACAGGTGCCCTACTGAACTATTTCCCGCGCAGGTATCTCAGCCGTGGCGAGCTGACCCCCATCAGCAACCTTCCGCTGGATGAGGAAGTCACCCTGATTGCACGGGTCCTGTCCAACAGTACGCGCCAGATGCGGGCCCGCCGCGGCTCCATCACTGATGTTGTGGTGACGGACGAAGCCGGTGGAAGCGGCGCTCCGGGCACGTTGAAAGTCAGCTTCTTCAACGGTTTCAGGGCCAAAGCGGAACTACAGGCAGGCCGGCGGGCCATGTTCTCCGGCAAGGTCACCCGCTATGGTGGCTCACTTGGCCTGACCAACCCCGACTTCCTGCTGCTGGACGAGGATCCGGAAGCCGAAGGTTCCATGGACCCCGAAAAGCTTGCCGCGATGCCCATCCCGGTTTACCCGGCAACCGCCAAGCTGACCAGTTGGTCCATCCACAAAGTGATTACGGCCTTGCTCCAGACAATGGACCTTGACGCCTTGGAAGACCCCCTTCCGGCGAGCATCGTTCGCAGGGACGGGCTGCTCAGCGTGGCTGAGGCCTACCGCTTGATCCATTCGCCGGAGACCGCCAAGGACTGGCAACGGGCGCAGGAGCGGTTCCGGTACCAGGAAGCATTGGTCCTGCAGACGGCCCTCGCGCGCCGGCGCGCCCAACTTGCAGCCGAGGAAGCCACCGCACGCAGGCCCCGCGCCGACGGATTGCTCAGCAGCTTTGACCGGAACCTGCCCTTTACGCTGACTGCCGGCCAGTCCGCCGTCGGAAAGACGCTTGCTGAAGAACTGGCGCGGGATGCGCCGATGAACCGGCTGTTGCAAGGCGAAGTGGGTTCCGGAAAAACCGTTGTTGCCCTCAGGGCCATGTTGCAGGTGGTGGATGCCGGCGGCCAGGCTGCGCTGTTGGCACCCACGGAAGTGTTGGCGGCACAGCACTTCCACTCGATCCGCCGGACGTTGGGATCGTTGGCACGAGACGATGTCTTCGGTGGGGCGGGGATGCTTGGCGGGGACCCGGCGCATGAGTCCGTCCACGTGACGCTGCTGACGGGCTCCATGCCGACGGCGGCACGCAAACAGGCCATGTTGGACGCAGCCTCGGGCAATGCCGGAATCGTTATTGGCACCCACGCCTTGCTGAGTGACAAGACCAGCTTCCAGGACCTCGGCTTGATTGTGGTGGACGAGCAACACCGTTTCGGCGTAGAGCAACGGGACGCCCTTCGGGCCAAAGCGCAGCGGCCGCCCCACTTGCTGGTCATGACGGCAACGCCCATTCCCCGCACCGTGGCGATGACGGTTTTCGGAGACCTTGAGACCTCCATCCTGGATGAGCTTCCCGCTGGCAGGGCCCCTATCACCACGCATGTGGTGGGACTGGTGGAGAACCCCGGCTGGGTGGATCGTATTTGGAAACGGTCGCGTGAAGAGGTTGAGTCGGGCCACCAGGTGTACGTGGTGTGCCCCAAGATTGGAACGGACGACGACGGCGATTTCAGTCCGGGAGAGGTCGAACCCAGCGACGCCGAGCTCGCGGAGGAAGGATCAGCGCGGGAGCTCGCATCGGTGACAGCCGTCGTCGAGAGCCTTCTGCAGGAACCGGCCTTGGCCGGTGTCCCTGTGGCACCGCTCCACGGCCGGCAGGACCCGCAACTGAAGTCCGAGACCATGGCATCCTTTGCCGCCAACCAGGTCAAAGTGCTCGTTTCCACCACCGTCATTGAGGTGGGCGTGGATGTCCACAACGCCACCCTGATGGTGATCCTGGACGCGGACCGCTTCGGAATTTCCCAACTTCACCAGCTTCGCGGGCGTGTAGGACGTGGCGGCTTGCCCGGCACTTGCCTGCTGGTGACCACCTTGGAACCCGGGCATCCGAGTCGCCGGCGGCTTGAGGCGGTTGCATCAACCACAGACGGTTTTGAACTGTCGCAGGAAGACTTGAAGCTCCGCCGCGAAGGCGACATCCTGGGAGCTTCGCAATCCGGTGGGCGCTCCACGCTGAAGCTGCTCCGTGTCCTGGAGCATGAGGACATCATTGCCCGCGCACGCACGGACGCCCAGGGCTTTGTTGCAGAGGACCCCACCCTCCAGCACCAGCCGGGGCTTGCCGCAGCCATCGACGAATACTTGAACCCTGAAAAGGAGGCGTTCCTTGAGCGCGGTTAGAAAACCAAGGAGTGGCGGTCCGCAAGGCGCGTCAGCACCGGGAGCATTCCTGTGAGCCGGATCATTGCGGGAGTCGGTGGCGGGAACCCGCTGGCCAGCGTCCCCGGAACCGCCACGCGGCCTACGACCGACCGAGTCAAGGAAGCTCTCTTTTCCCGCTTGGAATCCTTGGCGGTCATCGCCGATGCCCGTGTCCTTGACCTTTACGCTGGTTCGGGAGCCCTGGGCATTGAGAGCGCCAGCCGGGGTGCCCGCAGCGTGGACCTGGTGGAGTTCGACGCCAAGGCGAGCGACGTCTGCCAGCGCAATGCGGACTTGGTGAACCAGCTCCTGGGCGGCAAGAAGGTTTCGGTCCACCGTTCCAAGGTGGAATCGTTCCTGGAACGGGCACATGCGGGCGGGTTGTGGGATTTGGTCTTCCTCGATCCGCCGTACCCCTTGGACGAACCGGCCTTGAGCGAGGTGTTGGCAAAACTCGCGCCGCACTTGGATGAGGGCGCCGTGGTGGTTGTCGAGCGAAGTTCGCGGAGCCCGGAACCGGCGTGGCCTGAGACCATGGAGTGCTTCGCCGACAAGAAGTACGGCGAAACCAAGCTATGGTTCGCCGAACCGGCCTAGCGGGTCGGGGCTGGGATCTCAGCCGGCAATCCGGTCCAGGTCCATCCCGGTGAGCACAGCGGCAGGATGCGGGCCGCGGGCCAGCAACTCCACCGTCCACTCCGGCGTCCACCCTCTGCGTGTGCCCACAAGAATGATGTTGCCGGGGTAACGGCCCTCAAACATGCCGGTTTCTGCGACGGCGGCAACATCCTGCATGGCCTCACGCAGGGCCGTCACCTGGCTCCGCACCAAGGTCAGGGCGGGTTCGTCTCCCACGTTGACGATCAAGACCCCGTCAGGACCCAGCCGTGCGGCAGCCTCCTCGTAGAATTCCCTGCACGCGATGTGTGCCGGGGCCTCTGGTCCGGAGAAGATATCAAGAATCACGACGTCGAATGTCACCTCGGCGTCAAGCTCCGCCAACGCGTCGCGCGCGTCGCCAATGTGGGTAGTCAGCGTGGTGCCGTCGGGCATGGGCAGTTTGTGGAGCACGAAGTCCAGGAGTTCGCGTTCCAGTTCAACGGCATACTGTGCCGAACCAGGGCGGGTGGCCTGGATGTAGCGGGCAAGGGTCAACGCCCCTGCACCCAGATGCAGTGCGCGGATGGGTGCCCCGGGCGCCGCAGCCAAATCCACTACATGACCGATCCTGCGCAGGTACTCATAAAATATCTCCCGCGGATCCGCGAGGTTGACGTGCGATTGCTCGGCCCCGCCGATGCTGAGGATGAAGCTGCCCTCAATGAGGGTATCCGCGTCAATGGTGGCGTGCTGCCCCGTGGTCCGGAGGTAGCGCGAGGCGACGTGGTGTCCGGAGCCGGTGGTATTCAGAGCCGGTCCTTGAGCGAGGCGAGGCGTTCGGCTGCTTCTTCCAGGACGGATGTCTTTTTGCAGAAAGCGAAGCGCAGCAGGCTGCGGGTGCGCGCTGCCCCCTCTGGATGGCAGAAGACAGGAACCGGAATTGCGGCCACTCCCACCAGTCCCGGCAGGCGCCGCGCAAGGTCCACGGAATCGCGGATACCCAAGGGGGCGGTGTCCACATTGATGAAGTAGGTGCCGCTGGGGATGCATACCCCGAACCCCGCCGCACGCAGCCCTTCTGCCAGGATGTCGCGTTTGTGCTGGAGCGTACTGGCAATGCCGGTGTAGAACCCGTCGGGAAGGCCGAGGCCGACTGCAATGGCTCCCTGAAAGGGTGTCCCCGAACTGTAGGTCAGGAACTGTTTCACTGTACGCACAGCAGAAACCAAATGTTCAGGACCGCTGAGCCAGCCGATTTTCCAGCCGGTAAAGGAAAAGGTCTTGCCGGCCGAGGACACGGTGAGGGTCCGGTCCGCTGCTCCTGGGAGGGAAGTGATGGGGATGTGGTCCACGCCAAAGGTCAAATGCTCGTAGACTTCGTCGCTGACAATGATGGCATCGTATCTGGCAGCCAGTTCCACGATCTTCGCCAGGACATGGTGGGGGAAGACAGCGCCCGTCGGGTTGTGCGGATTATTGAGGAGGACAATGCGGGTCCGGTGACTGAAGACGCCTTCAAGGACCGAGAGGTCCGGGAGGAAGTCCGGTGCCAGCAGGGGAACGGTGACGTGCGTGGCACCTG
Source organism: Paenarthrobacter sp. CCNWLY172 (assembly GCF_037402035.1). Classification (NCBI taxonomy): domain Bacteria; kingdom Bacillati; phylum Actinomycetota; class Actinomycetes; order Micrococcales; family Micrococcaceae; genus Paenarthrobacter; species Paenarthrobacter sp. CCNWLY172. The sequence goes on from NZ_JBBEGB010000003.1 coordinate 358,210, forward strand.
CCATGCCAATGATGGCACCGTAGGAGTCGTAGAAGGGCTCGAAGGTCAGGACTTCATCACCTGGCTGGGTGAAGGCGAGCAGTGTTGCCGCGATCGCCTCCGTTGCTCCGGTGGTGACAAGGACCTCGGTGTCAGGGTCAGGGGCCAGGCCGTAAAACCGCTGTTGGTGTGCCGTGATCGCTTCCCTTAGAACGGGAAGGCCTTTGCCGGGTGCGTATTGGTTGGCCCCGGAGGCTATGGCGGTTTGGGCTGCTGCTTTGATTTCATCGGGCCCGTCTTCGTCAGGAAAACCCTGGCCAAGGTTGATGGCTCCAGTGGAGAGAGCAAGTGTGGTCATCTCCTCGAAGATGGTCACTCCCAACCCTCCTTCGGGTGAGAGTAGATTGGCTCCGGTTGCGGCCCGCTGCCAAGGTGCTGTTCTGGTACCTGGGGTGGTGCCGGCGCTCGTGTCGAGGGAGGGGCTGCTGCCTGCGGATGCCATGTCTGCCATGGTATCCCGGCGAAGCTATGGGGTAGGTTCGTCTCATGAGACGAGCGGTATGCCCTGGATCCTTTGACCCCATCCACAACGGACATCTCGAAGTCATTGCCCGGGCGGCCGGCCTCTTTGACGAAGTCATTGTGGCCGTGTCCACCAACTACGCCAAAAAGTACAGGTTCAGCCTGGAAGACCGCATGGAAATGGCACGCGAAACGCTGGCGTCCCTTCGCGGAATCATCGTGGAGCCCATGGGCGAAGGACTGTTGGCTGAGTACTGCCGCCACCGGGGCGTATCGGCCATCGTCAAGGGCCTCCGCTCATCGTCCGATTTTGACTACGAACTGCCCATGGCCACCATGAACCGTCAGCTGGCCGGTGTGGAAACTGTGTTCCTTCCTGCTGAAGCGCACTATGTTCACTTGTCTTCGACACTCATCAAAGAGGTGAACGTTTTGGGAGGGGACATCTCGGATTTCGTGCCCAAGTCAGTACTGAAACGTCTCCTCGCTGGCGAGCCTGCAACGGAACACCCGCGCAAGGGGTAGGCTTGATGGGTACCTCGCGCCCTTATGCGGAGTGCCCCAAGCTGAAACCACCGCGCATTTATGCGCGCCCGGCGTCAGTTTGAGTCCTCAAGCGTGATCAGGCTAAGATGGTACGTCGGTCATATGTTCTACAGGAGTTCTCATTAAGCGAGATGCAAGTTCGCCCTTGGCGCTGGTAGTCAAGGACCTTGGACGCAGTCCAGGGACCATGCGGACACTCAACGAGCATGTACCTGCGCCAAGTGACCTTGGTGTGGCGCTCATTGGCGTGAAGGAAGGCTCGGATATCGAGTTGGATCTTCGCCTTGAGGCCGTACACGAAGGAATTCTGGTATCCGGCACCGTAATCGTCGATGTAACCGGCGAGTGTGGCCGATGCCTGGATCCCCTTGCGTATGACCTTGAAGTCAATGTGCAAGAACTTTTCTTCTATGAAGGCGTAGAGCTTTCGGGCGGAGAAGACGATGAAGAGCAACGTCGAGTCGAGTACGATCTGATCGATCTTGAGCCGGTGTTGCGGGACGCAGTTGTCACTATGCTGCCGTTCCAGCCGGTGTGCCGGGAAGACTGCCAGGGTCTGTGCTCCGAATGCGGAGCGCGCCTGGAAGACGAGCCGGGGCACCACCACGAGGTCATTGACCCTCGCTGGGCTGCCCTAGCTGATCTGGCTAAGACTGACCGGCAAACCGATTAGTAAGTGTTCGTCTAAGAGAGAAATGAGATAGCCGTGGCTGTTCCCAAGCGGAAAATGTCTCGCGCAAATACACGCGCCCGCCGTGCCCAGTGGAAGGCAACTGCCCCCAACTTGGTCAAGACCATCGAAAACGGTCAGGTTACCTACAGCCTGCCGCACCAGGCAAAGGTCGTTACTGACTCTGCCGGCACCGCGCTGTTCCTTGAATACAAGGGCCGCAAGGTCGCAGACGCCTAATCTGCCGTACAGGCTGACTAAGGATGTCTTCAACTGAAGAGCTTCTGAAGCGTCTCGGTGTCTCGATTGACACCGAGACGCTTCGTCTTGCTCTGACACATCGCTCATACGCGTATGAGAACGGCGGGATTCCCACCAACGAGCGCCTCGAGTTCCTCGGCGACTCCATCCTGGGATTCTCGGTTACTGACTCTCTGTACCGTGAGAACCCCACCCTGCCTGAAGGCGAACTTGCAAAACGCCGCTCCGCCGTCGTCAGTACGCGCGCCTTGGCCGGGATCGGCCGGGCAATTGGCGTTGGCGAGTTCATCTACCTCGGGCAAGGCGAGAAGCTGACTGACGGTAAGAACAAGGCCTCCATTCTGGCCGACACCATGGAAGCCTTGATTGGCGCCACCTATCTGTCCAACGACATGGAGACTGCCCGCCAATTAGTGATGCGGCTGGTGGGTCCGCTCCTGAAGGACGCCGGAGCCCTTGGTGCTGGAACTGACTGGAAGACCAGCATCCAGGAACTGACTGCCAGCCGGCAGCTGGGCGCCATCCACTATGCCGTGGAAGGTTCCGGACCTGACCATGCCCGTACTTTTGAAGCCGTGCTGAACATCGGCGGAACCCCCTACGGACGGGGCTCGGGTCATTCCAAGAAGGAAGCGGAACAGGAAGCCGCCGCCGACGCCTGGCGTGCTTTGACTGCCTTGGATCCGACTGCTGCCGGTCCTGCATCCGCCTGAGCCCCGATGCCTGAGCTTCCCGAAGTAGAGGTAGTACGCCGCGGCCTGGCGCGCTGGGTCCGCGGCCGTTCCGTGACCGGCGTCGATGTCCTTGATCCGCGGTCCATCCGACGGCATGCCCTCGGAGCGGAGGACTTCATCGGGAACCTGGAACACGCCACGGTGCTGGATGTGGTGCGGAGAGGCAAATTCCTCTGGATGCCCCTTGCCATGCCGGGCTTGCCCCACACCGACCCAGGTGCAGCTGAAAGCCTCCCTGCGGTGGCTCTGATGGCCCATCTGGGAATGAGCGGCCAACTGCTGATGCAGGACCCGGATGTTCCGGATGAAAAACACCTCAAAGTCAGGATCAAGCTCAGCCCGGCGGACGGCATGCCGGAACAGCTGCGGTTCGTGGACCAAAGAATTTTCGGCGGACTGTTCGTGACGTCCTTGGTACCGACGCCGGACGGCGGCCCCGGAGGCTTGGGCGAAACACCACTGCCGGAGATCGCGGCGGAAGCCGCCCACATTGCCCGGGATCCCTTGGATCCCTATTTTTCCTTCGACGCATTCTACCGAAGGATCAAGAGCCGGAAGACCGGCATCAAGAGGGCGCTGCTGGATCAGTCAGTCATCTCCGGCATCGGCAATATCTACGCGGACGAAGCCTTATGGCGCGCCCGCCTCCACTACGCCAGGGCTACGGACACCATGCGCCGTGCGGATGCCGGGAAACTGGTTGAAGCGGTCAAGGACGTCATGAACGCCGCATTGGCCGCTGGCGGAACCAGCTTCGACTCCCTCTACGTGAACGTCAACGGCGACTCCGGCTACTTTGCACGGTCCCTCAATGCGTACGGGCGTGCCGGCGAACTGTGCAGCCGGTGCGAGGCGATCGGCCTTCACAGTGTCATGAAAAGGGAACAGTTCATGAACCGTTCCTCCTATACGTGTCCCGTATGCCAACCCCGGCCACGGAACGGACGTTGGTAGGGCCAAAACTGTTCCGGAATCCGGATCACAATGGCAGACTGTCCCCATGAACAGCTTGGCGCTTCGAATCGCCATCGCAAGGATCAACGCCACCTCAATCCGGGTGGCGTCACTTCTACCCGCAGCCGTTCTTGATGCACGATCCAACTGCCGCTTCCGCGGCCCATCCGGTCCGGGTACGCCATGATGGCGCGGCGGCTGGTCATAGCAGGTATCTGCCTTGCTGTGCTCATTGCCGCCGTGGCCGTAGTATTCGACCAGATGGCCAGGCAGGGAGCCACGTCCGCGCAAGCTCCGCCGTCGTCCAGTTCCACCCCTGCCGCGGGCGCCGGTTCACCCGGCGCGACCGCGCCGACATCCGGCAGTCCGGCTCCTGACGCTGCGAACAGCGCAACCGGGGGCACAGCTACCGAGGGCAGCGGCAACGGGACAAGCGGAGCAGAAGGTAATGCCGGGCCATCTACGGCCAAGCCCCTCGAAGTCCTGCCTCCCGTCGCTGCCACGCCAACAGGTTTACCTGAACCTTCGGCGCCGGCACCGCTCATCACTGGTGCACTTCCGGAGCCCGGCAGTGCGTCGGGCGAGCTGGTGGACGGCTGGCCCGACGGCGTCCTGTCGCTGCCGGCCGGGACCACGATTGGGTCCACCTCGGTTTCCACGTCCGGTGACATCCTCCAGCTGGCAGCGGATGGCATTGTTGCCAAGCCGAGGGCTGAGGTCCTGGACGTCTTCCGCCAATCGTTGGTGTCACACGGCTTTTGGACCGAGGACGCGCCGGCCCCGGACGGTGCGGTAGCGGCACGCTTTGTGCGGGGCGCTGACACGGTAACGGTTTCAGTGGCCACCACGGGAACCGGCAATTCGCGCTTCCAGCTGCTGGGCAGCCTGCACACGAGGGCGGAGTAGGGAATCGATGTACATTTCGCTTTCAGACCACAGCGGCGGTAAACGGGACAAGTCACGGAACAACGCAACGGCACTGGCGGCGGAGGTGCCGTTCCGTTTGTCCCCGGTCATCCTCTGGTTGGGCATCGTGAGCATGGTGACGGACGTTTCTTCCGAGTCGGTCACGGCAATCCTTCCCTTGTACGTGACGGGGTTTTTAGGGCTGTCCACTATCGCGTTTGGCTTCATTGACGGCATCAACCAAGGCGCCAGTGCCATCGTCAGGATTGCGGCCGGGTGGGCAGCCGACCGCAGCGGGCACCCCAAACGGATAGCGCTGGCCGGTTATGGCCTTTCCATGCTTGCCAGAATCGGTTTCCTCTTTGCCGGTGGTTTCTGGGCGATTGCGGCCATTGTGACCGGTGACAGAATCGGCAAGGGAATTCGCACTGCGCCAAGGGACGCACTGATCTCGGTCTCCGCCCAGCCAGAACATTTGGCGCGGTCCTTTGGCGTTCACAGAATGCTGGACAATATAGGGGCTGCGGCCGGGCCGTTGATCGCTTTCCTTGTCCTGTTGATGATTCCCAACGGATTCAGCACCGTCTTTGTGGTGTCTCTTGCCTTCGCGGTGATCGGAGTCGCCGTCCTGGCACTGGTGGTGCCGGATATCCGCGCCCACGGCCTGAAGAGCACTGAGGGACGGGAGGACCGGCGTCTCTTTGCCTTTTCGTGGAGCCATTTGAAGGAACCGGGGCTGGGCAAGCTGCTGATCGCCGCAGGCCTTCTGGGTGTGGTGACCATCGGAGATGGCTTCATCTACCTGGTTCTGCAGGCCAGGGACTCGTTCGCCGTCCAGTGGTTCCCGTTGTTGTTCGTCGGGACCAATGTGGTGTTCCTTGCCCTCGCAATTCCGCTGGGGCGGCTGGCTGACAGGGTGGGCAAAATTCCGGTTTTTGTGGGCGGGCATATCGCCTTGCTGGCAACATACCTTCTCGCTGCGGCGCCTTTCGGTGGATTGTGGGGCACGGTGGGGTGCCTGGTCCTCCTGGGAGCGTTTTACGCCGCAACCGATGGCGTCCTGGCCGCCTTGGCCAGCCAACTCACGCCGGCGGGGAAGCTTGCTACAGGAATTGCTTCAGCCCAAACGGTGGTGGCGTTGAGCCGGATGACCGCCTCCGCGGGCTTTGGCGTGCTCTGGTATGCCGTGGGAGCGTCGACGGCGATGGTGGTGGCCAGCGGACTCCTGGCCTGTGCAGTGGTGGCTGTCACCGTGATCCTGCGAAGTGCCAGGCCAGCCGCACAACAGGACGCGGGCAGCGGGGCATGAGTGGGACACTGACCGGCAGCAAGGCGCGGTGGGGTGTTCTCCTCGCCGTGACAGCACTCGTGCTGGCAGCGGCCGGAATCTATGCGGTGGGCGCCTACCAGCGGTTCGAAGAGAGCAGGACCGCGGCTTCGTCCGTAGGTATCACTGCTGGCCAGCCGCTTCCGGCTGCCCCTTTTGTCCTTTTCCGGAACACGGCGTCGGGCCAGGGCTATGGCAACGCGGCAACTGTGCCCCTGTCCGCTCCGGGCGGTACGCGGGCGGTGAGTGAACAAGAGTGCGACCGCGTCCATGGAACGGCCGAAACTGTAGTGTGCTTGAAGACGAACCGCGGGCTGGTGACCGCCTTCGAAGCAGCAGTCATGAACCGCGACTGGCAGATCCAGCGTTCATGGCCCCTCCCGGGCATTCCGAGCAGGACCCGGGTCAGCGCTGACGGCTCCATGATCGCTACTACCGTCTTTGTCACGGGTCACTCCTACGCTGCTTCGGGATTTTCCACAGCCACTGAAATCAGTTTGCCCGGGGGTACGTCCGGAAACCTTGAGGACTTCGCGTTGATGGTTAACGGTGAGCGCCTGGTTGCCACGGACAGGAACATCTGGGGGGTGACCTTCGCGCCAGGACAGGGTGATGTCTTCTACGCCACAGCGGCATCGTCGGGCCGTATCTGGCTGGTCCGGGGGAGCCTGTCCGCGAAAACCCTCACCGCCATTCACGACCATGTGGAGTGCCCGTCGATTTCTCCTGACGGTACTCGGATCGCTTACAAGAAGAACGACGGCGGAGGGCTGGTGGCCCATTGGAAGGTCGCCGTCCTTGACCTCGCGTCAGGTCGGGAAACGGTTCTTGCGGAAAAGCGCAGCGTGGATGACCAGATCGAATGGCTGGATGACCGGAACCTGCTCTATGGCTTGGCAGATGATGCAGTGGAGGGCGACAGCAACATTTGGCAGCTTGGCACCGAACCGGGCTCGCAGCCCAGCCTGTTCATCGCCCACGCGTGGTCTCCAAGCGTCGTCCGCTGAGCCCACTAGGCGCGGGTTATTCACCGCGAGTCGGACATCTGCTCCTGCCACCTGGCACCTCAGCCCGGACAGTGCGCGATTGACATAAATTATATGCAGTAGTACGTCGGCCATTCAATTGCAAGTCAACAGCAAAAGCGTTTCAACTCATAAATGTGGCAGAGATGCAAGTCATATGCATACTTCTAAAAATTGAAGTCAACTGGGCTCCGCCAAATCTAATGAATTGTCAAACAAGTCCTTTGCTGTTACCGTGAGTCACGTCACGCTACCTGCGGGCACAACTGAAGAAGGAGAAAGCAATGACTACTTTCGAAAAGAATGTCGAAGTTGACGAAGTTCTCGTTTCGCCGGACGCTTCAACCTACATTCCCGTCTATGTGCCGACCATCGAAGAAACAGTGAAGGCGAGTGGCGGCCACCGCCAGTTCACTCAGATGTAAGTCCTTTCAAGCCGCTAAAGTGTAGGAGTATTTCTTGCGAAACTTGCGAGAAGATCTCCGTGTCCCTGATGCCAAGGCCGACCTTTACCTCGTCGGTCTTGGCATCGGCGGATTCAATCGGAGAACTATAGAAACTGATGAGGCTTTGCGCAGCTGCGCAACTATCCTTCACTTGACCGCATTTGATAAAGAAATCCGCGAACAATATACATCAAATATTATCAATCTACAGTCGACTTATGAAGCAACTGATCATGCAGTCACGGCCTACGAGCTCATGGAGGAATTTGTTTTTGACCATGTAGAACGCAACCATTTCCTTGGGTCGGTTGCTTTCATGACATACGGTCATCCGCTCTTCCTGGTCAATAGTGGCTGGAACCTTCTGGAGAGATGCTCCAGTCTGGGGTTCCGAGCAAAGGCACTGCCAGCGACGTCATTTGTGGATCAGGTACTTATCGATCTTGGTAAGCGGTTTGATGCTGGAGTGCAACTGTACGAAGCGGCTACTTTCATGCAGCATGAGGTCGCTGTTGATCCCAGATTCCCTTTATTGCTCTCACAGGTCGGGGACTTTGGTACGGATAGTCTGAGGATTAATGGGAACCGAGTGGCCCGCTTGATGCCGTTGCTTGAATATGTGAAAGCTTCCTATCCGGCAGATCGTATGTGCACGCTGATTATGTCCCCATGGCGTTCCGATATGGGCCCAGAGATGGCAGTTGTCTCCGTTGGAGATATTGAGACCCTTGTTTCGTCCATCCATACGGGTTGCAGTCTGTATGTGGACGGCATTTATGACTAGGGGGGCCGGTATCGAGGGCGAGAAGATATCTCGCGGGTCGTTGAGCTTTAACTTTTGGGGGGTCCAAGTGCAGGTTCGCGTTGATCATGATGATGATCGGGCCCACCTTGACTACTACTTTCAGGACTATCGGAGTGCGCCCAGCGACGTTGAGCCCGAGTTCAGGTTGTGGCTGAGATCGCCCACAGTTCCCTTCACGTGGGACGTCGCGGACGACCAGGTTGTTTTGATACAAGACGAGGAAGGCGTCTGGCGAAACGCGTCAGTGAATAGGTCGGTGGTGCCGACTCCTTTGCCGCCCTTCGGCCTTCCTCCACTGTCGACGCGAATGCGGACGGTCCACGGTTGCGCAGCAACCCCGCGGGATGATCCTGACCGTGCCCTACTCATTCACGGCGCCTCAACCGTAGGGAAATCTTCTTTGCTGCTGGGCCTCCTCAAGGAGGGGTGGCATTTCGTTTCGGACGATACCGTTCCTGTAACCGCTCAACACTGCTTCATCCCGTTCACGCGCCCGGTGGGCATTCGGCAAGCTACCCTGCAGCGGACTCCATGGCTGGCGCCCTTTATGTCTAAGGCGAAGAAATTTGATACTCCCACTGGCATTACCGCGGCGCTGCATCCCAGGGACTTTGGTGCGGCTATTAGTTCCGCGATGCCCGCATGGGTTTGGACTGTCATTGTGGAGTCGTCTGAGGACTTCGATGTTGAAAAGCTAGGGCCATGCACCATCAAGATCTCGTTTGATGTCCGCACTCACTTGGCACAGGCACAGGAGGCAATCTTGGTGCTCGTGGAAGGTAGACAATGACTGGGAGATCACCATCCGTGGATTCAAACCTCGGAAAGATGCTGCTCTTGGAATTCTTTGGCGTCGGTGTAGAGGTTACATGCACAGCCGCCGACTTCGAAGACTTGGAGTTCCTCTACCGCAAGTTTGTTTCCCCCAGTGCGTCTCCTGAGGTCAGTGTTCATCTCCAGTGCCTGGACTGGCCAGAGCGCGGGTTCTTCCAAAGTCTGCTTTCAAAGGATGGGCTGAGGAAGCGAATCACCATTTGCCGCGATGGCTTGCCGCCGGAAGTCTCCGAATTTACTTCATGGTCGACAGTGCCTTCCCCGCTTCCCCCATTTTTGCATTCCCGACTTTGGGGTCGCTTGGCAAGTCATCCAGGTGCGATAGTCCGACTCCCCGATGACCGGGTCCTTGCCATTATTGGAGACCACTACGTCGGGAAGACCTCGACGATGCTTGAACTTTGTCGTCGTGGATCGAAGCTTGTCAGTGACAGCCTGATGATATTTGAGGCAGCTAACAGCGCTGCCCAGACATTTCAGATGCCGCTGGGCTTCCGTCGGTCCACTTTGGTCGAGCTGATACCGTCGCTCCCGTCTTTTGACCATCGTTTATCGGTCTCTCCGGATACTGGACTCGTGGCACTTGTGCATCCTGAAGATATTCTGGGGGAAAGTAACTCACCTGGGGGTTGTGTTGATCTTGTTCTGGTCCTGTCAAAAACTGGGGGTGAAATGGTGATTGAATCCGTGTCAACACCAAAATTGGGGTGGTTCAGTGGTGCGCCCGCGGAGCTGCTGGAGAGTTTGTTACCTGCTGAAGCAATTGCTGTTCGATACCCCGATGGTACCAGTACTGAATGCATTGCCAATTTTATTGAGATGGAACTAATGCGATGACTCTAATTCGAGCTTCAGACTTGACTAAACATTACAAAGGTAAAGAGCGCCCTGCTGTTGACGGAGTCTCATTGGAAATTGAGTCAGGTGAAGTGATTGCCGTTGTGGGTCACAATGGCGCGGGAAAGTCTTCACTTTTTGACATGCTCGGTGGGCTAACGAGGCCCGATAAGGGGAGTGTCGAACTTTGTGTTGATGTTGATGAAATAGGGTGGTGCCCCCAGAGGGAAATCATCGATTGGTCCCTGACCGTACGGCAGAACATCGCCCTTGGACTGGAACTTCGCCAAAAGAGCTTCTTGCGGAGGGGGCGCCAGGACCTTATGGAACTCAGTGAGGCCATGGGGCTGACCCCGTATCTTGATCAAACTGCCGAGACCTTGTCGGGAGGGGAACTTCGTCGAACCCAGATCGCTCGAGCCATGGCCGGAGATCCTCCCCTGATGATCCTTGATGAACCTACAACAGGTCTCGATCCCTCAGGAATTTCTGAAGTGTTTGCTTACTTGGAGCGGCGCCGCCGCGATGGTGCCGCCGCCATTATCAGCACGCATGAGACATCACGTTTTTCCAGCCGATGTACAAGGGTCATCGCAATGGAAAATGGCAGCCTGATCTCGGATCTTCCTGTGGGGGAATTCATGAGTGTTGTCCCCCAGTCCGAGGACCTTTGGGACGCCTACCTCTCACGGGTGGGTCAGTCGTGATTCGGTCCCTGATTCTTACCAAGTTCCATTTTCTCTCAATGTGGAACTGGCGTTCGGTGTATATAGGACGCTTTATTGAACCCATCGCCTATCTCGCTCTTCTGGGCGGAGGGCTTGGGGGAGCGATGGATTTGGGTGAGGGCAACTACTCGAACTTTGTCCTGTCCGGAGTCATCTGCTTGGTCGCCTTCCGGGCAGCCACCGCCGCAGTCAGCGATGTGGCCAATGACAGGAAATGGGGTGTCTTTGCTATTTTCATGATGCAAGGTGGTCGCACCTCTGGATACCTGTTCAGCTTGGTCACATGCGCTGTCTTGATATTCTCTGCCCAGGTCCTGCTCCTGGTTCTCGTGGCATGGCTGATCTTCGGAGGTGGAGTTTTCACCGCTTTGGATATGGGCGCCTACTTGCTCATCGGCGCTTTGGTCGTAGGCGGCTGGGTGGGATTCGGTGCGGCGACCGGAGCGAGAATCCAGTCCTACTCCAAGCGAGATCTGATAGTCACTCTGACCACACTTCCGGTGGTTCTGGCTGCGCCGCTCTTTTATCCTCTGGATTCCGCGCCCGCGTACATCAAACTTATCTCCGCGCTCAACCCTCTTACCTATCAAGTTGGCTGGCTAAGAATGGAGGACAGTCAAGGCTGGGGGGTCGCAGTATTGGCCGCTCTTGTGTGGTGTGTCGTTGGCCTTACACTCGCACACGTCCTCCTTCGTTCTGCCGAAAAAGTCTCCCAAGAAAGGTGAGTATTCGGTGGCGGCATACTGCTGGCCTCAGCAGACCCTCAGCATGTACCCAGCAGCCCGCAGAGCAACCCACCCGACTGGGTTGGACTGGGAGTCGGACTGGGCGAGGGGCCCGGGGAAGCAGTAGCCGTCGCCGTTGCCGTGGGTGACGGTGTGGGCGAGGCCGTCTGAGTAGCTGTGGGCGACGGAGCGGGTGCAGCCTGCTGCTGCGCCGGGGTGGTGAAGGAGTACACCACATCGACAAAGTAGTTGGTCGCGTTCCAGGAGTTGGCCGGCATGACGCCACCGGATCCATACCGGTAGCGGCCGTTGTTCGGGCCACTGGCGGTGAACACCCCGCTGGTGTAAGTCTGGTTGAAGAACCCTGAGGTGTAGGAGTAGCGGCCATTGGGTGCCCTGTAGGACACTACGTAGGTTTGGCCTGTCACCAACGCGACTGGTGCGGAGAGGGTGGCAGTTTGCCAGCCCGTGGCGGTCTCATTGGTGAAGGTCACCTGCGCCAGGCGCGTACCTGCCGAGTTCCACAACGAACCCACGTGGGTTCCGGTGTTGCCGGCCCCCTTGTAGAAACGTATGCCTGTCACGTTCCCTGCCTGCGAAACACTGAAAGCAGTACCGAGTTCCACAGGCATGAAGTCGGACGCGGAAACTATCTGGGGCGTCAGCGATCCAAAGATCGTGGACACCTGGACGGTGGGCGCCGCAGTGGTGAATTGCCAGTTGGTAGTCGGGAACGACTGCCCCTGTTGGGAGACGACATTACTGACGCTGGCCGAGATCACGGTGCTGTTGGGCAGCGCCGCGGTGGGGGTGAACGTGACGGTCCGGCTGTCCGCAGAGAGGGCAGCTGCACCGGCTACAGGAGTGCCGTTCGCCGTCAGGGTGAACGATGTTCCTGGGTTGATGGCGGACGAGAAGGTGATGGATGGCCTAACGTCCGTCGGAATGCCCGTGGCGCCAGGGGCAGGGACCTGTTCGGTTACCGTCAGTGGCTGGGCGGGCGTAGCGAACACTACGTCCACCAGATAGCTGGCCGTGGACGATGCTCCGGGAAAGTCGCCGTTGTAGCTGAAGGCACCTGAGTCATTAGCAGTGCGCAGTGGTCCGCTCGTCAAACCTGCACCAAATCCGCCGGCAGTGTAGGAGTACTTGCCGGTGGGAGTCTTGTAAGCCGCGACGTACTCAGTGTCGGCGTCGATGGTGACAGGTTGGCTGAACGTTGCGGTTTGCCAGCCAGTGCTTGACTCGTTGGTGAAAGTCACAGTTGCGAGGAGTTGTCCCGTTGCAGTGAAAAGCGAACCGGTGTGGGTTCCCGTGTTGCCGGCCGCCTTGTAGAAGCGCACCCCGGTGATCTGGCCCGCCGTATCGCTGGCGAACCGGACACCGAGCGACAGCGCGACACCGTCATCGGCGTTGGGCGTTGTGGGCGTCACGGTGTCCTGGTAGAGCGTGCAGGGGCAAACACCCGGGGTACGCGGTGGGGGAACAGTCGTGAACGTCCAGGTTCCGCCGGCGGACATAGGTTGTCCGGAGACTGAAGTTGCCGTTACCGTCGCCGTGTAGGAGGTCCCTGCGGTCAGGGCAGCGGTGGGGGTGAACGTGACTTTTCGGGTAGCTGAGTCGTAGGTCGTCGCGCCGGCAACTGCGGCGCCACCCGTCACCTTGACTGCCATGCTGACGCTGGACGCCACCGCGGCCTCGGACAGCACGGCACTGACTGCGGTGTTCAGTGGAACACTTGAAGCGTTTGGCAGCGGCGAGTGTGAGCCGACCGTGAATGGCGGATTCGGTACCGTCACCACGACGTCCACCAAGTAGCTGGTGGTCGATCGTGAGGCGGCAAAGTCGCCGCTGTAGGTGTACGCCCCGGCATCCGATGCCGCCCGCAACGGACCAACACTGAGCCCTGACCCGAAGCCGTTGGTGGTGGCCGAGTAGGTACCCGTCAACGATTTATAGGACACGATGTACTCCGTGTTGGCAGCCATCTGGACAGGCTGGCTGAACATCGCAGTCTGCCATCCGGAGGAACTTTCGTTGGTAAATGCCACCGTGGCCAACTGCTGGCCTGCCGCGGTGTACAAGGCTCCGTTGTGGGTGCCCGTGTTCCCAGCGGACTTGTAAAAGCGCATACCCAGCACTTCACCAGCCGATACGCTGGAGAATCTCACACCGAGGGTCAACGGCACGCCTTCACGGAGTTCGGCGATCCCGGGTGTGACGGAATCATCGAAGAGGCTGCACGGGCAAGAACCCGGAACAGGCAACGTCGCTGCAGTGGTGAAGGACCACGTCCCTCCGGCAGTGACTGGGCCGCCGATCGAATCGGTGCCTGACAACGTCGCTGTGAATTGGGTGCTGAACGCCAGGGCGTTCGACGGCGTGAATGTCGCCCGCCGCGTCGCGGCGTCGTATGCCGTAGTGCCGGCCACAGGTCCCGACGGCGACTGCAGCGTCAGCTGGACGCTGGCCGCCGTGACGGGCTTGGAGAAGACAGCACTAACTTTGGTGTTCACGGACACGCTCGACGACGACGGAATGGGCGAGTGGCCCGTGACGGTCATGGGGGAGCTGTCTACCGTGCTGAAGAGCGCGTCCGCGAAGTAGTTGCCACCGTTGAAGCTGGTGGTGGGGAATCCCGGCGAGGTGCTGTAGACGCCCGCCGGTTCAGCCCCGAAACCACCAGCAACCTTCAACGGCGCGTCGGTGGAACCGAAACTCGCCCATTGATGGTCTTTGGTGGCGTAGTGGCCGTTGGGTGCCCAATAGGACGCCGTATATTTCTGGCCGGCCGCAACAGGCACGGCCTGGCTGAACAGGGCTGTTTGCCAGCCAGACGCCGTTTCATTGGTGAACGTGGCTGTCGCCAAGCGCTCGCCGGTTGCGCTCCACAATGAGCCGGTATGCGTGCCGGTGTTGGCGGTGCTCTTGTAGAAGCGGACGCCGGTGATAAAGCCGTCCACCGATGGTGTGAACCGCAGACCCATTTCGTAGGCTCCACCGTCACCTGAGTCTTTGACCACAGGAACTGTTTGGCCGAATACGCTGTACGGTCCGCTGAGGGTCAGGTTCCTGGTGGCGGCGGCACCGATGTTGGCGCTGTCGTCGATGGCCCGCGCCTGGATGGTGGCCGTAGCGAGGCCCTTCTGGATGTACGTATAGGTCCAGCTCTGCTTTCCCGTGGCGGGGTGCCAGGTGGTTCCACCGTCGGTGGACACTTCGACGCCAGCCACAACGCCACCCACATCCGTGGCAGTGCCCGTAACGGTGACGGAGCTGCCGTGCGTCACGGTAGCTCCGTTGGCTGGTGCGGAGATGGCGGCGGTGGGCTTGGTGGTATCGGTGCTGGCGACCGCGGCGACCAGTCCTGCCGCGCGAGTGGCGGGTTGCGCACCCATGTCGGCGAGGATGTTGACCTGCGCCTGCCGCATGCGGGCATCGGCGGGAGCACCATTGCCGTCGTGCATCTGGTCCAAGCCCCAGGTCCACTGGACGCTGCCCGCTGAGAAGACCAACGCGCCACTGGCTGCCCGATACAGGGTGAGATTATGCGTGGTAGTCCCTGGAGCCACGGTGTTTCCAAAGTCCTGAAGATATTGTGGAACGTTGCCCACTGTGGTGGACAACCGGATCAAACCTGCTGGACGGAATCCATTGTCCAGGTCTTCGTTTGATTCGTATCCCACAGTATGGGGAGCCAGCGCTGCGGATGAACCGGCGGGAAGCGCCGCCAAAGGCGTATTGCGCCACAGCCGGGTCTTACCTTCTTCCGCGGACACCGTCACGGGCAGGTCTGAGAAGTTGGACATATACAGCGTGCCTGTCAGGCCATTCTCGGGCAGGCCGCCGCCGTTGGCTTGGGCCGCGAAGCGGGGATCACGCCACGTGCCCGTCCATTGGGCAGTGGGATCAATCTTTTCATTTGCCCATGTTTCCTTGTAACAGGTCAGCGTCCGGTTGGCGGCACCGTCAACGATCGATGGCTCAAACCGTGTCCTCCAATACATTTCGTTGCCCGAAAGGAATTGGAGATTCACCCCTGCATCCCGCGCCGCCGTGACGTTGGCCCGTTGGGGACCTGACCAGTATTCGTCGTGTCCTACTGACAGGAATACCTTATGGTTCAGCAATTCTCCGCCGTTGCGGTCAGCATCGAGGCCGCTGATGTAGCTGACGTCGTAGCCGTTCTGTTCCAGGAAACGCACCATGGGGTATTCGTTGGCGAAATAGAAGTCCCGGCCATCCGGACCTCCCCTGGTTGCCACGGGACGGTTGTAGCTGACCTTATAGGCGCGGCCGTTCACCCCCTGATAAAAGTCAGCCCCGCCGTAGGAGTTATACGCCTGCCAGGTCTGGTCCGCGGTCTGGAAGACCACGGCAGAACGGTTGCCATCGTTGCGGACGACGAACGTGATGTGGCTCATGCCGCCCGTATCGGGACGACGGAGGAGCGCAATGTAGACACCCGATACGGCCGTGGAGGGCACCTGCCACGTTGCAGATACCGCCCAAGTGCCGCAGTCGTAAATTCCGGTGGTGACATCAGTCCGGCAAGCTGGCTGGTTTTGCCTGAGGACTGACGGCGTGACATCGGCGACCTTTCGGGCTCCATTGCCCGCATACCAGCCTGTCCGGTAAATCGCGATGGTGTAGTTGGGCGCGTTAGTGTCCACCTTGAAGCGGATGGGTTGGCCGGCGTTGACACTAATTTCCGTGGAAAATCCCTGGATTGTATCGTCGCCGGCACCATCAATATCCCACTCGGAGGCGGGACTCCCCGTCTTGGAGTTCTCGCACACCACGGCGTTCACTACAGGGTCGCACGGACCCGCAGCCACCGCCGCTGGCGCAGTAAGGGGCAAGAGGGCCGCCACCGTGGCGATCACCAAGGGCACGAGGAAACCCTTGAGGACTCGCTGGGGTCGGTTGGCTGAAGTACCGGGCATCAGAACTCCTGGGGGTGGCGCGCCGAAAATGCATATGCGGGTCCGCGATTTCATACACGGGCCCTGCTTGCCGCTCCCCAGCCAGGGTCAAACCAAGATCTTCAGTTATGAACATGGGGCATTGTGCACTTGGCTCGACGTTCCGAAGATCGGGACCGGATCCGGCAGTGGCAGAACCAAAGTTCATGCTGCAGCCGGATCACCGGAACGAACAGGCCAAGTAGCCCTTGGCAGGAGTGTAGGGGTGTGTCCGGCCGATCACAAGGCGTTCCGGCAACAGATCCATGGATTTCGCTCAAACGGCAGTAGATTTAGGGGATACAACGGCCACCCAGGAGAACCGAAGCGCCTTGCACCTGAAAAGTTTGACTGTCCGAGGATTCAAGTCGTTCGCGTCGGCTACGACGTTCGACTTTGAGCCCGGCGTCACTGCTGTCGTCGGTCCCAACGGGTCGGGTAAATCCAACGTGGTTGATGCCTTGGCATGGGTGATGGGGGAGCAGGGTGCAAAAACCCTGCGCGGCGGCAAGATGGAGGATGTCATCTTCGCCGGCACGTCCGGCCGGCCGCCTCTGGGCCGTGCGCATGTCTCCCTCACCATCGACAACGCGGACAACGCGCTCCCCATCGACTACAGCGAAGTCACCATCTCCCGGACACTCTTCCGGACCGGCGGCTCCGAATACGCCATCAACGGCGCACCCTGCAGGCTTCTGGACATCCAGGAACTCCTCTCAGATTCCGGCCTGGGTCGCGAAATGCACGTCATTGTGGGCCAGGGCCAACTGGACAGGGTCCTGCACGCCACACCGGAAGACCGGCGGGGTTTCATTGAAGAGGCAGCAGGAATCCTCAAGCATCGCCGCCGCAAGGAAAAGACCGTCCGCAAACTCGAAGCCATGCAGGCCAACCTGGCACGGCTCGGCGACCTTACCGCGGAAATCCGGCGTCAATTGACTCCTTTGGGCAAGCAGGCGGAAATCGCCCGCCGTGCCCAGACGGTCCAGTTCGATGTCAGGGATGCCAGGGCCCGCCTCCTGGCCGATGACCTGGTGCAGCTCACTACAAGTCTTGAACAGGATGTTGCCGACGAAGCGGCGTTGAAGGAACGACGCCAGGTGGTGGAGGCGGAACTGGGGACGGGACGTCGGCGCCAGGCTGCCTTGGAACAGCAGGCAGCCGAATCAACCCCGAAGCTCAACGCCGCGCGTGATCATTGGTACCAGCTCTCTGCCGGCCGGGAGAGGTTTCGTTCTCTTGGATCCCTTGCTTCTGAGCGTCGCCGGCTTCTGGGTTCTTCCGAGGCCGCGGCGGATACAGGCCGGGACCCGGAGCAGCTGGAACGCCAGGCCGCCCGGGTGCGCGAGGAAGAGTCCGCCCTGCAGCATGACATCCTGGCGAAGCAAGCCGCACTTCTTGAAGCCACGGTGGCCAAGGACGCTGCTGAATCGCTGGCGGCCGCCGAAGACAAGCGGCTCACGGCCATGTTGCGCGCCGCTGCCGACCGCAGGGAAGGGCTCGCCAGGCTTGCAGGCCAAGTGGCGGCCGCCAGGTCCAGGGCCGAAGCCGCCGAAGCTGAACGTGGCCGGCTCAGGGAATCCCTCGCATCCGGCGATGAACGTCGCCGCAAGGCCCAGAGCGAGTTCACGGCGCTTGAATCCCAGGTGGCCGGCGTTGAGGACGGCGAGGAGAGCTTGGATGCCGATTACGAAAATGCGAACGATGTCCTGGATGCTGTCCTTGCCGAAATTGAGGAACTGAAAGCCGCGGAACGGGAAGCTGTCCGCGAGAGGGATGCCCTGACAGCGCGCAGGGATGCCCTGCAACTGGGACTCAACCGGAAGGATGGCTCCGGCAGCCTCCTGACGGCCGAGGGCGTTCTTGGACCGCTGGCTGCGTTGGTGGCCATTGAGCCCGGTTTCGAGGCAGCCGTCGCCGCAGCATTGGGGAGCGCCTCGGACGCCTTGGTCGTTGCAGATGCTGCAAGTGCAGCAGCAGCCCTCAGATCCCTGAAAGACGCCGACGCCGGGCGGGCAGCCCTGGTTCTCGCCGGTGGTTCCGCCGCTGACGGAGATACTCCAGCCGACGTGCCGCTTCCGCACGGCGGCCGCTGGGCGTCCGACGTCGTGAAAATTTCCGATCCCGCAGCGGAAGGCGTGTTGGCCCTTCTGGCGGGGACCGCCGTCGTCGACGATCTTGACGCCGCGGCGGCCTTCATTTCCGAACAACCGGACCTGAAGGCGGTGACGAGGGAAGGTGACGTCTTCACGTCCCTGACCGTCACCGGCGGTTCGGCCACAGCGCCGTCGCTGTTGGAAGTCCAGGCAGCAGTGGACGACGCCGGTGCCCGCCTCCAGGAGGTCACTGCCCGCTTGGAGCGGGGCCGTTTTGCCCTGGCAGGCGCCCAGTCCCGCCGCGCTGAAGCGCAGGACCGTGCGGACGCCGCGCTGGAACGCCTGCACGAGTCCGATGCCCGACTGGCTGCAGTGGCGGAGCGCCTGGGCCACCTGAATTCCGTTCTTCGCAGTGCCGTGGGCGAAAGCGACAGGCTGGCCGCCTCCATGGCCAAGGCCGAAGCCAACATCGCTGAAGCCCAACTGGATCTTGAAGTCGCCGCGGAACGCCTCGCCGCCGCCCAGGAGGCCCCGGACGAGGAACCATCCACGGATCAGCGCGACGAACTGGCCGCGCAAGCCAGGATGGCCCGTTCCTTCGAAACAGAAGCCCGCCTGGCCCTCAGGACGGCAGAAGAGCAACTGGGGGCGATCAGCAACCGGGCCGCGTCGCTTGAGCGGGCGGCCGCAACGGAACGGCGCGCCCGTGAAGAGGCGGCCCGTAGGGCCCAGCGCCGCCGAGCCCAGGCGCAGCGTGCGGCAGCAGTGGCTTCAGCGGTGGAACAGGCCCTGCGGTTCATCGATGTCTCGGTGGAGGCTGCCGGCTGGGAGCGCGACCTCGCAGAGCAGACCCGGGAACGGCTGGAGACGGAGCTGACGTTGGTCCGGACCGGCAATGAGGCCTTGGCGAAGGAGCTGGCCGAACTGACGGACTCCGTGCATCGGGACGAGATGGCGCGGACCCAGCAGCGCCTGCGTATCGAGGCCTTGGAGACACGTTCCATAGAGGAACTCGGCCTGTCCGGCGAACAACTCGTGGCAGACTATGGACCCGGGCTGCCTGTTCCAGTGCCCGCCGGAGCCACTGCCGACAAGTGGGCAGAGCTCCGGACACCCGTTGATGAGCATGGCCAGGCAATAGTGGACGGCATTCCGTTCGTCAGGGCTGAGCAGGAGAAAAGACTCAGAAAGGCTGAGCGGGAGCTGGCTGCCTTGGGCAAAGTGAACCCCCTGGCTCTGGAGGAGTTTGCCGCACTGGAAGAACGGCATCAGTTCCTCAGCTCGCAGCTCGAAGACCTCAAATCCAGCCGCAAAGACCTGTTGGACATCATCAAAGAAGTGGACGCCCGGGTCCAGCAGGTATTCACTGAGGCCTTCGCCGACACCTCCGCCCAGTTCGACCACGTCTTTGCCAGGCTTTTCCCCGGCGGTGAGGGAAAGTTGGTACTCACGGATCCCGACGACATGCTGAACACGGGAATCGAAGTGGAGGCACGGCCCGCGGGCAAGAAGATCAAACGGCTGTCCCTGCTCTCCGGTGGTGAACGTTCCCTCACGGCAGTGGCACTGTTGGTGGCAATTTTCAAAGCCCGCCCGTCGCCGTTTTATGTCATGGACGAAGTGGAAGCGGCACTGGACGACACCAACCTGGGCCGGCTCATCACCATTTTTGAGGAACTGCGCGAGTCCAGCCAGTTGATTGTGATCACTCACCAGAAGCGGACCATGGAAGTGGCAGACGCCCTCTATGGGGTGACGATGAGGGGCGATGGCGTCTCCACCGTCATCAGCCAGAGGCTCGGTGCCGGGGCGTAGCTTTATGAGAAGGTAGGGGAGTGAACGATTTCCTACCCATAATTCTGTCCATTCTCGCTGCCCTCGTGGTGGTCGGCGGACTCGTGCCGGTACTCCTGAAGGCCCGGAAGTCCGGAGCGAAATACCCCGGAACCCGGGATGCGAACGACCCCCTGCAGTCGTCGGCAGCGGGCGGCGGAACCTTGGTGGAAGAGCGCCCGGACGCGGTGAAGGCCCCGGCTCCCACCTTTGACGGAACCGTCGAGGGCGCGGATGTGCCCGATGATGCCGCCGGGCTCGAAACCATTGCCATCGACACTCCTGCGCCGGTTGAAGGCCGCCTGACCCGCCTGCGCGCCCGCTTGGTCAAGTCCAACAGCATCCTGGGCAAGGGCCTCCTGGCTCTGCTGTCCGGCGACAAGATCGACGAAGACGTGTGGGACGAGGTGGAGGAAACCCTCCTCCTGGCCGACCTCGGCACCGAACCCACCATGCAGCTGGTTGATGCGCTGCGTGAGCGCGTGAAGGTCTTGGGCACCCGCAGCCCCGAGGACGTCAAGGCGATGCTCCGCGAGGAACTCATCAAGCTGGTGGATCCCTCCATGGACCGCTCGTTGAACGTCGAGCGCAAGGGTGACCGTCCCGCCGTCGTGCTTGTTGTTGGTGTGAACGGCGTGGGCAAGACCACCACGGTGGGCAAGCTGGCACGCGTCCTGGTTGCCGAAGACAAGGACGTCCTGCTGGGGGCCGCTGATACTTTCCGCGCAGCTGCTGCCGAGCAGTTGGCCACGTGGGGACAGCGTGTAGGTGTCCCTACCGTCAGGTCCGACATCGACGGCGCCGACCCCGCCTCGGTGGCTTACGAGGCCGTGAAAGCCGGCATCGACCAGGAGGTCGATGTTGTCATGGTGGATACCGCTGGACGACTGCAGAACAAGACCGGCCTGATGGACGAACTCGGCAAGGTCAAGCGCGTCATCGAGAAGCTGGCTGAAGTGGACGAGGTCCTGCTGGTGCTGGACGCCACTACCGGGCAGAACGGCCTCAACCAGGCCCGCGTTTTCGCCGAGGTGGTCAATATCACCGGCATCGTGCTGACCAAGCTGGACGGAACCGCAAAGGGCGGAATCGTTGTGGCCATCCAGAAGTCGCTGGGCGTGCCGGTCAAGCTCATTGGCTTGGGCGAAGGCCCCGACGACCTCGCACCGTTCGACGCCGAGAGCTTCGTGGACGCACTGCTCAACTAGCGCGGGTCCAAACCCTCCGCACTCAACTGGCTGGCAGCTTGGTGCGCCCTGAGGACTCAGGGCGCACCAAGGCTGCCCGTCAGTTTTTGGGTTTAAGGGGTTCCCGGGCCAGTAACCAACCTGCTGCCGTGAGGAGCAGAACGCCACCTGTGATGCCAAACGCCCAGCCATAGCCCAGCTGGTCGGCCAGGAGGCCCGCCACAACCGGTCCGATGATGGCACCCGTGTCCGCAGCCATTTGGAAGACCGCGAGCACCTTGCCTCCGGAGCGTCCCCTGCCAATGACATCAGCGACGGCGGCTTGTTGGGCCGGGCCCAACAAGCCGGATCCGAACCCAGCCACCGCAGAAGCGACAAGGAATCCGGTCAGGTCCGTGGTGAGGCCGATAACGCCGGTGGCCGCGCCCGTGATGAGCAGTCCGGGGATCAGCAGGGGCTTCCGTCCCCAGGCATCGGCCAAACGCCCGGAGAAGGTCAACGCCAAGGCGTTGCCCACCGCAAAGATGGCCAAGGCCCAGGCTGCCGTCTCAGGTTTGGACTGCAGGACAGCCACCGCGAACAGTGGAATAGTAGCCATGCGGACACCGAACGTCACCCAGCCATTACCGAAACTCGAGAACACCGCGGCACGGTAAGCGGAATCGGACAGAGCTTCCTTCAGGGTCATGGCCGGTGCCGGCTCAGCATCTTCTGCGGCGTTGCCCTCACCGCTCAGCATGGTCCGGACCACCAGCGCCGCCACCAGGAGCGCTCCTGCGTATGCCAGAAAAGGTACCCGGAGGCCGAAACCTGCCAGCAGACCTCCTACTACCGGCCCGAGGACGCTGCCGATCAGGAAGGCTGAGGCATACGCGCCGGAGACCCGCCCTCGTCGTTCAGGGGGTGCGAGGCGGATGAGCAGTCCCATCGCGGCCACGGTAAACATGACGGAGCCGGCTCCTCCGAGGCCACGGAAGATCAGCAGTTGCCAGTAATCCTGGGCAAACGCGCACGCCGCCGTGGACACTGCCACGATCAGCAGGCCTGAGACGTAGACGTTCCGTTCTCCAAAGCGTCCGATCAGGGCACCGCCTGCCGGAGCAAACACCAGGCGCATGAAGGCGAAGATGCTGACGATCACAGCGGCAGCCGTGGCGCCAACGTCGAAGGTGGCGGCGAATTGCGGCAAGACGGGCGCCACCAGCCCGAACCCCAAGGCGATCAGGAACGCTGCAGCCAACATCACCTTAATGTCGCGGGGCAACGGGGCTTTGTCCTGCCGGATCCTTGGAGCTTTGACGGATCTGGGCGGCTGCGTCATACGGGGCGGGTCCTTCAGGTGATGTGGGGCCGTGGTGGGCCGGATGGTCAAAAACCGGGGATTTCCAGAGAAGTCCGACGCCTGAAACATATCCGTAACACCGGAGATATGCACCATTTACGTTGGGGAGGTTGTTGTAACCAGCGCGCAATATAAAACCCGAGCAGGTGAAACACGGCGGCACAAAACTCTTAAGCAGGACGCAAACGGCGTCAGGACAGCGGTTGAACCGCAGATCTAGCAAGAGAGGAACGTGCACCATGGAACTTACCGCAGGTCACGTATGGGTCATGGTGGCGGCGGCGCTTGTGCTGTTCATGACACCTGGTCTGGCATTTTTCTACGGCGGCATGACACGCGCCAAGGCAGCCTTGAACATGATGATGATGAGCTTTATCTCCATCGGCATCGTGGGCGTCGTCTGGGTGCTGTGGGGCGCCTCAATGAGCTCCGGCGAGGGCTTCATGGAGATCGTGGGCAACCCGTTTGCCACCTTCGGCCTCGAAGGCATCAATACCCCTGATGGGCTCATCAAGGTTGGCTACGCAGCCACCTTCGCCATCATCACTGTTGCACTGATCAGCGGCGCGATCGCTGACCGCGCCAAGTTCGGCGCCTGGAGCATCTTCGTTCCGGTATGGGTGACCCTGGTCTACTGCCCGCTGGCCTACATGGTCTGGGGTGGCGGCCTGTTCGGTCCCGAAGGCGCAATCGGCAAGGCCCTCGGCCCGGCCATCGACTTCGCCGGCGGCACCGTGGTGCACATCAACGCCGGTGTGGCGGCGCTCGTCCTGGTCCTCATCATCGGCAACCGCCGCGGCTTCGGCAAGGACCCGAACCACCGCCCGCACAATATCCCGTTCGTCATGCTCGGTGCAGCAATCCTCTGGTTTGGCTGGTTCGGCTTCAACGGCGGTGCAGCAACAACAGCAGAGCAGGGTGGCCTGATCTGGATCAACACTCTGGCAGCTCCCGCAGCGGCCATGATCGGCTGGCTCATCACCGAACGTATCCGCGACGGTCACCCGACGTCGCTGGGCGCAGCATCCGGCGTGGTTGCCGGCCTCGTAGCCATCACCCCGGCATGTGCCAACGTCAGCCCGGTCGGGGCCCTTGGGCTCGGTGTCGTTGCCGGTGTGGCTTCCGCCCTGGCCGTCGGCCTCAAGTTCCGCTGGGGCTTCGATGACTCGCTGGATGTTGTAGGCGTCCACCTCGTCTCCGGCATCATCGGCACCGTGGCGCTGGGCTTCATCGCCCTTCCCGCCGACGGCGTAGGTGGCGGCCTCTTCTACGGCGGCGGCATGACCCAGATGTGGGCCCAGCTCGCAGCGGCCGGCATCGCCATCGCGTTCTCGGCCATCATGACGGCCATCATCGCCTTCGCCATCCACAAGACCATGGGCTTCAGGGTTTCCACGGAACAGGAGAACGTTGGCGTGGACCTCAGCCTCCACGCTGAGACGGCCTACGAATTCGGAGTCAACGGCCACGGCGGCAGCTTCCAGCCGCTGCACAACGCCATGACTGGAAAGTCGGAAACCGCCGCAGCCAAGACCCCCGCAGAAGGCAAGGAGAGTGTCCAGGCATGAAGCTCATTACAGCGATCGTCCGCCCCGAAAAGCTCGAAGCAGTCCGGGAAGGCCTCGAATCCTACGGGGTCCAGGGCCTGACGGTCAGCGCGGCCAGCGGCTACGGCCGCCAGCGCGGCTACACCGAGGTGTATCGCGGAGCTGAGTACAACGTGGATTTGCTGCCGAAGATCCGCATTGAGGTCCTCGCCACGGATGAGCAGGCCGACGACATCCTGGATGTCCTCATCGCCAGCTCCAACACCGGACGCGCCGGTGACGGCAAGGTGTGGACCGTGGATGTCTACGAAGCAGTCCGGGTCAGGACCGGGGAGCGCGGCTCGGCCGCAATCTAAGTCCTTCACCCAAAAAGGCGGGCCGGGTACCAGTCAAGGTACCCGGCCCGCTTTCGCGTGTGGGAGGACATGAGGCCTGCTATCTTAGGCCGCTGCCTGTCTTTAGTCCACGACGCCGGTGGGCCAGTCCGCCGGCCCCGCGCTGCCGGCGTCGTACTCTTCCAAGGGGACGTCGCCGCTCTCCCAGGCGCGAAGCACCGGCTCGATGATCCGCCAGCAGTCCTCGGCCGTATCGCCGCGGACGGACAGGAGGGGATCGCCGCTGATGATGCCTTCGAGCACCTCTCCATAGGGCAGCATTCCGGCCGCGCTGAGCTGGGTCACCAGACTGGCGCGGTCCAGGGTGAAGATGTCGCCGGGGCCGTTCACATCGACGTCAAGCTGGAGCACGTCCGGACCGAAGCCGATGCGCAACTGGTTGGGGGAGTCCACGCCGGAGAATCCTTTGGGAAGGTGGGGGACCGGGCGGAAGGTAATGACGGCTTCCTTGCGCCGGCGTCCCATGGCCTTGCCGGAGCGCAGGATGAACGGCACCCCCTTCCAGCGCCAGTTGTCGATCTCCACCCGGATCTCGGCCAGGGTTTCGGTATTGCGGGCCGGATCAACACCGTCCTCCGCTGCGTAATCCGGCACCGTCCGTTCCCCGAGGGTTCCCGCGGTGTACCGTGCCCGCCGTGTGGACTCCTTGAACGGAGCCTTGATGCTGCTGGCACGCAGAACGGTTGCCACGGCGTCGCGCAGGTCCCGCTCCTCGATGGTTGCCGGCGCGTCGATCGCCAGGAAAGCCATGATGTGCAGGAGGTGGCTCTGGATCATATCCCGGAGGGCACCGGCAGTGTCGTAGTAGCGTGCGCGTCCCTCAAGGGCCAAATCCTCGTCAAAGACGATTTCCACTTTTTCGATGTGTTCGCGGTTCCACACGGGCTCCAGGAACCGGTTGGCGAATCGAAGGCCCAGGATGTTCAACACCGTGGCTTTGCCCAGGAAGTGGTCCACGCGGTGGATGTGGTCTTCGGGGACCAGGGCCGCGAGCGTCTTGTTCAGTTCGTGGGCGGATTCGGTGCCTGAGCCGAAAGGCTTCTCCATCACCAAACGGGTCCCGGCAGGCACCTGATCGCTGTGAAGTACCTCGCAGGCCTTCTGACTGACGTGGGGAGGCAAAGCGAAATAGATGGCGACGGGTCCCTGCAAGGTGGCCAGGAGGTCCGCCAGGGGACCGTCCGCTGTGACATCAAGCTGGTGGTACTCGGTGGTGTCAGCGACTTTTGCCAGTGCCGCACGGCCGGCATCATCAGCCGTGCCCGAGGCCGCGTTGAACGCACCCGCAACCCGCTCCCACCATTGTTCCGGAGACCAGGGGTCCGAGCCTGCACCTGCCAGCCGTAATCCGGGAGCCCTGCTGGAAGCCAGCAGTCCGGCGAGTCCGGGCAGCAGGAGCCTTCCTGTCAGGTCCCCGGACGCGCCGAGGATGAGCAACGTTTTTACAGTTGTTTTACTGGTCACTGTGCCAGCATGCCATCTTGCAGGTGCGACTTGGTACCCTAGATAGTCGAGTCCCCTAGTCGATTCAGATTTGTTGGGTTGAGACATGTTTGCTGGGGGCAATCGTCAAGACTCTGGTGTGCCGCATTGGCCGCCATTCGCAGACCATCGAAAGAAGTGCACGGCGCGTGTTCAATTCACTCTCTGACCGGTTGACAGCAACCTTCAAGAACCTTCGTGGCAAGGGCCGCCTCACCGAGGCTGATGTTGATGCCACAGTCCGGGAGATCCGCCGCGCCCTGCTGGACGCGGATGTTGCAGTATCAGTGGTCCGTGAGTTCACCGGCCGCGTGCGCGAACGTGCCTTGGGTGCCGAGGTTTCGGGTGCGTTGAACCCGAGCCAGCAGATCGTCAAGATCGTCAACGAGGAACTCGTGGAGATCCTCGGTGGCGAGACACGCCGGATCCGCCTGGCCAAGACTGGCCCCACCATCATCATGCTCGCCGGTCTCCAGGGTGCAGGTAAGACCACCCTTGCCGGCAAGTTGTCCAAGTGGCTGAAGGCCCAGGGCCACAGCCCCATGCTGGTTGCTTGCGATCTTCAGCGCCCCAACGCCGTGACACAGCTCCAAGTGGTGGGTCAGCGCGCCGGCGTCCCGGTGTTCGCTCCGCACCCTGGTGCCACCTCCGAGCTCGAGCACCCTGCCGGCGACCCCGTAGCGGTCGCGAAGGCAGGCGTCGAGGAAGCGCGCCAGAAGCTCCACGACGTCGTCATCGTCGATACCGCCGGCCGTCTTGGTGTCGACGCCGAGATGATGGACCAGGCCCGCCGGATACGTCAGGCCATCATCCCCAACGAAGTCCTCTTCGTGATCGATTCCATGATCGGCCAGGACGCCGTCAACACGGCGATGGCGTTTGATGAAGGTGTCAACTTCACGGGCATCGTGCTGTCCAAGCTCGACGGCGACGCCCGCGGTGGTGCCGCGCTGTCGGTAGCGTCCGTGACCGGCAAGCCGGTGATGTTCGCCTCCACCGGTGAAGGCCTGGACGACTTCGAGCTTTTCCACCCGGACCGCATGGCTTCCCGCATCCTTGACATGGGTGACGTCCTTACCCTGATCGAACAGGCTGAGAAGGCCTGGGACAAGGACGAAGCCGCCCGGATGGCGAAGAAGTTCGCCGACCAGGAAGACTTCACCCTGGACGACTTCCTCGCCCAGATGCAGCAGATCCGCAACATGGGCTCCATGAAGAAGATGCTCATGATGATGCCGGGTGCGCAAAACATCCGTCAGCAGCTGGAGAACTTCGATGAAAAGGAGATCGACCGCGTCGAAGCAATCGTCCGGTCCATGACGCCGCACGAACGCGTCGCTCCCAAGATCATCAACGGCTCACGCCGCGCCCGTATCGCCAAGGGTTCAGGCGTCCACGTGTCCGAGGTCAATGGCCTGCTGGAGCGCTTCGCCCAGGCCCAGAAGATGATGAAGAAACTTGCGCAGGGCGGCGGCATGCCGGGGATGCCCGGGATGCCTGGCCTTGGTGGCCCCGGCGGAGGCCGCAAGGGCGGCAAGAATGCGCCCAAGAAGAAGGCGCGTTCAGGCAACCCTGCCAAAGCAGCACAGGAACTGCGCGATGCCGAAGCCAAGCGGGCGAACGCAGCCTCGGCAGCACCGTCGGGTGCCGCTTTCGGCCAAGGCGCGGCAGAGTTCGATCCCTCATCGCTCAACCTTCCCAAGGGCTTCGATAAGTTCCTCGGCAAATAGGCCGCGGCTGACATCCCCACCGCGTCGCAGTTGGGATGTCAGGGCCGTGGAATAGGCTGAACCAATGCATAAGCAGCGCGTAGTCTTCGTTCACGGCCTGGGCAGCTTTGGTGCTGCGGCATGGCCGAAACAGCACGGCATGGCCCTCGCTTATGACGCGCTGTTCCTGCGCCGGCATGGCTTTGACGTTGCAGCAGAACCCGTGGGATCGAGCGTTGCCGCGGACGTTGCCATTGTCATCAATTCCCTGGCGGATACGGGTGGCGGCCACGTCGTAGCGCACGAGCAAGGTGCCATCTCCGCCATGCTGGCTGCCATAGAACGTCCGGACCTGGTGCACTCGCTGAGCTTGGTTGAGCCTGCTTGTTTGTCCCTGACAGCCGAGCTTCCGGCCACAGCCTCCCATCGGGCCCTTATGGAACCCCTGTTCGATGTACGGAGCCAGCTCAACGACGCCGACTACCAACGTGAGTACTACCGCCGGGCGTTTTCTGCCGAAACGGGGGGACTGGATACTCCCGAAGCGCGCCGTTCAGCCCGCAGGCTCAGGCTCCAGGCCCCGCCTTGGGAGGCCCCGCTGCACATCGTGCCCGGTGTCCCCACGTTGGTCCTCACGGGTGGCTGGGAACCCCTGTATGAGGAAATTGCCGGTTACCTCCAGGAAACCGGAGCCCTCCGCCGTGTTGCTGCGGGAGGGCACCGGCCCCAGGATTCAGTGGACGGGGATCACATCATCCGATCGTTTGTTGGTGACGTCGGACGGGCCATGTCAGTTCAGGCTTCCTGAGCCGGCCTCAAATGTGTCCGGGCTGCCGGGTACCTGCAGTTCCGGCAAATAGACCTTTCCGCCAGATGCCAGGAATTCCTGGCTCTTTCCGCGCATGCCGCTGTACATTTCCGCAATGGCTGTCTGCGCCTCTTCTGATCCGTATTCGTCACGGATGTCCTGGCTGATGCGCATCGAACAGAACTTGGGGCCGCACATGGAACAGAAATGGGCGGTCTTGGCCGGTTCCGCCGGCAGCGTTTCGTCGTGGAAGGCTTCTGCTGTGACGGGGTCCAAGGAGAGGGCAAACTGGTCACGCCAACGGAACTCGAATCTGGCCTTGGACAAGGCATCGTCCCGCTCGTGGGCCCCGGGATGGCCCTTGGCCAGGTCGGCGGCGTGGGCTGCGATCTTGTACGTGATGACACCGGTCTTGACGTCGTCCTTATTGGGAAGGCCCAAATGTTCCTTGGGGGTCACGTAACACAGCATGGCGGTGCCGTACCTGGCAATCTCGGTGGCGCCGATGGCTGAGGTGATGTGGTCATAACCAGGAGCGACATCCGTGACCAAGGGCCCAAGGGTGTAGAAAGGGGCTCCCTTGCACAGTTCCTGCTGGCGTTCCACATTTTCCCGGACCAGGTGGAACGGCACGTGGCCAGGTCCTTCCACCATCACCTGCACATCGAACTCCCACGCCCGCTGTGTCAGCTCGGCGAGGGTATCCAATTCGGCGAACTGGGCTGCGTCATTGGCATCGGCGGTTGCACCCGGGCGCAGGCCGTCGCCCAGGGAGAAGGCGACGTCGTACTGGGCGAAGATTTCGCAGAGCTCGTCAAAGTGCGTGTAGAGGAAGTTCTCCTGGTGGTGCGCCAGGCACCAACCCGCCATGATCGACCCGCCACGGGAGACAATTCCCGTGACCCGGTTGGCGGTCAACGGCACATAGCGCAGGAGCACGCCGGCGTGGATGGTCATGTAGTCCACGCCCTGCTCACATTGCTCGATCACAGTGTCCCGGAAAATCTCCCACGTCAGCTTGTTCGCCTCGCCGTTGACTTTCTCCAGCGCCTGGTAGATGGGGACCGTCCCGATCGGGACCGGGGAGTTGCGGATGATCCACTCCCGGGTGGTGTGGATGTCGTCCCCAGTGGAGAGATCCATGACGGTATCGGCACCCCATTGAGTGGCCCACTGCAGCTTGTCCACCTCTTCCGCGATGGAGCTCGTCACTGCTGAGTTGCCGATGTTGGCGTTAATTTTCACCAGGAAGGCTTTGCCGATGATCATCGGTTCTGACTCGGGGTGGTTGATGTTGTTCGGAATGATCGCCCGTCCTGCGGCAACTTCGCTGCGGACCAGCTCAACGTCACAGTTTTCCCGCAACGCGACGAACTGCATCTCGGGAGTCACCGTGCCCTGCTTGGCGTAGTGCATCTGCGTGACGGTTTTACCTTCGACGGCGCGGCGGGGCACCGGTTGGGTGCCCTTCCACTCTGCTGATGCTTCCCCGCGCCGCACCGCTGACTTGCCGTCGTCCAGCAGGTTTCGCTCCCGTCCGCGGTAAGCCACGGTGTCACCGCGGGCTTCGATCCATGGAGCGCGGAAAGGCTCAAGTCCCACAACGGGATCACTGCCGGGGCCCGCAGTGCGGTACACCTGGAACGCCGGGTTGGCTGTGCCGTTGGGAGACGGTTCCAAGGCGATCTCGGTGACGGGCACCCGGATCCCGTGGTCGGGGTCCTCCAGGTAGGCCAATGAATGGGATGTCAGCGACTGGGTCACAGATTCCGGCGTCCTTGCGCTGGAGCCGGACCGGTTTTGGGCAGGGCTGTGCTGTGTTTTTGTGGTGCTCAAAGGATTACTCACTTCCTTCGCCGGCATTACCCGGACAGGTTCAACGGTCGCAGACTGCATCAGTCCGATCTCAGCCCCTGCAGGGGCCCCCGTGTGGTCGTAGATGAAGCTACCACAGCTCACAACGGGCACCCAGTCACATGAACGAACCAGCGTCCAGGACGCCGCTGCGGACTAGGCTTTTGATATGGCCACCATCATCGAATTCAGCGGATCTGTGCTTGTCTCGGCGGACGAAGAGCGCCAAGGGATGTGGTCTGTTGACGGAGTCCTGACGTTCGAACGCCCCACGGCCACACCGGACCTGGTGTTGGATGGCTGGGTCCTCCCGGGTTTCGTTGATGCCCACTGCCACATCGGTTTGGGTGTGGGTGGCGCCGTTGACGAGCGGACCACCCTTGCGCAGGCCCACGCTGACCTCGACGCCGGGACTCTGCTGATACGGGATGCCGGATCACCAAGTGACACCCGTTGGGTCCAGCAACGTGCGGACGTTCCCCGGTTGATCCGGGCAGGTAGGCACATTGCCCGGAGCCGGCGGTACCTCCGCGGTTTGGGGCATGAAGTCGAACCCGGCCAACTCGTGGAGACCGTCCGGAAGGCAGCGCGGGATGGAGACGGGTGGGTCAAGTTGGTGGGGGACTGGATCGACCGTGGCGTGGGTGACCTCGCTGCCTCTTTCCCCGCCAAAATCGTCAAGGATGCCATCGCTGCCGCCCACGATGAAGGTGCCCGGGTGACGGCCCACTGCTTTGCCGAGGACACAGTGGACGACATGCTCGATGCAGGCATCGACTGCATCGAACATGCCACGGGCCTGCTGTCGCGACACATTCCGCGCTTGGTGGAGCAGTCCGTGCCGATCGTTCCCACCTTGGTCAACATTGCGACTTTCCCGGACATTGCTGCCCAGGCTGCCCCAAAGTTTCCTGACTATGCGGACCACATGGTGCGGCTTTGGGAGCGTCGGCGCGAGCGGGTGTTGGAGGCCTTTGAGTCAGGCGTGGCCATTTATGCGGGCACAGACGCCGGCAGCGTGATCAAGCACGGCAGGATCGCAGACGAAATGAAGGAACTGCACGACGCCGGCCTGCCGCCGGCCGCGGTCCTGGACGCCGCGGCGTGGCGTGCCCGGGAGTGGCTGGGGGCCGAGGGCATCAGCGAAGGGGCGGGTGCCGACGTCGTGTTGTGCTCCGAGGATCCCAGGATCGAGCTGGAAACTGTTTCCAGCCTCAAACACATCGTGCTGGGCGGTTCACTGGTCCGTTAGGAATAAATTGAAGCTTCAACTAATTTAGAGAAGTAGAAAGGTGCTGATGAGCGGCACCTCGAACCCGGGAGCGTCACATGACCACACCACTCAGCCAGGATCTTCTGCCTGCCGAACTGACCATGGGCACCGTCATGCTCAAGGTCGGCGACATGGCTGTCATGAGCGACTACTATCAGCGTGCCCTTGGCCTTGACGTCGTGGCCGAGCAGGATGGCGGGCTCTACCTGGGGCGGCTCGGAAAGCCCGTGGTGCATCTTGCCCCGGCGTCCGGTCTCCAGATTCCAGGCCGTGGGGAGGCTGGCCTGTTTCACACGGCCATTCTGTTCGACGACCAGCCTTCATTGGCCGCCACCATTGCTACCGCCGCCGAGTACGAGCCCCGAGCTTTCGCGGGCAGTGCCGACCATCTGGTCAGCGAAGCGTTCTACTTTACCGATCCTGAAGGCAATGGCATTGAGCTCTACTACGACAAGCCGCGTGAACTCTGGCAGTGGGATGGCAGGAATGTGGTGATGGACAATGTTGCCTTGCCTCCGCAGCGATACCTCGAGCAGCACCTGAGTGAAGCCGCGGTGACAGGGCAGCGCGAGGCAGCGGCCGGAATTGGACACGTCCACCTGCAAGTCGGTGACGTCGGAACTGCCCAGCATTTCTACGTGGAAACCCTGGGCTTTGAGCGGACCGCGGGCTGGCATGGCCAGGCGTTGTTCGTTTCCGCCGGCGGCTACCACCACCACATGGCCATGAACGTGTGGAACAGCCGTGGCGCCGGGCCCCGCAAGGACACGCTGGGCCTGGGGGAAGTGCTCATTGAGGTCCCCGACGCCGACGACGTAGCGGCGCTTGCGGATCGCTTGAAGATCGCAGGAGTGCAGAACCACCACACCGGCGCCGAACTCCAGTTCGAGGATCCGTGGCGGAACAAACTGCGGGTTGCCGTCCGCTAAGCAGGGCCACTCCTGCTGCGCCGGCACACTCCCGCTGCGCCGCCCACTCCTGCATTAGGCTGGGCAGTGACGGCACGGATCCAACCGGGTTTTGTGCCGCCGCCCCGTCAGCACGAAGGAATGAGAGTACTTTCCATGGGCTTTGCCGAAATTTTTGTAGCCACCCACGATGAAGCACTCAAGAGGGCAGCGGCCCTGGATAAGGGCGCGGATGTCACCGGCCCCGCCGTCAGGATTGACGGCATTACCGACTTCGAAGTGGAGCAGCTGGGTGACCTTGCCGGCCAGGCGGTCCACGCAGCCGGTGCTGACTACGAACTTGCCCTGGTTGATGTCACCAGTGATGCGCTTCTGGGTGTCCCCGAAGCCATGGTGCGGGCCTTGGCCGAGCTGTTGACGTACGAGAGCGAAGGCGAGGCAAACGTCCTCGATGACGTTGCCGCAGCCTGGGCTGCGCAGGACGATATGCCCTTCGACGCTGCCCAATCCCGCCAGTACGTCCAGCAGTTGGCTGCCTTGGCAACCGATGTTGAAAAGGTGGAGCGCGCCGGGCTCTACGTCTGGTCCGAATAGCACTTCCGCCCGGGCATGGGCGCACCTTGCACCCCCGCGGGTGAGCAACAACACACGGGCCCAGGTGGCGTAAGTCGTATTTGCTCCGGGCATCTGGCACAATAGACAGGTACTCGATCGGTGCGGCCCCTCTCTCCGTGCTCGTATCTTGTCCTTCGAACCGTCCAGTATGGCCCGCCCCACGGGTGCAGAACGTCGGGTTCACCTCGTTTCAGAAACAGGAGTGACCACAAAAGTGGCCGTAAAGATTCGCCTTAAGCGCTTCGGTAAGATGCGCGCACCGTACTACCGCATTGTCGTCATGGATGCCCGCGCCAAGCGCGATGGCCGTGCCATTGAAGAAATCGGCAAGTACCACCCCACCGAAGAGCCGTCGTACATCGAGGTCGCTTCCGAGCGCGCCCAGTACTGGCTTTCCGTTGGCGCCCAGCCGACCGAGCAGGTTGCTGCGATCCTCAAGATCACCGGTGACTGGCAGAAGTTCAAGGGCCTCCCGGGCCAGGAAGGCACCCTGAAGACCAAAGCTCCGAAGGAAGCCTTCGTAGCACCGGAGAAGGGTTCCGTCATCATTCCGGAAGCCATCACCAAGAAGGCCAAGAAGGACGAAGCAGAAGCTCCGGCCGAGGCTGAAGCAGAGACCACCGAGGCTGAGTAAGTTGCTGGCAGAAGCGCTCGAACACTTGGTCCGTGGGATCGTTGACAGCCCTGAGGATGTCAAGGTCAGTGCCAAGAACAACCGCCGCGGGGAATCCCTTGAGGTGCGCGTTCACCAGGAGGACCTCGGACGGGTGATCGGCCGTCAAGGACGCACCGCACGCGCTTTGCGCACAGTGGTTGCAGCCTTGGCAGGTGGCGAGCAGGTCAGGGTCGACGTCGTCGACACCGACCGCCGCCGGTAACGCGCTCAGCACTGCTTGTCTTAGGTCCGGCCCCTTCACCGAATATGGTGGAGGGGCCGGATTGCTTTATCCACCCTTTCATCACCGTGGCTGCCCGGCGGCGCGGTACACAAGAATTCAGAGGAACCCATGCAGCTCCAGGTGGCCCGGATCGGCAAACCCCATGGCATCCGCGGCGAGGTGACCGTCCAGGTGCTCACCGACGCCCCTTCCGAGCGATTCGTCGCAGGAACCGAGTTCATTGTGGAACCGGCATCGGCTGGCCCGTTGACCATCCGCAGTGCCCGGTGGAACAAGGACATTCTGCTGCTGGGCTTCGAGGAGATCGCCGACCGCAACGAAGCGGAAGTCATCCGTGGTGCGAAGCTCTTCATCGAGACCGAAGAACTTGACGACGAAGACGACGACGAAGGCTGGTACGAGCACGAGTTGGTCGGCCTCGAGGCGCGTGTTGGTTCGCAGGTGGTTGGCAAGGTGGCCGCCCTCAACACCATGCCCGTCCAGGACCTGCTGATGGTCAAGACGGACGATGGCAAGGAAATCCTGGTTCCCTTCGTCGAGGAGATCGTTCCCGAAGTCAATGTTGAGGACGGGTACATCCTGATCACCCCGCCGGCCGGGCTCTTTGAAGTCAACGACGACTCATCCGGGGAGCCCGAGGACGGCACGGGGGATGAAGCCTGAATGAGGATTGACGTTGTCAGCATCTTCCCGGAGTACCTTGCACCGCTGGAGCTCTCCCTCATAGGAAAAGCCCGCCAGGATGGCCTGCTGGAACTCAACGTCCACGATTTGCGCGCGTTCACCACGGACAAGCACAGAACTGTGGACGATACACCCTATGGTGGTGGCGCCGGGATGGTGATGAAGCCGGAACCGTGGGCACAGGCCCTTGAATCAGTGGCCGGTGCTCCTGAAGGTTCCAAGCCGGTACTGATTGTTCCGTCGCCGGCAGGGGAGCGGTTCAACCAGGCCCTCGCCTATGAGCTCGCCGAGGAGCAGCAGCTTGTCTTCGCCTGTGGGCGGTATGAAGGCATCGACGAACGGGTCATCGACTGGGCGCGGGACCACTTCACTGTCCGGCCCGTCAGCCTCGGTGATTACGTGCTCAATGGCGGCGAAGTCGCGGTGCTGGCCATGGTCGAAGCCATCGGCCGGCTCCTTCCCGGCGTGGTGGGAAACCCTGAGTCACTGGTGGAAGAGTCCCATTCGGACGGCCTCCTGGAGTACCCCGTCTACACCAAGCCGTCCGCGTGGCGCGACCATGACGTCCCTGCTGTCCTGCTGAGCGGCAACCATGGAAAAATCGCCCAATGGCGGCGCCACGAGCAATTCCGGCGGACCGCAGAGCGGCGTCCGGACCTTTTGGAAACGTTCGACGCCGGTACCTTGAGCCGCGCTGACCGCAACGCCCTGTCTGACCTCGGGTACGAGGTCGTCGACGGTCGCTTGCGTCCCCGCCCTGGCGGCGACGCCGCAATCTGAGGTCCGCTGCCGCCGTCGAAAGTTCAATAGTCGTGACAGTTGGCCCGATGGCAGCGCATATGGCAGAATTAACCCTTGTGTCTACTGGGCTGACACCTGCCACAGGGGGAGTTCAGCCAACAGTCGGACAACCCGGCCGCGCCAATCAGTGGCGGAGCCGGACACTAAGAAACTTCGGCGGAGATTTCCGGCGGCCCTTCGTGCCCCGGGCTTGTCTGCCGTAACCCAAAGTGAATGACCTGTGGCGTTCACCAGGAGTGGATTAATGCATATCCTCGATAGCGTAGATGCAGCCTCGCTGCGTAACGATGTTCCTGAGTTCCGCGCGGGTGACACCCTCAAGGTTCACGTCAACATCATTGAAGGCAAGAACTCCCGTGTCCAGGTCTTCCAGGGCTTCGTCCTGGGCCGCCAGGGTGACGGCGTTCGCGAAACCTTCACCGTGCGCAAGGTTTCCTTCGGTGTCGGCGTAGAGCGTACCTTCCCGGTACACTCCCCGATCATCGAGAAGATCGAGGTCGTCACCAAGGGTGACGTCCGCCGCGCCAAGCTTTACTACATGCGCGCACTGCGCGGTAAGGCTGCGAAGATCAAGGAAAAGCGCGACTTCGCCAAGTAAGTCCTGCGACTTATGTAACGGGTCCAGGATTCGTGCCCGGTTGTTCCGGAGC
This sequence comes from Paenarthrobacter sp. CCNWLY172, assembly GCF_037402035.1. Lineage (NCBI taxonomy): Bacteria > Bacillati > Actinomycetota > Actinomycetes > Micrococcales > Micrococcaceae > Paenarthrobacter > Paenarthrobacter sp. CCNWLY172. The sequence continues at coordinate 394,556 of NZ_JBBEGB010000003.1, forward strand.
AATCCGCAACGCAACAGGGATACGAGTCATGGACACATCAGAACGCCAGCCCCGGAAACAGGGCTGGCGTTTTGTTTTCCTTGCACTGGTCCTCGCCGTGGCCATCAGCGGACTGGTCCGGTCCTTGTGGCTGGACGTTTACTACATCCCATCCGAATCCATGGAACCGCTCCTCGGGGCAGGGGACAGGATCCTGGTGTCACGGACGGCCTTTACTTCCGAGCCGATCCGCCGCGGTGACATCGTGGTCTTCGACGGCCGTGGCTCGTTCGCGCCGCTGAGCAGCGGACAAGGCCCTTTTGTTGACGCCGTCTCGGCTGCAAGCCAGTGGTTTGGACTGACCGGCAGCGACACCACCTATGTCAAGCGGGTCGTCGGCGTCGCAGGGGACCGCGTCCAGTGCTGCGATCCCAGTGGCCACCTCACAGTCAACGGCCAGCCGGTTGAGGAACCCTATGTGTATCCAGGGGATGCACCCAGCAAGCAGAAATTCGACGTCATGGTACCCGAGGGCCGCCTGTGGCTGATGGGTGACCACCGCTCCCGCTCCGCAGACTCCCGGGGACTGCTGGGTGCGCCGGGCGGCGGTATGGTTCCTGTGGAACGGGTGATAGGACGGCCGGTCCAGATCATCTGGCCACTTGATAGATTTGCAGAGATGCCTCGCTCTACGCAGGCCGAAACATCGAAGAACGGACAGTAGATGCCGGACAAGGCTCCAGAGAATCCCGAGCGGTACGACGACGACGCCCGGGTCTCGGACGGAACGGCACCTGCCGCCGGGGTGGATGAACCGCGCCAACCCGACGACGCGTCAAGTGGGTCCGGCAACGCAGCTGCTGCCCCCGGCAACGGCAAGCCAGCCGCCCGTGAATCGACGGGCGGCGCCCACGCAGTGGAGAAGCCCCGCAAGAACCCTGTCCTGGTCTGGGTCAAAGAGATTGTGACCGTGGTGGCCATCGCGCTGGTGCTGTCCTTCCTGCTGAAGACTTTCCTTTTCCGGGCGTTCTACATTCCGTCGGAGTCCATGGAAAGCACCCTCGACGTCAACGACCGCATCTTCATCAACCTCCTGGTCCCTGAACCTTTCGCCCTGCAACGTGGAGATGTTGTGGTGTTCAAGGACTCCCAGAACTGGCTGACGCCGGTGGCCAAAGAGCCGGCAGGCCCCATGGACTGGGTGGGGGACGCGCTGGAGTTTGTGGGGTTGGCTGCCGACGACAATGAGCAGCACCTCGTCAAGCGTGTCATTGGGCTTCCCGGGGACCGGGTTTCCTGCTGCGATGCCCAGGGGCGTGTCAGTATTAATGGTGTGCCGTTGGATGAGACGTACATCAACCCGGCCGAGATACCGCAGCCGAATGCCTTCGACATTGTGGTTCCGGAGGGCAAGGTGTGGGTGATGGGCGATAACCGCAATCATTCGGCGGACTCACGGGCCCACCAGGAGAGCAACGGCGGCTTCATCAACATTGAAGACATTGAGGGCAGGGCCACTGTCATAGCCTGGCCCGTCAATCGCTGGACCTACCTCGACAACTTTCCGGACGTCTTCCGCGATGTCCCCGAAAGCACCCCGGCAAAATAATGGCAACAACGGCTGCCGGCCCCAAGGGCAAGACGCAGGTCAAAGTCCCGGCCAAGACCAAGAAGAGCGCCAAGCCCGCCACCAGGGCCAAGAGCCCTGTGGGTTTCCCCACCCTTGACGTGGAGCGGTCCTTCCTGGCGCCCGGCGTGCGGTTGCTGGCCGGTGTGGATGAGGTGGGTCGTGGCGCCCTGGCTGGACCCGTCAGTGTCGGGATTGCCGTGGTCAACCTAGAGGATCATGGCTTGTTGGCCGATGTGCGGGACAGCAAACTTCTCAAGCCTGAGGACCGTGACAGGCTGGAACCCTTGGTTCGCGAATGGGCTGTTGCTTCCGCCGTAGGACACGCCTCGTCCAGGGAAATTGATGACATTGGCATTATTGCAGCCTTGCGCCTGGCAGGGACGCGTGCGTGGCTGGAGATCCTGGCCGGCGGAACCACGCCAGACGTCGTCCTCCTGGATGGCAGCCACAACTGGCTCTCCCCGGATGTTCAGGCGTCCCTCTTTGACGAGCCCGCGCCGGGACCTTGGTGCGAGGCTCCCGTACATACCCGGGTCAAAGCAGACATGAGCTGCCTCAGCGTTGCAGCCGCCAGTGTCCTGGCCAAAGTGGCACGTGACCGCATCATGGTGGATCTCCATTCGGAGGTCCCTGCCTACGGGTGGAACGAGAACAAGGGATATGCCACCTCCGCCCACAGGGACGTGATCCGGCTCCAAGGGCCCAGCGCCTACCACCGGACCAGTTGGAACCTTACGGGGCCTGACGCCGGCTGACGGCACACCGCACAGTGCTGCTGCCCTGCTGTGGCCTGGGGTCATGCTCCGGTTGGCGCATGCCGCGCGGCAGATAGTGCAAGATGGAACTATGAGTGCCGAGGACCTTGAGAACTATGAAACCGACATGGAGCTGCAGCTCTACCGCGAGTACAGGGATGTTGTCGGTCTGTTCAGCTACGTCGTGGAAACTGAACGACGGTTCTACCTGGCCAATCATGTTGATCTGCAGGCACGCAGCGCGGACGGTGAAGTCTACTTCGACCTGACCCTCCAGGATGCCTGGGTATGGGATGTTTACCGTTCAGCCCGTTTCGTGAAGAACGTCCGCGTGATCACGTTCAAGGACGTCAATGTCGAAGAGCTGCCCCGCAGTGAAGACCTGTCCTTGCCCAAGGATGGCGGGCTCGGGGACTTGGGCGATCTTGGAAACTAGCATCTGACTCTTCCTCCACAGCAGTGATCCGGGAAGGTTTACCCACATAGCCCCGTGAGCCCCTGCCGCCCACCGCCGCCAGCCGGAAAGCTGGCAAGCGGAGGTGATGGTCATGAGAGCAAAAGACCTGCTGGGCAGGAGCGGCGAGGCCTTGGCGGCCGGTTTTCTGGAAAGCCAGGGGATGCGGATCGTCGATCGTAATTGGCGATGCGCAGACGGTGAAATCGACATCGTCGCGATCGACGGAGACACCCTTGTGGTGGCTGAAGTCAAAACCCGACGAAGCCTTGACTATGGGCATCCTTTTGAAGCTGTGGGGACTGCCAAGTTGGCCCGCCTCCACCGCTTGGCTTCATCGTGGTGCCGGGAACACGAGCTGAAGGCACTCCGGAGGCGCGTGGACGTCGTGTCGGTCATCGACGACGGCGTGGGCGAGCCTGAGCTTGACCACTTGCGGGGTGTGGGCTGAATGGGAGTGGGGCGCAGCTACTGCGTTGCCTTGGTGGGCCTCAACGGCTACATCGTGGAGGTTGAAGCCGATATAGGCCAGACACTTCCGAACTTTGTCATTCTGGGCCTGCCGGACGCTGCTCTGAACGAAGCCAAGGAGCGAATCCGCTCGGCTGCCCGAAACTCCGGGATACCCCTGAGCCGGCGAAAAATTACGGCCAACCTGATACCGGCGTCGCTCCCAAAACGGGGCTCCGGCTTCGACCTGGCGATTACCATGGCGGTTCTGTGTGCCGCCAACGACGTCCGTTCCATCGACGGGACGGTATTCATCGCGGAACTTGGTTTGGACGGCCGGTTGCGGCCGGTCCGTGGCATCCTGCCGGCTGTGATGGCGGCCGTTCATGCTGGCTATCCCGACGTCGTGGTAGCTGACTCAAACGCCGTGGAGGCTTCCTTGGTACCGGGGGCGAACGTCCGCGGGTACAAGACGCTCGCCAGGCTCGCGTTCGACTTCGGGGCCGACCCCAAGGAGTTGGCCCTCGACTACGACCCCGGGGACGGCTGCGTCCCTGACGACGACGGCGGCGGCGACCATGCCTTGGTGCCGGACCTCTGCGATGTGTCGGGCCAAGGCGAGGCGCGCAGGGCGCTTGAAGTCGCCGCCGCCGGCGGCCACCACATGCTGCTGACAGGGCCCCCGGGCGCTGGAAAAACAATGCTGGCGGAGCGTCTGCCCGGACTGCTCCCGGATTTGGCAGATAACGCTGCCATGGAAGTGACGGCCATCCATTCGTTGGCCGCCGTACAATCCTCGGCAGTGCGGCTGATCCGTAGGCCGCCTTTCGAGAATCCTCATCACAGTGCCACAGCTGCGGCCATCATTGGCGGTGGATCCGGACTTCCGCGCCCGGGTGCTGCATCTCGGGCGCATCGCGGCGTGCTGTTCCTGGACGAAGCCCCGGAATATGAACGCCGTGTGCTCGATGCGCTCCGGCAACCGCTGGAGAGTGGGGAGCTCGTCATTCACCGCTCCGCAGGAACGGCGGCGTACCCAGCCCGTTTCCAACTCGTCCTTGCTGCAAACCCTTGCCCGTGCGGGAAGGCGTCAGGCAAGGGCATGGACTGCACCTGTACTGCCATGATGCGGCGGCGGTACTTCGGGAGGATGTCGGGTCCGCTGCTGGACAGGGTAGACATCCAGCTCCAGGTTGAACGGGTCTCCCTGGCGGATTTCGGTCAAGCAGGACGGGAAGAGGACACAGGCACTGTAGCGGCCCGGGTATTGGCGGCGAGGCAAGCCCAGTTGGATCGGTTGCGGCAATTGGGGCTTGAAACGAACTCCCAAGTTCCAGGACGCACCTTGCGAGGCGAACTGCGGCTGGCGTCGGGGACCACCCGGATCCTGGACACGGCATTGGAACGCGGCACGTTGACTGCCCGCGGTTACGATCGCGTCCTTCGGTTGGCATGGACGCTCGCCGACCTGGGACACAGCGGGACACCGGACGTTGACCACATCGGGCAAGCGCTCAGTCTGCGACAAGCGGCGGGTGCGCCATGACAGACCTTGAATCGAAGGGAACCAATCCAGTGGCAACAGCGGGGATGCAGGACAAAGAACGGATTGCGCGGGCAGCACTTGCCCGGCTTATGGAGCCGCAGGACTCCGTTGGGCTCGCCTTGGTACGGGCTCTCGGGGCGGTTGATGCCCTGGGTGTGGCGACCGGGGAACTGGCGGCAGGTCCCACTGTGGAGCAGGAGATTACCGCCCTGCTGGTTGAGGCAGGGGGACCGTCCACGTGGGTAGGGCTCCCGGCCAGTCTCCGGAGATGGGCGCCGCGCGTCAGTGACCTGGCACCGGAGCGTGACCTTGAAACCATGCGTCGGCTGGGTGGGCGCTTCATCATTCCCGGGGATGAATTATGGCCGGAGCAACTGGAGGACCTTGGACTCCAGGAACCGCTCTGTCTCTGGTGGCGGGGCCAGGAACAGCCGCTGCCGCCCTTGGGGCGAACCATTGCCTTGGTCGGATCCAGGGACAGTACGAGCTACGGCGCGTCCGTTACGGGAGACTTCGCGTTTGGCTTGGCGCAGCGTGGCTACACGGTGGTCTCCGGAGGCGCCTATGGCATTGATGCCCATGCTCACCGTGGGGCGCTCAGCGGCGGGGGAGCCGGGCTGCCCACCATTGCCGTGATGGCCGGCGGTGTGGACCGCTTCTACCCCTCCGGCAACGAGGACCTGCTCCGGGCTGTTGCCACCCAAGGTGCTGTCATCTCGGAGGTGCCGCCTGGGTCCGCACCTACCCGCTACCGGTTCCTGCAGCGGAACAGGCTCATTGCAGCCCTGGCGTCCGTCACCGTCGTGGTAGAGGCTCGTTGGCGTTCAGGTGCCCTCAATACTGCTCATCATGCTGAATCGATCGGCAGGGTTGTCGCCACCGTGCCGGGATCCATTCACAGCGCCAACTCGGCAGGTTGCCACCGCCTGCTGCGGGATGGAGGAGCTGTGTGCGTCACTGACGTGGGTGAGATCGCCGAACTGGCCGGAGCAATCGGCGAATCCACCAGTGAGGAAAAAAGCGCCGACGTGTCAGTACACGATGGTTTGTCGCTGGAAGATCTCATTCTTTTGGATGCCCTGCCCCTCCGTTCCACCAGTTCAGTGGAAAAGCTGACTGTGGTGGCAGGCCTGAGCCCGGATGCTGTGCGGGCAGGCCTTGGACGACTGGGACTCATGGGATTGGCCAGCTCGGAACGAGGCGCCTGGAAACGGGCCAAAAATACCTGACCAGGATTGGAAACATGTTGATCCGTCCTGTCGGTGCCGGATGCTGGCACAGTGGGACGTGTGAACGGACAATCACTGCCATCATCGATGCTCAGCGCCCTTGCTGGTTTTCGCCGCTACCTGGAGGGTGAACGGGCGAGGTCGGCGCACACTGTGCGTGCTTATCTTGCAGATGTGGAGAGCCTCCTCGGTTTTGCCGTGCAGGAAGGTATCGAAGAGCTCGGCCAGCTCGAGCTGGGTTCCCTGCGCCGCTGGCTGGGTGCGCAAAGTGAAGCGGGCATGGCCCGGGCCACCCTGGCCCGCCGGGCTGCCACGGCCAGGTCTTTCACCGCCTGGGCCCAGAGGGAAGAGCTTATTGCCACTGACCCGGCGATCCGCCTGCAGGCTCCCAAACGGGACAAATCCCTGCCAGGAGTCCTTCAGCAGCAGCAGGTTACCCGGATGGTGGATGACCTGAATACGGCAGCCGCAGAAGGGGGCCCCATGGCTGTTCGCAACCGGGCCATGGTGGAACTCCTGTACGCCACCGGAGTTCGCGTCGGAGAACTTGCCGGCCTGGATATTGATGACCTCGACCCGGACCGTCGGACTCTCCGGGTTGTGGGCAAGGGAAACAAGGAGCGAACTGTTCCGTATGGAGTCCCGGCAGCTGTGGCAGTCGATGACTGGCTTCGTAGGGGACGTCCTGCAGTGGTCACCGCCAGCAGCGGGCCGGCCCTCTTTTTGGGCGTACGGGGCAACCGGGTTGATCCACGCCAGATCCGGGCCGTGGTCAGCGAGCTGCTGCAAGCCTTGGGCGATACGTCGGCCACGGGACCGCATGCGCTCAGGCACAGCGCGGCAACCCACCTTTTGGACGGCGGAGCGGACTTGCGCGCCGTCCAGGAAATTCTGGGACACAGCAGCCTGGCGACCACGCAGATTTATACCCATGTGTCCGTGGACCGGCTGAGGAAAAGCTACCAGCAGGCGCACCCCAGGGCCTGAGCAGGCCCGCCCATGAGCCGCACTGGCGGAAAGCGGCGCCGTACGGCAAAATAAGAGCACCACGGGGAAACCTTCAATTCACAGTTGAGGGTTATCTTTGTGCCAAGATCGTCAGTAGCACTTCACATAACTGAATAGCCTGTCAGGGCCCACATAATTTCATGGCATCCGGCAGCAACAGCAAACATCCAGGCAGAGGTCGTTGGGGAAGACGTACCTACAGCTATGGAGGATGGAATGTCTGTTGCAACAACCCGCGGTGTCCTGTTTGTGCACTCGGCCCCTACGGCACTTTGCCCGCACGTCGAGTGGGCCATTGGATCGGTCGTGGACAAGCGGACCGATCTTGAGTGGACCCCTCAACCTGCTGCGCCCGGAATGTTCCGGGCCGAGTTGTCGTGGACGGGAACGCCCGGCACGGGTGCGCAGTTGGCATCAGCCCTTCGGGGTTGGGCGCATCTGCGTTACGAGGTCACCGAAGAACCGAGCCAGGGAGTGGACGGAGCCCGATGGTCCCATACCCCGGAGCTCGGAATTTTCCATGCCGTCACGGATGTCCATGGCAACATCATGGTCACCGAGGACCGCATCCGTTACGCCTACGAATCAGGTGCAGGCGACCCCTCGGCTGTCTACCATGAGTTGTCCCTGGCGCTGGGTGAGGCGTGGGACGAGGAACTCGAACCCTTCCGGCATGCAGCAGAGGGCGCACCGGTTCGCTGGCTGCACCAAGTCGGTTAGCAGGGCAGCACCAGGTAGGCTCAGCGCACAGAGTCCGCCGACCTCATCCAACTAATCCGACGAGAAGCGTCTTCCATAGCAATGAGAAGGGCCCCACCTGATGGTGGGGCCCTTCTCACGTTTCAACCAAACGTCGATAAAGGAGCGTGCTCCGAGTCCGGTCAGACGTTCCTGACCGCTATGACGGCGTTGTGTCCTCCGAAGCCGAAGGAGTTGCTCAGCGCCACGATGTCACCGGATGGCAGGTCGCGGACGGAGGTCACAACGTCGAGGGGGATCTCGGGATCCTGGTTTTCGAGGTTGATGGTCACTGGGGCCTTGCGCTCGTAGACCGCCAGTACTGTCAAGACAGCCTCAACGGCCCCTGAAGCGCCCAGGAGGTGGCCCATCTGCGACTTGGTGGCAGAGACCGCCACGTTGTCTACGTGGGTCCCCAGAGCAGCGCGCAGCGCCGTGTACTCGGGCTTGTCGCCGACAGGAGTCGAGGTGGCATGTGCGTTGACGTGCACCACGTCTTCGGCCTGGATGCGGCCATCAAACATTGCCGCCTTCAGTGCCCGGGTCGCACCAAGGCCTTCGGGGTCCGGTGCGGTGATGTGGTAGGCATCCGCTGTGACGGACGTTCCGGCCAGTTCTGCATAGATACGGGCGCCGCGGGCAATGGCGTGTTCCTCGGCTTCGAGGACCAGTGCGCCGGCACCTTCACCCATGACGAAACCGTCCCGGTCGGTGTCGTACGGGCGGGAGGCGCGCTCCGGCTCGTCGTTGCGGCGGGACAATGCCTGCATGGAGGAGAACGCGGCCAACGGCATCGGGTGGATGGCAGCTTCAGCGCCACCGCATACTACGACGTCTGCTTTGCCGGAGCGGATCAGGTCCAGGCCCAGGTGGAGTGCTTCGGTGCCGGACGCACATGCCGAAACCGGGGTGTGCGCTCCAGCGCGGGCGCCGAGGTCAAGGCTGACTGCTGCGGCCACACCGTTGGGCATGAGCATGGGAACGGTCATGGGCAGGACCCGGCGGGGACCCTTGTCCCTGAGCGTGTCCCAAGCGTCCAGCAGGGTCCAGACGCCGCCGATTCCGGTGGCGAAGGCTACCGCGAGACGGTCGTGGTCGATCTCTTCGATACCGGAGTCGGACCACGCTTCACGTGCGGCGATGACACCAAACTGCGTGGATGGGTCCATGCGCTTGGCCTCGACGCGGCTCAGAACTTCAAGTGCCGGCGTCGAGCACCGGGCAGCAAAGTGAACGGGGAGGTCGTATTTGGCCACCCACTCGTCTTCGAGCGTGCGGGCGCCGGAGACCCCTTTCAGCGCGTTCTTCCACATTGTGGGTACGTCGCCGCCGATGGGAGTGGTGGCCCCCAGACCGGTTATGACTACTTTGCGTGCCATGCGATCACTCTCTGTCGGATCAGCCATCCCTCCTGCAGCGTTCACAAGGGGAGGCAAAAAAATCTTTGGGTGGTATTGCGGCTGTGCCGGGCGCAGGGACGTTAATCCCGGCCCGGCACAGCTGGTGTCAGGACTAGGCCTGTGCGTTGGCGATGAAGCTGACGGCGTCGCCGACGGTCTTGAGGTTCTTGACCTCTTCGTCCGGGATGCGAACGCCGAACTTCTCTTCAGCGTTGACAACGATGGTCATCATGGAGATGGAGTCGATGTCCAGGTCCTCGGTGAAAGACTTGTCCAGCTCTACGGCTTCGGTGGCGAGGCCCGTCTCTTCGTTGACGATTTCAGCCAGGCCGGCCAGGATTTCTTCGTTGCTAGCCATTGTTGGCTCCTTTTCTTGTTGTACCGGCTACTGCCGGAAAGGGGGCAAACCGCGGTTTACGGTTTGGGTTTGTAAGTCGTATTCAGTTGGCTGGTGGTAGCCGGGACGAGTCCCGGTCTACGGCAGGACCACTACCTGGGCGCCGAAGACCAGTCCGGCGCCGAACCCGATCTGCAGGGCCAGGCCGCCGCTCAGCTCAGGGTTCTCCTGAAGCAGGCGGTGCGTTGCCAGCGGGATCGACGCTGCGGAGGTATTGCCCGCTTGGGCGATGTCGCGGCCGATGACAACGGATTCGGGAAGCTTCAGCTTCTTGACCATCTCGTCGATGATCCGCATGTTTGCCTGGTGCGGAACGAAGGCAGCGAGGTCGCTTGCTTCAATGCCGGCGGCATCCAGAGCCTGCTGGGCAACCTTGGCCATTTCCCAGACGGCCCAGCGGAACACGGTCTGACCGTCCTGCCGCAGGGTGGGCCAAACATCCTGGGTTGCCGAAAGAATGGCGGGATCGTCGATTTCATCGGAGTGCCGGGCGGATTCGCCCAGCTTCTTGACGTCCTCAAGGGAGTGGGTCATGCCGATAGCGTCCCACTTGCTGCCGTCTGAGCCCCAGACGGAGGGGCCGATGCCAGGAGTGTCGGACGGGCCAACCACCACAGCGCCTGCGCCGTCGCCGAGGAGGAACGAGATGGTGCGTTCGTGGTTGTCGATGACGTCGGAAAGCTTCTCCGCGCCAACCACCAGGACGTATTGGGCTGCGCCGGAACGAACCAGGGCATCGGCCTGGGCCACGCCATAGCAGTACCCGGCACAGGCGGCCGAGATATCGAAGGCGGGTGCCGGCGTCGCGCCCAAACGTTCGGTGAGCGCAGCGGCAGCCGACGGCGTGGCGTAAGGGTGCGTCACGGTGGACACGATGACGGCGCCCAGTTGGGACGCGTCGATTCCTGCGTGCTGCAACGCTTCGCGTGCGGCGCCTTCAGCCATGTCGATGACGCTGATGTCAGCAGCGGCGCGGTGACGGGTGATGATGCCGGTTCGCTGGCGGATCCATTCGTCGGAGGAGTCGATCCACTGGCACACGTCGTCGTTGGTGACAATGACATCGGGGCGGTAGGCGCCGATGCCGAGGATACGGGCGTTCTCGTTGACAACTGCCTTGTTCAACACGGGAGTGCTCATGCCTGTCCCTCCAATTCTGCGAAGAGAGCGAGAGCCGCGGACAGGTCATCCGGGGTTTTGACAGCGACGGTCTTGACACCGGGCATGCCGCGCTTGGCCAATCCTGCGAGGGTGCCGGCTGGGGCCAGTTCGATCACGCCGGTGACACCGCGGCTGACGAGCGTTTCCATGCATTTGTCCCAGCGGACGGGACGGGACACTTGGGCGATCAGGCTGTCGACGGCGGCAGGTCCGGCAGTGACTTCCTTGCCGTCGTAGTTGGACAGTAAAGGAACGGCCGGGTTCTGGGGTGAAAGCGACGGTTTGAGGGACTCGAGCGCGCTGACGGCCGGAGCCATATGGGAGGTGTGGAATGCTCCTGCAACCTTGAGGGGGATCACGCGCGCTTTCGCCGGCGGATTTTCTGCCAAGGCCTTGAGCTGGTCGAAGGTGCCTGCTGCGACTGTCTGTCCGGCACCGTTGACGTTCGCGGGCGTTGCTCCGGCGGCTTCGATGGCTGCCAGTACCTCAGCGGGATCGCCGCCCACCACAGCACTCATGCCGGTAGGGGTGACAGCGGCAGCAGCGGCCATGCTGTTGGCGCGTTCCCGGACGAAGGTCATGGCCTCAGCTTCCGTGAGGACGCCGGCCAAGGCAGAAGCCGTGATCTCGCCTACGGAGTGGCCGGCGAGGATCACGGGGAGGGTACTGAGCTCGACGTCGAACAAAGACGAAGCAGCTACCAGCCCTGCCGCGACAATCAGCGGCTGGGCCACTGCAGTGTCCTTGATGGTTTCTTCATCGGAGGTGGTGCCGTGGGCCTTGAGGTCAATGCCTGCGATCTCGCTCAGGTTGGCCAGTTGGCCTTCGACGGAGGGGAGTTCCAGCCAAGGGGCCAAAAATCCGGGGGTCTGGGAGCCCTGTCCAGGGCAGACGATTGCAAGCACGTATCCAGCTTTCCAAATTGCCACGTGATCCACTGGTGTTTTGGTACACCAAGCTCACTGGGTCAGTTTGTAGGAAGTCTACAACGGTTCAGTTCTGTGAACGCGACGTATGACGTTCGGGAGCGGCTTTCGGTTGCGCTGAAAGCCGGCCTACCACCAGGGCGGTTTGGAGGACGAAAGCTTCCCTTGGGAGGAGCGGATCCCAGCCCGTTACGTCGCAGACACGCTTCAAACGGTAGCGCACTGTGTTGGCATGGACGAACAGTTCGCGTGCCGTTGCTTCCAGTGAATGCCCCAGCTCCAGGTAGGTTCCCAGAGTCTCCACCAACCCGTTGGAGGCGGCAAGCAGCGGCCGGTAGATGTTCTTGATCAAGGACCTGCGGGCTGCGTCATCACCGGAGACAACACGCTCCGGAAGCAGGTCGTCGGCGGCAACTGGACGCGGAGCGGAAGGCCATGCGCGGGCGGCAGTGAGACCCGCGAATGCTGCCTGGGCCGAGCTGCTGGCCTCCAACAAAGACCCGGCCTCGGGCCCGTAGACCACTGCGCCTGGCGCAAAAAGTTCGCTGAGTTTGAGGTATGCGGTGTCACGGTCCTGGACGCCACCAAGGATCAGGATGAGCCGGTCACCCTGGATTCCCACCAGGGCGTCCTCGGCGAAACGCCCGGCAGTCCGGCGAAGCTCGCTGACATAGCTGGCGCTTGGTTCCGACGGCGAATTCCCCACCATCACCGTGAAGCGCTCCTGGGCTTTCCAACCAAGGGCTGCGATCCTGGACCGCAAAGCATCCGTGTTCTCACCGCGAAGGATGGCATCCACAATCAGTGCTTCCAGGCGGGTATCCCAGGAGCCGCGGGACTCGGCGGCCCGGGCGTAGACGTCCGCAGCCGCGAAGGCCACTTCCCGCGAATACCGGAGGACCGCTTCGCGAAGTGAGGGCTGGTCCGATTCCGGCGCGATCACCGGTACCTGGTCTTCCACCACCTCCACGACGATGCGGATCAGCTGCAGGGCCTTTTGCAGGCTGATGGATCGGGTCAGTTCCGTGGGGGCGTTGCCGAACACGTCCGTGAGAATCCATGACGGTGAGCTCGGCCGTTCGTACCAGGTCACGAATGCCGCGATGCCGTTCTGTGCCACGAGCCCCAGCGCCGAGCGCTCATCGGAGCTCAAACGGCTGTACCAGGGCAGGGACTTCTCGAGTTGGCGCATGGTGCTGGTGGACAGTTGGCCCACATTGGCACGGAGTTGACGCAGAGTTTCGGCCTTTTCAGGCGACAATGCCTGGGTTGCTGCCTTGCGCTTGGTGGTGGTTTTGCTCGGCTCTGCCATGGAACGAGCATACGGCCCATCCCGGGCAAGCTCCATTTGTGAGAAGGCTACAACTTGTGTTGTTGCTGCTCACATGACCTGGAGACTCTTCCCCCACGGTTAAACCACGACGGCGGCCGCCACCTTTCGGTGGAAGCCGCCGTTTCGTTGGGTGCTGGAGTGGCCCTTGGTACCGGACTGCGTCCGAGGGTTTTCCTGCGGTTGTTAGGCGTCTCCGCCTGCTCCGCCGGTGGTGCCGGCATTCACATCCAGGAGCCGGTACTTCTCGATGGCCTTCTCCAAGGCACCTTCTTCAACTTCTCCCTTGGCGGCAAGGAGTTGGAGGGTTTTGGCGACGATGGAGTGGGTGTCGTTTTTGAAGTAGCGGCGTGCGGCTTGGCGGGTGTCGGAGAAGCCGAA
>NZ_JBBEGB010000004.1:0-404342 GCF_037402035.1 Paenarthrobacter sp. CCNWLY172
TTCGGCTTCTCCGACACCCGCCAAGCCGCACGCCGCTACTTCAAAAACGACACCCACTCCATCGTCGCCAAAACCCTGCAGTTGCTGGCGGCGAGGGGCGAAGTCGAGGAGGGCGCGCCGTCGTACGCCATTGACCGTTACAAACTGCTGGACGTGAACGCCGGCACCACCGGCGGCGCAGGCGGCGACGCCTGACAACCCGCACAAAAAAGTTGGCGGCTGTGTTCGTATGGAACACTGCCGCCAACTTTTTTTCGCTGGTTTCTTTGGACCGGACCTAGGTACCCAGGTTCCGTCGGTCCACCACAAAGCCCGTTGCCGCATTTTCGCGGACGGCGTTGATGCCGGCCACCACGGCCTTGAGGTTCGGAAATTGTGGCGACACTGCCACAACCGTGCCGTCCTCGGCGGTGAGCCTGAACCGGAATGAGTTGGATCCTGCTTTGAGAATTTCGAAAGTGCCAGCCATATTTTCTGTTCCTTCACGCGTCGTTGCGTCTACGAGCTGACTGCACAACTCCCCCATCGACAATAATGGCCATTTACGCCGATCAAAAGGCCTACCCGCGGGTAATCTGCAACCGAATTAGGTAGATGTACCAGAAAGCAAGCCAGGAGCTAGAGACCGCATGCACCCCCGCGCGTATCGTGAGGATATGACTGACTCCGGCATGGCCCCCACCACGGGCGTGCTCCTCGCTGCAGGGGCCGGCACCCGCTTGGGGCGCGGCCCGAAGGCGCTGCTCCCATTCCGCGGCCGGACGTTGGTAGAGGTTCTGGCCAACACCCTGTTCGACGGCGGCTGCCGCGAGGTTGTGGTGGTACTCGGCGCCGAAGCCGACCGCGTCAGAAGCGTCACGTATCTGGGCCCCTACGTGGTGGTGGAGAACGAGCAGTGGGGTAAAGGCATGGCGGGCTCTTTCCGCGCCGGAATCGACGCCGCCACCCCTGGGAACAGCATCATGGTGGCGCTGGTGGACCAGCCCGGACTAACTCCGACGGCGGTGAGCAGGCTGCTGGGCAGCCACCGTCCCGGTCGGGTTACCGCGGCCGCGTACCCTGATGAGTCGGGCCGCCTGAAGCGCAGGCACCCGGTGATTTTCGACGTCGGACTCCGCGCCGAAGCCGCTGCCGCGGCTCATGGCGACACGGGAGCGCGCTCGTTCCTGAAGGCCCATCCCGGCCTGGTGGACCTGGTGGACTGCAGCGACCTTTGCTCCGGCGAGGACCTGGACACGAAGGACCAGCTGCATTTGCTGGAGATGTAAGTATTGGTACCTGGGTCAAGGGCCCGGGTAACTTTGGACGCATGATCCGCATTGATCTTGACGATCCCGCACGCCCCGATGTCCACCAACTCCTCAGCGAGCACCTGGCCGACATGTTCGCCACGTCGCCCGCTGAGAGCGTGCACGCGCTGGACCACTCGGCGTTGTCACACGAATCCATCACGTTCTGGACGGCACGCGAGGATGGTGTGTTGCTGGGATGCGGTGCGTTGAAGACGCTCTCCGCCGGGCAGGCCGAGATCAAGTCCATGCGCACTGCGGCCAGCGCGCGGGGACGCGGAGTGGCCACCTTGATGCTGGGGCACATCGTGGCCGAAGCCCGTGTGCGAGGGTTCGAGCGCCTGAGCCTGGAAACGGGAACCGAGGATTATTTCGCTCCGGCCCGCCGGTTGTATGCCCGGCACGGTTTCACCGAATGCCCCCCATTCGGGGACTACACCCTGGACCCGAACAGTGTGTTCATGGAGCTCGCCGTCTCACCCAAGTGAGTAACAGCAAACGTCGCACTGAGGGCTCATACCGACGTTTGCTGTTACTCAGTTGGGCTACACGGGCGCAGTGGTGCGGTCGCGGAGGGCCAGATAGATCTTGTCCCGCGCGATGGGCAGCTCGCCAAAGCGGATCCCCGTCGCGTTGCGGATGGCGTTGGCCAGCGCGGGCGCCACCGGGTTGAACGGGCTCTCGCTCATGGACTTCGCGCCAAGGGGGCCAGTGGAGTCGTTGGTAGCGGCGAAGTACACCTCGCTCCGGGGCACGTCAGCGAACGACGGGATGTGGTACTGCCGCAGGATGTCCGTGGTGACCCGTCCGGCGTCGTCCACTTTCACTTCCTCGTACAGCACCGCGCCGAGGGCCTGCGCAATGCCGCCCTCGATCTGTCCACGGCATTGCCGCGGATTCACCACAACACCGGCGTCGGCGGCCTGGACACTCTGCAGGATCCTCAGCTCACCGGTTCCCGTATTAACGGCAACACGGAAGCCATGGACGTTGAACGCGACAGATCGCGGCGTCCCACCCCAGTTGCCGTCGGTGGCGAGCCGAACGCCCTGCAGCCGGGCGGCGTCGACGATTTCCGCCAGCGTCACCGTGCGGTCGCCACACTCGACGGCGCCATCCACCAGCCGGCAATCCGTCAGGGCCGCTCCGGTCAGCGAAGCGGCCACCGTCTGGATCCGGGTGGCGAGTTCCAATGCGGCACCGAGTGTCGCCTTGCCGGCCACCACGGTTCCGGCCGAGCCAAAAGCCCCGGTGTCGTGCTCCACGAGGTCGGTATCGGACTGGCGGACCGTCACCTTGGACGCCGTGGTCGCAAGCGCCGTGGCGGCCAGCTGCGCGTGAACAGTTGTGGTGCCGTTCCCAAATTCGGCAGTACCGACGTCGACGGCGAACCTTCCGTCCGCTTCCAGGCTCACCCGGGTGTGGGCGAAATGGCCGCGCGGCGGGACGGTGTCGATCATGGACAGGGCCGAGCCCTCCCCCACCACCCAGTCCGGTCCGAGGTCGTCCAGTCCGGCGGCGCGGTATCGTTCCTTGCCCCGGTCCAGGGCGTCCCGCACCAAAGCAACACACTGGTCCAGGCCGTAGCTTCCGTAGTGCACGTCTTCTTCCGGCTCGGGGGTGGTGGACAGCATGTGATCACCGGGGCGGACCATATTCTTGAGCCGGAATTCGAGCGGATCCATGCCGATGCCGACAGCCAGCTCATCGATCGCCGATTCGATCGCGAAGATCATCTGGCTCAGCCCATACCCGCGGAAGGCACCGGCGGGGACGGTGTTGGTGTACACCGCGTGCGCGTCCACTTTCTTGTTCACGCACTTGTAGACGGCCAACGATTCGCCACAACCGTGGAACATCACTCCCGGCGCATGGTTTCCGTAGGCACCGGTGTTGGTGAGGACGTTCAGTTGAAGCGCGGTGAGGGCACCGTCACGGCTGGCACCCGCCTTGAGGTGAATGGTGAAGGGGTGGCGCGTAGTGGTTGCCGTGAACTGCTCAGTACGGGTGAACTCCAGCTGGACGGGCCTGCGAAGAGCCAAAGCGGCAAGCGCCACCAGGTCCTCGGTGAGGACTTCCTGCTTGCCACCGAATCCGCCACCAACCCGGCCGGCCACCACCCGGATGGTCTCCGGCGCAAGGTTGAACACCCGGCTCAGCGTCCGTTTTACCAAGAAGGGAACCTGCGTGGAGGAACGGATCATCAAACGTCCCTCCTCATCCAGCCAGGCAATGGAAGCATGCGTTTCCATGGCCACGTGCTGCACCCGTTGGGTTTGGTACGTGTGCTCGTGGATGAAGTCCGCAGCCGCGAACCCATCAGCAACACTCCCAAGTTCGGCATGGACCTCTGCCACCACATTCTGGAGCGGGCGGGAAATGCGGGAGAAGACTCCGTCCTTTTCTCCGTGAATCGCCGGGGCTCCAGGAAGGATGGCTTCCTGCGGAGTGAAGACCGGTTCCAGCAGTTCGTACTCAACAGCCAAGGCGCGGGCGCCGGCCTCTGCCGCCCCAACGGACTCGGCGACGACGGCCGCAACCCGCTGGCCGATGAACCGCACCACGTTATCCAACACACGGGTGTCATCGGGATCGTCGGTGTAATTCTCGTGTTGGGCCGTGGAGAACAGCAGCTGCGGTGCGTCCTCATGCGTGAACACCGCCACGACGCCGGGAACCGCCAGCGCCGGGGCCTTGTTGATGGACACAATCCGGGCATGCGGGTGCGGCGAACGAAGGAGCTTCATGTGCAGCAGGCCCGGAAGTTGCCCGGCCGGGACATCAAGGGTGTAGCGGGCGGTTCCGGTGACCACAGCCTGACCGGCGGGTGCGGGAACGTTGTCGCCGAGCTGACCGGGAGTGGCGGGCACAACCGCGGTGGGAACGGCAGCTGGCGACTGCGCCCCCGAAACGTCAACTCCGGCGTCGTGCTGGTGATCGCCGCCGTGGCCGCAGACCGCGTCCGCGATGGAGCGGTAACCGGTGCAGCGGCATAGGTTGCCCTTGAGGTTGCGCGGCAGGTTGGCGCGTTGCTCGTCGTCGAAGGTGGCCGCGGTCATCATCATTCCGGCGGTACAGAACCCGCACTGGAAACCCTGGGCTTCCAGGAACTGCTCCTGCACTGGATGCAGGCCTTCTGCGCTGCCCAAGCCCTCGATGGTGGTGACTGCTTTGCCCTCGGCACGGAC
Source organism: Paenarthrobacter sp. CCNWLY172 (assembly GCF_037402035.1). NCBI lineage: Bacteria > Bacillati > Actinomycetota > Actinomycetes > Micrococcales > Micrococcaceae > Paenarthrobacter > Paenarthrobacter sp. CCNWLY172. Next base: position 4,478 of record NZ_JBBEGB010000004.1, read on the forward strand.
AGCCGGGTAGATGCAGCTGTGGACGGGTGTTCCGTCAACGTGGACGGTGCAGGCTCCGCAGTCGCCGCCGTCGCAGCCCTTCTTGACGCCAAAGTTGCCCTCTTCGCGGAGGAACGTGCGGAGGCACTGGCCGGGGCGGGGTGTGGCCTGCGAGGCAGTTCCGTTGATCTCAATTGCCATTCGGGGCCTCCTTCTGCTGGGTGGTGGATGGTGCGGGCTGCGTGGACGGCTGGGGCGAGGTGTTGTGTGGCGGCCAGAAATCGCCGGACACGGTCATGGACTCGCCCAGCAGTTCCGCCCGGATTTCTTCGGCCAGCTTGAACGTCATGTCGCGGCGCCAAGCGGGGAGCCCGTGGATATCGTCGTGGTACAGCGGCCAGGGAATTGATTCGCCGACGGCGTCAGCCAACGTCCCGGCGTCGGGAACCTGCCCGGCAGGGAACCTCAGTTGTACCGGCCTTTTGGTCGAGGCAGTCACAGTGATGACCAAGGCGCCGTCGGGGTCGAGCCGTCCGATCAGCAGCACGCCTGAGCGCCCGAGGTTGCTGAGGGACAAACGCCGGAAGGCAACCCTCGCGGAAAGGGCGCCGGCGGGGAGATGGATACTGCGCAGCAGCTCTCCCGGCGCCAGGTCAGTCTGCATATCCCCTGTAACGACGTCGGCCACCGGAATTTCCCGGCTGGTGCCATCCGCGCTGAGGATGGTGGCGATGCCGTCCAGTCCGGCGCACAACGACGTCATGGGCCCTGCCGGGAGGCCGGTGCAAATATTGCCGCCCACCGTGGACATGTTCCAGATCTTGAACGAAGCCACGAACGAGTCGCAGCAAGGGCGGACCAAGGCCAAGCCAGGCCATTCACGGCTGGCTGCTTCGGCAGTTTGCGGCAAGGCGTACAGCTGCGCAACGGTGCAGGTGGCGGCGAGTTCGATGCCCTTGTCCGTCACGGTCACGGCGGGCCAGCCGGCCTGGCCAAGGTCAAGAAGCCGTTTGAGGACGGTGCTTCCGTAGGAGAAAAGGACCGTGCCACCGGCGAGCCAGGCATCGCCGTCGCGCCATTGTGCGGGGTCCGTGGTGGGGACCACGGCCTCGATGGTGTTCATGTCCATGGGTCCTCCTGAGTGAGGTGTTGAGGTGCTGGGTGGAACGGAGCCGGATGAATCGGGCCGATGCTGTCCTTGAGTGAAGGGAAGCCGGGGGTCTTTCCGGCCGCACTGCCCCCTCGCTCCGGGGCTGCCGCCCCGCGTTCCGCCACGATTTCCGCCGTAATGGATACCGCTACTTCCGCGGGGGTCACGGCGCCAAGGTCCAGACCGATAGGTGAATGCAGCCGTTCCAAGGACTCCGGCGTCGTGCCGGCCTCGAGCAAGGCGTCGACCCGCTGGCGATGGCTTCTACGGGATCCCATCGCCCCGACGTAGGCCAGGTTGAACCGGAGTGCGGTCTCCAGCAAGGGAATATCAAACTTGGGGTCATGGGTCAGGACGCACACCACAGTCCGGTTATCGATGCGGCGGGCCGCTGCTTCGGCTTCCAGATAGCGGTGCGGCCAATCAGTGACAACTTGGTCTGCCCCCGCGAAGCGGCTTTGCCGGGCGAAGGCAGGCCGGGCATCGCAGAGGGTGACGTTGTAGCCGAGCAGTTGTCCGGCGGGGAGCAACGCGGCGCCAAAGTCGTTGGCACCAAAGATCAGCATCCGCGCGGCCGGCAAGCGGCTTTCGACGAATAGTGTGATGGGCTCGGGCTGGGTTTCCTCTTCCTGGTGCTCAGCTGCCCACCTGTCCGTGGTGACCCAACCATCGATGCAGCCCTCCGGCGGAGCGAGCCGGACCAATCCGGCACGTCCGCCCTGGAGCAGCGGCTCCACCTGTGCGGCGGCCGCGAAGAGTGTGGAGGGATGGTCTCCGACCAGCTTGGCCAGTTCCTCCGATTCCATCGCGCGGAACCTCACAGGATCATGCACGACGACGACACCGCCCGCCGCATCCAGCCTGCGGATCAGCGCCACGGCAGGAGGGGCCACGGAAAGCTGGGCTTCGGAAGGGTGTGCCGTGGTGGACTGGCCTTTGAAGGATGACAGTCCGGATAAAACCGAAAGTTCAGTGAAAACGGAAAGTTCCGGAGAGCCTGCTCCGAGCGGCTGGATGTGGACTTCCAGTTCTCCTCCACAGGTGAGCCCTGCAGCGAAGGCGTCCTCGGAACTGTAGCCGAACGACTCAAGGCGGGGGCCGCCGTCGCGCATTGCTTCCAGGGCCGCTTCCACCACGGCACCTTCCACGCAGCCTCCGGACAGGCTGCCCAGTATTTCGCCATGTTCGGAGACCATCATGGAGGTCCCCATGGGCCGCGGCACGGAGCCGCCGGTCCCTACGATCGTGGCCACAGCACATCGCTGGCCGGAGACCGCAGGCCGCCAGCTGCCCAGTGAAGGCATCAGATCCAGCATGGCAACACGTCCTTTTTCCAGGTGTCCCGGCCGGGTGGCCCGGCCGGAGCAGTGCGCGATCTTGCCTCATATTCTCATTTCCAGAGGTTGTTGAGGGGAAGTCGCGGCTAAGTCAGTAAGAGTTCAGTCAGTCAGAGTTCATAGGAACGGGGGCAAGGGCTTCATCTCCCTGCCCCCGTTCCTTGACGGAGCGTCGACCGCCCAACCGCCGCCCGCCGTCGTGCCTGTATTAAGAGGACGACGACGGCGGACGCCTATTCGTGCGGTGGGTACCGACGGACCGCCGATCAGAGTGCCGGAATGACCGCCGGCGCGGGGTGCGGCTCCGGGTCAGACGCCCATCAGGGCGTTGATGGGGCCGCGGGCGAAGTAGATGATGAAGCCTGCCGTGACCACCCACATGAGCGGGTGAACTTTCTTGGCCTTACCCGACGCTGCGCTGATCACGGCGAAGGAGATAAATCCGACGCCGATGCCGTTGGCGATCGAGTAGGTCAGCGGCATGGTCACGATGGTCAGGAACGCAGGGAGCGCGATGGAGAACTTGGTGAACTTGATCTCGCGGATCTGCGCCATCATCATTGCACCCACCACCACCAGGGCTGCTGCTGCAACTTCCAGCGGCACCACCGAGGTGAGCGGCGTGAAGAACATCGAACCCAGGAACAACAGGCCGGTGACCACGGAGGCCAAGCCGGTACGGGCACCTTCGCCGATGCCGGCAGCGGAGTCGATGTAGACGGTGTTGGATGAACCGGACGTTGCGCCACCCACCACTGCGCCCATGCCTTCAACAATGAAAGCCGACTTCAGCTTGGGGAAGGTACCGTCCTTGTGTGCCACGCCTGCGCTCTTGGCCAGGCCGGTCATGGTGCCCATGGCGTCGAAGAAATTGGTGAACACCAGGGTGAAGACCAACATGGTGGCCGCCAATCCACCGATCCTGGCGAAGGAGCCGAAGAGATCGAACTGGCCCACCAGGCTAAGGTCCGGGACGGACACCAGCTGGCTGGACAGGATGGGTACGTTGAGGTGCCAGCCGCCGGGGTTGTCGGCGCTGCCTGGACCAATGCGGAACACGGCCTCGGCAACAGCGGCGAGGACAGTGGTGGCGACGATGCCGATCAGCAGGCCGCCTTGGATTTTGCGTGCCACGAGGATGCCCATGGTCAGCAGTCCGATGATGAAGACAAGGGTGGGGATGGAGGTGATGGAGCCGTTGTCGCCGAGCTGAACCGGTGGGCCGCCCGTGGTGGCGCGGACAAAGCCGGAGTCCACAAAGCCGATGAAGGCGATGAACAAGCCGATGCCAACGGTGATGGCTGCCTTGAGCTCCTTGGGAACTGCCTTGAAGATCGCCGTCCGGGCGCCGGTGGCACCGAAGATGACAATCAGGATGCCGTTGATGACCACAAGTCCCATGGCTTCAGGCCACGTGACTTCCTGGATCACCGCGACGGCCAGGAAGGAGTTAATGCCCAGCCCGGCCGCGAGGCCGAAGGGCAGGTTGGCGATGAGACCGAAAACAATGGTCATGACGCCGGCGGTCAGGCCGGTGACGGCTCCAACCTGTGCAGCCGAAAGCCAGCCGCCGGCGACGTCGGTGGGAGCGTTTTCTGCCGAGAAGCCGCCAAGGATCAGCGGGTTCAGGATGACGATGTACGCCATGGTGAAGAACGTGACCAGGCCGCCGCGGAATTCGCGGGCCAGCGTGGATCCACGCTTGGAGATCTGGAAGAACTTGTCCAGGAAGGAGTTCGACACCGGGGGCTTCTTGTTGCCACCTGCCAGGCCGGTTGCCGTGTGCTTTGCCGCTGTGGGCTCTGCGCTGTCTCCCTGGGGAAAGAGCGCAGCCTGCTTTTCAGCTGCTGTCTGCTTTTCAGCGGAATTATCCAGGATTGTCATGTCAGCCACCGGGCCCTAGTAGTCAATCCTGGAATCAAGCGTGTTCCATGTGTTGAACGGCTGGAGGGCCGCCGGAGCCTGGGGGTCGCCCAGTTCCAGCTTGGCTACCGGCATCAGCGCGTCCCGGTTGTCATTCTCGAAGTACTCGTAGAAGACAGCGTCATCGAAGCCGACGGATGCGGCGTCGTGACGGTCTGCGGCAAAGAACACGCGGTCAACGCGTGCCCAGAGTGCGGAGGCCAGGCACATGGGGCATGGCTCGCAGCTGGTGTAGAGGGTTGCTCCGCTGAGATCGAAGGTTCCCAGTTCGCGGCAGGCGTTGCGGATGGCCGTGACTTCTGCGTGGGCGGTGGGATCGTTCGTGGCGGTGACGCGGTTGACGCCTTCGAAGGCTCGTCCGTCCGCGGTGACAATGACGGCGCCGAACGGGCCCCCACTGTTGAGGACATTGGCTGTAGCCAGCTCAATGGATGTGGCCAGGAATTGCTCGGCCGTGACGGTTTTACTCATGTTGCGACTTCCTTAGTGCTGAGGAAGCCAGGTGACCTATGTGGGGGCGCTACAGAGAAGAGCTCCAGTTAGCTTGGTTACCAGGCTTCAGCATGTGCGATGAAGGTTAAGTTGCGCCTGGTAGATAGCTTCCCGAGGTCCGGGTGCCCGCCTTTGGCAGTTAGAGCGTAGCACCAGCTTTGTGAGCCGCGCCATAGTTTTTTGAAAACTTAATTTCGTCATGCGAAATTACTTATTCCACGGTTCTGGTGGCCGAATGTGACCGGGGACGCCCCACGGACGTTGACCGCCGCCGTCGGGCATTCTACGCTTTTCGGACTGGGCCGCATTCTGACGGTCCGGCACCTGGATCAGCAGACAGGGCCTAACTGAGCTGGAACGCGTACACGCCGACCAGACAAGGAACCTGTCATGACCCCACTTTGGATCAAGAATCCGTTGGGCATTTTCACCGCTAACGACCTCGACGCCGGTGGCGGCCTGGTGGTTTCCGACGGGAAAATCGTAGAGCTGGTGCCTTCGGGCGGGCAGCCTTCATCTCCCGCCGACGTCTTTGATGCCTCCTCCCATGTGGTCCTGCCCGGCCTCATCAACACGCACCACCACTTCTACCAAACGCTCACCCGCGCGTGGGGTCCCGTGGCCAACGCTCCCCTGTTCCCATGGCTCCAGAACCTGTACCCGGTGTGGGCGCGGCTGACGCCCCGGAGCCTTGAGCTTGCCGTACAGGTTGCGCTGGCTGAGCTGCTGCTTTCCGGCTGCACCACCGCTGCCGACCACCACTACCTCTTCCCCGACGGCATGGAAGACGCGATTGACATTGAGGTTGCAGCCGCACGTTCCATGGGCATGCGCGCTACCTTGACCCGCGGGTCCATGACCTTGGGAGAGGACGACGGCGGGCTGCCGCCCAGGACCACGGTCCAGTCACCTGAGGCGATCCTTGCGGACAGCGAACGGCTCATTCGCCAGTATCACGAGACCGGTGACGGAGCCGTTGTGCAGATCGCACTGGCCCCCTGCTCGCCCTTCTCCGTGACCAAGGAAATCATGGCCGAGAGTGCCGCTATGGCCGAACGATTCGATGTCCGGTTGCACACGCATTTAGCCGAGACCATTGATGAAGAAGACTTCTGCCGGTCCATGTTTGGACTGCGGACCGTGGATTACCTGGAGTCCGTGGGTTGGCTGGGCAACCGGACCTGGCTGGGACACGGCATCCACTTCAACGACGAGGAGATCGCCAGGCTGGGAGCCGCGGGCACCGCCGTCGCGCATTGCCCCACTTCCAACATGCGCCTGGCCTCCGGAACCGCGAGGGTCCTGGAACTCGAGGCTGCTGGTGTCCCCGTAGGGCTGGGAGTGGACGGATCGGCGTCGAACGATGCTTCCAACATGATCCTCGAAGCCCGGCAGGCACTGTATTTGCAGCGGCTCCGCTACGGCGCTTCAGTTCCTGTGGAGCGGGCCCTTGGCTGGGCCACCCGTGGATCCGCCGCGGTTCTTGGGCGCTCCGACATTGGGCAACTGGCTCCGGGTTTGCAGGCGGACTTGGCCCTGTTCAAACCCGACTCCTTACGATTCTCGGGCAGCCACGACCCCGTTGCCGCGTTGCTGCTCTGCGGTGCGGACCGTGCCGACCGGGTGATGGTGGGGGGTGCTTGGCGGGTGGTTGACGGTGCAATTCCGGGGCTGGACGTGGCCGGTCTGATCGCTGAGCACTCGGCGGCGGCACGGAAGTTGGTTGCGGGGTAGGTTCGGTGCCGCTTGCGCGAGATCGCCGGAACGCGTCCATTTCACAGGGAACGTTCCGGCGATTTCGCACTATTCCGGCGATCTCGCTGCCGACCGCCAGTTGTATCAGATCGTGATCTTGTAGATGTGATGTGTGTACTCGTTGGCGAACGAGTCTGTGAACTTTCCGTTCTGGACAGAGATGGTGCGGTTCTCGCCCACAACCTCCACCTGCGTACCGGTGATCCCGGCCGGGAGGGTGAACGTCTTGGAACCTGTACCGCCGTTCAAGCCGATGCCTGCGAAGAGGTAGGCACTTCCATCCTTCGCCTTAAGCATCGTGTCCGTGCCCGCGGCGCCTGCGTCCCACACATAGCTCTGCGTGTTGAGTACAGGTGCCAAGGACTGGATACCGGCTAGGGCAGCCTTGATCTTCGCCTTCCTGTCAGCCGGCGCCTGAACCAGTGAGTACGTCCCGAAGCCTGCCTGGCCATTGTTGTTGTGCTGGAAGATACTGATCCCGCGTGCCTCATGGATGATGCCGGACCACATAGCGCCTTCCATCTGTTCCGGTGTGATGGTGCGGTCATTGGAGGCATTCAGGAACGGGCGTGCCGACTCAACAAATATCCAGTTCGGATGGATACCCGGCGCCGACTGGAACTTGCGCATCTGGTCAATCTGCCAGCCGTAGGCCGCCGAGGTAGCAGTGTTCGCACCCTCCGGCCATGCCGGCGTCCGGTTCAACTCGTCCTGCAGATCCGCCCGCGTGTACATGTAGTTATCCACGGATGCCGCGTCAACAGCAGACATGAAGTCATCCATGAGCCCCGGCGCCCAATAGGTTCCCAGGATGCCCTTGGAATAGTTGGCGAACGCAAACCTGCCGTCGTTGAAGCCACGGATCTGGGCCACCTTGTTCTTCATCTGCTGAAGGTTCTGCTCATATGTTGAACCGTCGCAGCCAAGCCCCAGCATGTCGCACTCGTCATAGGTGTCCCAGCCAACCACGTTCGGGTTGCTGCCCACTTCAGTCCGGGACCATTCTGTTCCGGCGATGACCAGCATTCCCGTGTTCGTGATGGACGCCATGGTGGAACCGTCATGCTCGGCGTTCTGGTAAACGTTCACGCCAATGTCCTTCAATTGGGTGGCGTGCTCAGGTTTTCCGTAATAGACGCTGACGGGGAACAGATTAGGGTTGTTAAGATTCGCTGCGCCGGGGAACTTTGCCCAGTACGCAGGGCCGCCATCCCAGGGAACCCGAGCCAGATTGGCGAGGGTGCCGGTGGTTGGAGTTGTGGGGGTTGGGGTGGGGGATGGGGTTGGGGTGGGCGTCGGCGTCGGCGTCGGCGTCGGGCCAACCGTCGTCGCACTCGGCGAAGGCGTCGGCGTCGGTCCAACCGTCGTCGCACTCGGCGAAGGCGTCGGGGTCGGGCTTTCGCTCGTCTCCGTCGGCGAAGGCGTCGGGGTCGGGCCAACCGTCGTCGCACTCGGCGAAGGCGTCGGGCTTACGGTAGTCGGACTCGGCGATGCGTCCGTGGCGGTTATAGTCGGTGTCGGTGTCGGTGTCGGCGTCGTGCACCCTGCCAGAGCCAACGCGATCACCACCCCAAGCATTGAGACCTTGAGTTTCATGACAGTGTTCCTTTGGGGTAGCAGCCACAAGCAGGCTGCTGCGGTGCCGGAATCCCCACACCCGGCTCTCGTTGTCACCTGCCGAGGCAGGGATTTTCGGCCGGGGATCGTGACCCGGCACGGCTCGATGACGAGCGTCGGTATTACTCGACATGCTGCGGTGCGACGCGTGCGGACGTAAGGCCGGCGCCATCGAGCGAGCAAACGCAACCCCTCAGTCAGGGTCGCCACGGCCTTCAAGACCCAAGGGGGTGGCCGTCAGCCCAGCTTACGTGAAGCCCTCAGCGCCCCGCCGATTGTTACGCAGATCACATTCCACCATTTCGATGCTTCGCTGCGCATAAGACGGCAGGAGCCGTCGAGTGCGCAGGGATTCGTCTATTCGGCCGCGCGGAGAGTTCGCAGCACGCGCATCTTGAAGTCGCGCTCCTGGAACAGATCCCGCCATTTGATGCGAATGAACTTCCAGCCGAGCTCAGTCAGGGCCTTTTCGCGCTGACGTTCTTGGAAGACAACCTCATCCGTTGGCGCGTAGTCGAAGTACTTGATCCTGCCGTCGAACTCCAAGGCCACCTTCTTGTCGCGCCAGGCTAAGTCCAAACGGTGCCGGCCCTCAACAGTGCGGACTTCCACCTGAAGTTCCGGTGGCTCAATGCGGAGTCGCACCAGAAGTTCCCGACTTAGGGTCTCACCCGGGGACTCAGAGCGGGGATCGGCATTTTCCAAAGCCCGTCGCAGCGAAAGCACTCCGTTTCTGCCGGACAGGAATTCGCACATCTGCGTCAACCTCGCGACATCAGCACCAATTCGGAGGGCCTGGTCCATCAAGACAAGGCTCTGCCGGTAGTCCAACATCAGGCAACAGTCCACCACTGTCCGCTCCAGCGAAGTACACGGCAGCCCGTCCACGAGGACCACCTCGCCCTCCCCAAGCACTCTGGAATGGGCCGCTACATCGCGGCCATGCGAAATCGGCGACGGCGTCTTCTTCTGCGTAATGTGCACGCGGTCGTCAACATCCCACAGGAACAGGCGGTGGAGGCGGGCAGCGGAGGTGTGGCTGTAGACCAAGCCACCGCCCGACGTCGTGAGTGTCCCGTGGGCGTGCGCGGCGATCAGTTGCCGGCTTCGGACCCAAGGTTTTTGCGCCGCTCAGGTCCGCCCACGAATGTAGCAGCCTCGGCGGAGCCTCACCAGAACTCCCCCTCGCACTAGGACTGCTATGGCACGGGCATTGAATCCTGCCTCATTAAGCTGGCCTGTCCTCCACAAATCCATGCCGGGTGGGAGTTCCTTGGGGGCGGTAGTAGTCATGAGCCAACTTTCGCCAAGCCCGCGAGTCCGGGACAGGTGCGTACGGCCCTATGTGGAAAAGTCCGATTCGATGGCTTGCTGCGGGCCAGACGACTCCTACCGTCTAATCTGCAGCGAAGCATCTGCATGGAGTCATTCCCGAGTTCCGGACAGACCGGGATCTCCCCCGAACCAGAATGCGTCGCGAGGCTAACCCAGCCCGATTCGATGGCTTGCTGCGGGCTAGACGACTCCTACCGTCTAATCTGCAGCGAAGCATCGAATCGGGGGCGGAGCGCACAGAAGGCACACAAAAGCGGGCGACACCTCCCCAGGTATCGCCCGCCTCGTTGGCTCTGTTGCGCAGAGTCCGCGCCCCGAAGATGCAGGGTCTCAGGGGCGCTGCCGGCCGAACACCGGGAGTGCGCGCAGCCAACGGGAGAACCCGCCAGCCTTGCGGTCACAGTCGGCCGGAATGTAGAAGTCCGGATCTGTTGCACCGAAGGGCAGGTACAGCTCCTGACCGGGCGCCGGGAATTCCACGACGTTGTTCGTATCCTTCGAGTCCATCTGTTCCTCCTCTTTCTCATGCATGCAGTTTCCGCTCTTCGGAAAACTTTTATTGTTATGTGGAAAGTGTAGGCAGGCGGCAAAGCAAGCGTCAAGACCCCCGAAAAGCCAAACCGAGTTGCCCCGGTCACATTTGGATGGTTCATAACGATCCTTCGGAATCCATATACACAAGCCGAAATCATGCGCTACTCTCGAATGAGTTCGTGGCGTAGGTCACGTAACCTGAGAGCAGCAGGCAGGGTCGTAATGAGCTGGCATCAATGGATGTCGGCTCTTTTTGTTGGGTCGGCTCCACCAGAAACGCGGTGGAAACACGCGCTTAATTTCATTGATGGAACGTAGGTTCCACCTCACAGAAGTTGGGATATGACCATGAGCAACAACATCGTCCTCGGCGAAAACCAGTACGGCAAAGCAGAAGTCCGCGTCGTCAAAGTCACTCGGGATACGGACCGTCACCACATCGAAGACCTGAACGTCACCTCGCAGCTGCGCGGCGACTTCCAGGCCGCGCACCTCGAAGGCGACAACGGCCACGTCGTTGCCACCGACACCCAGAAGAACACCGTTTATGCGTTCGCCCGTGAAGGCATCGGCTCCCCCGAGTCCTTCCTCCTGCGCCTTGCAGACCACTTCACAGGTGGGTTCGACTGGGTCACCGGCGGCCGCTGGGAAGCCGAGGCCTACAGCTGGGATCGCATCCAGGCCCATGGCGAGGGACACGACCACAGCTTCGTTCGCAACGGACAAGAGGTGCGTACCGCCGTCGTCGTCCGTGATGGCGCAACCACGCACCTTATTTCCGGCCTCAAGGACCTGACCGTCCTGAAGACCACGCAGTCCGGCTTTGTCGGCTACCCGCGCGACAAGTACACCACCCTGCCGGAGACCACCGACCGCATCCTGGCCACCGATGTATCCGCCCGCTGGCGCTACAACACCAACCTGGACTTCGCCGGCACGGACTTCAACAAGAGCTACGAGGACATCAAGGCACTCCTGCTGGAAGGCTTCACCGAGAACTACTCCCACGCCCTGCAGCAGACGCTGTTCGACATGGGCAAGAAGGTCCTGGAAGCACACAGCGAAGTGGACGAGATCAAGTTCTCCATGCCCAACAAGCACCACTTCCTGGTTGACCTGAGCCCATTCGGCCTGGACAACCCCAACGAGGTCTTCTTCGCCGCGGATCGCCCGTACGGCCTCATCGAAGCAACCGTCCAGCGCGAGAACATCGCCGCTGCCCCGGTTGCCTGGAGCGGCATCGCCGGCTTCTGCTAAGCCCGCACCTAAGCCGCACTAAACCGCACCATCCAAGGGTATGTGTGCAGGTCCCACCACTTGCGCCCCGCAAAGGACCTGCACACAAACCCAACCCCAAAACCCCAAGATTTTGTTAGCCAGACACAGTTAGCCAGACGAAGACGTCTGCCATGAACCCAGAAAGTCTGCCATGAACATCAAAAAGAAGTCCCGCCCTGCGAATACCACCTCTTCGCGGAAGCATCAGCCGGAACGCCCCGAGGACAAGCGCCTGTCAATTGGCAGCACCTTCGCTTACGGCTTCCAGCACGTCCTCACCATGTACGGCGGAATCATTGCCCCGCCGCTCATCATCGGTGCAGCTGCCGGCATGAACTCGCAGGACATCGGCCTCCTCATCGCCGCCTGTTTGTTTGTTGGCGGCCTGGCCACCATCCTGCAGACGGTTGGTATTCCGTTCTTCGGCTCGCAGTTGCCGCTGGTCCAGGGCGTGTCCTTCGCCGGTGTTTCCACCATGGTGGCGATCGTCCAAGGCGGCGGCGGGATACAGGCAGTGTTCGGCTCGGTCATCGTGGCATCGCTGATTGGCTTGGCGATCACCCCCCTGTTCTCCAAGATCATCAAATTCTTCCCACCAGTGGTCACGGGCACAGTCATCACCACCATCGGCCTGACGCTGATGCCGGTGGCGGCAAACTGGGCCATGGGCGGCAACGCCAAGTCCGACAACTACGGCAGCATGGCCAACATTGGGCTCGCAGCGGCAACCATGGGCGTCGTCCTTCTCCTGAGCAAGGTTGGCAACGCCGCCATCTCCCGGCTCTCCATCCTGCTGGCCATGGTCATCGGCACCATCATCGCCCTCATTGCAGGCATGGCCGACTTCTCCAAGGTTGGCCAAGGCGACATCGTCGCGTTCCCCACACCGTTCGCTTTCGGCGCGCCGACCTTTGAAATCGCCGCCATCATCTCCATGCTCATCGTCATCCTGGTCACCCTGACAGAGACCTCGGCCGACATCATCGCAGTGGGCGAGATCGTGGACACCAAGGTGGACTCCCGCCGCATCGGCGACGGCCTCCGCGCAGATATGCTCTCCAGCGCCATCTCCCCGCTGTTCAACTCCTTCACGCAGAGCGCCTTCGCCCAGAACGTGGGACTGGTGGCCATCACGGGCATCAAGAGCCGCTTCGTGGTCAGCGCCGGCGGCCTTATCCTGGTGATCCTCGGCCTCCTGCCGATCCTGGGCCGCGTTGTAGCAGCGGTTCCGACGCCCGTTTTGGGCGGCGCCGGTGTGGTGCTGTTCGGTACGGTGGCCGCCAGCGGTATCCGCACCTTGGCCAAGGTGGAGTACAAGAACAACATGAACCTGATCATCGTCGCGGCATCCATCGGCTTCGGCATGATCCCCATCGCCGCACCGTCCTTCTACGACGCGTTCCCGTCCTGGTTCTCCACGATCTTCCACTCCGGCATCAGCTCGGCAGCCGTCATGGCCATCCTGCTGAACATCCTCTTCAACCACTTCAAAGCCGGCAATTCAGACAACCAGTCGGTGTTCGTCGCCGGTACTGACCGGGTTGTCAGCGAAGAGGACATCAAGTGCCTGAGCGAAGGCGACCGCTTCGAAAACGGCAAGCTCATCGACGCCGACGGCAAGGAAGTCCCGCTCAAGACCTCCAGCGCGTCGGAGCACTAGCTTTCAACCGCGCAAACAACAGCAGGCGGCAGTGTTTCCTTGGGGGACACTGCCGCCTCTTGTCGCCTCGCGCGGAAAGCGGACAGGAACAGAATGTACGACGCCGGAACCCGCCCACGTGGCGCCCTCGCCACCGCAGGCACTCGCTTCCCACGCGCGCCGTAGGATCAGCCCATGACCGAACAGGCTCCTTGCTTCCACTCATTGGCCTTACGCAAGATCCCGACGCCGGACTATGCGGACGTCTGCTTGGCCGTCCTTCCCCAAGGGGCCGGCACGGACCCCACGGAATGGGTAGAGCGGCTGTTCGCCGTGGAGTCCATGCCCCGCTGGGTTGCCGGAGCCATGGGTTTGCGGCAGGCACTGGTCCCTTTGATCGGCGTTCCCAAGGCCCCGCTGGACACGTTCAGAGTGACGGAGCAGTCCGGGGAAGAAGCCCTGATTTTTGTCCGGGACAAACACCTGGACTTCGCGGCCGCCGTCGGAGTCGATCCGGTGGGCCGACTGATCAGGGTGACCACCGCCGTCGTACTTAAGGGGTGGCGGGGGAAGCTGTACTTCAGCCTCGTGCGGCCGGTGCACCCGATTGTGGTGAACTCCATGCTGAAGAAAGCCACCCGCCCACAACCAACGCCGAGGTAACAAAAGATGGCAATGCTTTGGGAAACATTGCCATCAAATGCCACCCCGGCGGGTGCGGGCGGTAAGCCTAGTTCTGGTTCAGCTCCGCGGAGATCGCCATGGCAGCTTCACGCAGCATGGGCACGGCGCGGTCAGCGAAGCTCTGGTCAACGCGGGTGATCGGTCCGGACACGGAGATTGCGGTGGGCGTGGGCGCGTTGGGCACGGCCATGGCGAAGCAGCGGACGCCGAGCTCCTGCTCTTCCTCGTCAATGGAGTAGCCACGTTCGCGGATGAGCTTGAGGTCAGCGAGCAGGGAGTCGATGTCGCCGATGCTCTTGGCCGTGGGAGTAGGCATGCCGGTGCGGGCCACGATGCCGCGGACAACCTCGTCATCTAACTGGGCGAGGATGGCTTTGCCCACGCCGGTATCGTGCGTGTGGGCGCGGCGGCCGACCTCGGTGAACATGCGCATGGAGTGCATGGACGGGACCTGGGCCACGTAGATGACCATGTCCGAATCAAGGACGGCCATGTTGGAGGTCTCGCCGAGGCGTTCCACCAGTGTCTTGAGCTGCGGACGGGCCACTGCGCCGAGTTGCTTGCTGGCACCTTCGCCGAGCCGGATGAGCCGCGGGCCCAGGGCATAGCGGCGGTTGGGGAGCTGGCGGATGTAGCCCAGGGACACCAGCGTGCGGAGCAGGCGGTGGATGGTGGGCAAGGGCAGGTCGGTGGACGACGAGAGTTCGCTGAGCGTGACGTCGCCGCCCGCGTCCGTGATCAGTTCCAGCAGTTCAAAGACGCGCTCAACGGACTGCACGCCTCCGGAGGCTTTTTCAGCCATTCCCTTGTCTCCCATGACTCAGATTCCGACAACTCTTATCCGCATCGTGAAAAGAATTGCTTAGAACACCCAACATACAGCACAGCGGGCACCTGCGCGATGACACCGAACATGACCAAGCGAGGGGGTTGTGTTTCCACTTTGTAGATAATAATATCCATAATACGAAAACATTCAGTTTGGAACGGCGGCCCGGGAACGGGCCTTACAGGAGGAATTTCAATGGCGAATCCGAGCCCCGGAAACTCGATCACCCTGCGCGTCGCCGCACCGTCGAGCTTCACCGCTACCAGCGAACTGGCAGCAGCCGTCGGCGCAGCCGGTGCAGCAATCACCGCCCTGGACGTCACGGAATCCCACCACGAGACGATCGTTGTTGACGTCACGTGCAACACCACCGACGACGACCATGCAGCCCGCGTGAAGGACGCCCTGAACGCCCTCGACGGCGTCACCGTCCAGCACGTCTCTGACCGCACCTTCCTCATGCACCTCGGCGGCAAGCTCGAAGTCGTCCCCAAGGTAGCCCTGCGCAACCGTGATGATCTTTCACGCGCCTACACTCCCGGCGTCGCGCGTGTTTGCATGGCCATTGCCGAAGACCCGGCCGCAGCCCGCAACCTGACCGTCAAGCGCAACACCATCGCCGTCCTCACCGACGGCTCGGCCGTGCTGGGCCTGGGCAACATCGGCCCCGCCGCCGCACTTCCCGTGATGGAAGGCAAGGCAGCACTCTTCAAGCAGTTCGCCAACGTTGACGCCTGGCCGGTCTGCCTGGACACCCAGGACACCGAAGAAATCATCATGATCGCCAAGGCCATGGCCCCCGTCTACGGCGGCATCAACCTCGAAGACATCGCCGCACCGCGTTGTTTCGAGATCGAGAACCGCCTCCGCGAAGAACTCGACATCCCCGTCTTCCACGATGACCAGCACGGCACAGCGATCGTCACGCTGGCTGCCCTTGTTAACGCCCTCCGCGTGGTGGACAAGAAGCTCTCCGAGGTCAAGATCGTGGTTTCGGGCGTCGGCGCTGCCGGCTCGGCCATCATCCAGCTCCTCAAGGCCCAGGGCGCGCAGCACATCATCGCCGCCGGCCGCTCCGGCGCCATCCACTCCGGCGAGGAATATGGCGACGAGCACCGCAGCTGGATTGCCGCGAACACCAATGAAGAAGGCTTCTCCGGAACCCTGCACGACGCCCTCAAGGGAGCGGACGTCTTCATCGGCGTCAGTGCCCCGCACGTGATCGGCGAAGAGCAGGTGGCCTCCATGGCCGAGGATGCAATCGTGTTCGCCATGGCCAACCCGACGCCGGAAATCGACCCCGTTGTTGCGTCCAAGCACGCAGCCGTGGTTGCCACCGGCCGCAGCGACTTCCCGAACCAGATCAACAACGTGCTGGCCTTCCCGGGCTTCTTCCGGGGCCTGTTGGACGCCGGTGCATCGGACATTACGCCGAACATGCTGGTGGCCGCAGCCGAGGCCATTGCCAACCGGGTAGCTGACGATGAGCTGAACGCGAGTTACATTATCCCCAGCGTCTTCGATCCCCATGTTGCCGCCGATGTGGCCAGTGCCGTAGCAGCAGCTGCGCATGCCAACGCCGCCAGCGCACTCTAGAAAAAAGGAATCCGCTCACATGGCTATCACAGTCACCGATCCCCGGCCGATCGATCGCGCCGAGGAAATCCTCACTCCCAAGGCACTGGCCTTCGTCGAGGAACTGCACAGGCGCTTCGCCGGCACCCGCAACGACCTCCTTGAAGCCCGTAAAGTCAAGCGCCAGAAGGTTGCCGACACGTCCCGCCTGGACTTCCTCCCGGAGACCCAGGATATCCGCGACGGCGACTGGAAGGTCGCCGAGGCACCGGCAGCCTTGCAGGACCGCCGGGTCGAAATGACCGGCCCGGCAACCCCGGCCAAGATGGCCATCAACGCCCTGAACTCCGGCGCCAAGGTGTGGCTGGCGGACCTCGAAGATGCCAGCACGCCCACGTGGCCCAACGTCATCGACGCCATCCTCAACCTTCGCGACGCCGCCCAGGGAACCCTGAGCTACACCTCGCCGGAAGGCAAGGAATACCGACTTCGCACGGACGCTCCCCTGGCTGTCGTTGTCGCCCGCCCCCGCGGCTGGCACATGGAAGAACGCCACCTGCTGATCGACGGCGAACCCGCCGTGGGTGCGTTGGTGGACTTCGGCCTGCACTTCTTCCACATCGCCAAGCAGCTGCTCCTCAACGGCCACGGCCCGTACTACTACCTGCCCAAGATGGAGAGCCACCTGGAGGCACGCCTCTGGAACGACGTCTTCGTCTTCGCCCAGGATTTCCTCGGCATCCCGCAGGGCAGCGTCCGCGCCACGGTGCTCATCGAAACCATCCCGGCGGCGTTCGAGATGGACGAGATCCTCTACGAACTGCGCGATCACGCCTCGGGCCTGAACGCCGGCCGTTGGGACTACCTCTTCAGCATCATCAAGTACTTCCGTGATGCCGGCGAAGAGTTCGTCCTCCCGGACCGCGCCACCGTTGCCATGACGGCACCGTTCATGCGGGCCTACACCGAACTCCTGGTCAAGACCTGCCACAAGCGCGGCGCCTTCGCCATGGGTGGCATGGCCGCCGTCATCCCCAACCGCAAGCAGCCCGACGTCACCGCCGCAGCCTTCGACAAGGTCCGCGCCGACAAGACCCGCGAAGCAAACGATGGCTTTGACGGTTCCTGGGTGGCCCACCCGGACCTGGTTCCCACGTGCCGCGAAGTGTTCGATTCCGTGCTGGGCGACCGTCCCAACCAGCTGGACAAGCAGCGCCCCGAGGTGAGCGTCACGGCTGAGCAGCTGATCGACGTCGCCTCCGCCGAAGGCCACGTCACCGAAGCCGGCCTGCGGCTGAACCTGTACGTCGCCGTCGCTTACACGGGCGTGTGGATCTCCGGCAGCGGTGCCGTGGCCATCCACAACCTCATGGAGGATGCCGCAACCGCGGAGATCTCCCGCTCGCAGGTCTGGCAGCAGATCCGTAACAAGTCAGTGCTCGCGGACACGGGCAACACCGTGACCCGCGAACTCGTCACCCGGATCCTGGGCGAAGAGACCGAGCGCCTGCGCATCGAATTCGGCGACGAGAACTTCACCAAGTACTACGAGCCGGCGTCGAAGCTGATCGAGGACATCTGTTTGTCCGACGATTACACCGACTTCCTCACCACGCCCGCGTATGAGCTGGTGGGCTGAGATGGGCTCATTCTCTGCATCCGATCTGGCCCACATCGAGTCGCAGCTTGCCGCGACGGACCAGCTGCTCGACCGGAACTACCCTGGCGACGACGGCTCACGACAGCCCATCCACACCGTCTACATCCCGGCTGACCGCTTCACACCAGCTCTCGCAGCTGAGTGGGGCGCCCAGGCCCTCGCGACGGCGGAAGCCCACGGCGGCCTGGAAAAGCTGGGTCAGCTGTTGGGCCAGGAGCCTCACTTGGCTGCTGCTGTTGCCGAACGGGTTGCTGCAAAGCTTTCGGCTGAGCCGATCGAGGACCTCCGCCTGGACTTCGAAGACGGTTACGGTGACCGCGGCGACGAGGCAGAAGACGCCGACGCCGTTGCTGCCGCCAACGCTGTTGCCGCTGCAGTTGCGGCAGGGACAGCTCCGCCGTTCATCGGCATCCGCTTCAAGTGCTTCGAGGCCCCCACCCGGGCCCGTGGCCTGCGGACACTGGATCTGTTTGTGTCGACGTTGGCTGCTGCCGGGGAACTCCCTGCCGGCTTGATCCTCACCCTGCCCAAGGTCACCACGGTGGCCCAGGTGCAGGCCATGGACTTCGCAGTGTCCCGGCTGGAGGAAGTCCTGGGACTCCCCGCTGGCCGGCTTCGCTTTGAGGTCCAGGTGGAAACTCCGCAGCTCATCATCGGCGCGGACGGAACCTCGCCTGTAGCCCAGCTCCCCCACGTGGTTCCGGGCCGTATCAGCGCCCTGCACTACGGGACCTACGACTACAGCGCCTCGCTGGGAATCTCCGCGGAATACCAGTCCATGGAGCACCCGGTGGCCGACTTCGCCAAGGAAGTCATGCAGCTCGCTGTTGCGGGAACGGGCATCCGCCTGTCCGATGGTTCCACCAACATCATCCCCGTGGGCGACGCCGTTGAAGACGCCTGGAAACTGCACGGCCGGTTGGTCCGCCGTTCCCTGGAAAACGGCTACTACCAGGGCTGGGATCTCCACGCCGCCCAACTGCCCAGCCGCTTCTCGGCGTCGTACGCTTTCTACCGCGAAGGCCTGCCCGCAGCGGCCCTGCGCCTCCGCAACTACGTGGAACGCACCGAAGGCGGCGTCATGGACGAGCCCGCCACGGCCCGCGCACTGGCAGGCTTCGTCCTCCGCGGCGTCCAGTGCGGCGCAGTGGGGACCGACGAGGTCAAGGCGCTTGCCGGCGTCGAACTTTCACAGCTGACCGCACTGGCGCACCCGCGGCTCGCGCAACCAACTTCGCACTGATAGGAGCATCTCGCATGGGCAAGTACTACTACCCACAGGGCGGCCTGCCGCCGCAGACCCAACTCACCACGGAACGCGCAATCGTCACCGAGGCGTACACGGTGATCCCCAAGGGCGTGATGACGGACATCGTCACCAGCAACCTGCCGGGTTTCTCCAACACGCGGTCATGGATCATCGCGCGGCCGATCTCCGGTTTCGCCACCACGTTCTCGCAGCTGATCGTGGAGATCGCGCCGGGCGGCGGGGCTCCCAAGGCCGAGTTCGAGGCCGGCGTTGAAGGCGTCATCTTCGTCACCAAGGGCCAGGTGAACCTGACCCTCGACGGCGAACTGCACCACCTCGAAGAGGGTGGCTACGCCTACCTCGCTGCCGGTGCAGAGTGGGGCTTGGAGAACGTTTCCGACGACATCGTGTCCTTCCACTGGATCCGCAAGGCCTACGAGCGGCTCGAAGGGTTCGAAGCCAAGTCCTTCGTCACCAACGAGAAGGACGTGGAGCCCACCTCCATGCCGGACACCGACGACGTCTGGAAGACCACGCGCTTCACGGACTCCAGCGACCTCGCGCACGACATGCAGGTCAACATCGTCACCTTCCAGCCCGGCGGTGTGATCCCCTTCCCGGAGACCCACGTCATGGAGCACGGCCTGTACGTGCTTGAGGGCAAGGCCATGTACCTGCTCAACAACGACTGGGTTGAGGTGGAGGCCGGCGACTTCATGTGGCTGCGCGCGTTCTGCCCCCAGGCTTGCTACGCCGGCGGTCCGGGCGAGTTCCGTTACCTGCTCTACAAGGACATGAACCGCCAGGTGAAGCTCACCTAGTCTGTTGTTTGCTTGCGCCGAGATCGCCGGAACGCTGCCAGTTCGCCTGGAGCTTTCCGGCGATTTCGCGTTTCTGCGGCGAACTCAGCGCTCTGGGTGGCTTCTGCGACGGCCGACGGCGAGTCCCGCCCAGAACGCGAGGACCAACAGGCCAACCCCCGCCACGGCCAAGCCGAGCTGGGTCCCTTTACTCACGAAGGAGCCGTTGTCCCCCACGAACACACTGTCGCTCAGTGGCGCGTAGGCAAACCAGCCAATCTGGTCATTCATGCCGTTCCACGCCACGATCACGCCCACAACCACGGCGATTAACCCCAGCAAAGGCACGACGGCGGCTGCCAGTTTGCGGGCAGGCTGCGGTGTGTTGTGTTCCCCAAGTGTGTTGTGATCCCCCATGCGGCCGAGTCTAGCCCGACCGCCCGCAACCAACTGGGTAACAGCACATGTTCTACTGAGCGCTCAATGGGACGTTTGCTGTTACTCAGTTGGGTTTGCCTGGGCCGCCGGCGATTCGGTACGACTCCTGCAGCAGCTCATCCAACTCGTCCGTGTCGATTCGCTCGAGCCGGATCAGCATGAGTTGCGGGGATTGGTCGTGATGTGGGGTCCAGAAGAAGGTATCCGGATTCATGGCTGCGAGCGCTTCGCGTTCATCGGTTTTGACGGTGCCCACGCCTTCTTCCCAGATGCGGGCCATGAGGGTCTTTGCGAACCAGGCGGGCTGTCCCCAACTGGGACGCTCACTTACACCGGGCATGCCCAGGCAGATGCGCCGGATATCGTCTTCTGTGGCCATGGTTCACTGTGGCACTGGTGCTGCGCAATGGACAAGACATGCCAGGGCACCGCCGCTACGCTGGCCCCATGTTGACTATCGGCAGCACAGTCCTGGGCATCAATGACATGGCCCGCGCCACCCGGTTCTGGCACCAAGCCCTTGGATACGTCCCACGGGAACCGGGCGATGACACGTGGGTGATCCTGGTACCGGCGTCAGGCACCGGACCCCAACTGGCCCTCATGCTCAGTGAAACACCGGTACAGGATCACCCCCGCACTCACCTTGACCTCTACGCGGATGACCAGGCTGCCGAGGTGGAGCGGCTCATCGGGCTCGGCGCCCAACGAGTTGACTGGGACCTGTACCCCGAGGATCCGGACTTCGTGGTCCTCGCTGACCCGGACGGCAACCGCTTCTGCGTGATCGACAAAAGTCCGCGGTAGCCCCGGCGTCGGGGGCTACTTGCCCATCCCCAGCGTCAGTCCCTCGGTGAGGCGCCTGCCCAGCCACACGTAGATAACCAGCATGGGCAGCACAACCATCACAAGGCCGGCAAACAGCCCGCCCCAGTCAGCGCCCGAGTAAGTCTGCTGCTGCACGAACGAAATCAGCGCTACCGGGAGCGTGTACTTCTCAGTGGATTGCAGCAGGGTCAAGGCCAGAAGGGTTTCGTTCCAGTGCGAGATGACCTGGAGGATGAAGGCTGTGAGGATGCCTCCCTTGGCCAAGGGCAGGGTGATGCGCCAAAACGTTCCGAAGGCCGTGGTCCCGTCCAGGGCTGCGGCTTCTTCCATCTCCAGGGGGAGGGAACGGAAGAAGGCGGTCAGCAGGAAGACCGTGAAGGGCATGGAAACCCCAATGTAGACGAGGTTCAATCCGATGATGCTGTCCGTGAGATACACCTTGTTCAGCATGACGAAGAGTGGAATCAGAATGACCTGCGCCGGAATACCCAGGCCCAGGATGAAGTAGAGGCTCAGACCGCGGGTCAGCCTGTTGTCCACACGGCTCAGGTAGTAGGCACACGGCGCGGCGATGGCGACCGTCAGGACCGAGGACACCACCGTGGTCAGCAGGCTGTTCCATGTGGCCACCGCGAAGTCTCCCACCGTCCAGGCCCGCACGAAGTTGCCGAAGTCCAGGGACGACGGCACCCCCCAAGGGTCATCAAGAATGGCACGGGTATCCCGAAATGCCTGTGCCACCATCCACACCAGTGCCGCGATGCTGATCGCGACCACCAACCACAGCAGACCCACCCCGATGCCACGGACCACGCTGCGCTCGCCGCGCAACGCGGGACTGACGCCCCGGCGTCCCCGCCTGCGGGTGGTAGCCATGGGTCCCAGCAGTTTGTATTCGCTCATGACATTTCCTTTAGAACTCGACGGCGTCGCGACGCATTGCGCGGCGCAGCAGGACAACCAGGATGGAGATCAGCGCCAGGGACAACACGGCAGAGGCCGTTGCGGCTCCATAGGCCGGCGTGGACTGTCCGGAGAAGGCGTTGACGTAGGTGTAGACGGCGGCCGTCCAGCTCTGGGTTGGCGGCACCCCGGCCCCGGAACTTCCACCGAAGACCCAGACGATCTCGAAGATCTTCACCGACGAGATGGTCCACAGCACGGCACAGGTGCCGAAGACGTCCCAGGTCAGCGGGAGGATGACATACCGCAGCCTCTGGAACGCGGTGGCCCCTGCCAGCGCACAGTCCTCGTAGTAGTAAGGCGGAATACGGTCGACGCCGGCCATCAGGATGGTGGTGAAGTAGCCGGTGGTAGTGCAGACCAGCGTGACCATGATGAGCGGGAAGATGTTGTCCTGCGCCAGCCACTTTGGCGGATCCGTCACACCAAGAGGTGCCAGGATGCTGTTCACCATGCCGCCCGGGTTGAAGATGAAGCCTGCCAGGACGCCGAACACGAGCGCGTTGATGAGGTGCGGGAAGAAGATGACGTTACGGACCACTTTCTTCCCTGCCATGTCCCGGAGGACGAGCGTCATGGCAAAAGCGAGTATGAAGATCGCGGCTCCCACCACGAACAGCAGAAGCAGGGTGTTGCCGAACGATGACAGGAACAGCGGGTCCCGGAAAATCCGGCCGTAATTGTCCAGCCCCACGAATTTCATGGGTCCGGAACCTGCCCACTTGTGGAGGCTGATCCAGACTGCGCCCAGGGCGGGGACGATGAAGAGGACGGTGTACAAGACGAATGCCGGACCCACGAAGGGAATCAGCAGTTTCTTGCGCTGCACGTCAATGGAACTTCCCGGCCGGCGGCCTTGAGCTGATGCCCTTGTGGCCACTGGATTGCGGGAGGCCGGATTCTGCAGTGCCGCTTTCCTGGCGCGTGGCTCCTTCAGACCCACGGACATCAGCCGTTGTCCTTCCAGTACTGGATCTGGGCTTCCTTCATCTTGGCCACGAACTCTGCGGCTGTGGTCTTTCCAAGGAACAGTTCATCGTCCCTGGGGAAGAAGACTTTCTCGGTGTAACCGGGGAACGTCACGCCGTCGTTCTGCAGGTGCGTGGCCGGAGCGGCGTCGATGGCGGCTTTGACGCTTGCGACGGCGGGGTCCACCGGTGCGTCCTGCCTCACCGGCAGCACCTTCGCGTCCGTTCCGAGGGCGTTCTGGTACTTGGCGCCCAGCAGGTACGCCGCAAGTCGCTGGGCAGGAACCTGGTTCTTGGATTTTGCTGGAACAGCGAAGCCAATGAAGTCCACGCGGGCACTGGCTGGCTTGCCGCCGATGGCCGGGAACTGGAAGGAGGAATATTCGAAGCCGGGTGCGGCATATGAGCCGGTTTCCGTGGGCGTCCATGAGCCGTTGAGGATCAGTGCCGCATCGCCGTTCGCCCAGAGCTGCTGTTGCGCCGGGAACTTGCTGGCGTTGTAGCCACTGTTGAGGTATCCGCCCTTAACCAGGGTTTCCACCTTTTGGGCTGCTTCAAGGACAGCGGGATCGTCCCACCCTTCACCGGACTTGTCTTCGGCGAGGGCCTTGAAGCTGCCTGCACCTTTGAGCCGGAGCAGCGCGGTGACGAACCATGTGGAGTTGTAGCCGGCGATGTCACCGTCCGCGGCAATGGGTGCTGTTCCACCGGCCTTCAGCTTGTCCAGGACCTCAATAAATTCATCCCAGGTGGCGGGCGGCGTGGCTTTGAGCTCCGGGTGTTTGGCGGCATCGAACCAGATGCCGTCGGAGCTGATGCTGTAGGGAACCATCCAAGGCTGTCCGTCTTCTCCCTTGAAGACGCCGTTGCTGGTGAACTTCTCCGGGATCACTGAGCTGACGGTCTTCCCATCCAGCTCGTACGAGTAGACGGACGTCAGGGGGCTGGCCTGCCCGGTTTCGCCGATCACCGGAGCGAGCTTGGCGAGCGTTCCGTCCACCAGGTCCGGGACGTTGTTGGTGTTCAGCGCGGGGACGAGCTTTTCGGTGTTGCTTCGTCCCTGCCATTGGACGCTGACTTTGGCTCCGGTTTCTTTTTCGAAGTCCGCGATGGCAGTGGCGATGACCTTTTGCTGAGGTTCGCCGTCCTTCCACATCGACCAATAGTTGATTGTCTGGCCGGAAATGGACCCGGAAATATCCACGGCTTCGGCGGCCGGGGAGGCATCGGTGGCTCCGCCGCAAGCAGTGGTGGACAAGGCAAGCGCTGCACCCAACAGGGCGGCCAGCGGGCGAAGATGACGGGCTGTTTTGCCCATGGGAATCACCTTTCGAGTGAGGGGGAACCAGCCGGATGCGGTTCAGTGAGACGACTCTCACAGCCCCCGAAAGCAGGATTCAATGAGTATTTTGGAAAGTTTCGATGATGGTTTGGCATCCCCGGCGTACCTCAGGTGAGTCCGGCCCAATTAGGCATTTATTCCTCTTTTCAGGCTGCCCAACAATCGAGGAGACCTGCGCGGTGTTCCGATCAAACGGGCCCGCGCTCCGGCTCCGAGCTAAAGAGGGAAATTGATACGACTTGGGATCATTGGCGCGGGCGCCGTGGCACACTTCCATGCAGCATCCGCAGCGCGGATCAGCAACGTGGAGTTGGCCGCCGTCTGCGACCTGCGGGATGAAGCCGCACAGAGGGTCGCATCGCCATGGGGGGCTTCCGTCTATGGGGACTATCGGGCCATGTTCCGTGAGGCTGGCCTGCACGCGGTCATCATCAATACTCCGCATGCACTGCACCTCGAGATGGTGGTGGCCGCAGCGGACCACGGGTTACACGTGCTGGTGGAAAAGCCCATGGCCACCACGGTCGCCGACTGTGATCGCATGATCCGTGCCTGTGACAAGGCCGGAGTGGCCTTGGTGATCGGCCAGATTCAGCATTTCCTTCCGGAGAAGCTGGCGGCGGAGGAGGTGCTGGCGAGCGGAGAACTCGGCCGTGTCCTGATGATCCGCGATTACAGGACTACCGACTACCGTCCCGGGAGCCGTCCGGACTGGTTCTTCAGCGAGGCCATGGCTGGTGGTGGCGCACTCATGAACATCGGCGGCCACTGCCTTGACCGCTCCATCTGGTTTGGTGGCGCCGCAGTTGGCTCGTTGAACGCCTCCACCCTCAATCGCTTCGGTGTTCCCGTAGAAACCGACGGTGCCATCGCGCTGACGCTCAGAAACGGAGTCCACGTCAGCATCTCGGTGGTGTCCGATGCTGCCCAACGCGTGGACGAGGTCCTTGTCGTGTGCGAACACGGCACCATTTCCTGCAGCCCACACAACGGAACGTTGGTCCGCAGCAATGGTGCCACCCGCACCGTGTGGGAGCCACAGCCGGAGGATATCCAGCAAGGCTTCTTCCTGCAGTTGCAGGACTTCGTCACAGTACTCGACGGCGGAACACCGAAAGTCAGCGTCGACCACGCCCGCCACATCGTCGAGGTAGTCCTGGCGTCCTACGAGGCAGCCACATCAGGCAACCCCGTGGTTCTCAACGCGTCCCGCGATGCCACGAATACCGCTCGGATCCTGAGCGAAGTCCCCTAGAAGGCGTGGCCGGCTGCGGCTGTGCCAACCCAGTTGGGTGGAGTGAATGCCCCCAGGGGATCGTCCAGCACAGACGCAGTCTGGCCTGCGCCGGCTACCGGAAGCCAGCTGCCATCGAACCCGGGGGCAGCGTGGCGCTGGAACCATTCCTGCAGTTGGGCCCGCATGCCGGCCACCCGCGTTGAATGCGCCGGCAGATCCACCAGATTGAGGCGTTCACCCGGATCAGCCACGAGGTCGTAAAGTTCGTGGGGACCATGAGGAAATCGGTGCACATACTTCCAGTCCGTGCTGCGAATCATCCGGACCGGTCCGTATTCGTCAAAGACCACGACGGCGCGGTCCCCGGCAGCGGCGGGCGGGCCGCCGCCGTCGGGGTTCCTACCGCCAGCGTCCCCTGCTGGGTCCGGCAGCGCGCGCAACAGCTCCGAGAAGGACTGCCCAGGCCCGCGCTCGAAGGGACGGGAGTCCAGGCCCGCTAGCTCCAGCACGGTGGCAGCTACGTCATAAGCGGACAACAGCTCCGTCAGCACCAACCCCTGCTGGACCCTGCCCGGGAGCGCGAAGATCGCGGGGACCTTGACGGAGGAATCGTAGACGTTCTGCGGGAACGTCCCGTTGCCCTTGCCCCAAATACCGTGGTGGCCGCAGTTGAAGCCGTTATCACTGCTGAAGACCACAAGGGTGTTGTCCCGGATCCCCAGTTCCTCCAGGCGGCGCAGGATCTTGCCAATCCCGGCGTCCATGGCGCTCACCGCGGCAAAGTACCCCACCAACGCGGCCCGCACGTCCGCCTCGCCGCCGACTGGGACACCCTCCACGGTTGGAGTCCATGGGTGCATTGCCTCCTGCGGGCAACTGACGAACTCGCAGTCGCTGTAGAGTTCCTCGAACCCGGGCGGGTGCTGGCCCTTCCACGGCTTGTGGGGAGCTGTGTAGTTCACGGCCAGGAAGAAGGGTTCGGATTCCTGCGAAGCCTCATCGACGAAGCCCACTGCGTCGCGGGTAATCGCGTCCGTCAAGTATTCGGTGACCAGTTCCTGGTGGCTGGTGCCGCCGTCGAACCTGTACATCACCGAGCTGTCATAGGGACTGCCGCCACCCTCCAACGCAAACCAGTCGCTGAAGCCTTTCCTCGGAACGTCATTGGCCCCCAGATGCCATTTGCCGGAGAGGCCCAGGCGGTAGCCGGCATCGGCCAGGGCATCCGTGAACAGTGCTTGCCCTTGGAGGTAGTCCACTGCTTCAGGTCCCGTTTCAACGCCGGCCAAGTAGTCGTGGACGCCGTGCCGTGAGGGGATCTCCCCGGTCATCAGGCTGGCGCGCGCTGGTGAGCACACGGGAGAGACGCAGAAGAAGTTCTCCAAGCGCGTCCCACGGGCAGCGAGGGCATCCAGATGTGGGGTGTGGATCTCGGTGTTGCCCGCGCAGCCCAGGGCCCACGCACCTTGGTCGTCGCTGAGGATGAAGAGAATATTTGGCTTCTTGTTGGACACCCTCCATTGCTACGGAGGGCGAAGGCAAGGAATCAATGAGCATTCCCGAACAGCATAAAAATACTCACGAGGGGAGGAAATTACTCCCTGAATACTCTCTAAATTGTGGGGCATGATAAGAGAAATTGTCTGTCCACAAGTGGAGATGGATCATGCCAAAGAGGAAACAGGAACCGCAAGCGGACTCCGGTACCACAGCACTTCGAGACACGGCCAAGGCCAATTTGAAGTTCCAGGACCTGAGTGACGACCTCCGCAGGGACATCATCGCCGGTACGTGGGCGGTGGGGACGAAGCTCCCCACAGAGCAGCAACTGGCAGCAGAGACCGGACTCTCCCTGACCACGGTGCGGCGGGCCTTCGAGGACCTTGTGGGCAAAGGGCTCGTGGTCCGGCGGCAAGGTGCAGGCAGTTTCGTCGCCGCACCCCAGCGTGCGCAGAAGCGCTCCCGTTTTGTCATCGGCGTACTGCTCCCGGACACGCAGCTCTATTACCCGCGCGTTCTTCAGGGGATCGAGGAACATCTCTCCGCCCGCGGTGCAAGCCTGCAGTTGTCCACGTACCATTACGACTTCACCCGGGAGAACGCCAGCATCCAGTTCCTCCTGGACGCCGGAGTGGATGGCCTCATCCTGGTGCCAACGCTGACCGGCTTGGCCAACCCCCAGCAGCGCGTTGCCGAGCTCATGGCCTTGCCCGTGCCGGTTGTCCTCCTGGAGCGGAGCCTGGACGACTTGGGGCCAGGCGACCTTACAGAACACGTCTGCTCTGACCACCAAGGCGGAGCGTACGACGCCGTCATGCACCTCCACCGCTTGGGTCACCGAAAGATTGGGCTGCTCACGCGGGCGAACGAGGCCGCTCGCAGCAGCAATCCCACGCAGGCTGCGGTCATCGCAGGGTATACGGCTGCCATCGCGGCGTTGGGGTTGGAGACCGACACGCGCATGGCATTCAGCGCAACGAAGCCGGAGTGGGAAGCCGATCAGGCGGAGCACATGTTCGAGCTGCTGGCAGAAAGTGGCGCCACAGCGGCCTTGGTCTTCGGAGACCGGGAAGCGGCTTTGCTGGAAGGAGCGGCGTCCAGGCACGGGGTTCGGGTGCCGGAGGACCTCGCCCTGGTTTCTTACGACGACGAAATGGCCGACCTCGCCCGAATACCACTCACGGCGGTCTCGCCGGCCAAGCACAGACTGGGCGTCATGGCCGCCGATGTCCTGTTGCGTCGGCTGACCGAAGGCGACGCATGTCCGTTGTACCAAATCCGGTTGCGGCCACGCATTGTTGTCCGTGATTCGTGTGGGGCCAGGAAGAGCGGGGTTCCCCAGGTTTCGCGTGCGTTGTGAGGCCCGCTTAGCAGCCGTTCAGGGCGAAATGGGGTGCAGAACGGGCCTCACAACGAGGGTCTAGCGGCTGAGCTTGATGAGCTTTGTCTGGCCGCTGAGCCCGGCGGTGTCCAACGTCAGGGTGGTTTGTCCCGCAGCATTTGTCCCCAGTGTGCCGGCACCCTCCACCACGCTGGACCACGTGCCCTCGGGCAGGGTCAGTGTGAGGCTGGCAGCCTTTTGCGTTGGCTCGCTGAAAGCCAGATTGAGGACGTTGCCGTGCCTCGAGAACACCACACAGGCAGCTCCGGACGCTCCCAAGTCCCCTGCTGTCCCGGGCTTCCAGAACGTAGCTGCCGTGGTCTTCGCGGCTTTGAATTCCACGGATTGCGCTGTGGAATCATTGCGGATCACCCTGTACTTGTTTCCCTGCACCAGTTCTTGGGTCAGGTTCGGCGAGGCCCCTGGCGCCACCACATACGCATAGCTGGCCGGGGCAGATCCGGCGCCGTGGTCTATGTAGAGCGTGGCGAAGTTACGCTGGTGGACCGTGGTACTGCCGTTGACGTTGACCCCAGCCCAACTGCCTGACCGGGTTTCCCGAAGCACGTGAAGTGGAGAGTCGTCCAGCATGGCGTAGCCTCCGAAACCCTCCAAATGGACCCAGCGCCCATCGCTCAGTACCTCAGCGCTGCCAGCCGATCCGGCGATGGTGCCTGCCGTCGTCGTGAGTGCATTGCTGCCTTGGTGGAGGTTGCGGTGGTCAACGATGGTTTCCACGCGGGCGCCGGACCCAGTTCTGATGTCCGCCCCGAGGCATACGGTGACATCGCCGCTGACAAACCAGGACTTTCTTGCAGACAAGCCCGTGCGGCCCGGCCCCACCAGATGCTGCCCGACGGCGGCAACCTCGCCCAGCGCTGTGGCGCCGCTCCACTCATTGGCCGGGACCGCAGCGCCCCATTCACCCTCCACCTTGTCCGGCAAGGGCGTGGTGTCCACGGTGGTGCCGGGGAGGCGGTTGTAGTTGGCCGTGGCCCAGAACGCGTCATCATACTGGGCGAGGTCGGACGTGTAGAAGTAGGTCATGCCGGAACCCGTGTGATAGCCGCGGTTGTTCTCTCCATTGCCGCATTCGTACCAGGCAATGCGATTGCTGGACATGGAGAGCGACAATGCCCATCCGGGTCCCCGGTGCATAGTGCGGTCCATCGCCGGGAAGAGCCTGTGGCCTGCCGGTTCTGCTACGGGAGCAACGCCTGTGGCTTGGAGTTCCTTCACCAGTGCCGTCCTGGGCACGCTTGCACTGCCAAGGATCGGGCGGTAGGTATTGCGGGTAATCCAGCCAGCGCATAATCCCCTCCACCGGGCGGCAGTGGCCGGATCCATGGCCCGGGCCAGGAGCAGGATGGCCTCGATGGCCGACGCCCCGAGGTCGTAGCCGGTGTTGGCCTCCCTGCTGATGCTTCTGCCGCGAACAGAATCGGCCATGGCTCCGTTGATCATCACGGGAGCAAACGAACCCTCCACGGCGTCGAAGAAGATGTTGCGCGACGGGTCGGAAACCTCGAATGCCGAGCCTCCCAGCACCGAGAACAGCTTGGACAAACCGGTGAGGAGGACTACACCGTAGGAGCCCGTGTAGGGGGTGGTGCTGTGTTGGATGAACGAACCATCGCGGAAGATTCCATCCCCGCTGGTGACGTACTGCCACACTTGGCTGAGTCCGGCGACTGCATGTTTGAGTTTGGCCGGATCTTCGCCAGCCAGGGACCGGATGATGATTCCCT
The DNA here is from genome assembly GCF_037402035.1 of Paenarthrobacter sp. CCNWLY172. Taxonomy (NCBI): domain Bacteria; kingdom Bacillati; phylum Actinomycetota; class Actinomycetes; order Micrococcales; family Micrococcaceae; genus Paenarthrobacter; species Paenarthrobacter sp. CCNWLY172. The sequence continues at coordinate 34,719 of NZ_JBBEGB010000004.1, forward strand.
GGCACAGGTCCACCCTGTTGGCCCCCACGGACGTGATCTTTCCGCGTTTGGGTGGGAACTGCAGCCAGGGGTCGGGCACAAAGTGGTCAATCGCCGCTGAGTAGGCCTGGATTCGACGGCGGACAGCTCGGCGTGCAGCAGGACCATGGCGTCCGCGAGTGCACGGGGAACGCCGATCTCCCACGACCACCAGTTGCCAACCTCTTCCTTGGCGTCGTTGTAGCAAAGGGTGTTGGCATCAGCAAGCCCGGCTTTGATATCTGCCAGCACTGAGGCATCCCCAAACACTGCCGCCGTGGGTGTCGCCCAGGCAGTGGCGAGCTGGGAAAGGCGCGTATACGTGGTGACCATCTCCGCATCCTTGGCGAAGGACAGATCCGTGAAGACCGATGTCCGCCCGGACGCCCGGTTGAGTTTTGCCAAGGAGTCGGCGGCTTTGGTGTTCACGGCAGCGACCGCTTTGGCGAAGTCCGGATCGCCCGCTTGGATGACATTCCGGCCGGTGATCTGGTCCACCCAGCGGTTTCGCAACGCTGCGAACTCCGCCGCATCCGGTTCGGTTTCGGCCCACGCGTTCTGGGCGAACATCGAGCTGACCATTGCTGCCAGGGACAGGGCACCGGCGCCCTGAAGAAGCGTTCTGCGGGGGAATTGAAGTGACAAGGAGTTGCTCCTAACACTCGTGGCTGGACAGGGTCCGGCGTCTTTCGCCGGGTCCGCCACTGGCTTGGGTTGAAGTCAACGCGATGCCAAAGAGAGGAATAAAGCAGTACCTGGTACGTCCCCGTCGCTGGAAACGTGCGAGACCGCTGGAACTTTCCGGCGAAGCCACAGTGTTCCAGCGAAGTCGCGGGTCCCGCCTTTCTGTAAAGTGCTCCCCATGGATGACAAAGCGCTGTTGCTCGGGTACCTGCGGCTCCGGAGGGCGGACCTGCTCGGCAAGGTGGAGAACCTCAGCGAGTACGACGCCCGCAGGCCCATGACTCCCACAGGAACCAATCTGCTGGGCCTCGTGAAGCATGTGGCCAGCGTGCAACTGGACTATTTCGGAGTGACTTTCGGACGACCCAGCGGCAGGGAGATGCCGTGGCTGGCGGAGGACGCCGAACCGGATTCCGATATGTGGGTCCCTGCCACCGAGAGCCGGGAAGAAGTCCTGGAGTTGCACCACTTTTCCGCGAAGCACAGCGATGAAACCATCGAGACCCTCCCGTTGGATGCTCCGGGCGTGGTGCCGTGGTGGTCGGAGGAGAAGAAGAACGTCACGCTCCACCAGATCCTGGTCCACATGTGCGTGGAAACCGCCAGGCACGCGGGGCACGCAGACATCATCCGCGAGCTCATCGATGGCTCCGCGGGGCAGAGGCCGGGCGATCCCAACATCCCCGGCCGTAACTCCGAGGAGTGGGCAGCCCACCGGTACCGCATCGAAGAAGCAGCCCGGGAGGCAGACCGCCGGCACTGGTGAACCTTCACAGCCCCTGCATATGTTGGGCAAACCTCCGGCGTAGCCTCGCTCCGTAGAAACGAGGCATGACTCCTGCAAGCCTCCCCCACAAACTTGATGCGAACTTGAGCCAAACGAAAAGGTTCCTTGATATAGCGGCGCCACGCTGGAATCAGTCGGAACACCAATACCGAGGGGTTTCGGCAACGAATCTCAAGTATGAAAGACATCGATGTGGGGGACGCAATGGAGCAGTCATCAGCACTCAGTGAGGTAGTTGCCGTCAAGGGCATCATCCAGGATCAACACCCCGTGGATTTTTACGCGCTGGGCGTCGCTGGATGCATCGACCGACTCGCCGCGCCGCTCCGACGCACCGGCGTCACCGTGCACTGGCACACCCCGCATCATGGCATCGAGATCTCATCGAAAGCCGCCGCCCTCCTTTATCACGTGGCGCAGGAAACCTTCAGCAACACCCTCAATTACGCCGGCGCCAGCGAGCTCACCGTCCGCCTCAACGCCGTCTACCACGGCATCCAGCTGACCATCACGGACGACGGCGCCGGTTTTGAAATCCACGCCTCGCCCAGCGGCCGGCGGCACGGTTTTGGCTTGCTGCTGATGTCCATCGCAGTGCACGACGCCGGCGGGACAGTAGACATCGACTCCGCCCTCGGGCGGGGCACCAGCGTCAGGGTCACGCTGCCGCTGGATTGAGTCCGATTTGCGACCTTATTTGGGCTCCCAGCCATTTCCCAACCGCATTGCCGGACGTATTCTGTAGCTACTTTTCAGCCTGACATCCCGACGGAATGGCACGAAAATGGCGCGCAACAAGGGTCCAAAGATCGGTCTCGGCAAGGTCCTCCTGAGGGTCTTCGGTTACTTCCTGGTGAGTATCCTCTGCGGAGTGTTGATCTCCGGGCTGGTGGTCCCCGTGGTGGCCTTCACCAGCACCACCGTGGGCGGGTCGATCGGCTTCTATGAGGACCTGCCGAGCGAGCTGAACGTCGATTCCCCCTCCCTTTCCAGCACCATGGTCTCCGCAGACGGCCAACACATCGCCACGTTCTACGCAGAAAACCGGGTCAAGGTTCCCTTGGAGGAGATGTCGCCGTTCATCCGGGAAGCCATCGTGGCCATCGAAGACAGCCGCTTTTACGATCACGCCGGCGTAGACGCGCAAGGCATCATCCGGGCGTTGAGTTCCAACCTGACAAAAGGGACACGGCAAGGGGCATCCACGCTGACCCAGCAATACGTCACCAACGTGCTCAACGAGTCGCGGCTGTCCGAGGGGCGTCCTGAAGACGTGGTGCTCAGCGGCCAGAAAACCATGGGAGACAAACTCCGTGAGGTCAAACTCGCCCTCGAGCTGGAGAAGCGGTTCAACAAGGAACAGATCCTTGAGGGCTACCTGAACATCGTGTTCTTCAACCGGGACGCCTACGGCATTGAAGCCGCATCGCGATACTTCTTCAGCACCTCCGCGAAGGACCTGACCCTTCCACAGGCCGCGCTCCTTGCCGGCCTGGTCAATGGGCCCAGCATTTACGACCCCACCGTGGACCCGGATGCAGCGTTGAGCCGGCGCAACCTCGTTTTGGACCGGATGCTGGAACAGGGCATGATCACGGCAGTAGACCACGGCGTGGCAGTGGCAACACCCATAGAGCTGAACATCACGCCTTCCCGGCAGGGGTGCGCGGGGGCAGCTATAGCCACCTACTTCTGTGACTACGTCTCCCACCTGATCCTCAACGACGAGACCTATGGTTCCACCGTTAACGAGCGCGAACGCCTGCTCTACCGGGGCGGCCTCACTATCACCACCACCTTGGACAGCAGGCTCCAAGCAGTTGCCCAGGCCCAAGTGGACGCCTCGGCCGGGGACAACCCGGACAAGTGGGGCGCGGCCATGACCACAGTGCAGCCCGGCACCGGAAAGATCCTGTCGATGGCCCAAAACACGGTCTTCGTGCCGCAGGAAGGAAAATACGATACCCAGCTGAACTTCAACGTGGACGCCAAGGACGAGAACGGATACGACCTCAACGGCGCCGGCGGGTTCCAGCCGGGGTCCACCATGAAACCGTTCATTTACGCCGAGTGGCTCAACCAAGGCAAGCACCCCACCGCCGTGGTTGACGCCTCACGCAGGGTCTACCCCGTGGGGTTCCCGTGGCGTTCCAGCTGCGGAAGGGTGTTGGGCGGCTACAGCTCCGCCCAGAAGGCACAGAACCTGGGGGCCGACGACGACCTGCAAAACAACGATCCGGGCTATTACCGCGCCATGCCTATCAACTACGGCCTCTACAACTCCATCAACACGGCCACTTTCGCTACCGCAGCCCAGTTGGACTTCTGCGGCATCCAGAAAATGGTCGATACGGTGGGCCTGCACAGCGGGCTCGACAACGCTCCGGTGAACATGCACCAGATCGGCAATCTGCTGGGCTCCATCGGCGTTGCGCCACTGGTCCTGGCGAGCGCCTACGCAACCTTCGCCAATGACGGCACGTACTGCGCCCCCATCGCGATTACTGAGATCAGCGATGCCCAGGGCCGCCAGTTCGAAGCCCAAACACCCCAATGCCGGGAGGCGGTGAAACCGGCGGTGGCCCGTGGTGTTAATGCCGTCCTGCAGGATGTACTCAAGATGGGCTCCGGTGTGTGGATCGAGCCCAAGGTCCACACCAAGGTTCCCGTGGCTGCCAAGACCGGCACGTCCAACAACAACGGGGCCACGTGGGTGGCCGGCTACACCACCTCTCTTTCCACGGCGTCGTTCTTCGGCGATACGACGGCGGGACAGCAGCGGGCCGGGCAGAACGTCACCATCAACGGAAAGTTCTACAAATCCCTGGACGGCTACATGATCGCTGGACCCCAATGGGCCAACTACATGGTGGAAGCCACTGCCCTTTACCCCAGCGGACCCTTCGCAGCACCTGCTCCCCCACCGGCTCCGGCACCCGTCACCACGGTGCCCGCGGTTCCGCGATTGACGGGACGGTAGCTGGAGCCCTGCCTTGCCGGCAGTTCCGGGCTAGTGAGAGATCTCCGCGTCAGCGCGCGTGCCGTCGTCCTCGTAGCTGTCCACGCCGGCGAGGTGACGGCCCGCGATGTACCCGAACGTCAGCGCCGGGCCCAGGTTGATGCCGCCCGCCGGGTAATGCCCGCCCATGACGTTGGCTTGGTCGTTGCCGGCGACGTACAGGCCCTCGATGGGGACGCCGTCGTCATTGAGGGCCCTGGACCGGCCATCCGTGTCGACCCCCGCAAACGTGCCGAAGCTGCCCGGCACCACACGCACCGCGTAGAACGGCCCCTTCTCGATGGGCCCCAATGACGGGTTCGGCTGGATGGTGGGATCGCCGCCGTAGCGGTTGAAGGCCGTCTCGCCCCGTCCGAAGTCGGGATCTACGCCGTCACGGGCGTTGGCGTTAAACCTCGCCACAGTGCGGCGCAACTCTGCGGGGTCGATGCCGCATTTCGTGGCAAGTTCTTCCAGCGTCCGGCCCTTGAGGAGGTATCCGGAACGCAGATAGGGAAACAACGGCACGGGCAGCGGTTTGGCCATTCCGAGCGGGAATTTACGCACAAACCGACTGTCCGCGATCTGCCACGACTCCACGGTCTCCCCTTCCGGGGTCGCTGCGATGAGTGCGTCAACGTAGTCGTAGTAGCCGTTGGCCTCGTTCACGAACCGCTTCCCATCCGAACGGACACCGATGCTGCCGGGCTTGGCTCGGTCCATGATGTGCGGGAACACCCCGGTCCGGCCGTTGCGGTATGGCACCAGCGACACCGGGCACCATGCGGCCGGCGACTTCACATCCGTCTTGAAGCGCGCACCGACGGATTGGGCCAGGTTGATGCCGTCGCCGACCGTCTCCCTCGGTGAAAGTGTCCAGTGCTCCTGGCCGGTGGGAGTCTTGGGAAACAGCTCCTTGCGACGCTGGACATCGTTGGGGAAACCGCCGGTGGCCAGCACGACGCCGCGGCCAGCGTTGATCTGCAGCCCGCCTTCCGGAGAACGCACGACGGCGCCGGTCACCTTGCCGTCGTTGTCGCTAAGCAACGCTGTGGCAGGAGTGGAGACGCGGATGTCGACGCCCAGGTCATCCGCGGACTTCATAAGCCTGCCGGTGAGCGCTGTGCCGTTGACCAACTGCATGTTGCGGCGGTGGGTCAGCAGGTCCAGGAGGTGGAAGCCGAAACGCCACCCCGCGTGGAAGATCCCTTTGAGGTTGCCCTGTGACGCTGAGAGGAACTTGCTGAGGTCCGGCCCTGCCATGATGCCCATGCCGAGGAAGGACGTCTCGTACAGCTGATGGCGCATCTTGTGACGAAGGGCCGGCTTGATGGTCCGGGCATTAAGGGGTTTGGGCCCTACAGAGCGGTTGCCTTTGCCGGCGCCTGGGAGCTTGCCGTAGATGTCGTTGATCTTGCTGCCCTGAACGAATTGCAGTGACGTCTTTTCCTGGAAGAAGCCCACCATGTGTGGGGCAGCCTCGAGGAAGGCCTCTACGTTCTGCTCCCGATAGTCGTCGCCGAGGACGGCACGAAGGTAAGCCCGGAATGTCTCCTTGTCTTCGTTGACGCCCCCGGCTTTCGCCAGTGGGTTACCGGGAGCCCACGCCCAGCCGCCGGACCACGAGGTTGCGCCGCCGCAGACTCCGGACTTTTCCACGACGATGACTTTCAGCCCGTGGTAGGCCGCTGTCACTGCCGCAGCGAGGCCTCCGGCTCCTGAGCCGATGACGAGGACATCGCAGTCAAGGGTGGGGAGGGATGGGGTGTTGTTCACGTGGTGCTCCAGGTAAATACGGGGGTGGTGAGGACTGAGTTGGCTGCTGCCTTCAGCTGTTTGGCCCATGCGAGTTCGCCCATGACGGCCACTCTGCTTCCGGAAGGGGTTTCGACGCTGACGGGGGTGTCGGCGGGGAACGACGCGAGCATGGCTGGAAGGTCGAATTGGCCTTCACCCGGCACACCCCGTTCCGAGCGTGACTCAAGGATCAGCCCTTCCCTGCCGGGCGGCGGGATGGCCGGACCGTCGCAGAGCTGGATCATGGGGACCAGGCCCGCAGCGTCTTCGAGTTGGGCCCATGTGCCGCCGAAGCGGTTGACGTGGAGTGCATCCACCACGATCTTGCAGCCTGCCCGGTCCGCGAGTTCAACGGCCTGCGGGATCGATCGGACGGTCTGATATGCGATGGGTTCCAGCGTGGGGACGATTCCGTAGGCTTTGCCGTCCTGGGTCATCTGCGCCAGATGATCCCCGAAACGGTCCAGGTCCGGATCCGCACACGCAACTGTCAGCGTGGACGCTCCCAGAGCTTGACCCGCCTCCATCATCCGCAGCCAGGCTTCGCGTTGATCGGCGCCATTCTGCAGGCCGGTTCCGTCCAGAAGCAGGAACTCGATGTCTTCAACGGTGATTCCCGTGTCGGCCATTCGAGCCAGGGTTTCGCGAAGCATGGGCGAGCCGGGCTGGAGGTTGTACGGGCGCTCCGTGGGTGTCACGGGACGTACGCGTGCACCGATGAAGTCGAACCCGGCCTCAGCGGCGATGCTTACCAGGTCCGGGGGTGCGGTTCCCACAAGGGAGAGCTGTGCAAGTCCGAGCCGACGCACTGGCGTGCCGAGGGGTGGATTGGCGACGGGGGCAGAGGCACCGGGAGAAGCGGGATCGCCGGTCAGCTGCGAGATCGCCGAAAAGCTACGGCGATCCGGCACGTTTCCAGCGAGCTCGGCACCATCAGTGTCATCACTCGCAGTCAGGGCAGCGGCAATTCGTTGGGCTGCGTCGTAGCCGCTCTTGACCGCGTTGGACACGATGGCTGGCGTCTTATCGACGACCGTTCCGGCCACTGCGACGGGAACGGAAGCGGACAGGCTGAGCCCAGCTTCCCGTTGCTCCAGAGTGAGGGGACCGTCCAAGGGCAGGACCGAACGCGAGACCAGCAGCTCCCCCGGGGCTTCAATCCACTCGTCCTGAACACCCGCCCGGCTGATCCGTACGCGGCTGCCGTCAAACTCCTCGATGGTGCTGGCCAGGAAGATCCGCACTTTCGGGTTGGCTTCAAGGCGCGGCACGGCCAGGATCTTGGCGCGACGTCCGGATTCCGGGGCCAGCGCTTCCTGCGGTCCGACCACCAGCACAGAAGTTCCGAGGGCCGCCAGGGTGTCGGCCACGCTCATGGCCACGGAATCAGCGCCCCAGATGGTCACGGCTTCCGGAAAGACCTCCGCAGAACCGTCCAGAATCTCCGGGTGGGCAGCGAGCCAGTCACGGATATCGGAGACGAGAGGCAAGCCGCCGCCAACAAACCCTGCCTCAGGCCGACGACCACCAGTAGCGATGACAACTGCGTCGGCGCCGAAATCGCGGACCAACCCACCGACGTCGGACGTGTCAGCATGGGTACCCAAGCGGACCTCTACGCCGAGGCGCTCGTTCTCCGAGGCTGACCAGTCGGCGAAACGGTGGAAGTCCGGCGTGGACCTCATGCGCTCGGCGAGCGCGAACTGCCCGCCGGGCCGTGCGCCGTCGTCCACCAAGGTCACAAGGGCGCCCGCTTCGGCGAGTTCGCGGGCAGCGGTAAGCCCGGCGGGACCGGCACCCACCACCAGCACTCGCGAGGCGGAGCGGACGGCCGGGGTTGAAACGGGCACACGCGAACGACCCACGGCAGGATTGACCGTGCAGGTGACTTGGCCGAGCCCCAGGTTGTCGATGCAGACGTTGCAGGCGATGCACGGCCGGTAGCGTTCGCCGTGCAGCACGCCGCCCACAAAAGCAGGATCCGCATGGATGGCGCGCGCCAGGCTCACGAAATCGCAGGTGCCGCGTGCGAGGACTTCTTCAATGATTTCCGGGCTGTTGAGTCGTCCGGCCATGCCCAAAGGGAGACCGAACTGGCGGTAGGCCCGGGCGTAGTCGGACAAGATTCCGGGCTTCCACTCCCCCGACTGCACAATCCATTCGCCGGCGTCGTAGCTGCCTGCGGAAAGGTCCAGGAAGTCGAGCTTGTCAAGATGGGCTTTCCCGATGATGGCCACTTGCTGTTCTGCGCTGATGCCATCGGCTGGACCTTCCATCACGGAAACGCGCATGCCGACGATCGTGTCCGGCACTGCTTCGCGAACGGCATCGATGACCAGGTTCATGAAGAACTCCGGGGCCGCGAACTCGTCCGTGCGATGGTTGGAAATGGGCGACATGAATTGGTGGATCAGGTACCCGTGCGCGCCGTGGAGGTTGATGACGTCGAAACCAGCGGCCACTGCGCGGCGGGCGGCTGCCGCATAGGCAGCCACGAGTTCATAACACTCGGCAGCGGTGAGTTCCCGCGGGACCTCGCCACCCGCCGTCGGGCAGGGAACCGGCGACGGCGCGAGGTTCTTGAACCCGGAAACGGCGGACTGCGCGGTGCGGCCACCGTGGTTAAGTTCGACGGCGGCCAGCGCACCTTCGGCGTGCAGGGCGTCGGTGAGCCGGCGGAGCCCGGGGATCATGTGGTCCGTGTGCAGGCCGAGTTGGTGTGTGCGGCCCTTGCCGTCGGCGCGGACATACGTCGCTTCGGTGGTCACCATGCCAAGGCCGGCCTTGGCGCGGGTCACGAGGTAGTCAATGTATTGCTCGGTGATGTGCCCATTCGTGGTGCCGTAATTGCGTTCCATGGGGGCCGACGCGAGGCGGTTGCGGAGTGTCTTGGGGGTGCGGCCGTTGCGGCCCAGGGTCAGCGGCATTCCCGCTGAGGGCGTGGTGGAAACCATGGTCAGCGAGCCACCTTTTCACGTCCGCGCAGCTCTGGAATGGCTGCGTGGGTAGGCTGTACTGCGGCGAAGCGGACGGGTTGGCCGGTGCGTGAGGACTCGTAGACTGCCAGCAGGATCCGCAAGGATTTCAGCGCGTCTTTGCCCGTGATGGCCGGTTCGGTGCCGATTTCCAGCGCCTGCACGAAGTCCTTCACCTGCAGTTTGTGGAACGGGATCAGCTGGCCGTTGATGACGGACAGGTCGACGTTCGGTTCAACGCCTTCAGGATGGACAGGCTCGACGACGATTCGCTCACCCACCGCCCACAGGTCGAGTCGACCGTCGCTGCCTTCCGGGAACTCCGTCAGGGAAGCCGAGGCGCCCGTTTCGCCGGTAATGCGGAGCTGGATTCCAAGGTTGGGCGATACCGCGGTGGAGGCCTCCAGCGTTGCCATGGCTCCGGAGGCGAAGGTGATCACCGCCGTTGCGGAATCTTCTACCTCTATGTAATCGCCGTGGCGGTAGGTGTTGACCTTTCCGTAAACCTCGGCCACGTCCCCCAGGTACCACTGGAGGAGGTCGATCTGGTGCACGGCCTGGGACATCAGGACCCCGCCGCCGTCGTTCTCCCACGTGCCACGCCAGGTGTCGCGGTTGTAGTAGTCCGGGTCGCGGTGCAGCATGACCGAGCACTGGGCCATGATCGCCTTGCCCAGCGTGCCATCGTCGATCGCGGTGCGGATCTTCTGCGACGCCGGCCAGAAGCGGCGCTGGAAAAGGACCCCCAGCTGGACTCCGGCGTCTTCACAGGCTGACACCATGCGCTCAGCGGACTCCAGTCTGGTAGCTATGGGTTTCTCGCAGAGAACGTTGATCCCGGCTGCGGCTGCCCTCAGCACCACGTCCTCGTGGGTGGGATGCGGCGTACAGACGGAAACGATGTCCAGGTCCAGGGCGAGGAGCTCGTCCACGCTGGTGACCGCGTTCGGGACTCCCCAGGTCTTGGCTGTTGCTGAGGCCCGGTCCGGATCCACATCGCAGACGCCCACCACCCGGACGTTGTCCAATGCAAGGAAAGCTTCCAGGTGGTTGCGGGAAATGGCGCCGCAACCCGCGATTCCAACACGGAAGATGCGGGGTGCGGTTGCTGACGAAATCATCGGGTAATCCAACTTTCGGGGCAAATGAGTCGTTTGCTGTGGTTCTGACGTGGAAGGGACCGCGCCGGGCGGCGGAAGCTGCCGCCCGGCGTCGTGCGTATTGTTTGCTACTTGGGGGAAGTGCGCGGTTTGCCAAGGTCCTCGAGCGGGACGTTGTACGTTTCCCGGGCAGTCATGATGGCGACGCCCGAAGCCACCAGGCACAGGATGGTGAAGCCCGCTACCGGCCACCACCCGTTCGGTCCGGGCTGGGCCAAGAGGGTTGCGATGGCCGGTGCGAAGCCAGCCAGGATCAAGCCGATCTGGCTGCCGATCGCCATGCCGGAGTAGCGGACCGCTGCGGGGAACATCTCAGGGAAGAACACCGTCCACACGCCGTTCCAGCAGGAGTAGAAGACCGTCATGTTCAGGAAACCGAACAGGAAGATCAGGGCGATGTTCTGCTCGCTGATGGCCCAGAAATAGCCGATGGTGGTCAAAGCGCAGCCAAGGGCACCCACCAGGAGGACCTTCTTGCGGCCAACGCGGTCCGAGATCATGGCCGAGATGGGGATGGTCACCATGGACAGGCCGATGGTCACGGCGTTCACGGTGAGCATGAGGGTGCGGTCGATCCCCACGGCGGGGCCGGTGGCGTAGGCCAAGGCGTACACGGTGAAGGTGGTCTGCATGACGGAGAACAGCATCACCACGCCAACGCGCAGGACGTCGCGCCACTGGGTTTTCATGACCGCGACGGCGGGAATGGCCTTGGGCTTGTCATGCTCCACGATTTCCTCGAACACCGGGGGCTCATCCAAGCGGGTCCGGATCCAGTAGGCCACCGCAAGCACTACTACCGAGAGCCAGAACGGCACGCGCCAGCCCCAGCTAAGCAGATGCTCTTCGGGCAGGGCTGCCAACGGGATAAAGACGACCGTGGACAGCACCATTCCAGAGGCATATCCGGTCATCACGAAGCTGGTGAAGAACGCGCGACGGCCTTCGGGTGAGTGTTCCATGGTGAGGGTCGAGGCACCTGCGGCTTCAGCGCCGGCAGAGAAGCCCTGGGCCAGACGGCCCACCAGCAACAACACCGTTGCCCAGTAGCCGATTTGTCCATATGTGGGCAGGAATCCGATGCCGATGGAGGCAACGCCCATGATCACCAGCGTGACCATCAGTGCCTGCTTGCGGCCGATCTTGTCACCGTAGTGGCTCATCACCAATCCGCCGAGTGGCCGGGCAAGGTAGCCCACGCCGAACGTCGCCATCGCTCCGAGCAATGCCACTACGGGGTCGCCGCCGGGGAAGAAGATCTTGGGGAAGATCAGGGCGGCGGCAGTGCCGTAGATGAAGAAGTCGTAGTACTCCAAGGTGGATCCGAGGAAGGAGGCGAGTGCCGCCTTCTTGGGCATTTTGACGTGTTCAACCGGCTCTGTTCCAACCGGTTCTGTTCCAAGCGGCGAGGCCGCATTGTTGGCGTCCGAGGGCGAGTGCTGCTGCACGTGTCCCATACTGTCTCCTCATTGAGTGCCGCGGGAAGTGGCACCGCCATGGTGCCTTGCCCGGCAAAGAATTGGACGAGGTACAAACCGCCGGCTGCTGCTTTGTTGTGCAGCCCGCCCGGTAGCCGTTGATAACGACTCCCGTAGCTGTGCTCCAGATCACAGGCGATTGTTCCTCTGGAATCGACTGTAGGACCCAGGTCACACGCAGCGGCACAACTTCCCGTTGAACGGGATACGTCTCTTATCTGACCCGTCAGGGCTCCAGGTGGGACAACCACGGACGGGAGCCATAAGGCCGGCGTTCAGCACCCATGGTCCGGGACAAGCCGCGGCCTGCGGCCACCAGGACCGGGAGTATCAGCCCGGCGTCTTCGTCCACAGAAGGCACGACGACGGAAATGGCACCTATGACGGCTTGGCCCTGGCCAAACACCGGCACGGAATAGGCCGTGTTTTCCTCTACCAGGACACCCACCAAACGGGCATAGCCACGCTCGCGGATCTGGGCGAGGTGGCTCCTGATCCTGGCAGGGTCCACCTCCGTTGCCTGCGTGGTCTTCTCCAGCTTTCCTGCCAGGAACCGGTCTTGAACCCAGCCCGGCATGTGCGCCATCATGGCCATTCCCGACGACGTCGTGTGGATGTCCAGACGGCCGGCAACCTCCGCCAGGTTCATGACCGTTCCATGCCGGTCCAGGCGTTCGAGGTAAAGAACACTGTTGGTTTCCACATCCGGAATGGACAGGGCAACGTGTTCCCGCACCGCCGCGTGCACACCTTCCAGGAACGGCAAACCGCGACGTCGGAATTCCTCCAGGGGATTACTGCGGGAGGCCAGTTCCCACATCTTCATTCCGACGCCGAACTCGCCGGCAGCGTTGCGCTCCAGGAGTCCGTTGGCTGCCAGGTCCATGGCCAGGCGATGCACTGTGCTGCGGGACATGCCGGTAATCCGGACCATGTCCTTCAGGGGAAGCCACGGCTGGCCTTTGGAAAACGCGTCCATGATCTTCACGACGCGTTCGATCACGGACTCCCCCGACGCCGAGTTGGCCATGATGCCTCCGTAGTGCTTTTCCGGTCGGCTGCATCGCGGACCGCAAACCCAATATAGCCTTGCACTGAAGCGCGAGAATCCGGGAGGCAACGTGGAACTGCGGCAAATTGAGGCCTTCCTGGCAGTAGCAGAGGAATTGCACTTCGGCAGGGCGGCAGAACGGCTCCGCATGGCCCAGTCGCCGTTGAGCCAAACCATCAAGAAGCTCGAAAAGGGCTTGGGCGCACCGCTCTTTGTCCGCAACACCCGGTCCGTCACGCTGACCCCGGCCGGGCATTCCCTGTTGCCGCACGCACGCCGGATCCTGGACGAAGTGGACCTGGCACGCAGGGCTGTCAGCGCCGGAACGGGGACCGTCTATGGCAAAATCGCCATCGGCTTCTCGGGTGCGCTGAACCATGCCACGCTTCCCCCACTGACACGGGCCCTGCGCCAGCACTACCCGCAACTCGACGTGACGCTGCGGGGAGGCTTGCTGACCCAGGAAGCACTTCACCAACTGGGCAACGGTGCACTGGACCTGGCCTTTATCGGCCTACCCATCGACGCTCCGTCGCTGGCCACCCGCTGTATTGCCATTGAGCGCCTGGGGGTTACCCTGCCGGCAGACCACCCCCTTGCCGGACAGGCCTCCGTGGAAATGGCCGAGCTGGCCAATGATCCGTTCATCACCATGCCTGCCGCCCAAGGGTCCACGCTGCGTGAGGTCACCTTCGCGGCGTGTGCTGCCGCCGGTTTCCGCCCCAGGATCGCCCAGGAGGTCTCCGACCCCTACACGGCACTGTCCTTGGTGGCCGGTGGCGTGGGCATCAGCCTGATGCCCGGGTCAATTGAAGGGATCATGCCTGCGGGCATCGTCTTCCTGCCGCTTCAAGGCGACGACGTGCTCCTGTTTTCCGGACTCGCCTGGAACCCTGGCTCCATGTCTCCGGCCGTTCGGGCGGCAATCCAACTGGCTGAGGAAGTGCTGCCAACTCCTGGGGACTAGCCAACTATGTGTTTTCTGCACATGGTGAGAGACCAACTAAGTATTGGACAAGAGCTAATGCGTTGCCCAGCATTGAGAAAAGCCCCACTCACTCAATGAAGAGGACACCCTCATGGCCACGTTTGCCGTTACATACGCCTACTCCGACTCGACGTCTGCCGGCCGGGATACAGTCCGGCCCGCTCACGTGGAGTTCCTCAAAGCCCAGTTCGACGGCGGTCGCCTCCTCAAGAGCGGCCCTTTCGGTCCGGAGGAATCACCAGGCGCGCTGCTGATCATCGACGGTGACACCAAAGCCGACGTCGAAGCCCTTATGGACCAGGACCCGTTCCATAACGCAGGACTCATTGAGGAACGGACCGTGCGGCAGTGGAACATCTTCTTCGGCGCTGATGCTGCGCAGCCGGCAGCCGCGCAGACCGCCGCGCAGAACTGAGGTCCCCCAGTGCTGTCCGCGATCACCGTCTCCAAAGAGACCATTGCTTTTCGGGATTCTCCTGAGCCCGTCCTTGAACCGGGCCACGCCCTCGTCCGGGTCCACAACGTCACCCTCTGCGGCACCGACCTCCATATCTGGGAGGACGACTATCCCACGGAGCTCCCCCTGGTCCAAGGCCATGAGTTCTCCGGCATCGTGGAGGCCCTCGCGCCTGCGAAGACCGGCACCGGGGGCTCCGGAAGGGACACAGTCCAGGACATCAGCATCGGCGACCGCGTTGCCGTCAACCCCATCATCTACTGCGGCGAGTGCCGCCCGTGCCTCACCGGCCGGTACAACGTCTGCCAGGACGTGGGCTGCCTGGGCTGCTACTCGGATGGGGCACTGACAGAACTGATCAGCGTCCCGGTGGAGAAGCTGTGCCCCGTTCCCGACGATCTCCCGCTGGACATCGCCGCCATGGGCGAACCCGCATCCATCGCCATGCAGGCCGTCAACCGCGGCCGGCCCGAGCCCGGCGACACCGCGCTGGTATTGGGAAGCGGCCCCATCGGATTGCTGGCCACGCTGTACCTGACGGAGCTTGGAGTCACGGTGATCTGCGCCGATACCGAGCAGCACCGGCTGGATCTTGCGGTCGGGTTCGGTGCCGCGGAAACGCTGCTGGTAAGGCCGGGAAGCGACTTCCCGGATGAACACCAAGCACAACGCCTTCACTCCATGACCGACGGGTACGGCCCGCAACTGGTCATCGAAGCCACCGGGGTTCCGTCCTCCTTGGAGAATGCCATCAGGCTGGTTGCCAGTGCCGGCAGGATTGTCCAAGTGGGCATCTCGCCGCGGCAAGCCAACGTCTCCATGAAGGACATTCCTTACAAGGAACTGGATCTCATGGGCAGCCGGATGAGCCTCAACCTCATCCCTGACGGGCTCGCCCTGCTGTCCCGTCACCCTGAACAGGCACGCGCCCTCATGACCCACCGCTTCGCATTTGCGGAGGTCCAGAAGGCCTACCGATTGATGCAGGGACGAACCGGGAAGATCGGCAAGATCGTCATCGAGATGCCTGCGGGAAGCGTCGCATGAGCACCTCAATCGTCACCGTGCCCGAACAACTCAAGGCAAGCTACGACGTCGTGATCATGGGCAGTGGCGCCGCCGGACTGGTGGCCGCCGTCCGTGCTGCCGATGCCGGACTGAGCGTCCTGGTGGTGGAGAAGGCGCCGCTGCTGGGCGGCACCACGGCTGCCGGTGGCGGCGTGATGTGGGCACCGAACAACCACCTCGCCAAGGCTGCCGGGTACCAGGACAGCCAAGCCGACGGCGTCGCTTACCTCACGGAGGCGGCCGGCCACGTGATGACGGCCCAGGAAATTGAGTGGTACGTGGCCACTGCGCCGCGGGCTGTGGACTTCCTGAACCGGAACACCAAAGTGTCCATGGTTCCCATTGCCCGCCCGGATTACCACATGGACTGGAAAGGGTCCGCGAACGGTGGCCGCGGCCTGGACAACAACGCTTTTGATCCCCAGGACTACCCCGGCCTTTCGGAGCTGATCCGGCCGTCGTCGTACTTCCCTCTGCTCACCATGACCGAACGCGATGAACTCAACGGCCGCGCCGCTGATCCGTTGCTGCTGGAACGCCGGGCGTCCACCGGGATCCGGACCATGGGCGGCGCCTTGGTCGGGAGCCTGATCGCGAGCGCTGTGGACCGGGGCGTGCACCTTGTGGTGTCCAGTCCGGTGGAGGACTTGTCGAATTCCGGCGCGGGGTGGATGCTGCGTCTCGGCGGCGTTTCTGCCGACGCGCCTGTGGCCGCGACCGCCGTCGTGCTTGCCTCTGGTGGGTTCGAATGGAATCCGTGGCTTCGCAGCGCGTTCCTGCCGTATCCGGTGACGCCCATCAGCGCCCCGTCCAACGAGGGCGACGGCTTGGAACTCGGGCTGAAGGCCGGAGCGGCTGTGGAGGACATGACGGCAGTGTGGGGCGTTCCGGTGATTTCGACGGCGGCCCATCAGTACGACGGTCAGCAGTCGGGGCGTATGGGAAACGTGGAGATGACGTTGCCGGGATCCATCACCGTGAACAGCGACGGCAAGCGTTTCGTCAACGAGGCGCTCAACTATCACGACGCCAGCAGGGTCTTCGCCTCGATCAACCCGCATACGGGCAGGCAACAGAACAACCCGGCGTGGTTGGTTTTTGATTCCGCCTATGTGGCCAAATACCCGGTGGCGGGCTCCTCGCCGGGCGAACCCGCAGAGTGGATGGTGTCCGCGCCCAGCCTGGAACTCCTGGCCAAGGAGGTGGGCATCAACCCAGCCGGTCTCAACGCCACAGTTTCCCGGTTCAACGCCGACGCGGTCCTCGGCGTGGACACGGAATTCGGCAGGGGCGCCACTGCCCAGGACCGATTCCTGGGCGATGCCGGAAACACCCCCAATCCTTGTCTGGCGCCCTTACTGGTGGCTCCGTTTTATGCGGTTCCCATCCGGGCAGGCGTACTCGGCACGTCGGGCGGGTTGGCTACGGACTTCCGTGGTCGCGTCCTGGACCATCAGCAGCAGCCCATCCCGGGACTTTATGCGGCGGGCAACGTCTCGGCCGGGGTCTTCCGCAACAACTACCCCGGCGGCGGCGCCACCCTTGGTTCCGCGATCACCCGTGCCTTCGCTGTTGGGGAAGATCTCGCGGCCCGGCTGAAGTAGCCGACCCTTGGGGGGACGGAAACGCCCGACGGCGACTACCGCCGTCGGGCGTTTGCGTTGCCAGGCCCGCTCTACACCCAATACCCACGCCAAACCCTGCAGAGCAGGCCCCACAACGGATGGGCTAGCGGGCGTAGAGCTCCGTGAAGTTCCTGAGAACCCGCATGGGTTCCGTCACGGATGATTCAAGGGCGGCGGCGATGAGTTCATCGGCCTCGTGGGGCGGGAAATAGCCTGCGTTCTTGTAGATGTTGATGCGCGTGATGATCCCGTCAGCATCCAGTTCCGGGTGGAATTGTGTGGCGTAGAGGTTGTTTTTGATGCGGAACATGTGCACCGGGCAGGCAGCTGAGCTGGCCAACAGCACCGCATGTCCGGGTAGTTCGCTGCACGCTTCCTTGTGACCCACAAAGGCGTCGAAGGTGCGTGGGACGCCCCGAAGCATGGGGTCACGTTCCCCGTCGGCGGTGAGCGTGATCTCCGTGGGCCCCACAGGCTCGCCAAAGCGGCGGTCAATCGTTGCCCCTTGGTGAACACCCAGGGTCCCGACGCCGTAGCAGGCACCAAGGAACGGGAAGTCCTCGGCCACTATCCGGTCCAGAAGGGATGAGAGTTCCGTCTCAACCCGGATCTGGTCGGAGCTCTTCTCCTCCACAGGATCGCTGGACGTATAGGGGCTGCCGCCAACAATCACCCCGGAATAGTCCGACAGTTCAAGCGCCGGCAAAGGCCCGGATTCCAGCCGGATACGGACCAATTCTTCCGGTTTCAGGCCACAGTAGCGGAGGTAGGCCTGGTATTCGTCATCGGCTGCTGCGTCTTCGGCGCGGGTGGCCAGCAAAAGGAAGGGCTTCACAGGCCCAGTCTGCGCGAGGAATGCCTGACGAACAAAGTGTGTTGGCCCGAAGGGGGTTTCTGACAGAGACTCCCTTGCATCGCCGTGGCTGCATAACGTTGGTAGGGACCCCTATGAAACACCTATGACTCATTTCTGAGGAGCAATCTTTGAAGCAGGACCCTTTGGTCGTCGGCACGCAATCGCCCAAGGCGTCAGTTGCTGCACCGCAACTCCCCAAGAAGATCCCGTGGGGTGGCCTTCTGGTTCTGGCGGCGGCAGGGTTCACGGCTGTGACCACAGAACTCCTTCCCTCAGGCCTGCTTCCCCAAATCAGCCGCGACCTCGGAGTGGACGAGTCGGCGGTGGGTTCGCTGACCGCGGTCTATGCGGCCATCATCGTTTTCACGGCCCTCCCGTTGTCCCGGTTCCTGGCCGGGCGGCTTCCCCGGAAGACCCTGCTCATTGCCACCGTGCTGGCCTTTGCCCTGAGCAACGTGCTCCTCGCTTTCAGCCCCTCCTTGGGTTGGGCGATCGGAGCGAGGCTCCTTGGCGGCATCGCCCACGGCATGTTGTGGTCCAGCATGGCACCGTATGTGGCCCGCATCGTCCCCGCACATTCCGTGGGCAAGGCCATGGCTGTGGTCTTCAGCGGCAACAGCATCGCGTTGGCCGTCGGTGCTCCCATCGGAACGCTGATGGGTTCGCTCATGACCTGGCGCGCCTCGTTCCTGGTCCTGGCCGGAGTTGGTGTGTTGCTGGCTGTCTTGGCTTTTTGGCTTCTCCCCGGCGCCCATGACCAAGCCAGCCAGAAGACCCCATCCCTACGGGCAGCCATGAAACTGCCCGGCGTCATTGCCATCGCCATCGCATGGCCGCTCCTGCTGCTGGCCCACTTCACACTCTTCACCTACGTTGCCCCGTTCCTCCTCGCCTCCGGACTGCCGGAATCCGCTACGAGCCTGTCCCTTTCCGTGGTGGGCATCGCCAGCCTGGTGGGTATCTGGATTGCAGGCATGACCGCGGACTCCCGCCCGCGCACCTCGGTGATTGCCGCCGTCGGACTCTTGACCCTTGCTTTCGCCCTGCTGCCCGCGCTGGGCGGCACCTGGGTGGGCGCGTTTGGACTGATGACGCTCTGGGGCATCGCGTTCGGAGCGGTGGGCATCTACAACCAGGCGGCGATTCTCCGTGCGGGCGGTGAGCACAAGGATGCTGCCAACGGGCTGACTGTGGTAACCATCCAACTGGGGATCGCCATCGGTGCTGTGTACGGAGCCTTCGCCCTCACCACCGTCGGTGCGCACCTGGTGCCCTTGGCCGCCGCGGTTCCCACTGCGGTTGCGCTGGTGATCATCATCGCCAGCCGTCGCGGCGGCTACCCTGCCGGGGGTCGCGAGAAGCGCCGTTAACATTCCCGAAACACGCCAGTGACGTGATCTTCACGAACAGTGGATTTCTGTAACTTACCTGCAACTTAGCTCTTCTGAGTCGGAAACATAGCTCACCGAACATTGATCGGGGGGTTGGTGTGGGCCGTGCAACAACGGCCCCGTTTCGGACAAGCTTGAAGGGAACGCAGGTGGAGATCTCTGCGCAACACGTCTGGCTGATGTTGTCATCGGCGATGGTGCTATTCATGACCCCGGGCCTCGGCCTGTTCTACGGCGGCATGACCCGCGCCAAGGCAGCTCTGAACATGATCATGATGAGCTTCATCTCGGCCGGCATCGTTGGTGTTGTCTGGGTCCTGTGGGGCTACTCGATGACCACCGGCGACGGCTTCCTCGGCCTGTTCGGCAACCCCTTCGCACACTTCGGGCTCCAGGACCTGATGGGTTCGCCGGACCTCATCAAGGCAGGCTTCGCTGCTACGTTCGCCATCATTACCGTGGCCCTCATCAGCGGTGCCATCGCCGACCGTGCCAAATTCGGCGCTTGGGCTTTGTTCGTACCGATCTGGGTGACGGTGGTTTACTGCCCGCTTGCTTACATGATCTGGGGCGGTGGCCTCATGAGTGCAGGCGGCGCCCTCACCCAGATCTTCGGCCAGGTCATCGACTTCGCTGGTGGCGCAGTGGTTGAGGTCAGCTCCGGAACCGCCGCTTTCGTCCTCGCACTGATCGTGGGAAAGCGTCACGGATTCGCCAAGGACCCCAACCACCGCCCACATAACGTGCCGTTCATCATGATCGGGGCAGCCATCCTCTGGTTCGGCTGGTTCGGATTCAACGGCGGAGCCGCCGCCACGGTGGAGCAGGCAGGCCTCATCTGGGTCAACACCCTGGTCACCCCGGCCGCGGCCATGCTGAGCTGGCTGGTGGTGGAGAAGATCCGTCACGGTCACCCCACGTCCTTGGGCGCAGCGTCCGGCGTGGTGGCGGGCCTTGTAGCCATCACCCCGTCCTGCGCGAACATCACCCCGCTCGCAGCTCTCGGCCTGGGCTTGGTGGCCGGCGCTGCCTGCGCAGTGTTCGTTGACCTGAAGTACAAGTTTGGCTTCGACGACTCCCTCGACGTTGTGGGCGTGCACTTCGGGGCCGGCGTCATCGGCACGATCTCCCTCGGCTTCATCGCCTTCCCCACCGAGGGGACGGCCGGCGGCCTCTTCTACGGCGGCGGCCCCCAGCAGTTGATCGCGCAGACCGTGGCCGTCTTGGTCACCATGGCGCTCTCGGGCCTGGGCACCCTGGTCATCGGCCGGGCCATCCACAGGACCATCGGCTTCCGTGTTGCCCACGAGCACGAAATCACCGGTGTTGACCTCACCCAGCACGCCGAGTCCGCCTACGAGTTCGGCCTCACCGCCCACGGCCACTTCCGTCAGCAGCAGGCGCACCTGTCTGCTTTGATCAGGCGGAAGCCCGAAGAGGCCAAGGAAGACAGCTTCGCCTAACGGCACCCTCACCAAACAGCGCCCGCCCACCCAAGTAAGTGACAGCAAACGCACCACTGAGGGCTGATTGGGACGTTTGCTGTTACCTAGTTGGGCTAGCCGGAGCCGTTCCAGATCCGCTGCCACCACGTCCGCTTGCCCGGCTGCTCGGGTTCCGGCTCCGGCGGAGCTGCGGCTGACCTGCGTTCCCGCCATTTTTCCAGTTCAGCGTCCACGTCGCGGAGCTTGGTGATCACCGGTGGCCCGCCCTGAAGTTGCCGCCTGGCCTCGATCACGCGTTTGTTGAAGTCCTCAAGAATGTCCCGGACCTGTTTGTCCGTGTACTGTTGGTCCAGCTTGGCGTCGAGCTCGGAGTCCTCGATCCGGAGCAGAATGGCTGGCGGACCGATCCCGCTGAGGCGTTCGCGTTGGATGAGGCCTTTGACCCACCAGTCGGGATCGTAGTGCTCCCCCAGCCCGGGGATTGGTTTTCCGGCGTATTTCAGGTTGTCGAACTTGCCTTGGTTCATGGCGTCCCGGATGAGGTACTCGACCCTTGCCGCGTCGTCCACTTTGCGGCGTTTCTCGCGTTCCTCGGCGTCGGCGGCCTCAAGCTCTGCGTCTTCTTCCGCGTTGCCGCCCCATGACCGGACTGCCCGCAGTTCGGCGCCGCGCTCAAGCCTGCGCCTGAAGACGTTATTCTCGGCGTTCACGTCCTGCCACCTCCTCGCACGCCAGCCCTCGCCTGCCGGACATCGTGATTCCAGTATTCCGCACGTTGCCGTGGTTGGGGCACGTACCCCCACCACCTGCTTTGAAACCGCAACGACCCCCGACACGCCGCCAACAGGCGTGTCAGGGGCCGTTCGGTGCCCGAAATGGGTGGTGGTGGTCCGGCGAAAAAACTAGGAACGAACAGCCATGCCCGGATCCAACTGTTCGATACCCTCAGGCGTCACCAGCACAACCCGGGCGGTGCAAATGTCGTAGAACAACCCCGTGGCTTGCACGCTGCCCGAGGCAAGGGCTGGCCCAGTGACGGGGTGGTCCTCCAGCTTCCGGAGCTGCACGGCAATGTTCACCATGCTCAGCTGGTCCAGCCGGCTGTAGCCCTCGGCCTCGGCCGCGCGGGCAACAGGATGGCCGGCGAGCAACGCCGAGTAGCTGGGCCGTGCGTGCTCCAGCCAGGTATCAAAGCCCGTACCCAGGGCAGGGGCAGAACCCTCTGCATCAGCAATGACGGCCTTCATTGCGCCGCAGTTGGAGTGCCCGCAAATAGCGATCGAATCCACGGACAGCGCCTTGACCGCAAATGACAGCGTTGAATCAATGGAGGCATCCCGGCCATCGCTGCACACCACGTTGCCAATGTTGCGGAGCGTGAGAAGGTCACCCGGTCCGCTGCTGGTGATCAGGTTGGGGTTGACCCGGGAGTCGACGCACGCCACGAAGAGGGTGTCCGGGTTCTGGCTTTCGGTGAGGTCCTGAACCAGGGGGCGGACCTTGTCAGCGTGCCGGCGATGGTATTTGTCGATGCCCAGGAGGATGGACCGCAGCGGCGGCTGCCCGCTGTCGTCGTCCGCTGTTGGACCGTCACCGGGCGGCAGCCAGGACGTGCGCGGCGGCAGCGGGAATTCGCGCGGGTCCTGCCGCTGCGGGGTGTTGTCCTGGGCATCGGTGAAGGCGGTGGTGCCGTGTTCCTCAAGGATTACCGAGGCGCCCGTGCTCCGATGCTGCTTCTGCCAGGCGACCAACGCTTCGCGAAAGGCGTGGTCCAGGTAGTCTGCGTTGAGCTCCACCACGGTGTCCTGGCCTTCGGGCACTGAGTGGAGGACGCGGTTGAGCCGGGGCAGCGCGAAGAAGCTGCACGATCCGGCGATAACAACGCGCCACGGAAGGGCAGCACCGGCGGGCGCATGGGCATTGATCTGCGCCCGGAGAACCCTCCACAGCACGCAGAGGGCGGCGAGGGCCAGGCCGATGATTACGCCTTCGAGGAGGTTGAGCACCACGACGCACACCAGCGTGACGCTGTAGACCAGGAGCTCGCCGGTACGGAGGCTGGTGCGGATGTCGGCAACCTTGATGAGCTTCGCGCCGATGACCAGCAGCAGGCCAGCCAGCACGGACAGCGGAATCAATTGGATCAGCCCGGCGAACAGTGCGGAGAAGACGAGGACCCAGACGCCGTGCAGGATGGCGGAGGTGCGGCTTTTCGCGCCGGCTTCAACATTGGTGGCGCTGCGGACAATCACGCCGGTCACAGGAAGTCCGCCGAGCATGCCGGAGACAACGTTCGCGGAGCCTTGGCCCACCAGTTCGCGGTTGAGGTTGGTGCGCGAACCGCCGTGCATTTTGTCGACGGCGACGGCGGACAGGAGCGACTCGATGCTCGCGATCAGGGCCACCGTGATGACGGCCATGGCCGCTGCCCGCCAGGTGCCGTCGGGCAGGCTTGGCAACGCGACGGCGTCGAAGACGGAGCCGCTGAAGCTGATGCGCTCAACGCCTGGCGCCACCGCGACGGACAGGGCCGTGACTGCGACGACGGCGGCGAGCGGTCCGGGGATCTTTCGCACCGACGCCGGGAGGAACTTCCAGGCCATCAGGATCGCGACAACAGCAAGACCCAGCAACGCCGAGTGCAGCTCCACGTTGGTGATGGCCGCCGGCAATGCCGTGAGGTTTTCGACGGCGGACCCGGCAGCTTGGCCGCCGAGCAGCACGTGGAGTTGCTGCAGGATGATGGTGATGCCAATGCCCGCGAGCATCGCCTTGACCACCACGGGCGACACTGCCAGCGCGGCCCGGCCAATGCGGCTGACACCCATGAGTAACTGCACGACGCCGGCACCGACTGTAATGGCACACGTCACCGCCCAGCCGAATTCGTCCACAAGACCGGCGACGACGACGGTCAGACCGGCAGCGGGGCCGCTCACCTGCAGTGGGGAGCCACCCAGGCTGCCTGCGATGATGCCGCCCACGGCTGCGGCGATGAGGCCGGCCATGACAGGAGCTCCGGAGGCGGCGGCGATACCCAGCGACAGTGGGAGTGCGACGAGGAAGACTACGAGGGACGCGGGAAGGTCGGCGCCGAGATTGCTGAGGAAGCTTGGCTTGGCTGTACCTTTGCCCCGGTTCTTTCCCGGCGGGCTGTGCGAGTCAGTAGGGACGGTAGCGGAATCGTTGGGCTGCGGCATGGGGTTCCTTGAGCTTGGGAATGCTGACCCTTCCAAGCTACGGAACCTGTCACCGTTAATGACAACAAGATGTGACAAGCGTGACAAAAGCTGTGAAGATGCGCTTCATGTTGGGACCCATGGGAACTTTCGCGGGGGTGGGGATCGTTGGGGCGTTCGCGGGTAAGAGACCTCGGCACGCAACAATGCGGCGCGGATCACAATTCGGCCTCTGCGGGCTGTAGGATTCGCTGGTTGACGCGATAGTCGCGCATTGGATTTTTTGGGGGTTGGGCCGTTGGCTGCTCTGGGTAGATCTTTGTCTTTCAGCAGGGGCGTCGGCCGGGTTGTTGCCGCTGCACTTCTGGCAGTGATCACTGCGCTGACGTTCCTGATGGTACCGGGGGGCCAACAGGCTAAAGCCGATACCCTCATGGACCACATCGTTAACAGCAGCAACCCCAACGACGTAGCCGTCAACGTCACGACCAACAGGACGTACGTCGCCAACCAGTATGGGAAATCCGTGACAGTCATCGACGGTGCCACTTCGGCGTCAAGGTCGATCGCCGTGGCAGACTACCCCGAGAGCGTAGCCATCAATGAGAAGACCAACAAGATATACGTCTCTCATTCAGCCAGCTATACCATTACCGTCATTGACGGGGCATCGGAAGCAACGAAAAGAATTTCAACAGTTGGCCAACCGGAAAAAATGGTGGTGAATCAGACCACCAATGAGCTCTACGTCGCCAACGGGGAATCAACAGGCGGCATCTATGTCATCAACGGAGCCAGCTTGGCCGTCACCCAAATTCCAATTTATGGGGACATCAGAAGTCTCGCCATCAATGAGATAAGCAACAAGCTCTATGCCACCGCGTGGGAGAGCAGCAAAGTGGCCATCCTGGATGGGGTCAGTAAAAAAGTCACCCAGCTTGACCTCGGCACCCCGGCACAGTCCGTGGTCCTGAACCCCATTACGAATATGGTCTACTTCAGCTGCCCGGACGCCAAGGGATTTGCCGTACTCAGCGGACAAACCAACCAAATATCCATGATTCCCACCGGGTCGAACGCCCGCCCTGGAGTGATGGCAATCAACCGCCAAACCAACACGGTTTATGCAGCCGACGAAGGCAACCAATATCTGACAGCCCTCGACGCGACAGCAAGGACTCTGGTCAATACGCCGACTGAGCGCACCCATTACCTCAGCATTGCCGTCAACGAGGTCACCAATAAGGTCTACGCCTCAGACTATTACCGGCACCGGGTAACCGTCTTCGACACCAAGGCAAACGTCCTCGGGCACGTACAGGGTTTCGATAATCCCGAGACTCTGGCAATTAACCAAAAGACCAACAAGATCTACGTAGCCGATCGCGGTGGAAGTCGGGTCCGGACCATCGATGGAAGAAACGTCGCCCCCTCATTCACATCGGCCCTCCCTCCCAGCAGCGGTTCTGTGGGGGCTCGATACCACCATGAGATGACGGCGAGCGGCTCCCTGACACCGCAGTTCAAAGTTGCCAGCGGTGCACTGCCCCCAGGCCTGACTCTGGTGTCACAGAATCCAAATGGACTCCTATCCGGCGTGCCCAGCATCCCTGGAACCTTCAGCTTCCGCATATCTGCCAGCAACGGTTACGGCCCGGATGCACTGACCCCAACCATCACGATCACCATCAAGCCGGCTGATATCAGGCACGACTTTACCGGCGACAAAAGACCGGACGTCCTGGCTCGTACCAACAGTGGAGACTTGTGGCTTTATCCTGGCAACGGCAGCGGCGGCTGGCAGTCGCCATCCAAGGTCGGCCAAGGTTGGAACGTCATGACAGCTCTCGTCTCTCCCGGGGATTTCACGGGTGACGGCAAAGCCGATGTACTGGCCCGTGACACCAGCGGAGTCTTATGGCTATATCCAGGTAACGGCAAGGGTGGCTGGCAAGCCAGGCTGCAAGTAGGCCAAGGCTGGAACGCCATGACCGCCATCACGGGAATTGGTGATCTTGACCTGGATGGAAATGCCGACGTTGCTGCCCGCGACAGCTCCGGACAGCTGTGGCAGTATCGCGGCAACGGCCGGGGCGGCTGGCTAACCCAGGAGTTGGTTGGCAGAGACCTGAATGGCATGAACTTCATCTCCGGCATAGGAGATATCGCGAAGGACGGGACCGAGGATTTGGTGACCCGGGATGCCAACGGGGCGCTATGGAGTTTCAGAGGCTATCCGCGAACTTCCTTTGGCTGGGGCGATCAAATCGGTTGGGGCTGGAATGCCATGACTGCCATAGCCACTCCAGGCGACTTCAACGGCGACGGCAATGTGGATCTCCTGGCCCGCGACTCAGCCGGGACACTCTGGCTCTACCCCGGTAACGGCAAGCAGGGCTGGCTCCCCCGGGTCCAGGTCGGCTCCGGTTGGAACGTCATGAACACCATCATCTAGAGTCCAGAACCACAACACGCAAATCACCAAGAACGACGGCGGCAACCACCCGCCGTCGTTCTCTTGCCCTCCACACGCATAACCTAAGGCTCCTTAGAATAGGCTTGGGATCATGAGCGACTCCGAAGCCCAGCCTGTACGCATCAGTTCCGAGCTCGTCCAGCTCCAAGCCCTCGAGCCGATGCTGGAAAAGGTGCGGGAATCCGTGGGCGATGTCCCTGCTCTGCTTGCCATCGCTACGGAGATCGGGATGACGGCCCCCCAGCCCGGCGAAGGAAATACCGCCAAGCTCTGGGAACTGCTGGCATCGGTCACAGCCGTGGATGTGGCGGCCGGGAGGGTGCTGGAACCACATCTGGATGCCGTGGCCATCCTTGCCCAAGCAGACGTACCCGCTACACCGGATGGCGCCTGGGGAGTCTTCGCTGCGGAGGGCCCCGGCTTGAAGCTCGAGGCCAAGCGGGACAACGCCGGGAACTACGTCCTCAACGGGTCCAAACCCTGGTGCTCGCTCGCGGCCCAACTGAATGGTGCAGTGATCACGGCCCACACCGAAGACAACAGCCGGGCCGCATTCGCTGTGAACCTGAAGCACCCCGGAGTGTCCTGCGAAACACCCCAGTGGACCAGCCGGGGTCTCCAGGAAATTCCCAGCGGCACCGTCCACTTCGACCAAGTCCCCGCAACCCCGGTCGGAGGCGAAAGGTGGTACTTCACCCGACCCGGTTTCGCCTGGGGCGGCATGGGCGTTGCCGCGTGCTGGCTCGGCGGAGCAGTTGCCGTGGCCAGGGATTTCAGGAGCGCACTGGCCAAGGGCGCGGAAAATGGCAGGGAGCCGGACCAGATCGCCCTCGCCTCCTTGGGTGAGGTGGACAGGATCATCACGTCCGTCACCGGGTACCTGGCCCAAGCCGCAGAGCAAATCGACGCCGGCGAACTGGACGAGCGCGGCGAAGACCCCACAGACACAAACGGCCCCAGCGCCTGGAGCGAAGCCCTGCGTATCCGCGGAACTGTTGCCGCCGCCGTCGAGCGCGTCCAAACAGTGGTGACGCAGAACCTCGGTCCCGCGCCGCTGGCGTTCAATGAAGCGTATGGAAAGCGCATGGCCGATCTCTCGCTGTACATCCGGCAGCACCACGCCATGCGGGACGACGCCCAGCTGGGCGCGCTGACCCTGAAGGGAGAATGCCAGTGGTGACCTTTTCCCACACTGACACCGGAACGTCGGAGCAGGAATGGGCAGCGTCGGGAGTGGCCGCCCTCCCCGAACTGCCGCTGGATACAGCAGAACTTGCGGCCAGGAAGTTCGTTGTCCTGGCCGCGCACCCGGACGACGAATCACTCGGCGCCGGCGGCTTCCTGGCCAGACTGCACGCAGCCGGCGCGGCAGTCGACATGATCCTGTGCACCGCGGGCGAGGCATCGCATCCAGACTCGCCAACCACGACGCCGGAACAGCTTGCCGCTGTCAGGCTCACGGAGTTCGACACTGCTTTGTCAGGGCTGGCGCCCAGCGCGACGTGGCGGTTCCTGGAACTCCCCGACGGACAGTTGGCTGCCAACGCTGACCGTATTGCTGCGGCAATCAGCGAGAGCATCGCGGGGCGAGCGGCGGAGGAAGTAGTGATCGTGGCTCCCTACCGTGCCGACGGCCATACGGACCACGACACCCTTGGCACGGTCGCCGCGGACCTCGCCACACAAAACGGCTACGGGCTCCTGGAATACCCCATTTGGTACTGGTTGTGGGCAGGAACTGAGGACACCACCTGGAATGGTTGGGTCCGCGTGCCCCTGAGCCAGGAAGAACAACAGGCCAAGGCCAAAGCAATGCACGCCCACGCCTCGCAAACAGAGCCGCTGTCCGGACAACCGGGCGACGAGACTTTGCTTTCCGGGACATTTCTGGAGCACTTCGAGCGGCCTTGGGAGACGTTCGCCTGGCATCCCTCCACAGCTGGGAGCAACAGCGCAGCAGATGCGGAACGCATCTTCGACGAAGTCCATTCAAGGGAAGAGGATCCGTGGAGCTACACCACCAGCTGGTATGAACGCCGCAAGAGGGCGCTGACCCTCGCGGCCCTGCCCGAGGAAAGCTATGAGTCCGGGTTGGAACTGGGCTGTTCCATCGGCACACTCAGCGAGGAGCTGGCCCGGCGTTGCCGGACATTCCTGGGAGTGGACGCCAGCAGCGCAGCCTTGGCCCAGGCAGCGGAGCGTCTCGCGAGCTACCCATCAGCGGAGGTCAGGCACCTCACCATGCCGCATGAGTGGCCTGAAGGCATGTTCGACCTGGTGGTGCTGTCCGAAACGGGCTATTACCTTTCACGGGAAGAACTCACCGAACTGCTAACAAGAATCCAGGCCTCAACTACGCCTGGCGGAACACTGCTTCTGTGCCATTGGCGGCATCCGATTTCGGGCTGGGAATTGGACGCGGAGTCTGTGCACACCATGACACGCACCCACCTCGGCTGGCCCACGTACGGGCTCTACCAGGAGAAGGACTTCATGCTGGAAGTCCTGGTGGCACCGGATAGCTCACCATGACCCATTCACAGCAGCCAGGAATCAGAAACGTGGCGGTAGTAATACCTGCCCACAACGAGGAACAGCGCCTTGGCCGGGCGCTGACCGGACTGCGCGCCGCACTGGATACCCTTGGACGCGAACGCCCCGGAGTGGGCGCCTCAGTCACCGTGGTCCTGGATAACTGCACGGACGGTTCGGAGGCGATTTCCGCTGCGTTTGGAGCCAAAGATGCCCGCTTTCACAATCTCACCGTGAAGCTCCACAGCACAGGTGCCAGCCGCGATCATGGTGCCAGGGAAGCCCTGAACCGCTTGCAACTCCAGCAGGATGAACACGCGGATGCAACCGTATGGCTCGCCAACACCGACGCCGATTCCACCGTCCCCGGGCACTGGCTGGTGCGGCAGGTCGATCTGGCAAACGCCGGGGCCGATGCCGTCCTCGGCTCGGTGGAGCCGGACCCCACCGATGTGGACCCTGTAGTTCTGGGGCGCTGGCTGGAGTTGCACCCCTTCCGCGAGGACCACCCGCATATCTACGGAGCCAATTTAGGCATCAGGGCCTCGGCCTACCTCGCGGCGGGCGGCTTTCCCTTGCTGCGTTCCCACGAAGACCGGGGTTTAGTGGAGCGTCTTCGTCGGCAAGGTTTCACGGTGACATCTACGGACACCATCCGTGTGGTCACCTCAGGCAGGACACACGCCCGCGCCCCCGAAGGATTCGGTTCCTACCTCCGGGCTCTCGGCGCTGAGCTTCCGGCCCCCGCCAGCGGCTAACCTGCCAGAGCGCCCTCCACCGCCGCTATGGCAGATGCCGTGATCGCTTCCCGATCGCCGGATCCATCAACGGTCACCAAGATCCCGCGCTTCGAGTAAGCCGCCAGAACCGGCTGGGTCTCGTCCCGGTACAGCTCCAGCCGACGCTGGATCACGGCTTCGGTGTCATCGCTGCGACCTTGCTCTTGAGCACGGCGGAGCATCCGGGCCAGCAACTCGCTGTCCGAGGCCGTGAGCGCCAGAACAACTTGCAAGGGCTGTCCCCGGCCCGCGAGCATCTCGTCCAAAGCTCCGATCTGGATCACCGTCCGCGGGTAGCCG
Source organism: Paenarthrobacter sp. CCNWLY172 (assembly GCF_037402035.1). Taxonomy (NCBI): domain Bacteria; kingdom Bacillati; phylum Actinomycetota; class Actinomycetes; order Micrococcales; family Micrococcaceae; genus Paenarthrobacter; species Paenarthrobacter sp. CCNWLY172. Next base: position 64,763 of record NZ_JBBEGB010000004.1, read on the forward strand.
TCCAACAGAAACCCATCGGCAGCATCGGCTTCTTCCATCCGCTGCTTGAGCATGTCCGTGGTGACGTGGTCCGGCACAAACTCACCCCGGTCCATGAACTCACCGGCTTCAAGGCCGAGATCCGTCTTGTCCCGGACATGGGCGCGGAAAAGATCACCCGTGGAAATGGCGGGTATCCCGAAATGCCGCGCAAGGTGCTCCGCCTGCGTGCCTTTGCCGGAACCGGGAGGGCCCATGATGATCAATCGCGCCATGTAACTGGTCCGTTCGAAAGGCGGCCGGGACTTAAACAATACGCCGACGACGGCGGGAGGCACCCGTCGTCGTCGGCTTCTTTTAGGATGCGGTTCAGTTCTCAGGCGTCGGCAAGCACGCCATCGATCTGTTCGATCGCCTCCCGCATTCCTTCTTCCATGCCCATCTCGGCCATCTTCTGCATCTGCTCTTCGGATTCGAAGCTGGAGGTGATGGTCATTCGGGTGCGGTTGTCCACGGGTTCAAGCTTCACTGTGGCGTGGGTGATGCCCAGGTCGTCTACGGGCTCACCGTGCTCGTCGGCGAAACCGTCGTCAAATTCCAGATGATCCGGGGCGTTAATGGCGGTAAACTTCCACCAACCGCGGGCTTTGGTGCCATCCGGGCCGGTCATGTAATAAGCAGCCTTGCCCCCGGCGGTGAACTCGTGGGTCTCAAAAGTGGCCGGCCACGTGGGCGGACCCCACCAGCGTTCGAGCTGCCGGGGGTCTTCCCAGATCCTCCACACGCGCTTCACGTCGGCATCGAACTCGGCCACGATGGTGAAGCTCAGGGCCTCAACATCCTTGTTTACGCTGACAACAGTCATGGCAGTTCCCTTTCGTCATCTTCAGCGAGTATGTCCGCAATCCGGCTGGCACGTTGCCGCCAGATCATTTCGAAGTGGTCCAACAGGTGCCGGGCTTTCTGCAGTCCCTCATGGTTTCCCCGCACAATTTGCTCCCTCCCACGCTTCTCCTTGGTCACCAGGGAGGCCCGTTCCAAGACCGCAACATGCTTTTGCACGGCCGCGAAACTCATGGTGTACAGCGCAGCCAATCCGGAAACCGAGTACTCCCCCGCCGTCACCCGGGCCACGATGTCCCGGCGGGTTGCGTCGGCGAGGGCCTGGAACAGGCGGTCGAGTTCGTCGCCGGAGGGTTTTTTGCTGAGCTGATCTACAACCATTTGGTTGTACGATACGCCCGGAAGGGCCCGATGTCAACGGATGTGATGGCCAAAACACGGCCACCCCTTGCGGCCCTACGCATCGCCCAGGTAAGTTGTTGAAACGTCTCAAAGAAAGCGTTTTCCCGAACACTTAGGTGGAATTGACCATGACTCAGCACGCCCCGATCACGTGGATCGATGGCGAACCGCCCGCCGGACTCAGCGGCGGCACGACGTGGGGAATGCCGTTCCAACGCGGCACCGTGCAGGACGCAGCCGTCCTGGGGGTCCTCGACTCCAGCGGCAGCACCGTCAACGCCCAAACCTGGCCCCTGGCCACCTGGCCCGATGGCTCCCTGAAGTGGGCCGGCATCGCCCTCGGCGCCACGGATCAGCCAGCGGCCGCTTACCGGGTCACCCACTCAACCGAAACGCACGACGGCGGCGCGGCAGCCGTCGTCGAACGCTCACCCGGAGTGACGGTCGCCGAAGACGACAACACCATCACCGTATCCACAGGCACACTGGACATGGTCCTGCACCGGAGCGGCAGCACCCTGTTCAGCGAGCTTCGCCGCAACGATGCGGTGGTGGCCAAAGACGGTCGCCTCGTGAGCTTGCTGCAGTCAGGACCGGCAGAGGGAATGGGCACCACCACCCGGACTGGTTTCACCGGCCACACCACCAGTGTCACCGTGGAGCAGGCTGGTCCTGTCCGCGCGGTGGTCAAGGTGGAAGGCCTGCACCGCGAAGAAGACGGCGCCAAAGAATGGCTCCCGTTCACCGTCCGCTTCTACTTCTACGCGGGCGCCCGCAGCGTCAGAATGATTCACTCGTTCGTCTGGGACGGCGACGCTGAGCAGGATTTCCTCGCCGGCTTGGGCGTCGTGTTCACCGTGCCGCTGGACAGCGAACTGCATGACAGGCACGTCAGGATCGCCGGCGCCGACGGGGGATTCCTGGTGGAGGCCGTGCGCGGGCTGACTGGACTGCGACGGGATCCGGGCGACGAAGTACGCGCCGCGCAGATCGCCGGCCGGCCCACCCCGCCCCTGAGCGAGTGGAGCCCACTGGTTTCCGAACGACTCCACCTCATCCCGGGCTGGAACGACTACACCCTGACGCAACTGACAGCCGACGGCTTTGACCTTCGCAAAAGGACTGCTCCCGGCCACGGCTGGGTGGGTATCTCGGGCGGCACCAGGGCGGCCGGGTTCTGCTCGCTGAGCGATGTCCATGGTGGCTTCGGTGTTGGCATCCGGGACTTCTGGCAGTCGCACCCGGGGCAGCTGGACATCCGGGGGGCAGCCACCGCGGAAGCGAAAGTCACCGCCTGGCTTTACTCCCCCGAAGCCCAGCCGATGGACCTCCGTTTCTATCACGACGGCCTGGGCCAAGACACATTCGAGGACCAGCTTGAGGGGCTCGAAATCACGTATGAGGACTACGAACCCGGCTTCGGAAACCCCACAGGAATTGCACGCACCCACGAGCTGACGCTGTTCGCCTACGACTCGACCCCCAGCACGGAAAGCCTCGCTGCCGATGCCAAGGCAGCGTCCACTCCCCCGCTGTTGCAGCCCTCACCTGAGTACCTGCACGCGGCAGGGGTCTTCGGGGATTGGTCACCGGTGGATCGCAGCACCCCGGCCCGGGCGGAACTGGAAGACAAGCTGGACTTCCTGTTCGACTTCTATCAAGGCCAGACCGAACAGCGCCGCTGGTACGGATTCTGGAACTACGGCGACGTCATGCACACCTACGACACCGATCGGCACGTGTGGCGCTACGACGTGGGCGGCTACGCGTGGGACAACTCCGAGCTGTCGCCCGACCTTTGGCTTTGGTACATGTACCTCCGGACGGGCCGCGCGGACGTCTTCCGCTACGCCGAGGCCATGACCCGCCACACCGGTGAGGTGGATGTCTACCACCTCGGTCCGTGGCGCGGATTGGGTTCGCGGCACAACGTCCAGCACTGGGGCTGCAGCGCCAAGCAGCTGCGCATCAGTACTCCGGCCTACCGGCGCTTCTACTACTACCTGACCGCCGATGAACGAACCGGCGATCTCCTCACCGAACTGGTGGACAGCGACCAGAACTTCCTCGGCTTGGACCCCGTCCGCAAAGTCAGGCCCGACGCCGATACGTACCGCCCGGACCGCGGCGCCCTGGGCGTGGGGCTGGGTACGGACTGGGGCTCCCTCGCGGCCACCTGGCTGACCGATTGGGAGCGTACCGGCAACCCGCGCTCACGGGATCGACTCCTCGGAACCATGGCAGACATCGGCGCCCTGAAGTACGGATTCCTCACAGGCGAAGCGCTGTATGACCTTGATGCCGGGAGGTTCGACGCCGGCCGGGAAGTCATCAGCGTCTCGCACCTGAGTGCCGTGTTCGGTTTGGTGGAAATCTGCAGCGAACTGATCAGCCTGGTTCCGGACAAGGACTTCGAGGAAGCCTGGATGCAGTATTGCCGACTGTTCCTGGCCACTCCGGAAGAGCAGGTCGCGGAGGTAGGGCAACCCTTGGCGGGCATCTACCTCACCCAGGCACACAGCCGGCTCACGGCCTACGCCGCGGCCCGGCTGGGGTCCCCGGAACTCGCGGAGTTGGCGTGGGAGAGCTTTGCCGAGGGCGGGGAGAACCTCAACCATGCCGAGGCCTTCACATTGAAGAAGATCCTGCCCCCGTTCGTGCTTCTGCCGGTCGATGAGGCTCCCACCGTCTCCACCAACGACACCGCCCAGTTCGGCTTGGCCGTCATCCAGAACCTGGCCCTGATCGGTCACCAGCTGCCGGCGGCGGCCGATGCACCTCAGGAGGACCCGGCGTCGTAATTCCTGCTGCTTCCTGACCTTCTTTGCCGCTGATATGGGTGGCCAGCAACCCCAGAGGGTTGATTCCGCACTCGAGTCGGCCCAAAGAAGGTCAGGAAGCCACAGCCATCAAGAACTGCTGCGCGGATGCATGATCCGCATCTGGTCCCAGGTCCGCTCCGAAGCGGCGATGTTCTGGTTGGAACGCTCGCGGTCCAGGGAGGCAAGCTCGACGGCGATCGCCTGGACCGCAGCCACGGCACCTGTCAGGGATGGGAAAAAGCCTTCGCCTTCAGTGGGCACCACAATCCGGTGATCGGCATGCACCGCTACAGGCGAACCCGCGCTGTCCGTGATGGAAACAATGGGCGTGCCCAGGTTGTGCTGGCCGACATCTCCGAGCACCTGGACTACCTCGTCCAGAATGGCCGGATCATCCACTGACTCCCCTCCTTCAAGCTCTGTATTAACGCTTCAAAAGGCCCGATACTGTAAGTATGCTGATCAATATCGACCTGAGGAGGAGACGTACATCATGACCACGAAAGTAAACAAGACAATCATGGTCAACGTTCCGATCAGTACGGCTTACTGGCAGTGGACGCAGTTTGAGGAATTTCCGCATTTCATGGGCGGAGTAGAACGCGTGACGCGGCTCAGTGAGGACCGCCTCGAATGGGTGGCCGAAATCGCCGGCGTCCATCGTCGCTGGGAAGCCAAAATCGTTCAACAGGACCATAACCGGGCCGTGGCCTGGGCCGCCGTGGAGGGTGCCAAAAACGCCGGCTGGGTTGAGTTCAAGGAAGCTGGTCCCAGCCAGACGTCACTGCACTTGTCACTGGAGTACGAACCGCATGGCGTTCTGGAGTTCCTGGGGGACAAGCTGCATATCGTTGAAAGGCAGGCTGAGTCAGACTTGAAGAAGTTCAAGGAGTACATCGAAAAGCAGACCCCGGAGACGGGCACGACTGCAGGAACCACCGCGGCACCTGCGGCCGCGTCAGGAACAGCGGCCGCGTCAGGAACAGCGACCGCCGAGTCAACGCCAATCGTCGATCCTGTCACCCACCCGTTCGACCAGACCAACGGTCTTGCAGACGTTGATGGGGACTCGGACGAGACCGCCGAGAGCGACACCCGCAGCGCTGCGGAACGGAACGAAGGCGAAGGTCAAGGCCCGGGCTTCATTCCGCCGATGGGCGGCCTGCCAGGACAGCGGTAGTGTCCACACAGCAATAGAATCAGTGCCGCCCGGGTCAACGCGACCCAGGCGGCACTTTTCATTGACAACTGCGGCTAGTTCTTGGTGCCGGTGTAGACAACGGCGGGAATCGCCGGAGCCTGCATGCCCTCGCCAATGAAGAAGCCCGGGTGCGGCGGCTGGTTATAGGCAACATTCTCGCGGGCTACAGCTGTCCGATACACGGTGTCGTGCATCAGGGTCCGCAGCCGCACCTCGGTAGGAGCCGTGGTGGTGTAGATCCGCAGCTCGGTACTGTCAGTGGACGGCCACGCGATCTCTTCCCGCCAGTCGCCAAGGATGTCAGCCTGGATGGACGGGTTGCCCTTGGTGGTGTTGTTGCTGCGGGCACCGTCGGCGGTCAGGAGCCGGTCACTGGTTTCCGTTTCCCAGTTCCACTTGGAGATCGTGGGAACGCCGCGGGACACTGTGGCGTCGTAGTCATGGTCCACGATTTCGCGGAGCAGGTCACCATCCCACCAAGCCAGGAAGTTGGCGGCCGGGATCTTTTCCGCAATCAACTCACCCTTGGCGGACATGAGCTGGCCAACGGGTGAATCCCAGGCAGCAGAACCGCCGATGGCCCACCCTTCGGCGCCTGCATAGCGGGGATCGATGTCGCCTGCCGCCCCACGTCCGGTGTCTTTGATGGCCGGGATGCTCCACAGGACCTCACCGGTTGCGGCATCACGGAAGGTTGCTCCGCGGTTGCCGCTCTGGCTCATGCTTTCGTGGACGGCGAACGTTTCCAGCCCTGGCCTGGACGGATCGAGGTCACTGGTGTGAATGGCATCGCCGTGGCCGAGCTTGGTGTTGTAGAGCGGCTGGCCGTTGTCATCAATGGTCATGGAACCGAAGATGAACTCGTCCTTGCCATCCTGATCGACGTCGGCGACGGACAGGTTGTGGTTACCCTGCCCCTTGTACTGATCGCCGGCCAGGTTGGAATCAAAGGTCCAGCGCTTCACGAGCTTGCCGTCGACGATGTCGTAGGTGACCAGGACCGTCCGGGTGTAGTAGCCGCGGCTGAACATCATGGAGGGGTGCTCGCCATCAAGGTAGGCCACGCCTGCCAGGAAACGATCCACGCGGTTGCCGTAGTTGTCGCCCCAGCCGGTCACAGCACCGCGCTCGGGCTCGTAGGTCACCGTGTCCAGGATGGTGCCGGTCTCACCCTTGAAGACGGTAAGGAATTCCGGACCGGACAGGACATATCCAGCGGCGTTGCGGAAATCGGCGTCGGCGTTCCCGATCACTGTCCCTGCCGCATCGCGGGTGCCGTCCGCTGTCTTGAGGGAAACCTCAGCCTTGCCGTCGCCGTCGAAGTCGTAGGCCAGGACCTGCGTATAGTGTGCGCCTGCCCTGATGTTGCGGCCAAGGTCAATGCGCCACAGCTTGGTGCCATCCAGCTTGTAGGCGTCGACGTAGACATTGCCCGTGTAGCCGGACTGGGAGTTGTCCTTGGCATTGGACGGCGACCAGGTCTGGATGACCTCGTACTTGCCGTCGCCGTCGAGGTCCGCGACGGTGGCGTCGTTGGCCGAGTACGTGTAAGCCTTGCCGTCCGGGGTCACTCCGTCAGCCGGTTTGTCCAGCTTAATGGCCAAGTAGTTCTGCGCAAGTGGCGTCACGGCCTCGGTCAGCTTGTCCTGGCCCTGTCCGTTTCCGACGGTCTTGATGACATAGCTCGACTCCGCAGTGCCGCCAGCGTCCACGAACATGGTGGCATTGCGGAGGGGCTCCGGGGTGATGTTGACGCCGTCACGCAGGACCTGGAAACCGATGCTGTCCTTGTCCAGGCCCAACATGCGCCAGCTCAGTGTGACTCCTTGGTCCGTCAGGACGGCCACCGGCGCACGGTCCAGGTTTTCCACTTGGCGCTTCAGCGATGCTGCGTCATTCGCGGCAGGCACGACGCCGGGAAGGTTGGCTTGCGCTGCCTGCGGGAGTTGGGTGGGGGCTGCTTGGGCGATCGGGACTCCAGTCAGCGCGATGGCCGCGGCAGCGAGTGAAGCGGAGGCCGCGAGCGGGACTGCTTTCCACGCACGGCCACGGGAGGAGCGGTAGGAACATTTCGAGGGGTAGGCCAAAGAACATCTCCTTTGATGCTGGGCAGCAGGGGGTCTGCGAGCCGATATTGGAACGTTTCACATACGGAGACAACACCGCCTTGCTTGGTGGACAAGAGGCTGAAGTCTGCGAGAAAACGCTTTCCGCCAACAAGGTTTACCAGCGCTTCAACCGTTCGGTCAAGGGTTTGACAGGAAATGACTGTGAGTGTTCGGTGCTATTTGTTCGGAAATGTCCCTACCCTAGCCCGTCCGCGGCGCCCTCCTGGTACGTCTTTCGCGGCTCGCTTGTGACGGTCCGTTTCGCAGGATTTCGTAGGATTTAGCCCCGTTGAGCGGGGTGACTGATGGGCTTTGGCTTGTGCGGGTGCGTCCGTAGTGTCGTCCCATGCCGAAGCATTCCGTCACTCCCCTGTCCGTTCTTGACCTGACTCCGGTTTCCGCCGGGCAGACCCCCGGCGACGCCCTGCGCAGCACACTCGCCCTCGCCGGCGTCGCTGAGGCTGCAGGGTACTCGCGGTACTGGCTGGCCGAGCACCACCTCAACACCGGCGTTGCTGGTTCTGCCCCGCACATCCTCGCCGGGTTGGTTGCGTCGGCCACCAAAACCATCCGTGTCGGCACGGCAGCCACCTTGTTGGGAAATTACAGGCCGCTCCAGATTGCGGAGAGCATCGGCACTCTTGCTGCGGTGTTCCCGGACCGTGTGGACCTTGGCTTTGGGCGTTCCGGGCCGCCGAAGTCGCCCAGCGATCCGGCTCCCGGAGTAGTGCCCCCAACTGACACACCAGACGATCGCGTAGTTGACGGTCTGCTGATCCCAGCGCCGCGGCCCATCTTCGGTGCCGTCCTCCCCAGGAAGTTCCGTTTGCAAGGTGAACTGCTGGGCCGCTTCCCGGGAGATACCGACAACTTCGAGAACGACGTCCAGGACATCATCGGGTTCTTCACCGGCGGGTACCGCACCAGGCATGGTGAGGAAGTCACCGCGACGCCGGCCCTCGGGCAGTCGCCACAGTTCTGGATCCACGGTTCAACAGCGGGTCCCAGCGCCCGCCTCGCCGGCAAGTTGGGCCTTCCCTTCGGCGCGAATTATCACGTAGCCCCGGCCGGCGTCCTGGACTCCATTGCCGAATACCGGGCCCACTTTGAACCGTCTGCTTCCCTGCAGGAACCACAGGTGATCGTCTCGGCGGACGTGCTGGTGGCCCCGGACGAACACCAAGCACAGCGCCTCGCCCGCGGCTATGCCCAGTGGGTACACGGTATTCGCAGCGGACAGGGTGCCATCCCCTACCCCTCCCCGGAGGATGCCTTGGATCTGCCCTTGGATGCTGACGCCAATGACCTTGTCAAAGACCGTGTGGACACCCGGCTGGTGGGCGACCCGCACCAGGTCAGGGACAAGCTGCGCACGCTGCAGCGAGCCACAGGCGCCCAGGAACTGCTCATCACCACCATTGCCCATGACCCCGCCGATCGGCAGAGCTCGTACCAGTTGCTCGCCGAGGCCTGGGGTCTCTAGCTTTCCGATTTTCCACCCACCACCAACAAAGGGAGCACCATGTCCATCGAAACCGCCGTACCGGAAAACGACGTGCAGGATACCCAGCTGATCACCGCCCAGGAAGCGGCCAAACTCATCGAAGAAGGCGCGCTGCTGATCGATGTCCGCAGCGAAGGCGGCCGCGCCAGCACCGGAGCCGTCCCCGGTGCCGTGGTGGTCAACCTCGAGCATGTGGAGGAGGACTTCAGCCCGGAGTCCGCCCACCGCCTGGCCCAGCTCAGCGGTACGGACCAGAAGATCGTGGTGTTCTGCGGCTCCGTCAACGGTTCACGTCCCGTCGCGCAGAAGCTCCAGGTCCTCGGCTACGCCAACGCCGTCCACGTGGACGGCGGCTTCCCGGCCCTGCGCGACGCCGGCGTCCCCACCACCGGGCCGACCGCCCCGCCCGTCGAATCGGCGCCGCCCGTCGGATCGGCTCAGGCATCCACCGATTCGGTGGCCTCCGAACGCTGAGTACCTCCCGCCGTCGGACGTTCCGGCGGTTGCACTCCCGCCGTCGTCGCGGCTTCCTTTCCGGAGGTCACGACGACGGCACGTACGTTTCGGCGGTTGCTTGCCTCGCGAAGCCAGTCGAGTCCGCCGGCGAGCAGTGCGACCCCCAGCAAAACGCAGCACATCACGATGCCCTGGTGGAAGGCGTCCTTGGAGGCTTGGCCGGTGGCCGCTCCGTGCGCCTGAAGGAACATGCCTGCGGCCGCAGCTGAGCACAGGGCCGCCGCGAAACGTTGGCTGAGTTGGTAGAAGCCTGCAGCCACCCCTGCGGCACCTGCGGGCGCATGGGCAAGGGTGAGTGTCTGGTTTGGCGCCACCACAAGGCCTGTTGCCACGCCTTGGATAAGTCCGACGGCGGCCACCGCCAGAGCCGCCGTACCGCCGTCGAGCCCTTGCACGAAGAGGTCCTTGGCAATCAGGCAGGCCAGGCTGCCCACCAGTGCGTAGACGATCCCGGCGCGACCGTATCGGGAAAGGAAGCGCCAACTGAAGCTGGACGCCAACAGCATTCCTGCTGCTTGCGGCGCGAGGATCGCTGCGGCCGCCAACGGCGCCATCCCCGCCCCGGAGAGGAAGTAGAAGGCAGTCACGGCGGCCATTCCGGCACCGACGCCGAACTGGCAGAGCGCCACCACCGTACCCAAGGCGTAGCCCCTTGATTTCACCAAGGAGGCACTGAGCAACGGGGTTCGGCCGCGCCGGTGATAAAGGAGCTCCCAGCCAGCGAAGGCCAGAAGCATCCCCGCACCGACCGCCAGCGATGTCACTGCAATGATGCCCGCACCGTAGATCGTGGGAATGAGCGAGGCGATCACCACTCCGCCGAGCAGCAAGGCACCCAGGACGTCGATGGAGGGGTTCGCGGTTCCGTCGTCGGGGTTTTTGATGGCAGGCCTCGGGAGGAGCCGGAAGGCAAGCGGAACCAGGATCAGCACCAAGGGAACGTTGGCGAGGAACAGGATCCGCCAGCCGATGGATGGGTCGCCCAAGGAAAGAACCACTCCGCCGAGCAGCGGTCCGCAGACCGCAGCCGAACCCCCGGCGGCAGCGTAGGCGCCGAGGGCTTTGGCGCGGTCATGCCCGGAATAGATGTCCTGCAGGAGGCCCAGCACCTGCGGGTTCAGGGTGCCGGCGCCGAGTCCTTGGAGGAGCCTGGCGACGATGACCAGCGATGGGTCCGTGGCCAGGCCACCCACCAGGCTGGAGGCCCCGAAAACAGCGATACCCGCAATGAAGAGCGTGCGCCGTCCCACGATGTCGCCCAGTCTGCCCGCGGGAACCAGCGCGACGCCGAACGCCAGGGAGTAGCTAGCCAGGATCCACTGCACCGAACCTGAACCGGCGTGGAGGGACGCAGACATAGCCGGTACCGCCAGCACGAACATTGACTGGTCCAACAGCGTGATGAACCCTGCGCCCAGGCAAAGCCACAGGGCGGAACGTTTAGCGTGATTTCCGTGGCTTCTCATAGCGTTCCTTCCTGACCTGCTTTGCCGCCTTGGATGCTGAGAAACAACCAAAAAGGTTTGATATTGCTGGTTGTGGCGCTGAAAGTGGGTCAGGAAGGTACGCCCACGACGCGTGCCCGGGCGGCGGCATGGCTTGCCCGGATTTCCTCGGCGGTGCGGCCCTGCTCCCGATGCGCCACTTCCTGCTTCAGCTGTGGAATGACGTGCTGCCCGAACTCAAGGGCATCAGGAACGAAGTCGTAGCCACGGAGACCAAAGATCTCGAATCCGAGGTCGTGGTAGTCCAGGATCGCCTGGGTGACAGTGTCGTAGGAGCCAACCAACGCCGTCGCGCTTCCTCCCCCGCCACCTGCCGCTTTGGCGAGGGCCGTCCACAGCGCGCGGTCGTGGAGGTCCCCGCGCTCGGCCGCGGCGAGGAGTCGCTGGGTGCCGGCGGCCTCGGGCTTCTGGTTGTAATGCCGGACAGGATCAATCACCTCGCCGGCCGACCGCCGCGCCTCGAAGGTACTCAGGATGGCGTGCGCCTTCTCCCACGCCAACTCGTCCGTTGCCGCCACGATGGGTCGGAAGGCAATTTGCCAGCGCAATGGTTCAACCCGTCCCAAGGCAGCGGCCCGCGCAAGGATCTGCTCCTGTTGCGATGCGGCATCGGCAAGGGGTTCGCCGAACAGTGCGTAGATGTCAGCCTCTGCAGCGCCCACCTCCCACGCCGCCTCGGAGGACCCGCCGAAGGAAATGCCTGGACGCTTGCCGGCAAAGGGCCCCAAGCCAGAGGCAAAGTTTTCAAATCGGTAATGCTCGCTGTCCCAGCTGAACGAATCTCCCGACCACGCCCGGCGCACAATCTGGATGTACTCCTGCGTTCGGCCATAGCGCGCATCCTTGGCAAGGAAGTCGCCTTCGCGGGCCTGATCCGCCTGGCTGCCGCCGGTGATGAAGTGCACGGTCAACCGGCCTTGCGCAATGTGGTCCAACGTCAGGAAGGATCGCGCTGCGAACGTCGGGTGGGAAACGTTGGGGCGGTGCGCCAACCTCAACTGGATCCGTTCAGTGTTTGCTGCAACCCATGCCGCGTGGACTGAGGGATCCTGTGTGGTGGAGTTGTAGGCAAACAGCACGTGGTCCCAATTGTTGTCCTCATGGATCTTCGCGATACGGGCAGCGTACTGGGGATCGAAGAACGGCGTGGTGGCAGGCGAAGTCTCCGTGGAGTCGTTGCCGGCACCCATGCCGAGGAATTCGATAGGCATTGTTGTTCTCCTGGGGGAAGAGTCAGCGGCGGAGGATGCGCTGGGCGAGGAAGTTGCCCAGTAACTGCGCGGCCTGGACCATGACGATGATGATCAGGACGGTCACGAGCGTGACCTCCCAGTTGAACTGCTGGTAGCCGTACATGATGGCGAAGTTGCCCAAGCCACCGCCGCCGATGTACCCGGCCATGGCGGACATATCCACGATGGCGATGATCATGAACGTGTAGCCCAGGATCAGCGGCGCCAGCGACTCGGGAATCACCACAGACCACAGGATGTGCAAGCGGCTGTCACCCATGGCCCGGGCGGCTTCCACAACACCGGGATCGGAGGCCACCAGGTTCTGCTCCACCACACGTCCGATCACCACACCGGCCATCAGCGCCATGGGCAGGATTGCCGCCGTTGTGCCGATGGTCGTTCCCATGACGATCAGCGTCAGCGGGGCGATGGCCGTGATGAAGATGATGAACGGGATGGGCCGGATGATGTTGACCAGGAAGTTCAGGACCGAGAACACCGCCTTGTTGGCGAACAGGTTTCCCGGCCTGGTGGCGTAGAGCGTGACACCCAGAGCGAGCCCGGCGGCGCCACTCAGCAGCACGGTGATGACCACCATGTAGATGGTCTGTTGGAATGATTCGCCCAGGACGGGCAGGAGGGTTGTCCAGTCAGTCATGGCTATTCTCCGGCGTTCACGGGGACAGGGGCTGGAAGGTTCGGTACGGCACTGTCTGCGGAGGCCGTCTTTTGCTCGACGGCGGCCGTTTGGCGTTCGACGGCGGTGATCTCGCCTAAGTCGGCGAGCGCGGCGTCAATCGATGCGTCGCTTCCGGTGAGTTCGTACGTCAGTGTCCCGAGGATCTTGTTCTGGATTTCGGTGACTCCGCCGAAGACGACGCTGGAGCCGACACCGTGCCGTTCGAAGGTGGACGCCACCAAAGGTGTGGGCGCAGCCTCGGAGATGCCGATGGAGACGAGCCGGCCCGGATGCGCGGCAGCAAGCCGGGTGACCGTATCCGGTTCCGGTGTGCCGTGCACAGCCGTGGAGACGAAGCGCTGGGTGGAGTCGCTCTGGGGATCGGCGAACACGGAGTACGTCGGCCCGGCTTCCACCACGCGGCCAGATTCCATCATCACCACGGTGTCGCAGATTTCGCGCACGACGTGCATTTCGTGAGTGATCACCACAACGGTGGTTCCGAGTTCTTTGTTGATGCGCCGGAGCAGGCGCAGGACGTCGCGGGTGGTCTCCGGGTCCAGTGCGCTGGTGGCTTCATCGGCGAGCAAAATGTCCGGGGCGTTCGCCAGCGCACGGGCGATGCCCACGCGCTGCTGCTGCCCGCCGGAGAGTCGCCGCGGGTAGGAACCGGCTTTATCTGCGATGCCCACGAACTCCAAGAGTTCGTCCACGCGCGGCTTGATCTTCTCTTTGGGCCAACCAGCCACTTTGAGCGGATAGGCCACGTTTCCGGAGACAGTGCGGGACTTCAGGAGGTTGAACTGCTGGAAGATCATGCCGATGCCGGCGCGGACCTTGCGCAGCTGGCCTTCGGGAAGCGAGGAAATGTCCTGGCCCTTGACGAACACCTGGCCTTCAGTGGGTCGCTCCAGGCCGTTGAGCAGGCGCACCAACGTGGATTTTCCGGCACCGGAGTAGCCAACAATTCCAACCACGGTTCCTTCTTCGATGTCCAGGCTGACGTTGTCGACGGCGCGCACTGGTTCCGTGCGCTGGCCGCGGTTGCTTCCTTGGACCGGGAACAGTTTGCTGACGCCGCGCAGCGAAACGATCGCGCTCACCGGAGCCTCCTTTTGGGGTTGTTTGGGTCCCCATTCCAACAGCGCCACAGCGCTCGCATCGAACCCAATGACCCCCTGTGACCTGCGGTTTCTTTCCTTAACGATGCGCGTCGGAGTGTTGCGAAGGCGTTCGATTCCCACGGGGCCAACTGCCTAGCGTGAGGCAGGGGAAACACCCCGTACCTTCCATTCGCATCAAGACCCTTTGTACGGAGAAGCATCATGAAGAACCGCTTGTTAGTTGCCGCCGTCGGCCTGGTTGCCGCCCTATCGCTCTCGGCTTGCGGGGGTGCGTCAAGTGGTTCGTCAACCAGCGCCAACACCAAGGTGGTCATCGGTGTGGACGACGGTGCCGAGGAGCACTGGACCCTCCTGAAGAACAAGCTGAAAGATCAGGGCATCGACCTTGAAGTCAAGAACTTCACCGATGGTGCCCAGATCAACACCGCCACCCAGCAGGGCCAGGTGGACATCAACCTGTTCCAGCACCTGAAGTACCTGTCCCAGTTCAACGTCAACAGCAACGGCACCCTGGTTCCTCTTGGCGCGACGGCCGTGTACCCGCTGGCGTTGTACTCGGAGAAGTTCAAATCCGTGGAGGAACTGCCGGCCGATGCCGAGGTTGCCATCCCCAACAACCCCACCAACCAGGCGCGCGCCCTGCTGAACCTGCAGACCGCAGGACTTCTCCAGCTCAAGGATGGCGGCAACTCGCTGTCCACACCCGCAGAGATCACCTCGAGCAAGATCAAGGTTGTCCCGGTGGACAGCAACCAGACGGTGAACGCGCTCAAGGGAACCACCGATGCCGCAGTCGTCAACAACACGCAGGCCCAGAAAGGCGGACTGGGCGACGAGAAGATCATCTTCAAGGAAGACCTGAATTCGGAATCCCTGGCGCCTTACATCAACGGCTTCGTGGTGAAGGCTGACCGCAAGGACGATCCCACGTGGAAGAAGATCGTGGACGCCTATCACACGCCCGAAGTTGAGGCTTCGGTGACCAAGCTCAACGACGGCAACCTTCAGTTCAAGGCTGACTGGACAGCGGCCAAGCTGCAGGAAGTCCTGACCGCTGAAGAAGAGGCCATCAAGAAGACCAAGTAGCACGCGAGGGGCGGCGGCCCTGCGCCACAGAGCGCCGCCGTCCCTCAACCTTTTCCTGACTCCGAACAGCACTGAACAGGCCCATGAACCAGATACTCACCCGTGAACGCCAGCAGATCCACTTCTTCGCCTACCTGGTGGGCACCGGCATCCACTTGGCTTCATGGCGCCACGAAACAGCGTTCCCGAAGGCCAGCATTGACTTTGAACACCAGGTGCGGCTGGCAAGGGTCGCTGAGGACGCCAAGTTCGATGCGATCTTCCTGGGCGACTCCCTGGCGATCGACGAGACGTCCAACCCGGGTATCCTCAACAGGTTCGACCCCATCGGCCTGGTCACGGCCCTTGGCGCGGTCACCAACAGGATCGGCCTCATCGCCACGTCCTCCACCTCTTATGACGAGCCCTACAACTTTGCCCGAGCAGCTCTCACCGCGGACCACATCAGTGGTGGCCGCGTCGGTTGGAACATCGTCACCACCCGGGACCTGACCAACAGCACGGCAGGTAATTTCAGCGCCGATGAGCACTTCGACCACAGCCTGCGGTACCGCCGCGCCGAAGAGTTCGTCGAGGTCACCCAGGGCCTGTGGAATTCCTGGGACCAGGACGCTTTCCTTTACGACAAGGAGGCCGGCAGGTTCTTCGACCGCCACAAACTCAGCCGGCTGGACTACAAGGGCGAGTTCTTCACAGTTGCCGGTCCGCTCAACATCGGGCCCTCCCCACAGCACTCCCCCTTGTTGGCGCAGGCGGGCACCTCGGTTCCGGGGCAGCAGTTGGGGGCACGATTCGCCAACGCCTCGTTTGCCAGCCACGCGGACATTCCCCAGGCGAGAAAATACAGGGACTCGGTACGTGCCCAGGCAGAGGCATTCGGACGGAATCCAGACGAACTCTACGTCTACCAAGCCATCTCGCCCGTTGTTGCGGACGCCCCCGACGAAGCCCTGGAACGCATCCGCGAGCTGGACAGCCTCATCACCGATCAGCAGGTCCTGGACTTCCTGCAGGAATACTTCGCGGGCCAACTCGACTTCACCGGGCTGGGAGCGGACGCCACGGTAGCCCAGTCCGGCATTCCCACCATCGCGCGGCCGCGGACCGATTTCCGCTCCGCCGGGGAACAGATCCATGGACGTGAGGACGAGGTCACGCTCAAGGATCTCTACTCAATACTCACCGGCGACAAACGAAACCACGACTTCATCGGCACCCCGCAGCACGTGGCCGATTCCTTGGAGCGCTGGCACGCCGAAGGCGCCGCCGACGGGTTCAACCTGATGTTCTCCCTCCTCCCCCAGGACTTGGAGCGCTTCACCTCCGGCGTCATCCCGTTGCTGCAGGAGCGCGGACTGGCCCGCACTGAATACACGGGGGCCACGCTGAAATCGCACCTCGGACTCGATCCACAGCCGAAAGGACAATCATGACCACCACGCAGACCGTCGCCGCCGACACCTATGTGATCCGCGAGGCGCTTCCGGAAGAGTACGACGCCGTGGGGCGGCTGACGTACGAAGGGTTCGGTCATCATCTCCCAGGCGCGCATCAGCCCGACGAAGAGCGCCTCGGCCTTTTGCTGGATGCTGCGGCCAGGGCCCGCGAAGGTGTGCTGCTGGTTGCGGCAGACCAAGAAACCGGGCGCCTGGTGGGTACTGCCAGCCTCCTGCCCTTTGGCTCATACCTCAGCCGGCAGGCAGAAGAAGGCGAGGTGGAACTCAGGTTGCTGGCTGTGCTCCCTGAGGCCCGCCGTACGGGTCTTGGCCAAAAACTCCTCGACGAATCCGCCCGCATCGCCGCATCCCGTGGTGCCGGGCGCGTGGTGCTGGACACCGCCGTCGACAATGAGACGTCACAGCGCCTCTACCGGCGCCTGGGCTACGTCCGCCGGCCGGAACGCGAGAAGGAGCGGCCTGCGCCGAAGGTGCAGCTGGTGGTCTACACCCTGGATTTGCCGTCGGCCTAAGGGATCAGTGGAGCCTCCAGTGAAGGGGGTACCAGTGGGGACTCCCTCTGCGGCGGTGGCCGGAATAGCGTTGTCCGTATGACCAGGGACGCTGCACGCCAGTTCCTGCAGGCCCGGACTGGCGGTCCCAGGGCACCGTCGCTTGGCGGGCTTCCGCCACTCAAGGACACGTTCACCACGAAGGACTGATCATGCACACCAGAACACTCGGCCAGGGCCTGAAGGTCTCCGCACTGGGACTAGGGGCCATGGGCATGTCCCAGAGCTATGGTCCCAACCCCGGCAGCAGGGACGAGATGGTCGCCGTGCTGCGCTCGGCCGTCGACGAAGGGGTCACCTTCTTCGACACCGCAGAGGCCTACGGGCCCTACGTCAACGAGGAACTGGTTGGTGAGGCTCTGGAGCCGATCCGCGACCAAGTCGTCATCGCCACCAAGTTCGGTTGGGACATTCGCGACGGCAAGAGCGTCGGCCTCGACAGCCGGCCAGACCAGATTCGCCGCGTCGCAGAGGAATCTCTAAAGCGGCTGCGTACCGACGTGATCGACCTGTTCTACCAGCACCGGGTTGACCCCGCCGTGCCGATCGAGGACGTCGCCGGCACGATCAGCGAACTCATCGCCGAGGGCAAGGTCAAGCACTTCGGCCTCTCGGAGGCCTCCGCGGACACCATCCGTCGTGCTCACGCAGTGCACCCAGTCACTGCTGTCCAGAGCGAATATTCGCTCTGGACGCGCGATCCCGAGGCCGAGGTGCTGCCTGTCCTTGCCGAGCTCGGCATCGGGTTCGTACCGTTCAGCCCGCTGGGCAAAGGGTTCCTCACCGGCACCGTGGACACCTCCACCAGCTTCACCGAGGGGGACATCCGCTCCCGGGTCCCGCGTTTCGAGGCAGGGAATCTCGCGGCCAACCAGGCACTCGTTGACCACGTGAAGACGCTCGCAGCGGCGAAGGGGGCGACGCCCGGGCAGATTGCCCTGGCCTGGCTGCTGATGCAGCAGCCGTGGATCGTGCCGATCCCGGGCACCCGCCGCACCGAGCGCATCCAGGAAAACGTGGCCGCAACGCAGGTCGCGCTTTCCGCCGATGAGCGCGCCGACCTCGACGCGATCGTCCGGAGCATCGGCGTCCACGGTGATCGGTACAACGCCCAGCACATGGGCTACGTCAACGGCTGACCAGGGGCGCCAGCGGGTGGGAGCTCACTGTCAACGCCGGTTACACAGGGTAATCAAAAACGTGTAATCGGTCACACTTGGTCGGATTCGCTTGTCAACCGTGGTGGGCAACATGAACCATGAATGAGGGAATTCGTTCCCATACAAGCTGAATCAGCAATCCTCACCGACGAGGATGCGGCCCCGGGCGAAGAGGCTTGGGGCTGATACCGGCCTGAGTGAAAGTACTGACAATGACGACACATACTGACTCCATCACGCTGAAAATCTGGGACAAGTCGGCCATCGACCACACCATCGATGCCGCTGTCCAGTCCCTCTCACACCGGGCAGCTGCAGAAAACTGCGGAATCGCAGTCACCCTGAGCGGACCCAAAACCTTCACCGTGAGCCTGAGCCGCTAAGCAGCTCACAGCAAAAGCAGGAGGACGACGCCGGTACTTGCCGGCGTCGTCCTCTTGCGTTTAAGGGCCCCTCCGGAAGCATCCAAAAACGTACAAGTGGTCCTCGAATCCGCTTCGTGACGGCGTTCCTGAACTCCTGAGCAAACCTTGATATTTCCTTGACGCTTTCCCTGCGCATTTCTTGCGTTGGCGTTGGAACTCTAAGTGAGTCAACGCTTCAACGCACGAACGGAGGGATCACAATGCTCACGGAAATCACGGACTACACGGCCGACGCAGACTCACCGGCAACGGCCGCCGCACCCCGCGGGTCCCACCGCGCGGCCGGTGGCGTGGTCACCGTCCTGGTGCCGGCGCACAACGAATCCGCCGGCATCACCGAGACCCTCACCTCGTTGAACAACCAGTCCCTCCGCCCGGACCGCATCATTGTGGTGGCGGACAACTGCACCGACGACACCGAGGCTCTCGCGCTTGCCCAGGGCGTCGAGGTGCTGCGGACCGTCGGCAACAAGGACAAGAAGGCCGGAGCCCTGAACTTCGCCCTCAGCGAGCTTCTTCCCGAGGCCGACCCCGAGGACTTGATCCTGGTTCAGGATGCGGACTCCCAGCTCGCCCTCGACTTCATTGAAAACGCCACCAAGAACCTGTTGGCCGACGAACTGCTCGGCGCAGTGGGCGGAGTGTTCAGCGGCGGTCCCGGCGGCGGTTTCGTCGGACACCTGCAGCGCAACGAGTACGCCCGCTATGCCCGCGACGTGAAGCGCCTCCACGGCAAGTGCCTGGTGGTTACCGGAACGGCAGCCCTGTTCCGGGTCAAGACGCTGCGCGACGTGGTCTCAGCCCGGCTGGAAGGCACACTTCCTCCGGGCAACGGCAAGGGCGGCGTCTATGACACCTCGGTTCTGACCGAGGACAACGAACTCTCCTTTGCACTGTTGACCCTCGGCTACCGCATCGCATCTCCTTCCAACTGCACTCTGGTCACCGAGGTCATGCCCACATGGCGTGAACTCTGGGCACAGCGGCTTCGCTGGAAGCGCGGCGCAGTTGAGAACTGTGTGCAGTACGGGTGGACCAAAATCACCAGGCCGTACTGGGGACGCCAATTCCTGTCCATGATCGGTGTCATGGTGACACTGGCCTACTTCAGCTCCATCATCTTCGCCTTCATCACCGGAGCGGGCCTGAACCTCCACCCCTTCTGGATAGCTGTTACCGCAATCTTCGTCCTGGAGCGCATCGTAACCCTGCGATTCCGGGGCTGGAGGTACATGTTGCTGGCCGCAACCATGTACGAAACCGTCATAGATATGTTCCTCCAGGCCGTTCACGCCAAGGCGTACCTGGATGCAGCACTCAACAGAAAGAAAGTTTGGTAATCGACTCATGTACAACAATCCAGCAGCCCCCCTCGCAGGAGCCACCGCAGCCGGAATGGGCTCAGGAGCACTTGCAGTGACCGGAGCGGGCGATCTCTTCTGGTTCGCACTGGCTGCTTTCGCCATGCTGGCACTCGGCCTCGCCGTCAAGAGGATCGTCCCCGTCAAGGCGCAGAAGAACTAACCAGGCCTGGCAGTCCCGCAGTTGTGTCGCTTACCCCCCAGCGCGACACAACTGCGGGTTTGTCATTTAGATCGCCCCTGATTGTGTAGCCCGGAGATCAGGTGACCGGAGCCGAAACCGCCGAGAACTTGGCCACCGTTGTGTAGCCGGCCTTGGTGCCGGTGACCCTGACCCTCATGGTGTCCGCCTGGTCAGCGCTTACAAGGGTGTAGGTCTTGGCGGTGGCACCGGTGATCGCAATACCCGAGCGGTACCACTGGTACGTCAGCGTGGTTCCGGACGTCCAGGTACCTGGGTTTGCTGTCAGTGTGGAGCCCACACTCAGCGTCCCGGTGATGGTTGGTGTGGGTGCCACCAGAGTCCCCGCAACCACTGTGGCTGTGGGCGCTGATTCCTTGGTGGTCGTTGCGTACCCGGACTTGGTTCCTGTGACCCTCACTGTCAGTTTGGTACCTTGGTCGGCAGCCGCAAGAACACGGGTGGCAGTCGTCGCACCGGAGATCGCCGCACCGTTCCTGTACCACTGGTAGGTCAGGGCAGTTCCAGTGGTCCAGGTTCCGGGGTTGGCTGTCAGCGTTGACCCCACAGCCGCTGTGCCGTTCACCGTTGGAGTGGGAGCCGTCAACGGAATGCCCGGCACGAAGGAGAAATCACGGATAGTGACCGTTTCGGGGCCGACATGGGCAGCATCGCCGCCTCCGCCCCCGGTCACCCACAGGTTGAAATGGATTTGTTCTTTGGCCGGAAGCGGAACCGTGGATCCTTGCAGGATGGTCTTTTTCAGCAGCGTTCCGCTGTAGCCTTCCCCAGCGAAGGTCTCAAAGGTCAGCTTGCCTGGTTCCCAGACCATGCGATGGGTGAGGATAGGAGCGTTCGTGACGTCGAAGGTGACGGTGTTGTTGCCCTGGCCTGGAGGCTTCGTTGCATCGAACCAGTACCCGTGACCTTGGGTGACAGGCCAGTCTTCACCGTAGGCAGCCCCGCCACCCCAGGCCGATGCCTCACAGAGGTCGATCTCCGTGTATCCCGGTTCCGCTGCGGGATCGTAGGTGAAGAGGCAGCCCCACACCACTTCCTTCTGCAGCGCGCTGACGTCCTTCTCCACCGTGGTGCTGTACGTGCCGTAGCCGAAGCCTTCGCGTGTGGACTGGAATTCCGCGCCCTTCGGAGCGGATCCGGTGGGGTTGGAGATGGAGAGTTTCACGTACCCATCAGCATCAGGATTGCTGACGTTGTTGGCATCCCAGCTTGCGTTGTACATGGGCGCCCCACCCCAAAAACGCTTCTGCCAGTTGAACCCTTTCCAAGCAAAGCTGCCCACCGGTCCAGGGTCCTCAGCCATGGGCGTGGTGTCCGCGGCGTGTGAGGGGCTGATACCCGTGAACAGTGATAAACCTACCGCCATGACGACGGCCAAACCCATTACTTTTCTTCCCCCGGTAGGAAGGAGCCTCATTGACGATGCCATAGCTGTGTCCTCCTGCTGATGCGCCCAGAAACGCCTTCGGCAATTGCCGAAAGCCGCAGTCACGTTCCACCCCCGAGGAACGTGCAACTCCTCGATTATCAATGAGCAGGGACGCTGCCGGAAGCGAATTAGGCATTGAATATGACTGTTTCAACATCAATTGGATAACGGGGGTAAAGCCCCGCAGTACTCTGGACAGATCCGTACCTCATAAGACAGCCCGTTACGCAGCACGTCCTTCAGGAAGACACATGCCTATCCGCAGTGCCGGAATTCTTCTCTACCGAACCGTGAGCAGCGGCGAATTGCAGCTGTGGATCGCCCACATGGGCGGTCCTTTTTGGGCGCGAAAGGATCACCACGCCTGGTCCATTCCCAAAGGCGAATTCCCTGAAGATGAAGACCCTTTGGCAGCTGCGAAACGCGAATTCGCAGAGGAAATAGGCTCACCCCCGCCGGCCGCCGCCTACGAGCTGTTGGGCGTTTTCCGGCAGCCCTCAGGAAAGCTCATCACTGCTTTCACGGCAGAAGCCAATGACTTCCAACCGGAGCAGATCATCAGCAACACCTTTCCCATGGAGTGGCCCAAGGGGTCGGGTGTCATGAAGGATTTCCCGGAGATCGACGACGCCCGCTGGTTCGAAGAATCCGAGGCCCGGGCCAAACTCGTCAAAGGGCAACTGCCTATTGTGGACGCGCTGGTCCGGCACCTTGGCGCTAAAACCCTATAGAGCCGACCACCCGCCGTCGGACGCCAAAATGGCGCCGTTGATATTGGTGCCGTCGTCACTCAGCAGGAACGTGATGGACGCAGCCAGTTGGGCTGCCGTGGCGGGGGTTGGAATCGTTGCCTGCATCAAAGGGCCAAGCCGTTCGGCAGCGAGCTGCGATCCCCAGTTGGCCACAATGTTCGTGATGGTGGGGCCAGGAGCCACGGCGTTAAAGCGCAATCCCTTGGGTCCGTACATCACTGCCGAGTTCTTGGTAAGGCCAACCACGGCGTGCTTGGATGCCGTGTAGGCCGCACCGGCAGCAGAACCACGCAGTCCTGCCTCGGACGCCACATTCACTACCGATCCGGTTCCAGCCTCCAGCATGAGTGGCACCACTGCACGGGTCAGGCGCATGAGAGAGGTGACGTTGATGCGGAAGACCCGTTCCCAGAGATCATCGTCCACCTCATGGATGGGGGCGAAGTTGTCCATGATGCCGGCGACATTGGCCAAAGCATCCACCCGCCCGCCGGCGGCTGCCAGAACCGCGGCCACGGTCTCTTCCGTGGAGATGTCGCCAGCTACGGGCACCAGGTCCAGACCGCTGTTTTCCTCCGCCAGGGCCTCCAGGCGGTCCTTGCTGATGTCGGCCGCAATGACCTTGCCGCCTTCTTTGGCGATGCGCAAAGCGGTGGCTTGGCCAATACCCGAGGCCGCTCCCGTGACAATGATGGTCTTACCGGCGAAACGGCCAGAGGTGATGGCCTCCTGCCATGAAGCGTCGTTGCCCATGATGTCCTTCCGATGGTTGCAGAGTGGTCCACCCCAGCTTATGACACTCTGTGTCATTATGTAAGAGTGAATACTGGAGGGATGATTTCGGAAGATGCCAAACCGGCACGCGCCAGCGGTCGCCCCGCCACCATCGACGCCGACGCCGTGGCCGGACTCGCCTTGGACCTGTTCGCCGAGCACGGGTATGAGAACACCTCCATGGAAGACATCGCCCGCGCTGCCGGTATCGGCCGCAAGAGCCTCTACCGTTACTTCGCCAGCAAGGCGGACCTGGTCTGGGGTGGCACCGAACCCGTGGTCGAAGCGTCAACGCTCGCCTTCGGATCGTTCCACCAGCACGGAAAGCCCGACGGCGATGTGCTGGCCGGGCTGCGTGAGGCGGCGGCCGCCGGGGTCGGGGTCATTCCCGATCTGGCCGTGACCCGCGGACGGCTCCGGTTGATCGCCGAGCACGCCGAACTGACCAGCCGCAGCTACGAGTCCCTGGCACCACAGCGCGAAAGGACGCTCGCCTTCCTTGTGGAGAACGGTCTTTCCGACTCCGCGGCACGCTACTTGAGCGCCGCGTACCTTGCCACCACCTTTGAGGCATGGATGCAATGGGCGGCGGGGTCAGATCCGGATCCGATCCCGTACCTTGTGGCAGCGCTCGAGGTGTTGAGGGTTCCTGCGCGTTAGCTGGCCTTTCGGGCGATGAATTGCCGGATCCAGTCAACCGTCTCCGGGTGATCCAGATGAAGGCCGTGTCCCGCTCCGGGGACACGCACCAGTACCGAGCCGCGAATGTGCTCGCGAAGCAGGAGTGCATTGGGCAAGGGGGTCAACGCATCCCTGGTGCCGTGAAGGATCAGGGTGGGGGCTTGGATGGCATTGAGACTGCTCCAGGCATCATGCTCGCGGCTGGCCCTGAAGTGCCGGGCTTTAGCCCACGCCGATGCGCGGGAATTGAAGAATGTGTGGGTCGCTTCGGGATGTGCGCGGACCCACTCAGCGTCGAAGAAGAGCTCTTCCAATCGGGACATGTCCCCGCTGACCAAGGCTTCCAGGGCAGCCTTTTTCGGCTGGGCGCCGGCATCCGGCCAAATGCCACCGCTCGTGGCTGCGAGGATCAGCGTACGAACTTTCTGGGGGTGATCAATGGCCAGCCATTGGCCAATACGCCCGCCCATCGAGTGGCCGTACACATGTGCCGAATCCGCGCCGGCGGCTTTGAGGACCACAGCAGCATCTTCGGCAAGCAGCCTCGTGGTGTAGCGCTCAGCGTCGCCCTTCCCGCTCCGCCCAATCCCGCGGTGATCGAAGCTGATGACACGGTAAAAGCGGGACAGAAGCTCCGCCGTCGGGCCCCAGCCATCCATGGAGGTTGCCTGTCCGGCGATCAACAGCATTGGCTCGCCTTCGCCTTTTGACGCCCAGGCGAGTTCGGTGCCGTCGGCAGCCTCAGCGAAGTTCACCGTGCCACAGTATCCGGGAGGCGGCCAAAGCGCTGCGGCGTGGGCCACAGCGCTTTAATCGGTAGTGAAAATGTCCTCGATGGCGCAGTCGAACGTCCTGGCAATCAGGAACGCCAAGGGCAGCGAGGGGTCAAACTTTTCCCGCTCGATGGAAATGACCGTCTGCCTGGACACCCCCAGGGCAGCAGCGAGGTCAGCTTGTGTCCATCGTCGCCCGGCCCGGCGCTCGGCGATGTTGTTCTTCACTTCAGCGCACGGTGCCGAACGGCAAGGTAGCGCAGGCCGGCATCCAAGGCGCTCAGCGCCACAAGCCCGAGCAGGACCGGGAGTGCTTCGATCTGAAACCGGCCAACCGCCAGGACCACGGCAGCAACGATGGTGGCAACCAGCACGTCGAGGAACGCTCCGGCACCGGCCTGCCGCATCCACTGGAGCTCCACACTCTGCTCGCCATGCTGATCACGGGTGACGGTGTGGCGTGAAACGAAGACCCTGGTTCCGAGAGACATGGCTGGGTAGGCGGCACACAGGGCGCCGATCCCTGCTGCAGGCCAAAAGTCGCCCGGGTTTGACGCTCCCACCAACAGTGCGACCGCGATGGTCAGGATGGCGCCGAGGATGACAGCAAGGACGTAGTGATGGACCGGCGTCCGCCTTGATGTAAAGGAAGCTTTACTCATGAGGGAAGTAAAGCACCCTTTACTTTTAGAGGCAATACTTCCGTCAGGGGATTAGCGTTGAGGGATGACCACCGAGTACAGGTACGACGTCGAGGTGCTTCACCTTTTAGTGTCGCCGGCGCACGCCTACTTTGGCCGTGCCCGGGAGGGCGCCGTCGATGTCACCACCACTGACGCCGACCAAGCGGAACTGGTGACTGGCAAAGGAATTGTTGGCGACAGGTTCTTTGGCAAGGCAGCGCACATGGACGCTGCTGTGACGGTTTTTGCCGTGGAGGCTCTTGAATCGATCGCCGCGGAACTCGGAGCCGGTCCCCTCGATCCCCTGCTGACCCGACGGAACGTGATGGTGCGGGGAGTCGAGCTGGCTCCACTGCTTGGCCATGAGTTCACCCTTGAGTCCGGTGGAGATGTGGTGCGGTTGAAGGCCGGCCGCCCAGCCCACCCGTGTGCTTGGATGGACGAAATGCTCGCTCCAGGGGCCCACAAAGCGATGCGGGGGCGCGGCGGCGTCCGCTGCCAGGTGATTGCCGGCGGCTTGCTGCATCGAGGGCCGACTGTCTTGGTCAGTCCGGTGCTCTTGGACCCCAACAAGGCAGGGGACGCAAACGTGCTGAGGCCCTCCAGATTGCCGTGATGCTCGTAGCTTCCTGACCCTCTTTGCCGCGCCAGGAGCGGATATTCAACCTTCCCCGGTTGGAAACCAGCGTTTTGGCCGGCAAACAAGGTCAGGAGGCCACGCGCGCCACACCTCAGCCCTCACACCAAGCCGCCGCACCTAGGGCTCAAAAGCCACCGGAGCCGCGAACTGCGCCTCATACAGCCGGGAGTAAGCCCCACCCGCAGCCAGCAGCTCCGAGTGGGTCCCCTGCTCCACGATCTGCCCGGCTTCCATCACCAGAATGAGGTCGGCGTCGCGGATGGTGGAGAGCCGATGGGCGATCACAAAGCTGGTCCGGTCCGAGCGCAGGGCGTTCATGGCTTTCTGCACCAATACCTCGGTCCGGGTATCCACGGAGCTGGTGGCCTCGTCCAGAATCAGTACGGACGGATGGGACAGGAACGCCCGGGCGATGGTCAGCAGTTGCTTCTCACCAGCCGAAACGTTGCCGCCTTCGTCGTCCAACAAGGTGTCGTAGCCTTCGGGCAGGGACCGCACGAACCGGTCCACGTACGTTGCCTGCGCGGCTTCAATAATCTCGTCCTCGGAAGCAGAAGGCCGTCCATAGGCAATGTTGTCGCGGATGGTCCCACCAAAAAGCCACGTGTCCTGGAGGACCATGCCCATCCGCGAGCGCAACTCGTGCCGCGGGATCGAGGCGACATCCACGCCGTCGAGCGTTATCCGTCCTGAGTCCAACTCGTAGAAGCGCATCATCAAGTTCACCAAGGTGGTTTTGCCCGCGCCCGTAGGCCCTACAATCGCGATGCTCTGCCCCGGCTCAGCCACCAAACTGAGGTCCGTGATCAGGGGCTTGTCGGGCGAGTAGCGGAAGGATACGTTCTCGAACACCAGCCGTCCGCGCGCCGGACCGGACTGTGGAACAGGATCAGGTTCGGCTGACTCTTCCTCCTCATCGAGCAGATCGAAAACGCGCTCCGCGGAGGCAACACCGGATTGCAGCATGTTGGCCATGGATCCGAGCTGCGCCAACGGCATGGTGAACTGTCGCGAGTACTGGATAAAAGCCTGCACATCGCCCAACTGCATGGAACCGGAGGACACCTGCAGGCCGCCCACCACGGCAATCCCCACGTAGACCAGGTTGCCGATGAATGTCATGGCCGGCATGATCAGCCCGCTCACGAACTGCGCCCCGAAGCTCGCCTGGTACAGCTCGCTGTTCTTCGCGCGGAACTTCTCCTGCACCTCGTTCTGCCGCCCGAACACCTTCACCAGTGCATGCCCTGTGTAGCTTTCCTCGATCTGGCCGTTGAGTTCGCCGGTGTTCTTCCACTGCGCCACGAACAGCTTCTGCGAGCGCTTGGCAATCAGGAGCGTTGTTCCGAGGGTCAGCGGGATGGTCACCAGCGCAATCAAAGCAAGCAGCGGCGAGAGCAGGAACATCATCACCAAAACACCCAGCACTGTCAGGAGGGAGGACACCACCTGGCTGATGGATTGCTGGAGGCTTTGGGAGATATTGTCGACGTCGTTGGTCACCCTGCTCAGCAGCTCACCGCGTTGGATGGAGTCGAAATAGCGCAGGGGCAGCCGGTGGATTTTCGCTTCGATCCGCTCGCGGAGTCGGTAAACGGTCCGCTGCACGACGCCGTTGAGAACGTACGCCTGCATCCACCCGAACGCTGAGGCCAGTACATACAGTGCCAGCGCCCACAGCAGCACCGAGGCCAGCGCGCCAAAGTCGATTCCGACGCCGGGAGTGAGGGTCATGGCGCCCAGCATGTCCGTCTTGCTGTCATCACCCGCAGCGCGCAGCCCCGCAATGACGTCGGCTTTGGAGACACCTGCGGGCAACTGTTGGGAGACGACACCGGCGAAGATCAGGTTGGTGCCTTCGCCGAGCAGCCTGGGTCCGATCACAGACAACGCAACACTGACCACGGCGAACACCAGCACCAGGATCAGCCAGAACCGCTCCGGCCTCAGCGTCCCCAGCAAACGCCGGGCTGAGCCAGAGAAGTTGGACGCCTTCTCAGCAGGGATGTTCATCCCCGCGAACGGCCCACCTCGACCAGGACCCATCGCCGGCCTTTGGGGACCGCGCGGCCCGGCTGATACAGCGCTCATGCCGCCTCCTCCGCCGCGAGCTGGGAGGACACGATTTCCTTGTACGTTTCGGACGTCTCCAACAATTCTTCGTGCGTTCCGCGCCCAACGATCCTGCCGTCATCGAGCACCAGGATCTGGTCCGCGTCGGCGATGCTGGAGACCCGCTGGGCGACGATCACCAGCGTGGCGCCGTTGGTGTGGCGCTTGAGGGCCTGCCGGAGCCGGGCATCGGTGGCGGTGTCCAGGGAGGAGAAGGAATCGTCAAAGATGTAGAGCTCCGGCCGCTTCACCAGGGCCCGGGCGATTGCGAGCCTCTGCCGCTGCCCGCCGGAGACGTTGGTGCCACCCTGAGAGATGGCAGCATCCAGGCCACCTTCCATGTCCTCCACAAAGTCCCGGGCCTGGGCAACGGAGAGCGCCTGCCACAGCTCCTCCTCGGTGGCATCGGGCTTGCCGTACTGGAGGTTGCTGCGGACCGTCCCGGAGAACAGGTAAGGCCGCTGCGGTACCAGCCCGATGTGGCCCCACAGCAGGTCAGGATGGAGTTCACGGACGTCCACGCCGTCCATCAGAACGGACCCGCTGGTGGCGTCGAAGAGACGTGGCATCAGGTTCACCAGCGTGGTTTTCCCAGCACCCGTGCTGCCGATGATCGCTGTTGTCTGCCCGGCCAAGGCTGTAAACGTGACCCCGCCCAGCACTGGCTGCTCGGCACCCGGGTAGGCGAATCCGACGTCGCGCATTTCCAACTCGCCGCGGCGGATGCCGCCGATGACGGGGTTCGACGGCGGCTGGACACTTGAGTCGGTCTCCAGCACCTCGCCGATCCGGTCGGCGGAGACGGACGCACGCGGGATCATCACAGCCATGAACGTGGCCATCATGACCGACATAAGAATCTGCATCAGGTAGCTCAGGAACGCAATCAGCGTGCCCACCTGCATGGAACCGTCCTCGATCCTGAAGGACCCGAACCAGATCACCGCCACGGACGAAACATTCATGACCAACATGACCACCGGGAACATGAGTGCCATCAAACGCCCGGCCCGCAGCGCGACGTCAGTGACGTCGTCGTTCGCTTTACCGAACCTGGCGGTTTCCAAGTCTTCGCGGACGAACGCCCGCACCACACGGATACCGGTGAGCTGCTCGCGGAGGACACGGTTCACGGCGTCGATCCGGACCTGCATCTTGCGGAACAACGGCACCATCCGGGTCACAATCAACCCAACAGCCAGCAACAGCACCGGCACGCTCACTGCGATCAGCCAGGACAGCTGGGCGTCCTGGCGCACGGCCATGATCACTCCGCCAATGCTCAGCATGGGCGCCGCGACCATCAGCGTGCAGGACATCAAGACCAATTGCTGCACCTGTTGGACGTCGTTGGTGGACCGCGTGATCAACGACGGCGCCCCGAACCTGGTGACCTCCTGCTCAGAGAACTCCCCCACCCTGCTGAAAACCGCGTCGCGGAGGTCACGGCCCATCCCCATGGCAGCCTTCGCGCCGAAGTAGACCGCAACCACGGCACACGCGATCTGCAGGAGGGTGATCAACAGCATCAGCCCGCCCATGCGCAGGATGTAGTCGGTATCCCCGGTGGCGACCCCGTTGTCGATGATGTCGGCGTTCAGCGTCGGAAGGTACAGGGATGCGATGGACTGGGCCAATTGGAAGACGACGACGGCGATCAGCAACCGCTGATGCGGCCGCAGGAAGCGAACAAGTACCTTCCACAGCATGGGATCTCCGAGCCAGGCGATGTGAACCGAAGGCCAGTTTACGTCTGGTTGCTGCGGGCAACTAGAGAAATAGCGCTAAAGTTACCGCTGGTATTGCACCACGTGGGGTTGGCAAACCATGAGCCGGCCAGCGGACTATTTTGGGGGTATGACATATGAAGAAGACCGCAGCATTGGCGCTGGCATTGGTGATCGGCGCAGCGCTGGCAGGATGCTCCGGCGGTACGTCGGAAGCCACGCAGGCCAAACCCTCTGAAACCGCGGCCTCCAGCCCTGCAACGAACCTCACCACCGTTCCGGACATCGCAGGGAAGCCATTCGCCGATGCCAAAGCTGCTTTGGCATCGGCCGGGCTGACCATCTCGATCGTGGGACCTGATGGAACTCCTTGGACCACGCTCGAGCCGGGTCAGCAAGTAGCAGCCGTATCGACGGACCCTTCAGCAGGCTCCGAGACGGACGCCAAGACGATCAAAATGGTTGTCGATACGACTGAAGTGGATCAGCAGATCATGAACGACGCCATCGCTGCAGCTGAGGGTGCCGTGGGCTCCGCCAATACTGCGGCCTCGGAAGCAGCAGCTGCGGCTGAAGCGGCTGCCGCTGCGGCCGCTTCAGCCGCAGCGAACTCCGGGAAGTAACCTGCCTGACGGGGTCGTCGTCGTTTCCTAGTCGTTCGCCAGCTGCAGCTTTGCCGCAGCACCGAGCTTGCCCGCGAACAGGAGCGCGGCGTCGGTGAGTTCATTCTCGGCAACACGGCGGGTTCCCTCTACGTCTGCGTTGAGGACGGTGGGTGCGAAGCGAACGTGCGTGGCATCCGCAATGCCCACAAAGCTCAGCCAATCGGCAAAGTAGGTGCTGCCGAAATCGGAGCCGAAAGCCGGCGAAACCCCGGGAGAATAGACCCCGCTGGTGTGGATGGCCAGCGCATGCTTGCCCTCCATGAGGCCGGTGTAGCCCGTTTCGGCGTCGAACCCGAAGCTCCACCCGGGTTGGGTGACGATGTCGATCCATTGCTTCAGGGCGTAGGGCACACCGGAGTTCCACAACGGAATATTGAAAACGTACGCATCGGCCGAGGCGAACTGCTCAAATACGGCGCGGGCGGACTCCCACGCCGCAATTTGATCCGGAGTCTGGTCCTGGCCGGTGAAGACAGCCATCTTGGCAGCCGCAGCTGTCCGTCCGAAAGCCGGCAACGCGCCGTCGTCGAACAGGTTCAGGGTTTCCAGCTCGAACGTCTCCGAAGCCGCAGCCTGAACCGAGTCAATGAAATGGCGGGCCAACCGCAGCGAATCGCTGGCGGCATAACGGGGTGAGGCGTTGATGTGGAGGATGGAGGGCATGCTTTTCCTTTCAGGCAGGGGACCCTTTGGCCCCTCATCGATCCTCACCCGGGGGTGTCACGCAGCGTAAGAACGCACTTTATTGTGCCCAGGGCACCTCCACGTTCCTGCAATGATGAGGTCATGACACTCACGGCTGAACAGAACCGTCGGAAAGCGCAACACCACTACAACGCTTCCTTGGAACTCTGCCCGGCACGCCAATTGCTGGAGGCGATCAGCAGCAAATGGGTGACACTTGTCCTGCTCGCCTTGGAAGAAGGGCCGCAACGCCACAGTGAGCTGCGCCGACTGATCCCGGGGGCGAGCCAGAAAATGCTGACCTCCACACTCCGCTCCCTGGAGCGCGACGGCCTGATTGACCGGGAGGTCACCGCGTCGGTTCCGGTCCGAACGGATTATGAGCTCACTGCACGCGGCCGTTCGCTCCTCCCGATCATCTTCGACATGAAGGAGTGGGCGGAGGACAACATGGACGCCGTGGCGGCGGCGCGTCAACTCCACGACAGGGCCCGTGCCGGCGCACCAACAGAACAGTAGGCTGGAAACGTTCGTGTTGAACCGCATCGAAGGGACTTGAGTTTTGGCTTACATCACCGTCGGAAACGAAAACAGCACTGAGATTGAGCTTTACTACGAGGACCATGGGACCGGCCAGGCTGTGGTTTTGATCCACGGCTACCCGTTGGATGGTTCGTCCTGGGAGAAGCAGACCGCTGCCTTGCTCGAGGCCGGTTATCGCGTCATTACGTACGATCGCCGGGGTTTCGGAAAATCCAGCCAGCCCACTGAAGGCTATGACTACGACACCTTTGCCGCAGACCTCAAGACCGTCCTGGACACCTTGGACCTGAACGACGCCGTCCTGGTGGGCTTCTCCATGGGCACCGGCGAGGTGGCGCGCTACATCAGCACGTATGGCTCGGCCCGTGTTGCCAAGGCAGTCTTCCTCGGTTCGCTGGAACCCTTCCTCTTGAAGACCGATGACAACCCCGACGGCGTGCCGCAGGACGTGTTCGACGGCCTTGCCGCCGCCGTCACCGCAGACCGCTACGCGTTCTTCACCGACTTCTTCAAGAACTTTTACAACACCGATACGTTCCTGGGCACGGACCGGCTCAGCCAGGAAGCCGTGGACGCCAGCTGGAATCTGGCCAGCAAGTCCGGGGCCTTTGCCTCGGTGGCCGCGCAGCCCACATGGCTCACGGATTTCCGGGCCGACATCCCCAAGATCGACGTCCCGGCCCTAATCGTCCACGGCACGGCTGACAACATCTTGCCCATCGACGTCACCGGACGGCGTTTCAAGGACGCACTGCCCAGCGCTGACTACCTGGAAATTGAGGGGGCACCGCACGGCCTGCTCTGGACGCACGGCGCCGAAATCAACGACGCGTTGCTGACGTTCCTCAAGAAGTAGGTTCCTATTTCTGGAGCCTGAGCTTCAGCGCCTTCTTGCTGTGACGAAGATATTGCTCTTCCGTGGCGTCGGCGGCACTGCGTTCCATGGCGTGCAGGAGGCCATAAGTAAACGCAGCGCTGCTGATGCCGGGCGCAGAACCCAGCTTCAGCAGCTCCGCGCGGGCCACCACGCTGTCCTGGTGGTCACCGAGGATCGTTTGGATTTTGTGGGCTGCATCCCCCAGCTTCACGGCCCGCTTGCCGTGGACACCTTCAACGGCCGCGGCGGCAAACCGCAGCTTCTTGGCGGCCTTCCGGACTTCGTGAAACGCTGTGTCACGCCGGGGCCCGACGGCGGCAGCCACCGCGGCGTCATGGCGTTTGCCGAGGTGCTTGGCGGCTTTGTTGACGAGCTTCGCCGTGGTTTTCCGGGCCTTCGCCTCCCCTTGCGGCGTTACCGGTGGGGCTTCGATGAACGCCTCGAGTGCGTCCAACAACTTAAAAT
Organism: Paenarthrobacter sp. CCNWLY172; assembly: GCF_037402035.1. Lineage (NCBI taxonomy): Bacteria > Bacillati > Actinomycetota > Actinomycetes > Micrococcales > Micrococcaceae > Paenarthrobacter > Paenarthrobacter sp. CCNWLY172. Next base: position 97,728 of record NZ_JBBEGB010000004.1, read on the forward strand.
ACCGGGGGCTGTTCAGGCGGTTCTTGACAGCTCCCATTGCGGTGTCCGCCCTGACAGCCATGCGCTGGTCCAGTTCGTCGTGCAGCGGGCCCAGTACGAGGTTCGACGGCAGCTCGTCAAGGTGCGTCCTCAAGCGTGCGTGCAGGACCTCCGTGTCACGGTACCGGCCCAAAGTCTTGGCCAACGACTTCAGCTCGCGCTCAAGTTCCTTCACCGGGGCAGGCTCAAAGAGCTGGCGGTATGAGTGCAAAACCGATCGGACACGGCGGATCACTGACCGCATTTGATGGACTGAGTCATCCCGTCCCAACCGCACGTGGGCATCCTGAAGCAGGAGGTCGGCCTCTTGGTCCTGGAGATAGGTGAGTACCGGGGCCATTGCCGAGCCCTTGTCATAGGCCTGGTTGCGGCCGTTTCCTTTGAGATCCGGCCATGAATCACCCACGGCAGTAGCCAGCTTGGAGGTTCGGTTGCTGGGCTTCGCTCCTGCGTCTGAGAGCTGTCCCACGAGGGTTTCCAGGAGCGCATCGTCGGCGCCGTCCTGCGCGGTCAGCTCGACTTCCCACTCCCGCCACTCCGACCCGCGGGGCTCACCAAGGGAAACCTGGGCCCGTACATAGTCGTCAACGAAGTCGGCCAAACGTTCGCCGCCGTGTCCGTACAGCGCGTAGCTGGTGCGTTCTGTGGTGAGTGTGGCCACTGCGGCCACTGCATGGCCCCGCGTGTAAGCGAGCACGCGATCCATGAGTTCCACCGGGACCGTGTCAGCGGTGCCCAGCGGTGCGTGAATCTCCGTCCGCTTCCCGGGACTAAGGGGCAGTTTGAGGTGCCAGCCGGCGTCGGGTCCACCGGTGCGGCGCCGCAACGTTATTCCGCGGGCAGCCAGGGCGAGGTGGCGGGTATCGAAGTAGATGGCCTCCAGGCTGTAACTTGCCGGTTTACCCACTGCCCCCACCCCGTCGATAGTGTGCAGTTCGGGCAGCGGAGTCGATGCGTCGGCATCGAACTTCCGCTCGGACTCCACGGTGCTGGACACTGCCATGGCTGTCAGGACTCCCTCTGCCGTTGATCTTGCGTACGCCGGAGGGCCGGCCCGTAACGGTGGCCGGCCCTCGTTGGAGCTATCTATTGGTGCTGTATCCAGTGTGAGCCAGTCCCGGGCTTCGCGCTAGGGACGGACTCCGGGCGTCTGCCCCGTATCATCCACATCGCCGCCGGATACCGTGCCGCGCCAGGCCCCGGTTTCATGCCCCTGCGCCTCAATGAACTTCTTGAACTTGTCCAAGTCGGCACCCACGCGCAGTTCATCGACGTGCAGCGCCGATCCCGCCTTTTCCGCGAGGCTTTCGGGCTCCCAATCGATCGCCACGGTCACTCGGGTGCGGGCCTCTGCGAGCGGTTCGAAGCTGACCGTGCCTGCATTGCGGGGTCCATCGACGCTTGCCCAACTGACAAGCGCGTCCGGGACCTGCTCAATGATTTGGGCGTTGTACTCGCGCTTCACGCCGCCCACGTTCGTCGCGAAATGGAGTGCTGTGTCATCGATCTGTTGCACCGACTCCACACCGTTCATGAACTCCGGGAAGGTCTCGAACTGCGTCCACTGGTTGTAGGCGACAGATACGGGGACATCTACATCGATTGACTTGTTGACCGTAGCCATAAGGTTGCTCCTTCGATCGCGTCTCGGGTGCTCGTGCTGTACTGCTGGTGGCGCGCCAGCCAGCTGGCTGCTTAACCAGTGGCGCGCCTGTCTAAAGCGCGCCAGCCAAAGCTCTTAGCCGGCGTCGAAACTTTCTTCGTCATCGTCGTTGGGCGACTCTTCCTCGGGAAGGTCGTTGCCACTGCCATCCGGCAGGCTGTCATCGTTGCCGTCGGGCACGGTGGACTGCTCGGCGTGGGCCTGCTCTTCGGTTCCTCCGAAGCGGCCGGCTCCGGGCTCGCCTGCACTGTCTGAATCCTCCGGATCCAGGTGGCTGAGGTTCGGCGCGCCGGTACCTTCTCCGAGGCCGGCCTCTTCGATGTCCTCTTCCACGCGGGGCTGTGCCTGGCCTCCGCCGGCTTCCTGCTCTGCCGTAGGAGTGCCGTAGCCTCCCACTTCCTCTTCCGGTGTGGCATTCTGCTTGTCCATATGACCTGTCCTTTCCCTGAGCGGTGGAACGTGTTGATGGAACACTTCGAACCTATAAGGGTACTTAGTGCCATGTCCATGTCGAGACCAAAATAGTCAGTAATCTTAGCAATTTGTTGACAAACGTTGTATGGTGCGGCCCCGCGTCATGTCAGGACGGCTGCGGCACCTCACACCCGCCCTGAGGGTCCAGGCTCGTGTAATTCAGGGGGCCGGCGACGATATTCAGAGCTATGGTTGCAAACTGCGAGCACTGTGCAGGCGGGGCGCTGAAATAACCCCGCTGGCCGGCCGCAATTGCGCCGATGACGAGCCAAACTACAACGATCAGCCCGATGATTGAACCGATGCGCATTTTCTTCCGCCAATCGCTAAACTGACGACTTTTCAGGAATTAGTGGCAAACACCCGCAAGGGGTCACCAAGAACGCGGCCGCGGACAGGAAACCTCCCCGCCCGCGGCCGCGCTGCTCCGATCAATCCGTAGGATTGGTTTCGGTGGTCAGACCACGGTTGTCCGTGGTTCCTTCGTCCTTCTCTTCTGCCGGCCCTGGTGGGTTGGCTGACTCGCTGGGGCCAGCATCGACGGCGTCGTCCGGACTTTCCGACGAGGCGTCACCTACAGGTACCTGGCCGCTGGATTCAGGCATCCCCGGATCCCTGGGAATGGGATGGCCGGGGGTGGTGGTTCCATCGCGAACCTGGGCAAAACCGGCAACTTCGCTTGGATCAGTTGTCATACGCGCGACCGGCCACGGCCAAGAACCCAGCCCAGAAGGGCCAGCACCAAGAGGATGATTCCAACCCACAGCAGGAAGCTGAGGGCTTGGTTGAATCCGCCCACGAGGAGCAGGATGATCGCGATTACGCCGGCGATTATTAAAAGTGTGTTCATTGAGCTACGCATCCCTTCAATAAATTTTGTCTATTCAGGAAGGCGTCCGCTGGTACCCCGATAAGGGGCGCCACCCATGCCAACGGGCACCGATCGAAGAAATAGTTCTCCATATCGCTTTAGTACCCTCCGGAATCGGGTTCAAACGAAACCAATACTCCAAAGAAGCACGTCCACAGCATCATGATAGGCGCGCTTTGAGTTGCGGCGAAGTATTTTGACAGGAAACTTAGTAGCCCTTGGCGGAGAACGCCCCCAAAGCCCTGCTGATCTCACGCGCGGTGCCGGTGGCCGCCTCACCGTATTCCTGGTATTTGGCGGGGACTATCCTGCTGGAAGGCCCCGAGATGGAGATGGATCCGGCAGCGACACCGCCCGGCCCCAGCAGCGGCACGCCGATGGAAGTGATCCCCGTACTGAGGCCTTGTTCGTTGATGGAGTACCCGCGGGCACGTGTGTCCGCGATCATCTCGCGAAGCCGTGTGGGATCCACCACGGTCTGCGGCGTCAGCGCTTCCAGCGGGCCAGCCAGGTAATCGTCAACGAAGGCCTCGTCAGCAGCCGATAAGTAGGCCATTCCTGTAGAGGAGGCGTGCATCGGCAGGCGCGAACCCAGCGGCAGGAAAGCCCTCAGCACGTGGGGGGTGTCGAGTCGCTCGATGATGAGCATGTAGCCGCGGTCCGGCACCGCCAAGTGAACCGTTTCCGTCGTGTCCAGCTGCAGCGCATTCAAGGGGCCCATTGCCGCGTCACGGATCACTGATCCGCTGCTGCCACGGCTTGCCACAGCGAAGGCATGGTTGGTCAAAACCCACTTGCCGGCTTGGACCTCGGACTGCGCCACCCAGCCCAGTTCGGCCAACGTCCTGAGCATACGGAGCACGGTGGCCTTGGGCACGTCCACCTCGCGGCTGAGCTCGGACAAGCCTGCGGGCTGGTTGTCCGAGACTGCTTCCAGCACCCTGATGGCCGTGACGACGCTTTGCGTGCTCATGCAACCCTCCCGCTTGACCGACTAACTCCAGTGCCCTACATTACAGGCGACTTCCCAAAATGAACCGATGGTTCATCCAGTGAACCGACGTAGTTTGATTGGAGAACGGGCTTATGGAATTACAGATACTGGCCCTCGCCATCTTTGTAGGCGTCTTCGTCCTGGCCACCCTGCGCAAAGTGCACATTGGAGTGCTCATGTTCGCAGCGGCCGCCGGCGTGGGTGTGTGGATGGCCGGGATGACCATCGAGAAGGTAGTGGCGGGCTTTCCCATCGGAATCCTCGTCCTGCTGGTTGGCGTGACCTATTTCTTTGCGATCGCGCAGGCCAACGGGACCATCGACCGCATCATCGAAATGGCCATCACCAAAGTGGGTGACCGCGCCTTCTTCCTTCCCTTGGCTTTCTTCGCCCTCACCATCGGCATCTCTGCCATGGGCTCACCCCTGGCCGGACTGGTCATGGCACCCATCGGAATGCCCCTGGCCAAGCGGTACGGCATCGACCGCATGCTCATGGGGTTGGCCATCGGATCGGGGCTCAGCGCGGGCGGATTCGCACCCACCAGCCTGTTCGGCATCGTCACCTACGGCACCGCGAGGGCAGCCGGAATCGATCTGGATCCCCTGGTCCTTTTTGGCGTGGCCCTGGGCACCAACATCCTGCTGCTGGGGGCCGCCTACGTGCTCTTCGGCGGTTTCAAGCTGCTCAACACCCGCACGGCTGACGGTTTCGGCACCAACCTGCCGCGCTTCAGCGCAAGCCGCCCGACGCCGTCGCACCCTTTTGAACGCGAAGGCACCATTGCACGGGGCAAGAAGGCCGCCGAACAGGCCGTTCAGGTCCTCGACGAACTGGCCCCCGCGCCGCAGCCTTCGCGGCTGGACCGCAACCAGATCATCACCGTGCTCTGCATGGCCGGATTGGTTGCCACCGTCATCCTGATGTCCGTCCTCGGCGCCAGCCCGGACATCGGTGTCCTGTGCTTCGCGTTCGCCTCGGTCCTCACGCTGTGCGACCCACAGTCCGGGAAATCGGCCGTAGCCAAAATCGACTGGTCCACCGTCCTGCTGGTAGGCGGGATCATCACGTTCGTCGGAGTGCTTCAGACCATGGGAGCCGTCGCGTTGCTCGGCGAAGCAGCCGGCGCCGTCGGGACTCCCTTGCTGGCCGCGCTGGTGATCTGCGCTATCGGTGCCCTCATTTCCGCCTTCGCCTCCACCACCGGGATGCTCGCTGCGCTGGTTCCGCTGGCACTCCCGCTGGTGGCCTCCGGGGACGTCGCCGGATGGGCGGTTATCGCCACCCTTGCCGTGTGTTCGTCCATTGTTGACGTCTCTCCGTTCTCTACCGTCGGCGCCACGTTCGTGGCCACCGTCGACGCCGATGAACGCCCCCGCATCACCAGGTTCCTCACCCGTTGGGGCTTGTCCATGGTGGTGGCCGGGCCGCTCTTGCTGGTTGGCGCCCTGGTGCTGACCTCCAGCCTCTAAAACCGTCTCAAAGTTAGGACAGCAATCATGCTCAAACCACTCCGCGGAATCACCGTGATCGACCTCAGCCGGGCCCTCGCCGGCCCCTATTGCACCGCACTCCTTGCCGACATGGGCGCCCGGATCATCAAAGTCGAAAGCGTCAATGGTGGCGACACAGCCCGCCAATGGCCGCCGTTCCAGGATGGTCACAGCCTCTATTTCGACTCCGTCAACCGCAACAAAGCCTCCGTGTGCTTGGACTTCTATTCAGTGGAAGGTCGTGAAATTCTCTCCGGTTTGATTGCCGACGCGGATGTCCTGGTGGAAAACTTCAAGCCCGGCACTTTGGAAAAGATGGGATTCACAGCAGCCCGGCTTGAAGAGCTGAACCCGGGACTCGTGGTGGGATCCGTCACCGGGTTCGGCAACACAGGCCCCCTCAAGGACGACGCCGGACTGGACCAGGTCATCCAGGGAATGTCAGGGCTGATGTCCGTCACGGGGCCTGGCCCAGGTTCCGGCCCCGGCGAGGCCTACCGGGTCGGCATACCAATCGTGGACATCACCTCCGGGATGATCTGCGCCTTCGGAATTGTGTCAGCGCTCCTGGGGTCCCGGAATGGCGAGCGCCCCGGCCGCGTGTCCACCTCCCTGCTGGAGACGGCCCTGAATCTGTCCGCATTCCAGGGGCAGAAGGCGCTCAGTCTCGGTGAAGCACCCACACCGCAGGGCAACAACCACCCAGTCATCGCCCCCTACGGCATGTTCGCCACGGCCACGGAATCCATCAACATCGCCGTGGGCAGCGACAAACAATGGCGCGCGTTCTGTGGACTGCTCGGGATGCCCACCGCCGTGGAGGATCCCCGTTTCGTCACCGGCGCGGACCGCTCGGCCAACAGGGATCAGTTGACGGAGCTCATTGAAGCTGCCCTATCCGCGAAGCCGGCAGCCGAATGGGTTCCGCTGATCAGCGCGGCCGGGATCCCGTGCGGCCCCATCTACAACTACACCCAGGCACTGGCCTCGGACCAGGTCGCCGCCCTGGGACTCGTCCAGCACAGCAGGCGTCGTGATGGGTCCGAACTCCCCCTGCTCCGCGGCCCGCTCAGCCTGGACGGCGAGGCCAGCGAAATCCTGGCTCCCCCGCCGCTGCTCGGCGAGCACACCGCCCAAATACTCATGGAGCGCGGAATGACGCACGACGACGTCACCCGGCTTGAGCGAGAGGGTCGCCTCGTCTGCGTGCCGGGTTCCGTCCTGGTTCCGGAAACTTTGGGAGCGCAGCGATGACCGTAGTATCCCCGGCAGACACTGCCCGTCCCGAGGTTTCCCGTGCCGGCGGCATCGTCGTCGCGATATCTGACGGCGTGGCAACCGTGGAAATCTGCAACCTTGCCCAGCGGAATGCCCTGACCCGGGCCATGTGCCTGGAGATCCAGGAACTGATGCCGCAGTTGGACGCCGATCCTGACGTTGCCGTGGTGGTGCTGCGCGGCGCCGGGAACACTTTCTGTGCCGGGGCCGCCATCAGCGAACTCGCTTCCGTCCTGATCGATCCGCAAGAGGACGGTTCCACGGTAGATCACCTCAGCGCCGCAGACTGTGCCATCGCTTCCCTCGCCAAGCCCGCGGTGGCGCTGGTCGATGGCGCCTGCATGGGTGGCGGCTGGCAGATCGCCTCCGCCTGCGACTTCATCATCGCCAACGAACGGGCAGTCATCGGACTGACGCCGGCCAAGATCGGTATCATCTACCCGCGACCGGGCATCGAACGGCTTGTCCGCCTGGTGGGTCACGCCAACGCCAAGTACATCCTCCTCACCGGACAGACGTTCAGCGCCACTGAAGCCCGCGCGCTCGGCCTGGTGGCCGACGTCGTGCCTTCCGAGTTCTTTGAGGAGAAGTGCGCAGCACTGATCAATACGCTCCGGAGCCGTTCGCAGTTCTCCATGCATTCGATGAAGCGGCTGATGAACTTGACTGACGCCGGTTCCGGCCTGGCGGTCATTGACCAGGAGTGGGCGGAGGCGTGGGCGGCGATGCCGGACAGCCCGGACATGGAGATCGGCATCAAAGCGTTCCTGGACCGCGAGCAGCCCCGGTTCACGTGGCGGCCTGTGGGCTGACTCACGCCGCATCACGGCACAAGACGGCACCTCCCTTCGTTGGTAGGGAGACGAGGGGAGGCCTCATGCTCATTGTTCTGACTGGAATTGACGGTTCGGGAAAAACGACGGCGGCCCGCGCCTTGGTCGATTCTGCCCGCGCCGAGGGGCGGAATGCGCTGCTGCTCAGCAACCACGCCGCCCGGCGCCGTATGTCGCTGGTGTCCGAGCGGTTTGGCTGGAAATTGCCACCGCGGCTAGCCGACGTCATTGAAACCGGCGTCAGGTTGTTCAACGTGCTTCTCAACCATGCGCGCGCCCACAAGTTCGACGGCCTGGTGGTGATGGACCGTCACCTGCACTGCCAGCTCGCACTGCGTCAGGCCAATGGTTTAGGCCGCGGCCGGCTGCTTCCGTGGCTGCTGGGAAAGCTCCCAGCGCCGGACCTCTCAGTCCATTTCGACGTCGACCCCCGCCTCGCCCACCAACGGGTCACGGCACGCGGGACTGACAACGAAACACTGGCTGACCTTGAGGCTTTCCGCGCCGCATACCGTTCGCTGCCCGAGTTTGACGACTTTGAGGTGGTGGACGCCGGCGGGAATCCGGAGCAGGTTTTGGCCCAACTGAACCGGGTGATCGCTGCGGGCCGGAAAGCGGCCCTACCCCGACCCCACCAAGCCACGGCTTGACTTGCTCCCCGGCTCACGACGGGTAGGCTCGCCCCATGCCAACTACGGCGTTCCTTGGGGGGAATTGATGAGTGCCAACACCAGACGTAGCCTGCTGATCTTCGTGTTCGGATTCGGGACCTACGCCGTTCTTTTATCGACGTTGGGTCCGCTCCCATCTTTGGCATTGGGTGGTGTTGTGGCCGCCCTCGCCGTTTTTGTTGACCGGTGGATTCGGATACGGCGGGGAACCCCTATGACTCAATCACCCGATAACGCCTCCACTCCGGGTCAAGGGCATCCTTGAGTCAGTCCGCTGAACGCACGACGGCGGACATCGCCTTGGCAGTCGCCGCCCGCCGGGTGCCGGTTCAGTGACTCTGGCAGGAGCCGGAACCGAGTTCCTCTTTTATGAAGCCGCCGGTGGCTTAGTTCGTGAGGGCTACCGGATTCCCCGTTCGAGTGAATTCAACACGGCGAACAACAGGGATGTCTCAGCCGAGACCCTACAACGTCAGGAAATGATGTTGGCGCACTGGGCTTCGGACAACGGCATCCCCAGCGCCGCCGCCATTGATCTTGTGATGCAAGACGGCTTCCCCGTACTAATTCTGGAAGTCGTAGACGACGACGGTTCCGATCTGGATCGCTCGGCACTTGGATCAGTTATCGCCTCTATGCACCGTCTGCCAGTTCCCGGCATTCCTTTGGTTGCCCAAGCAGGAAGGCCTTGGGATGCCCGGCTCGTAGACCGGCTGGAGGAACGATACTCGCGTCTTCGGGTCCGCCATTCGCTCCCCAACCTGCCTCCCTCAGCAACACTGCAGGCAACGCTCGAACGCAACTCCAGCGAGCCCCGCCTCATGCATATGGACCTTCGACGCCAAAACGTCAGGGTCCGCAACGGTCAGCCGCTTGCGATCTTCGACTGGAGCAACACCCTCGCAGCACCTCCGGAGCTGGAAATCGCAAGGATCAGTGAGTACTCCGTCATCAGGGAAAACGGCATCGACTATGCGGCCTTCCTGAACGGCTACTCCAAAGGTGGCGGGAGCATCGACGTCGGAAGGCCGTCCTGGCCCATCTACACTCTTGACGCTGCGGTGATGCTCGCGGGAGTCTTCGACACCGTTGCCCCGGATCCTGAAGTGCGCGAGCACTTTCTATCCCGCGCGCGGGCACTGGTGCGTGAACTGTGAACGGGACATCAACGCTGATTTCAGAGGCCCGGATCAGTCGCGGCTCCCAGAAGGTCATCGCAAGCGTGGTGGGCATGCTGTGCATATTCATCATTGTGACCTCCATTCCCAGCGGTGTACCGCTGATCAGCGCAGGGCTGGTGGCGGTCATTGCGCTCCTGACAGTTTCGGTACTCCGCATCAGGGTGACCGTTGAAGCCACGGAGCAGAACCTGACGGTCAGATGCCGGCCGTTCTACTCCAGGACGATCCCGCTAAAGGACGTCGTTGACGCCTCCCCGGCGCCGTCCAGTTCCATGACCGAAGGCTTCGGCGTCCGGTACTTGGGCCAGCGAACGTGGGGGCTACTGGTCGGCGGACCGGCCATCGTCCTGGAGACACCCCATCGCACGTGGCTGATCTCCACGCCGGACCCCGAGTCCACCGCCACGTTTGTACTGGCCCACGCCAGCAAACTAAAGGACAGATGACGGCAGGTGGTTTACCACCATCGTGGCAACAGGTTTGGTGAACATACACGGTAGAGGGCCAGCTCGAGGAGCACCTCTACTTTCAAACTGGACGTGTAGCGTTTAGGGCCCCTTCACCGGGCAATTTTGCGGGCGGGTCTTACGGGAATCCGGGTGGCCCGGGAGCTATGGGGATTCGGCTTGGAGCTTCTCAGGAGTGAAGAGCGGCCGGTAGAGGACCGGTTTACGGGCACCGGTTCGTCTGGGCCTCAACGATGGCTCGCGATGAGTTGCCTTATTCGGTTGAGGTATCTTTTGGCGCAGTCTCTGGCCGTGACGGTTTCCTCGTGGATAATCAGGGCATGCTTATCCGAGAAGCCAAGGACCGATTAGAGCAGATGCTCGCGGAAATAGAGACAGGCGAACGCAGCGACACCTTAACCCCGGGAGCGGTGGTGAAGGCCTTCCAGTCGTTCGCGGCCATCCCAGCCAGCGACTGCGCTCCCGTCGACGAGGATGGCGACGGCGTTCTGGCCCAATTCGGAACCAACGGGTCGCGTGGCACACAGGAATTCAGCGTGGACCTCTCGCGTCAGTTCATTGAGGCCGGCGACGACGGTTCGACATGGCAGCTGTCGTGCACCCTTTACTGGGATCCAACACCCGACACCACGGCACTTGGTAGCGGCAGCCTGTGGTCCTTCGACACTTCACCCGAAGACTTCTTCAGGAACGCGGTCCTCCTTCCTGGCTGGAAATGGGCGCTTGGCACAAGCAAACGACCCAACTCACGGGACATTACGCTCGACCAGGCTTAAGAAGGCAGCCGTCCGGTAATGGATAGGCTTACGCGCGCACTACTGCTCCACCACTTATGCGCCATTAGCCCTCCAAAATGTCAGGGCCTGGCGATACCTTCCTAATACCGTGCAAAGGGCCGGTTGAATCTATAGGGGCAACAATGAGCGCACCGGATCGACGAGTTCGCGTTATCTTCAGCTGCAAGAGAGGTCACCAACACGAGCTTTGCGTGAGCGTTGATCGCCAAGTACCACCTGAGCTTCGTTGCACCCCAGATGCTGGTCAAGGCTACGGCGCCGGAGACGGAGCTGGCTGCAAGGTGTCGGCCAATTTGAACGAGGTAGTGGAGCGTGAGTTGCGTGACGCTTTCCAAGAAAGCAAACGCCGCCGCCACGTTCTAGTTCGCGAACATTAGAAGTAATCGTGCGGGCGGCCAGTTTCATAGTCCGGCCGCGGGTAACTGCGTAGCAGATGCTTGTGCTCGACTGCCCGTTTCGGGATCCTTTGCCGGGCAGGATCGTCTGGCTGGCAGCAGAGGTAGGGTCATCTGCATGATGTCGAGAGGAGGTTGATTCGAGATGGATACGATTCATCGCAGTATGAGCCAACAGCGCAATTGGCTGAAGATGCTGTTTTATGGCTCGATCGCCAGCGGAGTGTTGGCGCTACTAACGGCAGGATTGACCTTAATCCTGTTCCAGGAAATTGAGAGCAGAGGTGACGTTACCAACGCGCAGGATTTCGGCTGGCGCGCAGTCGCGCTTGCCGTGTTGTCCGTCGTGCTCTTCACTGTCTACCTCATCCGTCGCAATGCGCAGCGTCGGAGATTCCCACAAACGTAGAAGTGTCCCTCAACCCCGTTAAGTCCTTACAGTCCGCTGAAGGATCCCTAATCGGCGCCGGCCGGATCCCTCAGAGCCATGCGGGGGCATCAGGATGGTGCTTCAGTTTTGCTCGTGGGTACGAGGATGTTGCCTTGGATCTTTGCCCATCCAGAGGACTCCAGCTCGGTAGTGTTATACCCATCTGCTACGAGGATCGCCGTTACTTGATCCGGTCCAGACGTCCTAAGCAATTCGCCTTCTGTGGCGTCGCTGCAACCGGAATTCCACAGCGTCGGATCTGCAGGAACGGCAATTAGACATGTGTTCTTACCGTCGGTGCTTCGCCCCAGAAAATACTTCTTACCGCCAGCCTCTGCAGCGAGCACAACTTTGTCCAACTCGATATCCGACAGAGTGACGGCAGGAGGAAGCTCGTTGGTTGATGCTGCCGTACTCTCTAGGATTTTCAGGCCGGGTGCGTAGGAACATCCGGTCAGAAGGATTCCGGCAGTGAAGAGGATTGCTAGAAATGAGAAAGTTCCGGTCTTGATGGCGCTGCCCCCTCAGGCTGTCGTATGCCGACATCATAGCCTCGCGAATGTCCTTCCTCTGGGTCAACCGACGCTTGGGTCACTGAACCAAGTCTTCCGAAGCGTCACGGCTCCCAAGGAACGGAGAAGCCAGAGACTGTAGACTGCCCGGTGAAGGATAGGCATACGGGCAGCTCGGACAGCCGCGCCAGCGCGATCTTTAGCCCTGTAGTCCGGGGTTAGACTGGGCCTGGTATGGACGGATTGGGGGATCCAAGACGGCGCACAGCGCTGTTCGGCTGGTCGGTCGCAGCCCGCGAAACTATAGGAACGACAGTGACCTTCTTTCAGGACTTTTCGATTCCGGAACCGCCTCCTCGTCCACGGATGCCCCGGTTCACGCCACCTCCTTGGACGGCCCCGCCCCGCCACGAACTGCCCGTTATCGTCCCTGTAGGACGGTTCGTCCACAAGTCCCAGGCCTTTGTGATGGCCATTGACGCCGTAAGGGTCCACTCCGCGGGGTGCGTCATTGACCTGCTGCCATGTCCTCTCAAAAGCTGGAGGAAACTGACCACGCTGCCCAGCCGCCACCCGGTGCCGGCTCGCCTGTGAGGGATCCCTCACCGGGCACCGCGCCTTTGGGGGCTCCGTGCGCTAGGGAGTCAGCGCAGGTTGCCGTATGGAGGCAGTGTCTCGGAGGGGCAGCCAGTACGGACGCTTGAGATGTTCGAAGAGCCACCGGCTTACAGGCGTGCTGCCCGCCACTGGAGGCTAAAGGCGACCGGATCGTGCGATTCACAGTGGAACAGCCCGGAGCCAAGACGTTGGAGTAGCGCGCCTTATGCACGTAAAGGCCGCTAGGGCTCTACCCGTCGGAGTTGGACCGCGTAATGCGTTTGGACGTCTGCGGCCAGATCCGGGCCAGCGTGACCGGGCAAATTGCGGTGCCACCAGAATGCAGGCTCTGGTAAGACGGATGGCCCGGCGTGCAGGAGCGAGGCGAAACGTTCGTCAATCTCGGCAACAGCTTCCGCGAAAATCCGCAGTTCAGGGTACGAACCGAGTTCCGGAGCAGAGATGACCCTGCCGATGACATCCCTGACTTCGAGTGCATTCTCGTACTCGTAGATGCTCCACTGGTAGCCTTCTTCGCACTCCACCACGAAAGAATTCCACGCGTCAATGTATCCAGCCGGTGACCAGCTTCTTCTGGCTCCTTTTTCGCCTGCGACATCACGAAAGCCTCGGATGAACTCACTCATCTTCAGGAAGGACCGAGATAAACCTGGCGGGAACGCTGTCTGCCAGCCATACTTTTTCGCCACCTTGGTAAAAGCTGACGTGCTCTCCGTGTGCGGCCGCGCTGTCAATGAGAAGGAGAACCGGGTCAGTGTCCTTTCGTTGTCCTACCTGCTTGGCCATTTCGACGTCCTCGGATAGGTGGACGTACTGGCGTCGCATGGGTTGCAAGCCCTCTGACTGAATAGCTCCGAGGCTTTCCCTGGACGTCCCATGAAACAGTTTTTGAGGTGGACTTTCTTGTGGCTTCACTATTCGGGCAGGGACACTGTGACCGTAGAAAGCTCGAATGCGGTCACCACGGAGTTCATGACGCCGTTTAGGCGAGGACAGGAGCATACCCTCGAGATCGGTGAATTCAAGGTTCACCCAATCGGGGGACTCTCGCCTGAGCGCCTGAAGAAGGTCCTCCACAGACGTCCACCCTTCCTCGTCCAGCTCCAGTTCGTAAAGCCACGGCTCGTGGCGCAAAGCATGCGATACAGCCCGGCTGAGCTTCGGGTAGTCGGTCATATGCCTCGTGCTTTCTGCAGTTACTTCCTAAGCGATTGGGCGGGCGGTCAGCGAAATTCAAGCATGTCGTCGATGGCTGAATGAAGCCATGCTGCGAAATCAGGAAATCCTCGGTTCCCGCGTGATTCCCATCCTGGGTCGGCGAAGTCATGCACGATCGAGATCTTGCCCGTTGAGAGATCCCAGCACGCCACGTCATCGTTGTCCTCTCGCCGGGCGAGCGGCACGACTCTGCGGTCTGGATAACGGCCCTTCAGCCCCTGGTAGTGCGTCCGCAACCGCTCACCAGTCAGAACGAACCACGGCTCAAGATAAATAATTTCCATGGCCACAAACCGGATGAAGTCCGATGGATACTCGAAACCGACGGGCAACTCCTCGGCGGTCAGAAGTGTCTCGCTCATCAGTTTTCTTTCCATCCTGTCACCGCTGAACCCTTGCTGTCTGCATGGAACACTTTGCTTCCGATACGCAATCTAACGGCCCCGACAGCGTTGGGGCAAAGCGAGAAATCCCAGGGTCCCACGTTCACATAGAGTGCCCGGTGAAGGATCCCTTACCGGGCGCTTTGAACCGTCCGGAGAGCCACCGGCATACGGGCGCTGCGCAGGGTACTTCTGTGAAGATGACGATATGAAGAAGTTCATGCGATCGCTGGCAAGCAATATTCTCGACGTCACCGGGCCAGGGCGCCGGCTCGTCGCAATCGACGGTGTAGACGGCAGCGGCAAGACATCCTTCGCCGCAAACCTGGTATCCGAGATCCGGAATCGCTTTGTGACCGTCATTCACGCCGACGACTTTCTAAACCCCTCGGCCGTCCGGCATGCCAAGGGCCGTGCCTCACCGGAAGGGTTCTGGAAGGACACGTACAACTACGCTGCCCTGCAAGACCAGTTACTCAGACCGCTCGGCCCAAAAGGGACCGGCTGGTACTCACCGGCCTCCTACAATGCGGTGACTGACCAAACCGCGCAAGTGGATGTCATGCTCGCCCCATCAGATGCACTCGTCTTTGTGGAAGGCATGTTCCTGCACCGCGATGAACTGGCCTCCTATTGGGATGCTTCCGTATTCCTGGACGTTCCTTTCACCGAAACCGCGGCACGAATGGCAGTTCGGAACGGCAGCAACCCGGACCCCGAGCACCCAACGATGCGCCGATACGTAGGAGGACAGCGCCTCTACTTCGCCGCGGCACGGCCATGGGAACGCGCCACGTTCGTGGTGGATAACTCGGATTTCACGTCACCTAGAGTCATCAGCCCCGACCTGGTTTCAAGTGCACGGTGATCGACCGGCTTACGGACTGTCCGTAACCGGCCTGAACTGAGTTGGTCGGGCTATTGGTTACCTGGATCGGGCGCGACGATCTCCACCTGAATATTTTCAAAGCTGGCCCCGGCTGCCACGTGAAATCTGTATTCATCCTTGTAGTCGATGTCGCAACGACCACCGGGATGGTGTCTTACTTCTTGGATTTCCGACGTGAGAGAAAGCATCGGGTATTCCAAAGGGCCGGCCGCCAGATCTGCTTCGCTCGCGACCAGCTCGGCCTGCACACGTCTTCCGGTTCTAATGCATGGCAGTGGCGAGGGTTGCGAGGACCCATTTCGGTCACCCAACGGATCATCGATTTCCAGGGCGTTCAGGATCGCTCGGCGTATGGAAGCCCAGAGCTCTCCGAGGCGCGAAGATGAGAGTGCTCTGATCTTCGAGATCTCGAGGTACCCGTGTTCGAAACCATCGCTGGCCTGCCTCGCCTGCGAATATAGGTCATGGTTTCCTTCAAGCACACATCGCTCTCGCACTGATGAGTCCAGTTTCTGGATGACTATGCCCCAGGCCTGAAGGAGCGCGTCTCTTCCTCCCGCTCGGACGATTTCACGCTCACGGAAGATCGGGGTGAGGGTTTCCGCCACGATCCACAAATGAGCCAGTGCCATGATTTCGTGCCCCGGGACAGCATGACGCAATGCGATCTCGTACTGCGCCAACGCCCGCGACATCCGCTCGGCGTCCGGATGCGATGAGACCGCCCCTAGGACCGAAACGAACGCCTCAGTGCCCAACACCCTCGAAGAGCGTGGAGGCCCCGGCAGAGGGAGCAAGTTCTGCATGAAAGGTCTCCGGTCAGACTGTCGGGAGCAATCGAAGACGAGCTCGAGCTGGAGTTCATCGATGGCCGCGTTAGCGGCAAAGGATGCTATCGCCGCGCACGTCGATGCCCTGTCTGCCAACTTCTTAGCCCCTGAATCGAGGTCTCTACTGATCCCTCGGAGTCTGAAGATGAGATCGCTTGGGATGCCCTTCACGGAAGGCGTGTCCTCGTACTGGCTGTAGATCACCACTTCGATGTCGCCTTCGGGATCTGAAAGCTTGGTGACTATCGCGTTCTCGGGTTCAATCCGCACCGCGCTTGTTGCCCTTACTACTGCCATGAACTCTGCCGAAGTCATACGCCAGCCTATGCCGGCCGTGGGGCAAAGCCTCTGAAATCGGCTTTCAAAAGCGTCCGCTGAGGATCCATATATAGGACAAGGGGCAGCGCCTGTTAGCGTGGTCCGTTGTGGAACCACTTGAAACTGAGCGCCGTGTCATTGATGCTGCGGAAGCCTTGGCGCGAAGTCTCGGAGACAACGACAATCACACCGTTGCTGCAGCAGTGATGGATGTAGATGGACGTATTCACCAAGCAGTGAATGTCTACCACTTCAACGGCGGCCCGTGCGCCGAACTCGTTGCCCTGGGAGTCGCGGCCACTGCGGGAGCCGTGCAGCTTCTGACCATCGCCGCTGCTGGTGACCGAGGGCGTGGCCTGATCCCTCCATGCGGTCGATGCCGGCAAGTTCTACTCGATCATCATCCAGACATCCTCGTCGCTGTGCCCTCGGAATCGGGGCCCGTTGTTCGGCCTGTTCGGAAGCTTCTGCCCGACACTTACTTCTACGCGGACGCCCGGGGGCGCCGTATTTTCCGGTTTAATAAGCGGTATCACGACGCCGTACTGTCGGGCGAGAAGACCACAACTATTCGCTGGGATGAACCAGTAACGGCGGGACCGGCGACGTTTGTTTTCGAGGACCACTCCGAGTTTGCGCATGTGGACGGAGAGATCATCTCTGTCGAGCAGACAAGGTTGCAGGATCTCGGCGCTGAGCACGCACGCGGACTCAAAGCTCACTACCCATTGATGCCCGAAGACGCCGTGCTGTCGCGTGTCTCATTCCTCGTCCAGGCTGCCCGGTAAGGGATCAGATTCGACTGAGTACCTACGTCCGTTAAAGGATCCCATTCCGGGACGCACGGCGCGTCAATTAGCGTTGTGAAAGTGCCGCACATCCAACGCAGATGTTCATTGTTCGTCGTGGACAGATTGTTTGTACCGCCATCGGAGGACAAAAGAAACTGCAATGGCGGCTAAGCAGCCAGCTAGCAGAGCGGTCCAGAAGACATATGATTCGGCTGAGAGCGGCTGCACTAGCGAAGCCCCCAACGTTAGTACGCAGAGCACCCCGACAAGGAAGCCGCCACTCATCAGGACGACGACGGCCAACATCTGTAGCTGACGCAAGCGCTCGTTAGATGGGGTCATGGCAGTCCTTATGTTTCACAGACTCAATCTAGCAACGCTGTGAAAGCTCTGTCGCCCGCAGTGTCCATCACCAGTCGCAATGTCCGGTGAGGGATCCTTCACCGGACGCCGCCCCTAACGTGGCTAGGAGCAGGTGCCCCCATACATGGGCACAGAAACTGTGGAGAATTTCCCGGTTGCAGTCTGGGTCACTCTGATAACCACACAGGCTGGCCCTTGGACCAAGGTCATCCCCGGGAACTGCGTAGGCCGGTCCTGACATGCAATGACCGTATAAGAACTCGGTAGGTCGAGGTCTTCTTGTCGGAGCGCTTCGCCGGTTTCCCATTCTGTTGCGGAAGCAACAATGAGTGACGCGTCTGCTGGGGTATCGATGGTGATGGTCCGTTCCCCAGATCCCGCTGCCACAGTTATCGGGGTTTTCCAAGCTCCAAATTCCGTGCCTCCACCGCTCGTGTAGGAATATCCGTTCATCTCGTCTCGGATGGGCCAGGAATAGTTGGTAGGACTGCCCTCCCAGGCAAGCGAGGAAACGCCTTCGGCCGTCGGAGCTTCGGGTGCGGGTGGAGGACTACCTTCCCATGCATCTCCGCAGGTCAGCGTAGAGGAAAGGTGAAGCCGAGGGCTGGCGGTATCCGGGACCGGATCCGATTGTGTCGGGGTGCAACCAGTGGCTCCCACTAAAACAGCCAACACCGCTGGCGCGAGGTTCCGAATTGAGTGCATAGCTGGCCCCCGTTGAGCTATTGAACAGCTCTAAGCACAGCACAGAACACTTCAAACTGGTACCCCAGCACGATGAGGGATCCTTTGCCGGGCGCTCAGCAGCTCGTTCGCACTTTGTAGGTGCCTTGAGCCAGCGAAGTTGAGGCTGCCGGTACCTCCGGACGACGGAGGATGACTCTGTCACCAATGCGAACCTTTCCAGGACGACTGGTGTGTGCCTGCAATCCTAGATTCGTATTGTGGTGCGTGCCGAGCAGTTTGAGGATTTTCTGTTCGACGGCGACGCCTCGTTGCGACTGGTCGATCATTAGGCATCGGGGCATACCTTGGCCCAGACGCACACGTACCTGGTCACCAATGACCAATTCAGCACCAATCCAATTGTCTTCTTGGAAGACAGGTTCGGTTCCGGTGTCGATGATGATGTTGGCGCGGAACCGGCGCTCGTCCACCGGTTGTCCCGATAGTACGGCAATCGCTGCCAGAGATGACGTCGTCACCAGATGCAGTGGTGTCTCGTCGTGGTGCTTGATTGTTGTTTCTCGGCGCAATCTCAACTGCTGGCCCAACACCTCGGACAGCGCCTGCGGGGCCGCAGGGTCATCGGCGTGATATTGAATGCCCTCCGGGCTTACCAGTATTGGGATGTCGTGACCGTCTTCTATTCGGGAGGACCATTGCATGAGCCCAAGGACGGGACGAAAACGCCGGGTACGTTTTCCGCTGGCGATGCCTCCATCATCGGTGTACACGGCCCACTTACGATCGTGCTGCAGTCCACCCGCCGTCACTCTGGCTATGCGCAGCGCCTCACCGGCGGTCGACTTGATGGGATAGCGGTACAACGATCGGACCGTTCCAACTAAGGTTCCCTCGTGTGTCATTCTGGCATCATTCCACGCATGCGCTGGGGTGGTCCTACCCTACGTTCCTCGTGTGCAATTGGTTCCAATCGTCCAGGCAGCGACCCGAGTCCGGTTAGGGATCGGCTTGCGCACCGTTCCGCCGGCTATTCATAGAAGGACAGCCCATACGAGTAGCTCGTCATTCTCGGTCTCCTCCTTGGAAGGGGCGGAAAAGGGGACTTCTCGCAGCCTATCGAGCTGATGAATCCAGGAGTCTGGTCTGAGAGTATCCGGTCTATGACTAGGGCTGAATCATTGGTCGTACGGATTCTGCCTCCAAAGGGCAACCGGCTTTGCGAGGTGAGTGAACAACGCAGTTGGCCAGCCTGCTCGTCATACCAAGCGTAAAAAGTTCCACGATGTGGAGCCGCTTTGAATCGGTTCCGCAGTCCATTGACGACTTCATCGAGCGCGGCAGCAAGATCTCCGGCAGAAGAACGGGGCAAAGGAGCCACAGAGTACGCCCAAGTGTTTGCTCTCAACTCTTTCTCTGGGTGATCCGGCAACAGCAATATGTCTGGATCGTCAAGATAGGACGCGACCTGGGCGGCAAGTGTTTCAATCACGGCCGAATTCTATAAGGCATGTGTCTTGCGAGGCAGCCAAACCGGTTTGAGCTTGGCCCGGTGAGGGACGCTTGCCGAACAAAAAAGGGCACGGTGAGCCATCCGTTATCGTTCACGATGCTGCCGGTCAGACCTCTACTTTGTAGCCAAGAGCGAGGTCAGCGGCGTTCAATCCTCTGATGCCCCAGTTCACCTTGGGAGTCTCGGTAATCGTGATCTCAAGACTGTGCGGCGCGATCCCGGCTTCCGCCTCGATGCGATGGAAAAGCTCTGCGATCAACGCACGTTTGGCATCATCAGAGCGCCCCTGAAACATGGAGATCTCAATAATTGTGTAGTCGGCACCGCGATCCTCAGGATGAACGAAGTCCTCATCGTCCAGCAGGATAAAGCGCTGAAAGCACTTGTCTGCCGGATACTCCAAAGCGGCCATGACAGCACCGTGAATAGCAGTCTTCAACGTCGCCCGCCGAGGGCCAAGTGTCCCTCGATGCCCGTAAACGATAATTTGTGCCATGCGAGCACCATACCTGTCTGCGGGGAATGAAGCCGGCGGCCGAACGGGCACCAAAGCGTCCGGTGAGGGATCCTCCACCGGGCATTGCACGTAGACTCCCAGCGCGCCAGCACCCGCTGTGGTCCCGATCCACTATCGGACGCTCAGAACCAATTCAGGACATCTTGCATTAGCCACATGACCAAGCCGAAGAGCAGGAAGATCGGCATGAGGTACAACACCCAGATGCCGTGAATTTTCCGCTTTGTCATGCGAGGCTCCTTCCGTTGACTGCGAGTTTACCCAGAGCCGCAGCCCGAACCTGCCTAGTATCGAGACAAGTCCTGCATATTGCGCAACGGAGCGAGGGGCATCAGCCAACTTTGGATATCCCTGTCGCGCAGCTCTTGGATTGAAAATTTCTCGGCTGCCGATTGAGCGCCCGTAAGCCGATCGTGTGGCGGCCGCTGGTCAGCGATCCTTTGGCTTGGCGGACGTCGGCGCTGTGGTTGAGGAGCCGTAGGTCAGCGGAGACGGTTGCGTTCAAGGCGGGCTGTTGCGGCCGGGCTGGAGGCGGGCGGGCATGGGTAGTGGACTGCGTTTGCAAACCAGCCCTTGAAGGTCTTCGCGCCTGAAGCGTAACCTGCACGCAAGAAGCGGAGATTGCAAGATTGGCCTAGGAGCGCGGCATGAATGTGCTGAGCCAGATACTCGCCGGATCCACCAGCCTGGCGCTGATAAGCGTTGGCATCCTGGAGATCTTCTTCCATGGCGATCAACGGTTCCACCGGATCTTCCTGATTAGGCCGGAAGACGTGCGCGCCGTGCGGATGTGGGCGATGAATGTTGGCGCCTACAACATCACCTTCGGCTTGGGCATCGCAGTGGGCCTGTGGCTGGTGAACTTCTCAGGCAATCCCGCCAGCGGGTCGGCCATAGTTATCTTCTGCTGCTCGTGCCACGTCTTCCTTGGTTTCTGTCTGTGGGTCACAGAGAAGCGCCTTCTGGTCAGCGCCATCGGCCAGGCGCTCTTCCCGGCGCTGGCAATCGTCTTCTACGTTCTCTTTCACTAGGGGGTGGTGGTTGGCGAATGCTAGTAGCGGCGTTTTTGGTTGCTACGCGCCACAGCAGCGCCCGTAGGGGATCGGCCTGCGGACGTTCGACGAGCCGTCTGGGGGTCTGATCGGCAGACTACCGTGTCACACTTCGCTGGCTTTGGGCCCGGCCCGCCAGCAGGCTTCGGAGACGTTGAGTGGGGTCAACGCCCGGCACCCTTGAGGAAGCATGCTTGAATGGATCATCATGGAAGCCGCGAATTTTCCGCTTGGCTCTGAATCCGATCTGCAGCACGCGATGGAACAGAATCTAGCTGAGCATGCCAGTCACTTGCACCGTAACCGCCTCGGTGCCTCCGTCGCGAAAACAGCCGATCTCCTGATCGCCGATAGCGGCCTGGCCGACGACACCTTCAACATCGTCGCCGCAGCCCAATTTGCTCAGGACACAGCGCAAACCCGCACCGCGGAGACGGTCCGAACCCTGGCATCCACCGGCCGCCCGTTCTCCTGGTGGGTAGGCCCGGCCTCGACTCCTGGCAATCTTGCCGAATACCTTGAGAACGCCGGCCTCGAGGCGTCAGAGACAGAGACAGGCATGTGGAAGGGCCTGCACGGCGATCTCCCTGAGACGCGAGTAGAAGACCTGACAATCCGTCAGGTGACCACCCAGGAACAGCTCGCCGATTACGCCGCGATCCTCGCTGCAAACTGGAGCCCGCCAGCAGCCACGGTCCAGCAATTCTTTGCCGAGGCCGCAGACTCTGCCCTCGCCACCGATTGTCCCGCTCGCTACCTGGTCGGATACATAAACGGTCGCCCCGTCTGTTCGGCCGAAGTGTTCTTGCATTCGAGCGTCGCCGGGATTTACAACATTGCCACGCTCGCCTCCGACCGCCGGCGGGGTTACGGCAGCGCAATCACCGTGGCCGCACTCGACACCGCGCGCGAAGCCGGATACGAAACCGCAGTATTGCAGGCCTCCGAGGACGGAGAACCCGTGTACCGCCGTCTCGGGTTTAAACCCTGTGGCCACTTCACGGAATACGCCATCAGTCCCTAACTCCGCCTTGCCACCTCACGTCCCCTCATCGGCACAAGAAACCCCTGTCCGTCACAGAGCCGATGTGATTGTCCGTGGAAGTGTGCGTGAAGGTTCATTCTCGCTGGCTCTTCAACGTCCTGAACTCTGGGCGAATCGGGACTGCCCAGTTCAGTGTCACCCGCTTTACTCCCTCGGCCGCATCAGCGGCGGGTTCAGCACCGCGCGGGTGGGTTGGCCCGCCGTCGGACGCGCAGCGGGGGCGAGCCTAAACAGCGCAGCCGGCCGACCGGCGTCGCCCGCTGTCATTCGCCCGGTGTCCTCAAGGAAGCCGGGTGTTCCGGTCGCTTTTCGGTGGAAGTTCCGCGGGTCCAAGCGGGTCCCCCACACGGCCTCGTACACGGCGCGAAGCTGGGCGATGGTGAACTCGTCGCCACAGAAGGCAGCACCCAGCGGCGAGTATTCCAGCTTCGACTTGGCCCGCTCCAAAGCGTCGTCGAGGATGCGCGCATGGTCGAAGGCCAGCTCGAGCCTCCCATCAAGGACCTCCCGCACCGGATACCAGGCCGCCTGTTCAGCGTCGCTGCCCGCTGACAGCACAGGAAAGTCGGGCGCGAGCAGCAGGTGCGCGACGGTCAGGACGTCGCCGCGGGGGTCGCGCCCCTTCGGGCCGTAACTTCCCAACTGCTCAAGGTGACCGGGCAAATGTTCGACGCCGGTCTCCTCCGCCAGTTCCCGGCCCGCCGCCTCAAGCAGGTCCTCACCCGCAAGCACGAAGCCGCCCGGGAGCGCTAGTTTTCCTTGATAGGGCTCGATGAGCCGGGTAATGAGGAGGACATTCAGCTCACCGTTGCGAACAGTGAGAGCGACGACGTCCACCGTCACCGGAAAGCGCTCGGGGGCGAAATGGGATGCGGGCATGTATCAAGCATAGGAAGTTATCGTCATGTTGACAATAAAGCTGAGTACGCCCTAGTGTGTAGTTATCGTCAACTTGACGAGAAAATAGCGAAAGCGAGAACCTCATGGCCACCATCAAGCGCTACCCCTGGCTCAGCCACTTCCTCGGCAGCCCCACCGGCTACGTCGTCCACCTGCAAAAGGGCGCCGTCAAACACCAAGGAGTGGGCCAGGCCTTCTTCTTCCGCCCCGCGAACTCTGTGTTGAGCGAGGTTCCCGTGGACGACCAGGAACTGCCCACCCTTTTCCACGCCATCACCCGCGACCACCAGGACGTCAGTGTTCAGGCCAACGTGACCTACCGCTTCATCGACCCCGTGGCAGTCTCCACCCGGCTCGACTTCGGACTGCAAACCGCGGGCAAGGCGCCGGCTACCGGACGTGAGCAGGTCTCGACGATCATCGGCCAGCTGTGCCAAAGCCACGCGATCGACCAGATCGCCACCACCACCCTCGCCGAGGCGCTCGAACGCGGCGTCAGCCAACTCCGACTGGTCCTCACGGAGGCCCTGCGGGCAGATGCCAGACTGCAATCCACGGGCATCGAAATCCTCGGCGTTCAGGTGCTGGCCGTCCGGCCCGAAGCCGACGTCGAACGCGCCCTGCAGACTCCGGTCCGGGAGCAACTTCAAGCCGAAGCGGACCGCGCTGTTTACGAGAGGCGGGCAGTCGCCGTCGAACGCGAACGCACCATCTCCGAGAACGAGATGGCCAGCCAGATCGAACTCGCCGTACGCCGCGAGAACCTGGTGGCCCAAGAAGGCACGAACGCCCGCCGCGCCGCAGAAGAGAAGGCCGCCGCTGGATTGATTGAGGCGCAGGGTTCTGCTGAACGGCAAGGAATTGGCGCAGCAGCCGAGGCAAACCAAATCCGCCTGGTGGGCGAAGCAGCCGCCGCCCGCGAAGCCGCCACTATGGAGGTTTACCGCAATATGGAACAGGCCACGCTTTTGGCACTGGCCCTGAAGGACGCTGCCGGAAGCCTGCCGAACATCGGGAACCTGACCATCACTCCGGACCTGCTCAGTGGAGCACTTGCCGGGCTGTTCAAGGAACCAGCCACAACTGAGCTCACCAAGTAAGGATCGTCATGGCCACCCCGCGCATCGTCATCGTCCACCGGCGGACCGAACTCCAGGAACTCCTGGACCGACACGCCACCCGCGGCCAGGCCGAGTTCTTCCTCAGCACCCGCGGCCGCAGCATCCAGGACGTGCAGGAGCGTCACGATCACCTCACCGCAGCCTTGGCCACAGTCCGTTCTGCCGTGCCTTCCGACTGGCGGCAGGCCGAAGTGGAACGCGCAGACCTCAGCCGCTTCTTGCTCACGGCGGAAGACATCATCGCCGTGGTGGGGCAGGACGGCCTGGTGGCAAATGTTGCCAAGTACCTGAACGGGCAGCCGGTCATCGGCATCGACCCGGAGCCCGGCGCCAACCCCGGAGTCCTGGTCCGTCACACACCGGCCGCGGCCGCTGCACTCCTGGCCACTGGCGACGTTGGGCGGCTGCACTGCCAGGACCTCACCACAGTGACGGCAACGCTCGACGACGGGCAGCAGCTTTCGGCGCTCAACGAAGTTTTCATCGGGCACGCCTCACACCAGTCGGCAAAGTACACCGTGACGGCGCCCAGTTTCACCCAGCCCGGCGGGCAAACCGAGCGGCAATCGTCGTCGGGCCTTATTGTTTCCACGGGCACCGGCGCCACCGGCTGGTGCGCGTCGATCGCCCTGGAACGCGGCGGACGCGCACTGCCGGCACCCACCGATCCGCGGCTCGCGTGGTTCGTCCGCGAAGCATGGCCCTCCCCCGTCACGGGCGCCTCACTGACCGAAGGCGTACTCGAAGCCGGCGAGGTGCTGCGGATTACCGTGGCATCCGATCAGCTGGTGGTGTTCGGCGACGGCATGGAAGATGACCGGCTGACGGCATCTTGGGGGCAGGAGATCACCGTTCAGTTGGGGAAGCGGCCGCTGCGGCTGGTTGTTTGAACCTTCGGATTTAGTCCACTCGGTGTAGTATTGGCGGTTGGCCCTCCGCCTATAGGCTCGGGCACTCCAGTCAGACTCAAACGAGGAGCCTCGTGAGCCACCCCGAGCAAACTGCACAGCACTCTGTCCCGTCCGGGACGCCATCGAACACGGCCGCCCGGGACGCTCTGTGGGGGTTGTTGATCGGACTCCTCGGCGGCATTCTTGGCCTGGCCCCTTGGTGGATCACCGGAGCCACGCTGCCTCTTCAGAACCTGTGGGCTACGCAGGTGATGCCAGATCTGATGCCGATGGCCCTGCTGCCTCTGAGTCAATATGAGGCGACCACCATCCTGGCCCTCCTCACGGTTGGTGGGGCTGTTGCCGGGCTGGCAGTTCGCATCTGGTCACCCGCCCGCCGTCGACTCGTCACGTGGTGCGCCCTATCCGGAGTCCTCGTGGTTCACGTCGCCGTCACCATCCAGTCATTCGTGGTACTCAGGGAAGGGCTCTTGCCCGGAAGCCTGCCCGGGCTCTACTTCGGAGGTCTTTTGGCCGGAGTCATCGGTTGCGTACTGGCAGCGCTGGTCGCGTTGTTACTTATCGCTTCGTCTTCCACCGTAAGGGCCACCATCGGGTTCGGGCTTATGGCCATCCCGGTCACGTCGTGGGCCGTGGTGTGGGTGGTGAGCACGCTGGGCTTCCTCAGCGTTCCCACCGCCGTACCTACTGTTGCCCGATGGGTTCCTGCCGTCCTGGTGGGTTGCGCGCTGGCGTGGTGCGGCCTCCGGCCCGCCCGTCGAGCCGTTGCCTGGGTGCTCAACATCCTCTTCCTGTGGCTGCTCCCGGCGCTTTTCACCGCCGTCCAATCCGTCCTGGGCACACGTGTACTGGCAGGAGACATCCCGGCGATGCTCTCGATGGGACGTGATGTATTCGGGCGGGGCCTAGGTCCCGACGGAGCCGCGCTGCCCACGACTCTGCTGGCCTTGGTCATAGGCCTGACGGGTGTTGGCGCCCGGTTCGTTATTGCTCGTCGGAACTCCTTGGCATCGGGCTAGTTTGTCTGAAAGGTGCGGACCATCCGGATGTCCCTTACGCCGTCTTCGACCTTCACCGCTCCGTCGGCAATGAATCCGTTCTTCTGGTAGAAGGCTTGGGCTCGCGGATTAGGGTCGGCCACCCACAGCACAGCAGGTGCGGAAGGGCTGATCACTGCGTCGAGAAGCGCCGCTCCCACGCCCGAGCCGTGGGACGATGCATACGCGTAAAGGACGTACAACTCCTGCGGCTCCTCAGGAAGATCAGATGAGGGGCCTGACATGGCAATGCCGATCAATCTGTTGTCATGCAAAGCGACGGCGACGTTGTTCTGTTCATAGCGGGGATCAGTCAGCGCTGCGGTCCAGAATTTCTCCCGCCACTCCAGGAGACCGGGATCGTCCAGTTCCGAGTCGCTCATCAAGCCCCGGTAGGTTTCGCGCCACGTATCCACATGCACTTTTGCAATGTCGAGCGCATCCGCAGGCTCGGCACGACGCACGTCAAAGTTGATTGCCATGGCTCTACGGTACCTACTCAGCGGTTCGGTACCACCACCACCTGAACGTCGTCTTCGTAGAGGACACGTCCCGGCGTTGATGAATGAAGTTCTTCCCATTGCACCCCGTGGCGATCCAACAACGCCAGATAGCCGGGGACCCTGTCCAGTAAATGCACGGCACTCGTCTTGAACCACGCTTGGGCGTGGAGATTGATGGTGCGGTCATAAACTGTGGAATCCATGAGATTCGGGTCAGGGTAGGCGGCGTCGTACCAAGCATTCGCGGTCTGCCACCAACGATGGTCCTCTTCGCTTAGCTTTCCGTCCTTCGCCAGTCCGTTAGCCAGGCCAAAGATCCCGACGTGGATTCCGCGCGTATTCACTTTCGTTGATTGGTACCTGACGAATTCAAGGGCGGCGGCCATCAACCTACTTCCCTCATGACGTTTCCAGGACACTTACAACCCAGACTGAATACCGAGCCTACAAGTCCAGCGAGATTGGGTCTTGATATCCGGTGTACCGTTGCGTCGACTTAGTGGTTCCAGGTCGACGTAGTGGTTCCAGCCAGAGAGGCTGCTATGACAGCAAAGATTGTAGAGATCATCAGGCACGTTCTGCAGGATGTGAGGTCCAGCGGGCTTGAGGAACCACGCATCGAAGATCTTGCTTGGAACGACGACCCGCAGGCACTCTCGGCAATGATTTACAGCGTCCGCGACTCATCGGGACAAGGTGTGTCGGTCAGGCGTGACCTACCACGGGCCGAGCAGTTGGTATCAGTAGCGGACCAGGTCCAGGAATGGGTTATCGAAGAAAACGGCCCCACCAACAGCAATTGGCCCCAGTGTCCTTGGCATCCCAACAATCACCCCTTGGCCGCTCAACTGGTGGGCGCCCAGGGCGTTTGGGCCTGCCCCGTTCTCCGAACCCCCGCAGCCATCATCGGTGATCTCAGTGTAAAGGGAGCCGACGAATAGGTTCCCTCGAGCCTCGCCTTACCCCCAAACCCACCCGAATGACAACCGTTGTCCCCTTGCAGAGCCACGGGGTAGGGTGACCGGACCGTCCACCCACATCACCGTCTGGAACAACTCTGGGAGGAACCATGACACATGTGAGACGTCAACTGGCTGCTGTGACGGCAGCCTTGGCCCTAACGGCGACGAGCGGGGCGATGGCCAGTCCCGCCTTCGCCGATCCGCGCTCAACCGACAAGAACGCGACGGCCACCGGCTACGGAGGTGCCGTGAGCACCGTGGATCCCGAGGCATCCGCGGCCGCCATTGAAGTACTGAAGAGGGGCGGCAACGCAGCAGATGCCGCGGTTGCAGCTGCAGCCACCCTCGGCGTTACCGAGCCCTACAGCGCCGGCATTGGCGGCGGCGGCTACTTCGTGTTCTACGATGCGAAGACCAAACAAGTGGGCACCATCGACGGCCGTGAAACCGCTCCGGCCGGCATGCCCAACGACGCTTTCATTGACCCTGCCACCAAGCAGCCGTACAAGTTCACGCCGGATCTGGTCACCAGCGGCGTCTCCGTCGGCGTCCCCGGCACTCCTGCCACCTGGGAGCGCGCGCTGGAACGCTGGGGAACCCTGGACTTGGGCGAAGCCTTGCAGCCCGCCATCAAGGTGGCCAACCGCGGTTTTGTCGTGGATGAGACATTCCGCCAGCAGACCCTGGACAACAAGGTCCGATTTGACGCCTTCACGCCAACCCGGGACCTGTTCCTTCCCGGTGGTGACGCTCCCGCCGTCGGAAGTGTCTTCCAGAACCACGACCTCGCCGCGACCTACCGGCTGCTCGCCAAGGAGGGCACCGACGCCTTCTACGGAGGTCTGCTCGCAGAGGAGATCGCCAAGACCGTGCAGGCGCCGCCGAAGACCGCGGAAACCAAGCTTCCCGTCCCGGTGGGGTTCATGACCACCCAGGATCTTGCCAACTACAAGGCACTGGACCAGGACGCCACCAAAGTGGAGTACCGCGGCTATGACGTCTATGGCATGGCGCCCTCCAGCAGCGGCGGTACCACCGTGGGCGAGGCGCTGAACATCCTGGAAAACTACGACCTCAAGGGCATGAAACCGGCCGATGCCCTGCACCACTACTTCGAGGCCAGCTCCCTGGCCTTCGCGGACCGCGGCGCCTACGTGGGTGATCCGGCCTTCGTGAATGTCCCCACCGGTACTTTGCTGAACGATGTGTTCGCCAAGGAACGCTCCTGCGAAATCGATCCGACGGCGGCCGCTCCCAAGCCTGTCGCCCCCGGCAATATAGAAACGTACGACGGCGCGTGCCCGGCTGCCGTGGCGCCCCTCGCCAATGAAACGGATACGGAGAACATCTCCACGACGAACCTGACGGTCGCCGACAAGTGGGGCAACGTGGTGGAGTACACGCTGACGATCGAGCAGACCGGTGGTTCGGGAATTGTTGTTCCTGGCCGGGGTTTCCTCCTGAACAATGAGCTGACTGACTTCAGCACGGTCTACGATCCGAAGGATCCCAATCGGATTGAACCGAACAAGAGGCCGCGTTCCTCAATGTCGCCCACCATCATTTTGAAGGACCAGAAGCCGTTCCTGGCACTGGGATCCCCCGGTGGATCGACCATTATCACCACGGTGCTGCAGACCATCCTGAACCGCGTCGACCTGGGGATGACAGTCTCCGAGGCCCTTGCTGCGCCACGGGCTGCACCTCGAAATGGAGCGACTGTCAGTTCCGAGCCCGCCTTCATTGACGCCTATGGTCCTGCACTGGAGTCGTTGGGCCATGACCTGGTTCCGGCGGGTGATGCCTTTACGTCGGCGGCGGAGATCGGGGCAGCGACGGCCATCGAATTTGGCAAGGACGGACAGATGACCGCGGCTGCCGAGCCGACCAGGCGCGGTGGTGGTTCGGCGCTAGTGGTAAAACCGGTCAAACCGGGCAGATAACTCCTTTGTTTGAAGCCAGTTGGAAGGCCTCCAACCGTCGCCTGCAAGCCCGCCTCCGAGACGTCCCTCTTGGGTCGCCGACGAGGCGGGCTTCATCCGGCTCGGTCACGACGGGCGGTTGTTCCTGATCTCCCAGCTGTATCTCCACACCATGACTACCGATGCGGCCGACATGATGATTCCGGTGATAATGGACCACGGCGATTGCCCTGGGTTGGAGACGAAGATCGAGACAGCATAGGCGGCGAGCACCAAGGCCAGCAGCAGCCATAACAAGGGTTTGCGATTCATCGTTGTACTCCTTGGGAAGGGGTTGAACAGTCAGGCGAGGTCGCGCTTCAGGAAAACTCCGAAGGCTAGTGCTGTGACAACTACAAGCCAGCCCGCTGCTCCCATAAAAGAGCCCCAAGCCGGTATGTTGACAGCTGATTGGTGTGCCCAGTCGGCGGCGAGGACCGGGAAGAAAGTGGTATCCGGGCCCATCAGCATCTCCGGGAGCAGAAGGGAAAGGGGTACGGCGAACAGGCTCACCAGGTGGTTGCGGATGAGGGAACCTGCAGCGAACCCCCACACCGATCCCATGGCGGCAAGCCACGCGAAGGCCGGGACAACGGTCAAGCTCACGTGCCACGATTCATCCACCAGTTTCCCGGATAGGACAAAGGTCAGGCCAACTACTGCGCCGCTGATCAGCGCGCCCAATGATGTAGTGGCTGCCCGGCCCAGGAACGCCGGGATCCGCTGAAACAGCAGGACCCGGCGGCTGAAACAACCAATGCGGTAATCGGCGGTGAAAGCGAAGGAGCCCACCACCGCGGCCGCAGTGAGCGTGAGCGTCAGGCCTGCATCCACCAAAGACTCGTCGAAGCCCTCCATGGACGGACCGGGTCCAAGCGCTGCGGCAATCAAGGCCATGAAGCCCAGCACCAACGCGGCGCCAACACCCGAGCCCTTCCACAGCCAGGGACGGCGCAGGTCCGAGAGAAAAGCGGACACCACGTCAAAGCTCCTTCCGGCGAAGGGACCACACGGCGCCAAAGCCTGCGAACAGCAGCCATCCCAGGGATACGCAAAACGCCGCACTGGGTTCGAGCAGGCCCTCAAAGGGAACAGAAGCGAGCCCCGCCAAAGCGCCGGACGGAAGCCAGCGGGCCACGTCCGGGGCGTTCGCGAGCAGCGGCAGTTCGACGGCGAGTGGAATCACCAACGTGAGGATCGTCGTCGCGTAGTAGTGCTGAAAGATCCACCCAAGCGAGCATCCCCAGACAGCAGCGAGAGCCGAGGCCACCAGCACCCCCGGCAACAGTCCCAGCGATTCCGGGGCCACGAGCTGCGAGGCAACATCCGGTGGCAGCGAGAAGACTACGGTTCCGCCCCACACCACGATGCCTGTGACGACGGAGCCGAGTCCCACCATCACCGCGGCAACGTATTTGCTCACCAGCACATTCGTCATTCCGGCTGCCACCACAGAGCGGCGGAGCGTCCCGTAATAGGCTTCGCGGGTGACCAGATAGCTTCCTGCGAACGTGGCTACCGGCGCAATACTTGCGGCCACTGACCAGAAGATCCTGATGTTGTCCGAAACCGACAGACCACCCGAGCTGTCCGGCCATCCAAGGAAGTTGGCCACGAACCACGGCACCAGCGCACTGAACGCCACGATACCCAGGCTGGAATATCCGCTGACGTACCTGAGGAGCTCCGATCGGATCCCGCTTGTCACTGCCGCCACAGCGCCACCGGTCATTAGGCACCTGCCAGGATTTTGAAGTACGCAGCTTCAAGGCTGCCCCCGCCAAGAGCTTTGGCTTCCCCGAGGGTTCCGCTGAAAAGGACCTTCTGTTTAAGGATGACAACTTGGTCCGCCACTTGTTCCAATTCCATTAGTTGGTGGCTCGAAACCAGCGCACTGCCACCAGCGGCGGCGAATTCGCGCAAGAACCGTCGCAGCCATTGAATGCCTTCGGGGTCCAGTCCGTTGGCGGGCTCGTCGAGGACAAGTAACTGGGGATTACCAACCAACGCGGAGGCAATCCCCAGGCGTTGCTTCATGCCCAACGAGTAGTCCCGGACCTTTTTGTTGGCTTCGGCCGCCAGATCCACCTGCTCCAGTGCCCGCTCCACGTTGTCGCTGTCTGCTCCGGCGGCGAGCTGGCAGATCTGCAGGTGCCGACGCCCCGTCAGCCCGGGCTCAACGTCCATCCCGTCCAAGTTCACACCCACCCTGCCGGCGGGCCTGCGCAGGGATCGGTAGTCCACACCGAACACAGTTGCGCGGCCGGACGTCGCCTCCACCAGACCTGTGAGGCCGGCGAGCGCGGTACTTTTCCCTGCTCCGTTAGGGCCGATCAGTCCCACCACCTTCCCCGCGGGGACATCGAATGTCAGCCCCTCGACGGCGAAACGTCCGCCCCTCTTCTTGCTGAACTGCTCAAAACTGGCGTGAATTGTCATGGCTGCCCTTTCGTGGAGTCTGCAGTTGGTCCTGCTTGCCATGGCCACAGGGGCGAACTGGTGATGGATTCCCAGAGCCATTCCCCCAAGCTGGTCTCGTGGTGGCTGGCTACTTCGGCCCGCCCGGAGGACGAAAGGTTCGTTCCTGATTCCAAGCGGCCGGAGAAGGCAATTACCGGCAGGGGGTCGCCTGCGAGGGCTACGGGGACCAAGGTGTCCAGCGGTGCCATGGAGTTCGACGGCGGTTGGTCATCGATGGTTGCCCGCCCCAGGTTTTCGTGAAGGATCATTCCCTGCGATTGCAGCGTGACTGCGTCTCCGGGGGATAGTGCCTGGGACGGGCCTTGGACCGGCATTACGATTTTCAGCTGACCACCTTGGTAGGTGTAGCCAGCAATGGTTACCGCCCTGACAGGGATGATCGCCAGGAGCACGCCGATGGTCGCCAGCCCCAGCGTCACCACCACGAGCCGACGCCAACTCGGACTCCCCTTGGCGGCCGCAGCCTGGAAGAACCGGATTACACCCCTGAGTGCCAAGACAAGCAGCAGGCACAGGACCGCGAGGACCACCAAGTGGCCCACAAAGCCCAGCTGAAGGAAAATCGGCACCAAGCGTTGGTAACCGATCAGCATGAAGGCTATTCCGGCAACAAAACTGGCGAGCCCAAACCATGGAAGCAGGCCGCCGGGGCCCAGTGCGCGTCGGGATCCGAGGACCCGGAAGCTGACGACATCGGCCAAGGCATCCAAGGACTTTTTCCGGAGGTGTGGAATGTCCACCGCAGACATCAGTGCCACATAGCCGTCCAGCTTGATGAAGGGGAACAAGTTGAGCACGGCCACGGCGTAGCAAATGACGCCATACAGGACAGCGGCATCCTTCACCGATGACTCGGGAAGCAGCGCTTGGCCGGCCAGAACCATGCTTCCCAGAGCAACGTGGACCAGAGGCCCTGCCAAGGCAACCAGGACGCGTTGCTTTCTGGAGCTCAGCCGCCACCCATCCGTCACATCGCAGAAGAACGCAGGCGAAAGATAGAACAGCATGATCCCAAGGCGACGCGGTGTCCCGCCAAAGTACGTGAGTGCCATGCCGTGGCCCAGTTCGTGCAGAAGCGTGGACACGAACATCGCCGCCACGACGTACAGGTAGGCCTCCACCGGCAGTGGTGTAGCCAGGACCCGCCACATGCTGGGCCCCGCAATGAAAGCGCCCACCAATCCGCCGAGAAGAAGAAGCAGGGCAACCCCAGCCATGCCGGGCCGCGCCATGGCCGCCACCATGGGTCGGAAGAACTGCAGCAAGGGCGCGGGATTGAACAGGGTGAACTGCACTGTCAGTGGCGGCCTGAACTGGACCCGTCGTAGCGCAACGGGCACCGCACCGCCGTCGAATATTCCTGTGTGCGCCAACTGGCCGACGATCCCCGCGACATCCTGGGCTGTCCACGGAGATCCGAGAAGATGCGCCACTTGGGCCGCGTCCTTCTTCCCGTCCACAGCTTTGAGGACGTTCGCGACGTCGGCGGAGACTCTGGCTTTCGGCACACCGTTAATGGCCACGATCCAGGGCCCGGCAGCCGCAAGCGGGGCATCGATGGACCCCGACGGGGAAAGCTGCACGGGCCACTCGACCGCCCGGTCTGCGCGCACTTTGAGCCTGCTCATATCAGCGGGTGCGGGGTTGAGATATGGCCGGGCAGAAACAGTCGTTTGGTTTCGTCCATGGTGAGGGGGACTGTGCCGGGGCAGATCGCTTTTCCGGCCACCCAACCCATGTCCTGGATCGCTTCGGGCAGCCTGTGGGTGAGGCTCACCCAGTGCGTTTGGATGTCCCTTCCCGCGAGGTATCGCACCAAGGTTTCAACGTCCGGCGTGGGTTGGATGTCGGGGAGAACCACCGGCTGGAAGGACTGGACCCACCGAAGCAACCCGTCAATGGGGGCCGGCGTCGTCCAGAAGTCGGCACGGGAATCGTCATCCGTCACCGCCTCGGGAGACCGCGGACGGGAACGGGTTTGAAACAGCTCCCGGATTTGGAGGCCTTCCTGAAGTGCTCCACGCAACGCGGACACAGGATGGGCGGCCGCTTTGAGCCCTACCGCACCAAAGTGCGCCTCGTCGGCAATCACGCACACCGCCGTAACCAGCGGGCTGCCCTGCTGCGGGATGAAAGCCAACAACGGTTCGACGCCGGCAGACCTCGCCGCGTCAAGGAGCAACAGGAAGCTCCGCGCCTCCTGGGTGGACCGCACAGCGTCGGGCAGGGACGCCACATCGAAGCTGAACAAGGGTGTCCGCTGGTGCCATGCGGCCAGGAACGCATCCCGTTCCAGCACTTCCCCGATGCCCGCAATCTGCGCAAAGACCTCCGATGGACCCGATGCTGCACCATTGGGAGACGGATCGAAGAAGCGGTCCCACGGATTCGCCTCCATGTGTCCGGGGCAGTAATCCACTACCGGCGCCGGAACATGCGAGGCCTTTCCGGTGAGCAGGTTGGTGGCCCGGTACCAAGGAAATTCGTAGGCGAGCGCTGATGGTCTCCCAAGCGCCGCCGAGATGAAGTCGATCCGCGGGTCCGCACCCCCTGTCCGGACAAGAAGGTGCTCGGAATCCGCGGGCGCGGGAGCCAGCGCAAACCGTTCCACAGCTTCTCCCGCACCCCGGGTGATTGAGTCGCGTTTCCTCACATCAAAAGCGCCGACGGCGGAGGCGAACCCTGCTTGCGATGCCCGCCCATGTGCCAACACACCGGCGGTTCGCCACAGCCCAACCTCGTTGGGCACGTACACCCCCGATTCGGACACCAGGCCCAGCGACGGATCGAGGGTCCGTACAGGATCGATGCTCATACGCCGCACACCCACAACTCAATGTCGTCCAGGCCAGGGGTGCGTGTGGCGATGCGGACCGGCCTGCGTTCCAGGATGGTCAAGCCCTCAGCAGTGATTTCCTCTTCGATGAGGCTGTTGCTGACGAACGCGATGTCGCTGGCGTACGCCGAAGACCGGTACGTGCCGCCCTCACCGAAACTGACGTGGATCATGGTGACGTGGCGGGCACCGTTGGCTGGGTCGCGGCTTTCCGTGGTGATCAGGAACGAGTCCTTGCCCAACGGCGAAACTGTTGTGCCGCCGTCGTTGTCTTCTGACGCATGGTGGCTGTCCGCGTTCAGGACCGTGAGAAGGAAACGACCCTCCGGCGCCAGACAGCCGCGGACCCTGCGGAACAACGCACGCCTGCCAACCGGGTCAAGGAGGGTGATGGAACTGGCACCGAGAACCACGCAGCCGTATCCGTCGCCGAGCTCAAAGCCGGACATGTCAGCCTCCACCATGTCCACCGCCACACTGCGCGGGTTGAAGGCCTGCATTTCCACCTTGGTCTTGAGCAAGGCCAGCATTTCCCGGGAAGAGTCGACCGCGGTCAGCGGACGTCCCAAAGTGAGGAGGGGACGGGTAATCCGTCCGGAACCGGCAGCCAACTCAAGGATGGGCCCCGCGGTTTTGCGCGCCGCGGTGAGGATCTCGGGCAGTTCCGTCAGGTCGTTGGCGGTGACAAGGTCATAGAGGCGGGAACCTGAAACGCTGTACAGATCCTCCGGCGGATCCACATGGCCCAGGATCCGCAGAACGGCGTCGGCGGTCTTATCTTTTGCGGTGTTCATCAGCTCGTGTTCTCCGGGAGGTTGAGAGTGGTCCGGGGATGCACGCGGGTGGGACGGAACGTGGCACCACCCGCATGCACCGGCTATGTGGCGGCGATTCCGACGACGATGCCGGCGATGATGATGACGTCACCAACCCGGATGTACCACGGCGTATCGTCCGGGGTGTCGAGGTTCTCCAGCTCTTCGATGGACAGCTGGAGCGTCGAGTTTGCGATCATTGGTTCCTCCTTCCTTGTTGTTGTGAATGCTGCAGACGGGCACTACGTGATGCTGACGGCGATGATGCCGATGGCGACTCCCTGGGAGACCCCGATGAACCAGTTCTGGAAGTCGGGGGTGTCCAGCGACTCGATCTCCTGGATGTAGATGTTGAGCTGTTTTTGCATTCGCGTTCACCTCCCTTCGCTGCTGCTGTGGTGGCGGACAGGCGGGAGATCAGGTGATGGCGACGGCAATTCCTACCAATGCCAGTCCCGCTGAAATGCCCTTGATTCGTTCGTCCCAGTCATCCGGAACGTCCATGGGCTCCAGCTCCTGGATGTGGAGGTCCAGGCTCTCGAGCGTGTTGGTGCTGTTCATGTGTTCACCCCCTCTCCCCTGCCTCTCGTAGATTGCCCGTGGGGCCTGGCAAGATGTGGGATCCTCCCGCAGCGGCGCTGAGGATGTGCTGGATCTGTGCGGCGTCGATGCCTCGAAGCATCGGAAGCCCGCCGCCCCAGTTGCGGATGCAGGCGTCTGTGGTGCGGACCAGGATTTCCTCGGTGATGGATGGGAGCCCCGTGACGCCCCACTGCCACATCAACTCGTCAATACCCCGCCCAGGATCGGGATCCAGTGAAGGTTCCGTTGCCGTCACCATGTTCCAGAGGTGCTTGAGCCGTGTGGAATCGCCCCACCCTGCGGCGCCCTCACCGATTTCTCTCCAGATAGGGCCAATCACCGAGGCCGTTGCCGTCATTTTCCGCGCGCCCGTGACGTAGGAGAGCTCGTTCGCCACGTACCAGTGCTTGGCGCCGTAAGGGTTGCGCCCCATCAGTGCCCAGCCGGTGTGCGTTTCCATGCTCAGGCGGGCGGCGGCCAGCCTCAGCTCCTGAGCATCCTTGCAGGACAGTTGCTGCCCCAGCTGCACTATCCGTTGGATGAGTGCATGGCCGTCGTCGTCGAAGATGCTGTGGTGGCTGCCAATCATGGTCCCGGCCACGCGCAGGAACGCTTCAAGCAGCCCCTCGTAAACCAGCCGTTTGGGCAGGGTGGCGAGGTGTCCGGCGTCGAGCAGTGCAGCGTCACCTGTCAGGTGCCGCGAGACAATCAAACGGCGTCCGACGGCGGTGTCCAGGCACGCTACGGCGCTGACTTCGGCGCCGGTCCCCACGGTGGACGGCATCAGAATGGTCTTGGGACGTTCCTTGGGGTTGGTCACCGGCGGGAGGACCAGGAGGCCTGAGCGTTTGGCATGGCGTTCGGCGAAGATGGCCAGGCTCGGATCCGCTGTGAACAGCGCGGCGAGCTTGACCGCGTCCAGGACTGAGCCTCCGCCGAGCCCCGCAACGGTCTGAAGTCCGTTTTCGCGGATGAAGCTACCCACCGTCCGGACGGTTTCCACGGTCACTGGCGTCGCGTGCAGGTCCAGGACCGGTGCACCGTTGAGTTGGCCGGCCAACAGCTTGTCCCGGTGTCCTCCCAGGTGGCTGTCCACCACCAATCCCGTCCGTCCGCGGGTCAGGCCGCCGATGTACTTGGAGGCCGTGCCGTCGTCGAGGATGACACAGCGGGTCCGCCACATGTGGTCCGCGATCATGCGAAGACCCCATCCTTTTCGGCAGCGGCCAGGCCAGTGCGGATGGCCTGGCGCAGTTCCTCGAAGTTCTCCTCCGTATAGATGAGTGCGGGCAGGAGTTGGATTCGTCCCGGCCCGGCTTGCACGATTGCCCCGGCGTCGTGGATGCGCCGTACTACGGCAAGGACGCCGTTTGATGAAAGGGGTGTTCCGTTGCGGGACAGCATTTTGATGGCCCTCATGCAGCCGCGACCCGTGGAATTGCCTATGCCTCTAGTGTTTTGCAGGTCCTCGATGAGGTTGCTGAGGCCAGAGGACACCTGCTTGGTCAGCGTGTTGTGGTCCAGTCTTTTCATCTCGGCGATGGTGCTGATGATCGCCGCGCACGTTGCCGGTGTGCCTGCCTGTGTTTCCCCGTGAACGAAGACGGATTCGTTCTTATCGAAAGCTTCTGTCACCCGCTGTGCGATCAGGAGGGCGGCGCAGGCGCTGGTGCCGTTGGTCAGTCCCTTGGACGTAACGATGACGTCTGGTTGCTGAGGCCACGCGTCGGAGGCGAACCAGCCATCTACTCTCCCGAAGCCGGTGGCTACCTCGTCGGCCACCACGAGAAAGCCGTGCTGGTCCCGGTATTTGATGACCGCTTCGATGAAAGCGTCAGGGACCGCTTCCGCGCCTGATCCAAGGACGGGCTCCATGATGACCGCTGCAATCCTGGAGCCTTCCCTGCGCATGAGCTGCGCCAGTTCCACACCGTCGTCGTCAAAGCTGATGTGCCGGATACTCCGCCGGTCCACTCCGTACACGGCTTGTCCCAGTTCATCGCCGCTCAGGGCCTGGCTTCCATACGTCAGCCCGTGATAACTGCCCTTCAGCCCGACGACAAGTTTCCGTTCAGGCTGCCCGTCAAGGACGAAGTACTGGCGTGCCAGCTTCATCACGGCATCGTTGGCAGCGCCTCCGGAGGTAGAGAAGAGGACGCGGTGGAAGCTGTGGGACGGCAGGTTCACCAAGGCTTTGGAAGCTTCAATGGCCGCGCGGTGAGCCGTGCGAAAGAGCGGAAGGTAGGACGCCTTGTGGAGTTCCTTGGCTACGGCCCCAGCGATGTTCCCGTTTCCGTAGCCCAGGTTGGTGTTCCAGAGCCCGCTCTTGGCGCAGAGGCGTTGCCGTCCGTCGTCGAAGGTGACATGGACTCCGTTGGCACTGACCGCTGTATGGCTTTCCCCTGCGAAGTCGTGCTGGGAGACGAGTGGTACCCACAGCGGGAGTTGTGTCCTGGGGGTGGGAAGGATCGGCACGACGGTCATCAGCGTGCACCAATAATGTCGATACCGAGTTGCCCAAACCGGTCCAGGACAGCATGGGCGGCTTCCTCGGCGAGCGCAGCTGAAACTTTGATGGCCGGCGCCGCTGCGATGGCAGCCACCCTGACGTCGCGAAGGTTGGAAACGGCTTCGATAATGGCTGCGGCGTCCGGGCCGATCTTGAAGAGACGCCCGGTCTGGGCGTCCAGAAGGGTATGGTCATTCCCCCGCTTCAGGATGAAGGGAGCATGCGCTGACGGCAGACCGTCCCTCAGCGCTGCGCCGTAGAGGCTGGCTCCGAATCCCACCAGCCTGGTGGCGGCACGGTCCTCGCGGGCTACGAACTTCCAGGCGTCCAACGCGGCCAGGTAGCGGGCAATCCACGGTTTGGCGGCCAGCGACTCGTAGATGTCCCAGGGGTAGTAGGCCGCGGCAACGGCGGACTCCGGCCGGAGGGCGATGGACCTGATCCGCAAGTCAGCGAGAGCGTCCCCAACCGTGCCGATCTTGGTTCCGTAGGGTCCGCTGAGAACGGATCCACCCCACGTGATGTGGAGCCTGGCCAGAAGGAGATTGTCCTTTGGCGCCCCGCTCAGCAGTCCCCGCTCAGCCAGCACCGCATTGACCTCGGTAAGTTGCTGGACGAAGTGGCCTGTTCGGCAGGCTTCCTCGGCGTCGTCGAAGAAGGCCTGCCAGTCCTCTTTGGTGGTGATCCTGACTACCGTCACACCCACAAGGTTCACGAACGGGATGGCCACATAGTCCTGGATTTCCAGGCTCAGCGTGCCGTCCACCAGGAGTTCTTCTCCTGCGACATCGAAGGATCCCGTGACGGGCACAATGCTCGGGTCCGTGTTTTTCCCGTTGAGGACCAAAATGGTGGAGTCCTCGCCGGCCAGCGTCTTCGCGTAGCCGGTATGGTCAGGATTCTCGACAAAAATGACGTGGCCCGGGATACGCCCGGGAATGCCGGTGATCCACTGATCCACAGCGGCGGCAATGCTCTGTTGCTGACTCAGCTTCAATGACCCAACCCCCAATAGTTGTGCACTCTTCTTCGGAGCGGCCCCGACAAAATTTCGGGTGCTCGTTCTGAGAAGGACACTATGGGCGGGCCGAAGGGCCACAGGGCGGAAAGCGGAAACTAGGTGGTGAATCGGCTGAAATTAGGGGTGTTTTGGGGGCGTCTAGGTGGTGGTTGGGGGTGGCCTAGGTGTTGGGAGAAATGGGGTCGCATCCCAAAAGATGGGGCTCAGTGCCCGGGCATCTCCAGGCAGCCGCCGTCCATAATGCTGCCGCCGGTAGAAATGTCGACCTTGCCGTCGGGCGCCACGTATCCGAAGAGGCATCCGCCCTGCGGCGACGCTGCCCCGAACCGCACACCATTTCCGTTGTCATCCGTCTGCACCGCGTCCGTAAGTCCAACAGAGCCGAACGCTTCCACTACGGCAGTTGCGGTGGTGGGCTCGCTGAGTGATTCAAGTGCCTTTCGAGCGGGTTCAAGATGGGAATTGAGATGTTCCCGCATGTCCGGCGTCAGGGCTCTTCGCTGGCGGTACAGCTCGTTCGCCGCCATGGCCGCTTCAGGATCCACCAACACACAGTCCTCCGTAGCCACCGGGATTCCCTCCACAGAGCGACACACTTGCGGAGGCGTGCTTGGTGTCGGAGCATCAGTCGGCGCCGTGCTCACCCCTGCCGGAATCGCACAGCTGGTGGTCCCCAGGATGGCTGCCATGATCAAGCAAGACAGCAGTGTTTCGCGTAATTTCTTCCCCATCCAAGGACCCTACGGGACTGGCACGGTTCGGACCAGTCAATTCATCCATCGATTTTATATTTATGCAGAATTATCCCGCTCAGGCGGGCATTTTTACCTTTCACTTGGGTCGGCTCCGTCGGAGTCCAAGAGCTGGCAACTCCACCACCGGAGCGCCCCTGTCCATTCGTTCCACCCTCTCGGCGGACCACGTTTCCCCTTCGGGCATCCGCTCGGCCTCACGCCATGCCCTATAGCTAAGCTCATCGGGGCTTGCCACGCCGTAAGCGTCACGCAGGGCGGCCACACAGCGCTCCGCGAATGCTCCGTATTCTGTCGTCAGCGCTGGAAGGGCAAGCGACGAAGCCCAGTTCGGCTGTGCAATGCCCGGCCTCCTCCATCCGGCGTCACTCAGTACCGACTCCTTCGCATCGGCGGCGACATCCGCGGCGGGGGCCTCGGCGTCCAGCCGGTCGGCCTCCCTCGCGAATTGGACATACTTCTTTGGGTCCACGTCTGAGGCGATGATAAGGATGAGCCGTTCCGAGGTCTTGCGGAACGTGTCCACGAGCCGGTCCCGGAAGTCGTTCCAGTTGGGCGTCCCGTCGTTGCTCGGCTTCGTCGCCCATGGCACGGCGATGGGAGTTCGAGTGGTGGCGATATGGAGGTCAGGGTCGTCCAAGGGGATGGTCTTCCTGTACTCACCACGATCCACCTGTCCGAACCCCTCAGCAAGTGACCTCGAGTCGCTCGTCCAGGCCATGACCGGCCCTTCCGGGGATTGGACCTCAAAGGTGATGCCTCGGTAGGTGGCGTGATATTCGAGTCTGAAGCACTCCAACTCCAACGGATCACCTATGGCAATTCGCCGCAGATACCGGCCATACTCATCTCTGGCGAAGCCCACAATTCGCTCTTTCGTCCAGAGCTCCCATCCCTGGCCCTTCCTAGACAGCCGAACCTCGACGCCGTCGTACACGGCATAGGTCCCCGCGGCCAGAGACGTCGACGCCGGACGGTTGGGGAAGCGGGACTGGCGCCTTTTGGCGCTGGCCACGTCAGTCCCCCAGCTTCCGGTCGATCTCAACGCCCTGGGGAGTCTGGAACATCGCACTGAGACTCTTCGGGTTGCAGTTCAAGATGATGCGGGCACCCGTGGGGAGATTCCAGCTTGCTGAGTCCGCGCCGTCGGGCTTCCGCATCGTTGGCTTTCCCCAACGCTGCTGGCCTTCACGCACCATGAACGCAAAATTGTCGGCAAGGAATTCGGTGGATTCGGGCGTGATCCGGCGGATCACGTCTGAAACCCGTAGGTTGATGTAACTCAGGGGGCCCTTGCTGCCTATCGTCGATACGTCCGGAATGGTGAATCCTGAAACCGTATTCATCAGATAGGAAACGCCGTCCTCCACCTCTATAGTCCAGCCGAAACGCTCGACGGCGAGGCTCTGCACTTCGTCTTCCGACAGCGGCCAGTCAGCGGCAGCCCAGAAGTCCATAAGGTCGCAGACCTCGGCTGGGGACATGGCTTTCCACGTCACTGGTTCTGTCATTTGTTCCCCCCAATGCACGGGCCTCAGATGGTTACTCTGGGCATTTCTCCTCAGTGTAAAAGGCGAGGCCGACAGTTAATGACACGTAACTATCAATTTTCCGGCCCTCCGCGAGGACGGTACAGCCGCCAAGTAGCATCCCCCTATGGAATCCTTCACCTGGGCAAAAGCCAGTACTGACCACCCGGAGCAAACCAAGGTAGCTGTCCTGCTGCCCGGTTCCGGATATCCAGTAGAAGGACCCGTTCTCTTCTGGATCGGTGAAATGCTGGGAGCCATGGGCTGGCATGTGCAGGCTGTCCGGTGGACCTCTGACGATTCACCCAGTACTGACCCACACGAATTTGCGGCCAACGCCGCCAGGCGGGCCTTTGCTGTCGCACCCGACGCCGATCAACGATTGATTGTCGCCAAGTCATTCAGCACTTTGTGTATCCCGTGGGCCGAGGAAGCCCGCATCCCAGGGATCTGGCTGACACCTCTGCTCACGGATGAGAAGGTCAGAAGCACCATCAGTGCATCGTCAAAGGACGACCTGTTTATCGGTGGTTCCCAGGACAAGCTGTGGGACGGTGGACGTAGGTCAGAAACTGCCGGCATGTTCTTTGAGGTGCCGGGCGCCGATCACTCCTTGCAGATCCCCAAAGATTGGCGCACCTCTCAGAAAGTTCAAGCCGAAGTGTTCACGCGGGTCGAGGCATTCATCGGGGAACGTCCATGACAATTCCGTACCAATAATGCTGCGTTTGGGACACGGGAGAGGCCTTAACAGCCATCCCGCTACAGACGAGTACTGGCACCTCTGCTCGGCGATTACTTCCCAAAATCACCCCCGGGTTATGCAAGGGGGGTGCCATCTGGCCGAAGTCCTCGGTTGAGGTTTTCCTTGTCCTGTTGTTCGGAACGCTTTAGGGCGGGAAGTCGGGACGCTGCGATAGCCACCGGGATGCACATGGCAACAAACAGGGCAGCCAAAATGAGCACGGGAACCGCGTCGCCAAATGAAGGCCGCGTTGTCAGCGCGAAAACGACGAAGGCAATAACAAGGGGAACGTTCCAGACCAGGGGCTTGAAGACATTGAGGTACGCCTCAATTGTCCGCTTGCTGCGTGGGAAATTATCGTCGCTCTCATTCACGGCTATCTCCCTCCACGTCGTTTCAGGTCATCCGGATCTCTCCCAGTGCCGGGTAGGTGAACATGGTATGCCCCCCTTCTGGAACTTACGAGAAAGGGATCCCCTAATGGCACGGTTCCTGAACGGCGTAATGGATTTCCGGCCGCGCAAAAAACATGTCCGTTAGACGATCCCTCAGCGCACGCTGGACTCGAAATCCGATGCCAAGTTCGCCCCGCTGACGGATCGAGTTCCTAGCCATCCGTGAAGTATGAGCACAAGCGCGGCACCTGACAGCAACCCGTCAGCGATTCCGGCGGGCAAGAGGAAAATCATGAGCACGAGCGTGACTACGCAGTTGACGAGTGACAGTGCCAGGCCCCAAAGGCGGCCTCTCCAGAGGGCAATGCCCCCAGTCACCCGGAGCGCAGCGA
Organism: Paenarthrobacter sp. CCNWLY172; assembly: GCF_037402035.1. Classification (NCBI taxonomy): domain Bacteria; kingdom Bacillati; phylum Actinomycetota; class Actinomycetes; order Micrococcales; family Micrococcaceae; genus Paenarthrobacter; species Paenarthrobacter sp. CCNWLY172. Next base: position 141,499 of record NZ_JBBEGB010000004.1, read on the forward strand.
AGACTCCACTCATCGTCATCATGAGATAGAGGTTGTCCTGCAGGTATGGCAGGGCGAATATATGTGCGTTCCGGGTAATGACATCCTGGGTGACCCCTAGGGCCAGGAGCACTAAGAGTCCGATGAACACCAGGCCCTCCATCAGGACACCCTGTGCGATAAGCAACCCTGCTGCACCGCGGAGCTCTCTGGTCGACCGTGATGGCTTTTGCACTGCAGGAGTCTATCAGCGCCCTATTCGGGTACTTCCGAAGCGCTGCGCCACCGACCCCAATCTTTAGGGTTGAGGCTGCCCGCCTTCTCCAACCGGTTCGTCAGGGCGAAGGTCCCAAGGCAGCGCCCCTTGGGATCAGGTGTGGGTATCCACCTAGCCGCCCGCCAGCCGCCCCTCCTGATGCTGCCGCCAGGACATCAATGCGAGCGCGTACAACAGGCCGCGGGCCACGCCGAACAACCAAGGGAATGGCAGGTCGAAGCCTATCCAGAACACTGCTTCCACAGGCAGGAGGACTAGCCCAAGAACCAGCCCGGACTTGCGCCCCCTCCACGCCAGCCAAGCCGCCCACGACGCAACCAGCACAACACCCAGGAACGCAATGAGCAGCGCCACGAAGGTCCAGCTTTGCATGCCGTCCCACGGACCCGCGTACATCGGGAACAGGTCCATGAACATCGGCAGGTACCCGTTCTGTAGGAGGTAGATGCCGACTGGAATAGCGGGAATCCCGAAAGCTGCGGCATAGATCCATGTCAGCACGGCCGCCATACGCGCTTTCCGCATAGCCTTCCTCGTTTCGGCCCGCCCCATGCATTTCCGGCTGCCAGTGGAGCCGATTACAACCAGTGTGGAGCAGGGCGCTCCTCGACGGAAGCGGGCAGCGATTTCGATCTTAGGAACCCAGGGCAAAATCCTGTACGTCCATTGATTGATGTCGGATTATTGAATTTCATACCGCCCGAACTGGCTCGGAGTCGAGGGATAGGGAAAGTGTTCGCATGAAAGAAAGCCGTTCCAGCCGAGCCACGGAGGATATCGCTGTCGCCCAACTTGCCGGCTCATTCGTCGCCTATGCTCTTATGCTGTTGGCGTTCCTTGTCCTCCTCATATTCCGACCCAGTGCCTACGACCCGAGTACCTACTGGGCCATGGCACTCATGGCGTTCCTCTTCGTTACCGCACTACTCATCGTCATAGTACGAGGCGTGCGAGGCCTGAAACTCCTCAACGCATCGGTGAAGGAGGACCGCCGACGTAGCGCCGCGGGGCTCCCATTGGAGCGGGAAGACCCGCAAAGACCAGAAACAAGGTCCAGCCCCGGGGCGGAATAGTTATGCCAATGCTCTATCTCCCGGGAGCTGGGCACATCCATCGAAAGACGGAACCGCCGTCGCCATGCTCCTGTTCCTCGCGGACTCTTCGACGGCAGCCAGCGAGATAAAAGGAAGCCCTCGCGGCCTACGACCCCTCGAACCACCCCCGCGCAGGGTTGGATACCTCGGGCGCCTCGCGGAAGACACCAGGCTGGGCAACCCACCCGACACCGTTGGCTATGACCTTCTGGATCTGCGGCTGGTGGTACACCGGGTATTCCTGATCGCCGGGGCTGAAGTAGAAGATCCGGCCCTTGCCGCGGGAGAACGTCACACCTGAGCGGAAAACCTCTCCCCCGGTAAACGAGCTGATGAAGATCAGGTCATCGGGCTCCGGAATATCGAACAGTTCGCCGTACATTTCCTGCTGCGGAATCACAATGGGGCTTTCAATCCCGGCCGCGATCGGGTGCGACGGCTTGACCGTCCACACGAGTTCGCGTTCGCCCTCGTTGCGCCACTTCAGCGAGCACGTGGTCCCCAACAATCGAGTGAAGATCTTGGCGAAGTGCCCGGAATGGAGCACCACCAGTCCCATGCCACCCAAGACGTGGCGCTGCACGCGCTCCACCACTTCGTCAGCAACCTCCCCATGCGCAATGTGCCCCCACCACAGCAGCACGTCGGTCTGCTCCAGCACCTCTTCAGAAAGTCCGTGTTCGGGATCGGCGAGTGTCGCCGTCGTGATTTCGGAGTCCGGGTAGAAACCGCGCAGCCCGGCGGCGATGGCGCCGTGGATCCCTTCGGGGTACATCTCGCCGATCGTGGCGGGCTCGTTGCGGGCCTCGTGCACGCCTTCGTTCCAGACGACAATCTTCAGTTTTGAATCAGACATTTCAGAGCACCACTTCACGTTGTTCGAGGGCGGATTTGTAGCAGGCATCAAGCACCAGGGCCCGGCTGAGGGCAAGCGAACCGTCGTGGCTTCCCCACACAGTCTCGCCACCGCGGACGGCGGCAATGAAATCGTCGACGACGGCCTGGTGGGCTCGCCCGGGCTCGGCCACCACCTCGAAGTCGGCGTTTTCGCCGTCCTTCTCGGTGAAGACATGAACGTCCGCCACCGGGTTCTCGGAGGCGCCGACCGAGCGCAAGTCCGCTCCGCCGTCGGTCCCGTAAACGGTGAAGTCCATCAGGTCCCGCTCGTCGCGGTAGGTGGCCCAGCCCGCTTCCAGGATCAAAGTACCGCCGCCTTCCAGCCGGATGAACGCCGAAGCGAAGTCTTCCACTTCAAACTTATGACTCGAGTTCGAAGCTGTGTAGCGGGCGTTTCCGCCGAGGCCGCGCGGGCCGAGTTCGGAGTGGGTCGACGCGGAAACGGCCAGCACCTTGGGCTCGCCGAGGAGGTGCAGCGAGTAGTCCAGGACGTGCACGCCGATGTCAGCCAGCGGACCACCGCCGGCGAGTTCCGGGTTGGTGAACCAACTGCCCAGCATCGGAATGCCCTGCCTGCGGAGCCAGGATGCCTTGGCGTAGTACGGGCGACCCAGCGTCCCGGCGTCGATCACTTCCTTGAGCGCCTGGATGTCGCCGCGGCGGCGGTGGTTGAACGCCACGTCCAGGACACGGCCTGCTTTGCGGGCGGCGTCCACCATCTGTTGACCTTCGACGGCGTTGCGCGCCAAGGGCTTTTCGCTCAGCACATGCAGTCCCCGCTCTAGCGAGGCAATGGCGATCGGTGCGTGCAGGAACGTCGGCACGGCGACGCTGACGGCGTCGAGACCTTCGAGCTCGATCATGTCTTCCCAGCGGGCGAAGGCATGGGGAATGCTGTACTCCTCCTTCAGCTGGGCAAGGAGGTCAGCTTCCATGCCCGCGACGGCGACAATTTCGACGCCGTCGATATTGCTGTACGCCTTGAGGTGCTGCTGGCCGGCCCAACCGATGCCCACAACTCCCACTTTGAGGGTTGTGGACGGGGCCTGCTGCTGAATGCTCACGTTGTTCCTGTTCTTTCGGGGGGTTTCTTAGAGTCTGTGAGGGGTTTGGGGACTTCGTGACGGGCGTTAGCCCTTGACGGCACCGGCCGTCATGCCGGAAACGATGCGCTTCTGGCACACGAGCACGAGGATCACGAGCGGGACGGTGATGATCACCGACGCGGCGCTGATGGTGCCGAGGGGTTGGTCGAACTCGCTGGTGCCGCTGAAGAATGCAATTGCGACTGGCACGGGTCGGGCTTCCGGTGAGGTGGTCAGCGTGACGGCCAGGAGGAATTCGTTCCACACCGAGATGAACACCAGGATCGCCGTCGTCGCCAGACCGGGGACGGCCAGCGGCAGGATCACCTTGCGGAAGGCCACAAACGGTGTGGCGCCGTCCATGTACGCGGATTCCTCCAGCTCACGCGGGATCTCCTTGAAGAACGACGTCAGTGTGTAAATCGCCAGCGGCAACGCGAAGGTCAGCTTCGGAATGATGAGGCCCAGCAAGGTGTCGTACAGGCCGATTTCGCGCCAGATGGAGAACATCGGAGCCGCGATGGCGATAGCCGGAAACGTGGTGACCGAGAGGATGAGCGTCAGGATCATCGCCTTGCGGCGCATCTTCAGCCTGGCCAACGCATAGGCGGCGAAGGACGCGAACACCAGCGCCACTGTTGTAGTCACGACGGCGATGATCACCGAGTTGCGCAAGGCCAGGAGGAACTCGGGGTTCTGGAAGACCACCATATAGTTCTCGAGGGTCGGCTGGCTCGGGAAGAGCTCGCCTTGGGACAGGCTCGCGCCCTTCTTAAGGGAGGTGTTGACCAGCCAGTAGAACGGGATGAGCGAGAAAGCCATGACGGCCACCACGAACACCCAGACCAGGGGATGCAGTTTCGATTCCCCACGCAACCGACGCTTCGGCGCCTTGGGGCGCGTGGCGAGTTCCGCCGTCGGGCGTTCTGCAGTTAGCGTGCTCATTGTTCCTCCTTCGCGACGTCGCGGATGTTGCCGCCGGCGAAGCGGACGTAGATGACCGAGACCACCATGACGGTGAGGAAGGTCAGGATGGACAGCGCCGATCCTTCGCCCACCAGCCGGTTTTCGCGCAGTTGGGTGTAGGCGAGCATGGACATGGATTCGGTGCCGTTGGCGCCGCGGGTGAGGACGAACGGCAGGTCGAAGACGCGGAGGGCATCCATGGTGCGGAAGATCGCGGCGAGGACGATCGCCGGACGCAGGAGCGGCAGGGTGATGTTGACGAAGGTCTGCCATTTGCTGGCGCCGTCGAGTTCCGCAGCCTCGTACGTTTCGGCGGAGATGACCTGCAGGCCAGCCAGGATGATGAGCGCCGCGAACGGGGTCGTTTTCCAGACGTCGGCCATGACGATCACGGCCATCGCATAGCCGTGCTCACCGAGCCACACGACGTCGCCGCCCGGCAGGCCCAGCGTGGAGAGGACGTTGGTGACCAGTCCCATGTTGGGCTGGAACATCGTTTGCCAGGTGATGGCGCTGACCACGGTGATGATCGCGTACGGCAGCAGCACCACGGTGCGCAGAACAGCGCGGCCCTTGAACGCGAGGTTGAGCAGGAGCGCCATGGCCGTACCGAGAATGAGTTCCAGGCTGACGGAGAGGCCTGCGAAGAGGAACGTCTGGCCGAACGCCGCCCACCACTCTTGGCTAGCCAGGGCGTTGATGTAGTTTTCCAGACCGACAAAGCGGGACAGGCCGGCGGTGCGGACGCTGTACTGGTTCAGCGAGAGCCAGATCGCGTAGCCGATGGGGACCGCCGCAACCAGCGCCATGATGACCAGCGATGGGGCGGTCATGCGGAACGCGAGCTTGCGTTCGGCGCGGTCGCGGCCGCTTGTTTTTGCTGGGCCGCGGCTTGGTGAGATTGTTCTGATGGCCATGGCTAGAAGCTCGCCTTGGCGGTGGTGATTTCCTCGGCCATCTTCTGCACGGCTTCCTCGGTGGAGGCGGTGCCCGAGAGGACGGCGTAGACGTTCTTGTAGATCGCCTGGCTGATCTGCGGGTAGACCGGGGAGATCGGGCGTGGCTTGGCACCCTTCACGGAGGCGAGGAGTTCCGCGGCGAACGGCATCTTCTGGAGAACCGCCGGGTCAGAGTAGGCAGCTTCGTTGACCGGGGCCTGGGAGTAGTCCATGGCTACGTGCTTCTGCCAGTCCGGGGTGGTGGCGAAGTCGATGAACGCGACAGCTCCGGCCTGGTTGGTGGAGTGGGCCGAGATCGAGAGGTTCCAGCCGCCCAGCACGCCGGAGGCCTTGCCGCCTTCCCATGCCGGCAGCGGCGCCACCGCAAAGCTGGACGCCAGAGGTGTCGCGTTGAGCAGGCGGTAGACGTGCGGCCAGTTGCGCTGGTATCCGAAGTCGCCGGACTCGTAGGCGAGGCGGGCCGGGTCTTCGTTGTAGGTGAGGACGGCGCGGTCGGCTGAGCCGTTCTTTAGTCCGTCGCTCATGAAGTTCAGGACGTCGCGGGTCTCCTTGGAGTCGATTTTGACGTCGCCTTGGTCGTTGAGGACTTCGCCGCCTGCGCTGTAGAGCATTTCGAGGAAGTTCACCGTGAGGCCCTCGTACTGCTTGCCTTGGTAGACGTAGCCGTTGCCGGGGGCCTTGGCGGCTTCCGCGTAGAGCTGCTGCCAGGACTCGGGCTTGGCCACCTTGTCCTTCTGGTAGTAGATCAACCCGGCGTTGGTGAAGAACGGTGAGCCCCAGTACTTGTCCTGGTACTTGGTGGTTTCCACTGTGGAGGGAATGAGCCGGTCCTTGTTGGCTTCCACCAGCTTGGTTTGGTCCAGCAGCCAGCCCTGGGACGCGAACTCGGAGGTCCAGATGACGTCTGTGACGAAGAGGTCGCACTCAGTGGACTTGCCCTCGAGCCGCTGCACGATCTGCGTGCGGGCTTCGTCCGTGGTGGCGCCGATCTCGGTGTACTTGGCCGTGACCTTACCGTTCGCCTTCGTGAACGCCTCCGCTGTGCCCTTGTAGATACCGCTCGCGTCCTTGACGCCGCAGATGTTCACGGCGCCGCTGGCATTAGCGCCCGACGCCGGATCGGCAGCTGCCGCTTGCTCGGCACCTTGGGGTTCGGCTCCCCCGCCGCACGCACTGAGGAGGAGGGCTGCTGCGATTGCGGTCGCCGCGACGGCTTTGCGGTTTCTGGCTTTGTTCTGGAGCGGGAGAGCATGTCGGTTCAAGTCCACAAGTGGCTCCTTTGGTGGCTGTGGGTGGGTGGCGTTCAGTGCGCGTTTGGGCTGTCCCGCGTGCTGAGGGTGGCTTCTTTGCCGGTGGTGCTTGTGATCCGTGGAATCGATTCCAAATGCGCTAAAAAGAATCGACCTTTCGGCCGTGGAATCGATTCCAAAATAGTGTGACAGGGACCACTGAGGGCTGTCAACCCCCTTTATTTCGTGGAGTCTCGTATGACGAGTTCGTGCGGGAGAAAGGTTCTTCCCTTGCGATGGGAGCCCTCGACGGTCATCCTGTCCAGAAGTTCAGCGAAGGCGACCCGACCCATTTCGTAGGCCGGCTGGCGGACCGTGGTCAGCTCGGGGACGCACATTTCTGCTTGGGCCGAGTCGTCGAACCCGGCCACGGCGATGTCTTGGGGAACTCTCAGCCCGGCGTCGGTGAGTTCCCGGACGCAGCCGGCGGCCACCACGTCGGTTCCGCAGAAGACTGCGTCCGGAAGGTGTTTTGCTTTCAGGAGCTTCTTCGTGAGACTACGGCCAGCGTGGAATCCGAAGTTGCCTTCGCCGAGCAGCATCTGGTCTGGCTCTAAGCCCGACTCTTTGAGGGCTTGGCGGAAGCCTTCTTCGCGCAGCCGGCCGGAGCGGGCACCCCTGTGTGCGAGCATGGCCAGCTTCTTGGCGCCCGTGTCGATCAGGTGCTTGGTGATGTCGTAGGCGGCTTGGCGGTCGTCGATAGACACTCCGAATGCTGCCTCGGCATCGACAATTTCACAGACCTGGACGACGCTCATTTGTTCGGCGACGGTGTTGACGTCCTCGTCCGGCATCGTCGGCGAAAAGATCACCAATCCGTCTACGGAGCCGTTGCGCAGCATATCGACTAGTTGCTGTTCGCGGTCGAGGTCTCCGTCGGTGGCTGCGATGAGGCTGACGTAGCCGGAGTCCGCGGCGGCGTCGCCGACACCGCGGAACACTTCACTGATTACAAGGGAGTCCAAGTTCTTGGCCAAGGCCAGGACTCGCATGGTCCGGTCTCTTCGGAGATCCCGCGCTGATGCAAGCGGCCGATAGCTGAGCTCATTTATGGCGGCGTTGACCTTCTCCTTAGCCGCCTCACTGACAGCAGGGCTCCCGTTCAAGACACGCGAAACCGTCCCCACGGACACACCAGCAGTCCTGGCGACGTCCTGCACTGTCGGCCGAGCCATTTAGATTGTCCCTTCCGCGAGCGATTCTGCGGCTTCTGCACAATTGCCGTGGCATGCCCAGCGGCGCTCCTCAGCTTAGCCGGAGTATGGAAACCGGCAATGCCCGACGATCAGTCGCAATTCGACCGCTGACGCGATCGGGGCGATCGGTCGCAGGTGAACCGACCCGTTGACGGGCTCGCGCCCCGTCAGAACAGCGACATAAAGAATGAACAAACCTCCCACAATCTCGCTAAAGGCGCGAACTCATCAACATTGAGAAAATCGAAATGAGACAGTCTGCTTGGACGGCGCGACCCCGGCACAGAGCCTTACGGATTGACCGAAGCCTTTACGAGAGGGGTCGAATTATAAGGATTCTTTTACGCGACGCCCGAGTACCAAGCAATGACTTCCGCAGTGAGACATGCACGGCGGCAACTATCGCCTCATACTGAAGAACCAGCTCAGCGCGCCGATAGCGGATGTTATGTCGTGGTGTACTGTGGGTATCTCATCCGATTAATCAATTCGCCCTTTCCCTGATCCTGTCGGGATCTGGAATCGCCCCTTCGCTGAGCGGAATTCTGGCATCCTGGCGGTCTCGTCCGGAGTTGCTGCCGGCAACCTCGATCAGGGGTTCACGAGATCCGTTTCTTGCAAATGACGGACGTCCCAGCCATCAGCTTCGCGCCACCGGTAGACCGTGACGTCATTGCTAATGAAGTGTCGACCGATCCAAACCTCGTCGACAAGTCCTACGTTCCGGACAGTTCCGCCAAGGAGCCCATTATCCAACCTACGTGTGATGTCGAAGTGGCTCTCGACATCTAACCAGAGGAATAGCACACGGCGATTCGCCAGGGCCCGCCCTATTTTCTGAACATCCGACAAGTGTTTACCGGCTAACTGTTCTGACACGAATGTCGAGACGTACTCGGGATCCGTCGGATCCCACGAGAACCCGTCGTCAATCTTAGCCAGAGTGCAGTGGCCTGCCGGGAGGGTTGGCACCACCTCTGCAGAAATCACCCCAGCTGCGCGCATTGCCACTAGCGTGCTGTACCAAACCGGACGATCCGCTTCGGAGCTAAATAAATGCTGTTGCAAGCTCACCGAATCGACCGAAGGCACCGTCAGGCGCTCAAGCTCCGCGAGCCAAGTCTCCAGCTGCTGACGGATTTCTCGCGCGTTTCCTCCACTAGAGACCGCGACCAACCAACCCTGCTTTAGACCGTCAAAGTCGGCGGCCAGATTCGGAAAGTGGTAATTGAATTGCGCACTGTCTCGGAGCGTGTCGGTCTCAGCAATTGTCGTAACCTCGACTGCAACTGTTGTCGTTCCATCGGACAGATCGAAGTCATGGGTTCCTGAAGGTGCACCGTCGACGTCTCTGGGAGTGATTTCCCATCGCGCGGCGCCGTACACGGCGCGCACTGCTTGAGCGGCACGAAGTTCACGAACGTCGAGAGCAGAATTTCCCTTGGCCATACCGCAGATTAGCAGACCTTTCCCTAGACTCTGAGCTCCGCAGGCGGCACCCTCTTGCGTTACTCCACCAACGACATCGGACAGTGACGAGGCCCGGGAGACCAACAAAGTGTCTAACGCCTCCTTGACGCCGGTCCCGTCACCACGTGGGAGTAAGCACGCCGCCCAGTTCAACGGCCGAACAGACCTGTTGATGGACGATCAGATCCACTGCGCAAAACTGCGAGCATAAGCGATCCCCAAAAGTGCCGTCAGGACGGTGTCCTAGGCACCCCTCCCTATCTCACCGTTCGGACGGTCCGCACATACCGGGCCGAGACGCCTCGATCAGCCCTCTACCCGGCCCTCAGTTTGAACCACTAGGCCTTCGTACTGCTGCGAGGATGGCGAGTCTCACTGCGATCGGAGATCACCGAGGTTACGAAATCAAGCGCTGACCAGTTACCGGGACTTCCGGTCACTTCAGCTACGGATTCCATCTTGCCCCCGGCGGGACGGATACTGTTCCCGGAGGTTTCGATGCATCGCATGCCTGGATGTTGCTCCGGTCAAAGGGTCGGTTACCTGTGATCAAATTGACCCATGACAGCCAGATCCAAACGCAGGAATGCCAGGAAGCGCCAAAGAAAGAGTCATCGGGCAGTTCCGTCGTTCGATATCCACGCACGTCACCTGATGGACTCCGTAGTTTCAATTGAAGCGTTGGCTCGTCAATTCGCTGGTATGGATAAGCCGGAGGAATCAATCCAGAAGGCATTCGACGAGGCGGTGGCAGAATTTGTCTGCGAACTAGAAAGATTTGAGCCCCACCGTCTGCTCGAAGTCGCTCGGATGGCATACTTGCCATGGGCGCGGGTAGGCCAGATGACTCCCAATCCCGAGGCCAAGGCCGCGCACATAGAACTACTTGCCCTAATCGCCCTGTCGGCAATGAATCAGCGTAGTCAAGACAACGGCTTCCCTACGCCTGCGCCAAATGAGATGAGCCGCTTCGTCTCAGAAGCTACCGAACGTCTGAACAATCTGTTGGAGATGTCCCATCTCCGTGCCTTAGCAGCTGAAGACCCAACCAACCGTCTGGCAATGATTAACCAGCTGCTGCGCGGCTCCCAGGTGCTGGTCCGACACACCTCCTACGCTGAGATGGTTGAACAGACCTTGATTCAACTGTTCGACGGCAACCCTGACGTACGTGCGACCCTGACATCTGAACTTGGATTTGACGTAAAGGACGCGCTGGCTGTTTTGAAGGGTTGCCACGACCTTCAGCAGAATCAGTTCAACTGTCGCGGTGCGTACTTCGCTGAGGTACTTAATACATCTGGGTTAGTCGATGAAGATGCGCCTATTGAGGAAGGTCAGGCTGCGATCGAAGCGGCTTTTACACAACTGTTTGAACCCGACGTTGGTCAGGCGACAGTTGACGTAAATGACCTTGTGCGTCAGTCGGGAGTCCCTCTAGCCCGGACTCGTGCGGTCTGCAAAAGCTTCCGTGTTGACCTGTCCTCCTTGACCCCAAGTGAGGTAGTACAAGAATTCATGTCAGGAAATAACCCTCTGCGAACACGTCCCATGATAGTCACTTCTGAAGGCCGCCTAATGATGCCTCATGGATCGTTGACCATGGATGCTATTAAAGAGAACTTGGAAGAACACCTAAAATCATCCATTGCTTGGGATAAGTATGTTAAGCACCGCGGTGAGCTTCTTGAGCAGCGCACATCAGGTGTTCTGCAAAAAGTCATGCCTGGTGCAGTATTTCGTGATGGATTTGAATACTATGTTCCTGCCAGTGAAGCCGAAGTAGCTTTGGCCGATCCGAAATTTTATACGAAAAGGGTTGAGGGTGACCACTTAATTATCCTCGATGACGTAGCCGTTATAATCGAGGACAAGGCAGTTGCCCTCAGCGCCCTGTCCAAAGGTGGGAAAACCAACCGGATCCGTACTGACTTGACCGGTCTAATTACGAAGGCCGCAGCCCAAGCTGGACGCCTAAGGGAACTGATAGAACGCGATGGTGGTGTTCGCGTGGAGGCCGAGGGCTGGGTAGATCTTTCCCAAGTTCGGGAAATACACACTGTCGCCGTGAGCCTCGATGATCTCGGAAGTGTCACTACCGCGACAATTGAGCTCGTCCGTGCAGGAATTCTAGAGCCGGACAACATCCCGTGGACTGTATCCTTGCATGACCTTGAGCTTATTTCGGAACTCATAGAGCGACCAGCAGAATTTTTACTGTACTTGCGCAGAAGATTGAACCCAAATGCAACAGTGATGTTCTCAGCATCGGATGAGCTGGACCTGTTCCTGTTCTTTTTTGAAGACGGCTTGTGGGTCGAACCGGACCCTGAATTGGTAGGGTCAGTTTTTAGCTGGCTGCCTGCGCCCACAACCATTGATCGCCGACGGTTCCGTGAGCAGACGCCCAGCATCATCACGAGCAGAACAGATGCCCTAGATGCGTGGTACTACTCAAAAATCAGAGGTGACAATCCACCGGCCCCCAGACCGAAAATGGTTACATCACCCCTGGGGGAGGTTATCGATGAGCTCCAATCGCGGAGAGTAGAAGGATGGTTGAGCATCGGTGCAACGCTCCTGGGCGCTGCGACCAAGACTCAGCATCAATTAGCGCGGAATCCGAAGGACCTCCTCGACGCACCTGCAGCTAACGGTCTCGGCCGAAGTATGACCATCCCGTTTGCTGGGACGACAGTACTGCCAGAAGCTTGGTTGATGGTCTGGGGGACTCGCCCGGTTGATCAAGAACCGGTGGCGGATGAAAAGCTCTGGCGAGATTATCTAAGGTCGAAAAAGTACCAGCTAAAGTTTCCTCGTGCCGCCGCATTCATATACGACGAGGGCACTCGTGCTTTGGCTGATGTGTACTATGACGGCCATAGTGGTGAGTTGCCCGAGGATCTTCGAAAGAACCTGGTCAAACTTCATCCAGCATCGTCGCTGACCGGTCGGCTTCACCCCGACGGGAAGCGTGCCCGGAGGTAGGGCACCGGAAACTGTACGTGCCGTCCTCCGGTTAGTGCTCGAGGTCGCCGCGAAGGCAACGTCGCCTTAGACGACCAATTTCGTCACTGACTCTCTGGCACTCGCTCTTGCTCACCGAAAGCCCACCACAACCTAACCTGCGCCGTGGTGGGCTTTCTGAACGCCTTAGGTTAGGTCAGTCATCTAAATTAATAGCCTCGCAAGGGCCCTTACACCTGCTGTGAATTCATCGAATTCCAGCTTCATGTGACCGCTTTGCAGACCTCCCGTGCTGGCAACAAGCTCCGGGCCTTAAGTTTCAGTACCCGGTCCGGCATGAAGCGTGGTTTGATGCGGCTCACTCAAGGCCAACGTAATGCTTCATCACCTCTGAGCTCACAGTAGTCGGCAGGTAGCTTTTCTGGATCCGAGGTTACTTCCACCACGGCATAGCAATCACGTGTCTCCGCGCAAATGATGACCAGGTCGGGGGCCTTGATACTCGGTCGCCCTTCTCCCCTGCCGTTGCCCATCCGAGAGCTCCCGAAAAGCCAATCTCCCCTCCATTGCTCCAGAGCGGGTTTGCCGTACTCGCCCTTCAGCCATAGCTTCCGCGTGCCATCACGAGCATCTAATAGCAGCTGCTCCACTTGTGCCAGTGCTGACTCAGCATCAAGCTCGCCTGAACCGGGCGGTGGAGATTGGTTTAGGCGGCGTGCCCGGATGGACAGCTTCTGTAGGTCCGCAGAAGTTACGTCGGTATGACGCCAAACGCCCGCCTGTGAGATGAAGACTTGTGGTGCAGCCGCTGATGGTCGTCAGATGCCTCGCTCGACGCAATCCAGAAGCCGCGGAGTAGACACCTTCGCACGGTCCCCGACGGGTCGCTGTACCGACATTAATCCCGCGGCTATTTGGAAAATGGCCCATGCTGGTTGTACCTTGAATAAAATTTCGCGAGCCGGACGGAAGTTGACGTCCTATGGAACTGGGGGCGGTGACCATGTCTGGCGATTGGTCAGATGCGGCCTTTGATCTGGCTTTTTCCAGGGTTAGCCGAGGCATACCGGAGACGTCGGCCTCAGCCCTCATTAGGGCTGCACCCACTGGTGCCGCACCGATCCTGGCCGTCACTGAAGACGGCAGGCGCTATTGGTTGAAATGGCCAGGCAATCCCCACGGCACCCTGTCCCTTGTCAATGAGCTCGTTGTCGCAAGAATTGGTGGGCTTTTAGAGGCACCCGTTCGCCCGGTCTCCCTCGTGCACGTCGCATCAGACCTAGCCGAAGGGTACTTCGCTTCGGGTCATGCCATTCCAGCAGGTACATACTTTGGGTCGGAGCTTTTGACAGATGTCGAGGAGACTACCGAAATCTTGCGAGTGAGCAGAGATGGGAACGCGCAACGGTTCCCGAAATTCCTCGCGTTATGGAGCCTGTGCTTAGGGACGGACCTTCAGCTCCTGTACCACGTGAGCAGTGACCATCAGGTATGGTCAATAGATCATGGGCTTTGGTTCGACAGTCATGAAGGAGACTGGACTCCTGAGCTCCTCAGTCGATGGGCCAATGATGCGTGGCCATGGCCTGAGGGGCAACGTCCACAAGGTCTTAACCCTGCGGCCCTTCACGAAGCGGCAGACGCCCTCACTGCGCTAACTAGCGACTCACTCGCGTTAGTCTTAGGTGAAGTACCAACTGAGTGGGGAATAGCCGACACAGACCTTCGGGCGTTGGCCAAATTTGTCTACCAAAGGCGCGACTTGATCGCTAGGCAGCTGCGCGAAATATCGGCACACTACTCTTAGGGAGGGAACTTGATGCGATACGACTACTGGGTAGTGCGCTACGTGCCCGATCCCGTCCGAGGAGAGTTTGTCAATATTGGTGTCATTGCCGGCCGGGATGCGGATTGGAGCATGCGCCGAGTCAGCAATCTGCGACGAGCCTCAAGAATTGGTGGTTCGGCGGTTGTGACAGATCCATTCCTGAATCGGATTGAGACCTCAATTCAACGCCAGCTCAACGAGGTCGAGTCGCTGATGCCTTCTGCGAACCTCGCTAAATTTGGCAAAGGGCGACTTGAGGATCTTCGGCACAGAATGAATAACATCGTTCAGATTTCTGAGGCCCGGCCCGTACTGGCAACTTCTTCGGAGGAAGCAGCCGACTTGGCGTTCGAACTCATGGTCGTAGATATCGACCATGAGGTGAAGCATCGGTCCCGTACTCGTACGGTCCACAAACTACGAGATGCCTTCAACCTTCGACCAGAACTCGTTAAGCACGTAGCGCTCCACCAGATCGCTTCCGTAGGGGCTCAGCAAGCTGCGATGGATTTCGCCGTCCAAGATCGCGCCGTGAGACAAATGTCTCAGGTATGGGCGTTTGATGTCCGTGACACTCGTAACCTGCAGACCCAAATTCGAGCTTGGAACTATTTGGTCGCTTTGCTGCGTGAAGACGGGGGTTTCCTTAGATCGAAAGGCGGCCGTCTCGGCTTGGGGATACCCGCGGATGTGGATATTAATGCGGTCTACACGCCTCCAACAAACGAACAAGGCGAAGCCCAGTTACTGATCGCCCTTGAAGGGTGGCGCCGGCTGGGAGTAGATGCTGTTCCGTCCTCCGAGTCTGAGGCCGTTGTGGATGAAGCTGAGCGACTCATATCCTCGGCCGCACGATAGACCGTGGATTCGATTTCCAGCACCAACTGAACCGCTTTGGTGGCAATCTGCAGCGTGCAGACTCACGCCGCCCTAAAAGGTACAGCCCCAGGTGTTGGTCAACGATCGCAAAAGGCAACACCGTGCGGTCGATCCATCACGAATGCCGACGCCTCAAATAAAAATTGGATGCATCTTCCCCGCAACACTATTAGCGGATACGGGCTGTGATCTTGGGGGTGTGTCCTGTGACCTCCCCTAGAGCTGCAATCGCAGCCCGTGCCTGGTGCCACAAAGGCACCCATCGGGATCTCAGTATCTGATTACAAGATCGAGCTTAGCGGTGAACACTTCGTCAAGCACAACACAGAAGAAGCGGCGGTCGGAGAGAGTCGGCCCCTCAGGTAGGCCATTAGCGGGAAGAGTCATCGGCAGCTGGGCTCTCACTTAGCACGAGAAGCATCTGCGCGCTTCTACTGAGTCCTGGCTCAAAGTAGGCAGAAAGCCCCGAAATCTTCGCATAGCCGTCGATGGCACCGAGTAACGCGAAGCAGGACCTAAACGCCGCTCGGGACGCCGTCCTAGGCTTTTCGAAGAGCTCATATCTATGGCCCGAATCATCGGCGACGTAGTAGTGCTGTGCAGTGAAGTCGGACGGATGACTTTCGTGTGTATCAAACAGCCACGCCATGTAGAGGCCACCAAGGCGGTCTGGATTGGAGTCAACAATGTGCTTGAGTGCGGTCAGTGTTGAGAGAGGAGTAAAGTCGTCGCTAGCTTCTGCCGCGCGCTTCTGGAGAGCTTCTGCGAAATCAGGATCAAACCGCCAACCATCCGTCTGAGCGGCCTCCATGTTCGCGAGCCCCTTCTTCTGGCTAAGGAGTGTTATCTCGACGAACTCGTCGCCGTACTCGGCTGCCCAGAGGAGACGTATGGCGTGTTCCAAAGCAGATCGCACAAGCGGTGCGGCTTCTGGTCCAAAACCTCTGCCTTCAAGTTCTATGGCCGCCTGGCCGGAACGCATCACCCGCATGAGCCATCCCCACGCTATTGCGGGTGCGATGACATGCCGCTGGTCCTCACGCTTCCACTCGCCAATCGGCCGCGTTGGTGGTTTAGGGGAGTCCCTCACTAGGCGGACAAGTTCTCGGTAGATCGTGAGGCTGATACGGGCCGGCGACTGGTCCCTCAAGGCGGCGCGTTTCTGCCTGTGGCTTCGTTGACTCACTTGGCTTCCTCGTCCGTGTCGTCGTATAGGGACAGCTGGTTGAAGTCACTGCCCAGGCTGCCCACCCCCGAGCATGGGGAGTAAAGCTGAAACGAAGCCGACACCGTCAACAATGAATGTCCAGGCAAGGACGGGAAGCGCGAGCTTAAGGTCTTTACACCAACGCGTAGCAATGGTAATCATCCCGCCGAGAGCCACTAGGCCGACTATGGCTCCAACGCTGTTGTTCGTTGTCACGCCAACCGACGGAAATACTGCGGTGATGAGGCACAAGGCAATGCTGATGAGGATTCTACGGTGGCGGGTCCTGTTTTCCGCCAGGGCACTATCCGAGGCAGCAGCCTTGCTCAGAGCTTCCTGTAGCTGGTTTGCCAGGTCGGCGTTCTCCTTACCCACCTCAAGCTCACGGATTCTAGCCTCGCGAGCCTCTTCATGCGCTTCACTAGCCTCAACGGTCACCCGAGCCAATGCATCGACCTGGCGTTCCTTCTCCTGATGCATCATCGCGTCAATGCGCTTGGTTCTTGCAGCAAGAACAGCGGCAGCGATGGCTGTAGTTGACGACTTCGCCTCAAATTCATCCAACATCTCCGGCAAGGAGAGCATCATTTGAGCGTGCCGAAGATCCATATCTGACCCGCCTTGATTAGGCGATAGCTGTGC
Organism: Paenarthrobacter sp. CCNWLY172; assembly: GCF_037402035.1. NCBI lineage: Bacteria > Bacillati > Actinomycetota > Actinomycetes > Micrococcales > Micrococcaceae > Paenarthrobacter > Paenarthrobacter sp. CCNWLY172. The sequence continues at coordinate 158,234 of NZ_JBBEGB010000004.1, forward strand.
GGCGAGACGCATAGCAAAGTCTCCGGGGAAACGAGCCGGAAGCTGCCACATGGCTTCTTCAGCAAACTGACCTGCTGCAGCAGTTGCAAGGTCCCGTAGGTTTTCCTCTGGCGCACTAATCGATACGACGGTCGTCCACTGCGGAAGGCTCAATGTAAGCGAAACCCGGTCTGATGAGATTGCGGCGTATGCTGGCGACATCTGGCGGTCGCTAGTTATAACCCACGCGCCAGGCCAGTTCTTTGACTGCTCACGACTCCTCCGCCGCCAGGCCATGGCCATCGTGTCGGCGTCCCTCTCCAGGGCCGGGCCGGACCGCCAAGATCGCATGCTCTTGTCGATCTGCTCCTGCAAAGCGCTCAGACACCTGGAAACCCTGTCGCCCGATAGCTCATTGTTGTGGTCTCTAATTGTCGCTCCCCACGACACCAAGTCTTCTTCTAGACGTTCGCAGGCAGTCATCATTTCATTTAGGTTCTTGTATGTGCCGTCTCTAAGTGCAGCGATACAGATGCCATGGATTTGGTCCTCGACCAAGGTGGCGTAAAACTCAACACGAGTGTTGCTTTTGTGCGCTTCCCTGACACGTTTCTCGACTTCAGGAATTTCTCTCCGCAGAAGCTGGTGAAGCTCATCAAGCGAGTGCTGGCAAACAACCACGTCCCAGCCAGCCGCAGAAGCACTGCGAATAGTCAGCTCAGTATCGCTTCTGTCGGCCTTTCGCCCGACCAGCGACAAAAGAACCGGGGTGTCCAGTATCGCTCGCTGACCTTCAGGGCTACCGATCTCACTCGTAATGTCTGCGCCAGAGCGCCCCGAAACATATGAATGAAGGATGCAGCCTGTTGTAATCAGGCTTACAAGCTCTTTTCCGAATGGATCCAAAGGGTCCAGCGCGGCAAGGGCCAGTGACTTAAGTAGCTCGACCACTTCGACGTTGCCACTGACTGCATCAAGGTAGTTGAGGATGTCCGCAGATTTGACCTCCCGGGGTGCAATCTGGCCTTGGATCAATTGCTCAACTTGCCCCAAGTAAGCAGACTGCGACTGCTCAATACCGGCGATTAGTGCTCTCACTAGCTGATTCAGCCAAAGCTCAGCTTCAGTACTGTCGGGTTCATACCCCAAACCTTCACGGCTTCGGACTCTAAGATCCGCCATAACGCGCTCTCTGAGAGCTGTGACCCATTGCCCATGGCGCTGAACATCGGAAAGTCCGTCTGCGGTCAGGAACCATTCCCCGCTATCGGTAACGCCAACCAAACGTAGTTCTTTGGCCAACGCAAGAGCAGAATCGATCTGCTCCAGAGTCGGCTGACTTCCAGGCCACATCTCTGCCACCGCCCGACGAATTACATCTGAGGACGCGTGCTGGTTACGACGCAGAAACTGGCAGGCCGCGGCGCACAGAAGATCTGCTTCGGTCGATGGCCTGGAAGAGTGGAGAACCCGCTGGACAGCCGATAAGAAGCCGATGGCGCCAGGGCCCGTTTCGTCGGTTCCGCTCGTGACATCGACGACTGCCGTCAAGAAAGCCCCCTTCGTACCCCCGCAGGGGAATCCCACCGTTGTCATTTATCTTATCTTCGGTTGGCGTGGGAAAAGCAGAAAAGGGGTTCGACGGGATAGTGTTCGCCCTCAGCGCAAGTCCACGAAACTGGATTTTTCTAGCCGCTCGGCCTGCCGTTGCTACTCTCGGCACCCATTGTGCCCACAGCCCGGCTCTTTCCGGCCTTAGTTGTCTTCCCGACTTTGACGGCTGCGCCGGGGGTGTGTTCCTTCGCTGCGTGCGGCTGCGAGGCGGCCCCGGATCCGGGTTTCGTTGGTGCCGGTATCAGCAAGGGACTCGGCGAACTTCTTGTGGTATTTGTCCGCGCCGTAGCGGGCCTGTGAAGCGGTTTCGGTTTTCAGGCCTTGGCCTTCTGGCCGGCTGCTGTCGTTGCCGGTGACGCGGTTTACGATCTCGCGGCCCCCGCTCTCGATGCCCTGGAAATTCACCGCGGTCGGTGGTGGGCTCTGGCTGCTTGAACGCGTCCACCGGAAGCCGGCAGAGATTCGCAGGTTTGAGTATGGGCAGAAATGTTCCGGGCTAGAGTTTGGAATCATGACTCCAGCAGGGATCCCGCTGAGGGTTTACTGCAGGGGCGACACTGAACTTGTGTCGGTGAGTCCTTCCTCAAGCGTTGAAATGATATCCATCGTGTATAAGGAGCACGGGATCCGGAGCAGGTTCCTAAGGAGAGTTCCGAAGCGCAGCTCCTTATATTCTCATGGTTCGGATGATGAATCATACGAACGGTGGGATACCCCCGTGTATTCGAACCCCTAAGAAAATGGGCAGCCTGGAATTTCAAACATGAATAGCTTCCAGTAGCTCATCCGAGACTTACCTATTTGCGCGTGCTCTAAACCGCGCACTACATATAGTTCCTATCGGGACTTTACCTTTTCAACTTTGATCCGCAGAGGAAGCCATCTTCTGGTCTTCATAATCCTCACTGCAATCAGCGAGCAATAAAGGTCATCTTCCAGTATCTGAGTGATCCGCAGAAGTCGCCCCACAGTGACATGCGCGGCTGCCATTTCAAAACTGATTCGTCTGGAATGGCGGTAGTCATTGGGATTCTCGTGCCAATTTGAGACTGCCCCTATCATATACTGACGATTGGGGAACTTATCTTCGAGGTGCTCGAGAAGACCAGGCAGAACTGCTGCGATACCCGCAAGCAAGCCAGCATCTGGGAGTGGTAGCGAGCCGCCTACATGCTTCGCAGAAAACTGGATCCAGACCATGGGTAGGCGGGTATTCAGCTGAGCAAGTTGGCGCTTCCGTACTTTGTCCACAACCCACCGGACAGCAGCTCCGACGGCCTTGAGCGCGCTAATGATCATCCCCACAGAAACCTTTATCTCGATGGGTCCGCCCCCGAGACCGGTAGGTTCTGTCGCCCTGATGACAAAACCAGAGCGGCGCATGTATTCAGTAATTGCGGAGGTGAGTCCCTCATCATCTCGGCGACCATATCGGTCGAGGGTCGCTGAAGAGACAGTTAGCTCTGAGGAGTAGGCGTGGATATTTTCCGGAAGGCTGGCCATCTGTCTGGGACTCCTTGTGTAGCCAAGCTGTGCAGGCTTGATCATTCAATAGATAATTCAGTTGACGGGAAAAACGATATTTGCGGCTTCGCTGTACGGCACCTACGCGGTCACCGTACACGGCTTCGAGGACGGCAGGAGGCCTAATTTTGGGCGGAAACGGCCATCTAGCTTATCTTGGTCCAAATACCGCACCCTGAAGACTCGAAGCCTTCACCTGCGTACACCGTCGCTATGGCGCCGTCCGGGGCGAAGCCCACGAAATCGTTTGAGATGATGCTCCCTGAACCGGTGTTCCTGGACCAGTAGCAATTTTTCACACCCGGCTTGGTTCGGTAGGTTCCAGCCTCCATGTCTTTTCCGACAATCTTGTTGCCATCGCTGATCTGCACGGCGTGCGCGGCTTCCTCTAAGGCCGCAGCGTGAGGGGCATCCGGGCACATAGCAAGGGCAGCCAAAGCCTTAGCCTTCTTCCACTGAGGCTTGGCTGGCAACTCATCGGCATAGTCAGGGTTGTCGATTGCACACAAGTCGAAAACGGACGCGTAGGCGAAGCCAGGGATGCTTGCATCGCCGCCGTTAATCGCAACAATGTCAACGATCTTCTGCTCTTGAGGCAAGAGCTTCGTAGTGTCGTAGACGCTGGTTCCGTCAAGGTATAGGGAGCAGCCGTTCCGCCGGTGGTAGTACAGGCTGGCCCAGACCTCTTTGTAGGATTTGAAAATCTTTTGAGGTTCCGATGTTCCAGCGCCTCCGCAGGTGTACGTGTACCTGAGGGCAAGAGCCGCTTGTGCAGCCTTCTCGGCTTTTGCTGAAGCAGCAGCTTTCTGTTCCGCTTCGCTAACGTTTGTGATAATGCGGACCACACCGTCTGGCTTTGCTTCATGTGCGGCTGGTTCGGTCCCAACGACCAAAACATCTGTATCCGGGTAATCCTTCAACCACTCGTTCCCGTTAGCGTCGAAGAAGGATGCATCGAAGCCGAGGCTGCGAAGCTCGCTCCGTGCGTCTACAGCCCTCTTGCCCTGCACATCCGGAATAGTAGTTGGCGATTGAGAGACAGCTGGCGTACTGCTTGGCGACAAATTCGCGGGCGGGGTATTCGACCCACATGCCGTAATTGTTGCCAGCAAGACTGCTGCAAATGCGGTAGCAATCGTGATCTTCATTTTTTTCCTGGATACAGCGAGTGACGGATGAGATGGGCAGCTGTGAATGACTAAAGGGTCAACAACAACCGGCTAACAATACCAACGATCTTGTACGAGGCTCCTCGGTAGGTGAGGACTACTCACTTGCTTCGGGAGGCTGGCCACCTCTCGAGTCGGGAGATACGAATGGTTGACCACAGGATTGCAAATCTCATCAGCGGCTACTTGCCAGCTGAAGGCAAGGCCGGCTCGGCGGCCCAAACGGTGTGGAGATGGCCGAACTCTTGGTGATCGAGAATGACGTGGAGCGCAAATGCTCGCACACGATGAGGTGTGGGTTAATCCAGGAAAGGAATTTGCCGGCACGCACAACGCGCCTGGCTTTCGTTGATCGATGGCTGAGACTCCAAGGGCCATCGAAGCCGCGGTATGTCCTAGCGAGTGATCAGGGATTTTCATCGACCGGTTTGGCCCGGACTGCTGGTGGCAGAGTCATGCCGGCCAATCGCTTCGCCGTGACGGGGGTCGGTCGCTTCAGCTGTTCCTCCAAAGTGACCTTCATTCGTGCCACGAGGATTTATCTTTTGCAGGGTGTCGAAGACCTGATTCTTTGGTTAGGGTCATACTTCCTTCGGGATTTCGCCGTCTCCTTCCTCCTCGCTGATCAAGGAACGGCAGGGGGTAGTCCCGAGGTCATGTAGGACGACTTAAGCGGCGCCGAAAAACGTTGCAAAAAAGACAACGGAATCGGACTTCACTTCGGCGTGGAACAGCTGGACCTCGAGCAGGGCCGCCGGCCCTGGAACGGCCCACAAAAATCCGGCTGAAACTTGGGCTGCCAGCCGACACAGCCGCAAGTTGCGTCGTTAGCTAGTACATCCCTCTACCTAAGTCGCGCCGATAACAACGCATATGTCGTGTAGGGCCCGGTGTACTTCATCAGACAAACAAAGGCCGCAGCTCTAACCAGGGCTGTGGGTGGAGTTTCTTGGTCAGGTGCGTCGTCTCCAACGCTGACCCGATGCGGCAGGAGGGCTGCAGATGCATCTGGCACGATGGCAATCCTACGCACCCCCAGGCACACAGGAAGTAAGGCTAGTCAGTGCTTCCCTCCTGATCGTCAGCTCGAAATCCAGCGAAGGTACTTTGCACGACTGAAATGAAGACCCCGCCACGCCATGCGGCACAAACCTCAAGTGCACCACTTCTGGTATCCCAAACCCCCACCTCCTCACCCACCCCCTTGACTCCCACCCCCACCTTCCCTAAACTTTTCATAAAGCAGAATCTAAATTCCACAAAGCGGAAACTGAGGCCAAGCATCACGGCAACAGCCAAGCAACCCGGAAGATAGATCAAAGCCCCTCCTCGGAAGGACCTACGATGACGTACACAGTGAACTGCTCCATCCTCCTGACGGAGCTGCCCTTGCTCGAGCGCCCCGCCGCCGCGAAGGCAGCCGGTTTTGACGCCGTCGAGTTCTGGTGGCCCTTCGCCACTTCGGTTCCCACCGACAAAGAGACAACAGAGTTTGAAACCGCCATCAAGGACGCCGGCGTTCAGCTCACGGGCTTGAACTTCAACGCCGGCAACATGCCCGGCGGCGACCGCGGACTGGTTTCCTGGAAGGGACGTTGCTCCGAGTTCAAGGACAACATCGACGTCGTAGCCGGCATCGGTGAGCGCCTGGGCTGCAAGGCTTTCAACGCCCTCTACGGCAACCGTCAGGACGAGTTCACCCCTGAAGAGCAGGACGAACTCGCGGCAAAGAACCTCGCCGCAGCAGCGGAAGGCGTCGCCCGCATCGGCGGCACCGTCCTCCTCGAACCGGTCAGCGGCGCACCCAAGTACCCGCTCCTCACCGCCGAAGACGCACTCAAGGTCATCGCCCGCGTCAAGGCAGAATCCGGCGCACAGAACATCAAGCTCCTCGCCGACTTCTACCACCTGGCAGTCAACGGCGACGACGTCGAATCCGTCATCGAGAACCACGCCAAGGACTTCGGCCACATCCAAATTGCCGACAACCCCGGCCGCGGCGCTCCCGGAACCGGCACGCTCCCCCTCGGCGAATGGATCGCCCGCAGCCGCGAACTCGGCTACGACGGCTACATCGGCCTCGAGTACAAGGAACCGCAGGAATCGGCCTTCAGCTGGGCCATCCGCCAGCGCGCCAACGCCAACTAAGCACGGAGCGCCCAACTAGGTAACAGCAAACGCTCCACTGAGCACTCAATACGACACTTACTGTCACCTAGTTGGGTAAGCACACCCGGGTTAAAAACACACAGACTTCCCCAGAAAGAGAACCACAATGAGCAACGTTGCAGTCATCGGACTCGGAATCATGGGCCTCCCCATGGCCATCAACCTCGTCAAGGCCGGCCACACGGTCACCGGTTTCAACCGCAGCCAGGACAAGATCGACAAGCTCGTCTCCGAAGGCGGCCAGGGTGCCACCAGCATCGCGGACGCAGTCAAGGACGCCGACGTCGTCATCACCATGGTCCCGGACTCCCCCGATGTTGAGGGTGTTGTCAGCGGCAAGGACGGCGTCTTCGCCAACGCGAAGAAGGGCACCATCTGGATTGACGCATCCAGTATCCGCCCGGACGTCGCCAAGCGCCTCTCCGAAGACGCAGTCGCAGCAGGCATCCGCCCGCTCGACGCTCCCGTATCCGGTGGCGAACAGGGCGCAATCGACGCCGTTCTGTCCATCATGGTCGGCGGCTCCGCGGAGGATTCCGAGGCAGCACAGGATGTCCTCAACGCAGTGGGCAAGACCATCGTCCACGTCGGCCCGTCCGGTTCCGGCCAGACCGTCAAGGCAGCCAACCAGCTGATCGTGGCCGTCAACATCCAGGTCCTCGGCGAGGCAATCGCCTTCCTTGAGGCCTACGGCGTAGACACCGACGCAGCACTGAAGGTCCTCGGCGGCGGCTTGGCCGGCTCCAAGGTCCTCGACCAGAAGGGTCAGAAGATGCTGGACCGCAACTTCGACCCCGGCTTCCGTCTGGCCCTCCACCACAAGGACCTCGGCATCGTCACCTCCGCAGCCCGCGAAGCCAACGTCGCTGTCCCGCTCGGCGCAGTTGTCGCCCAGCTCGTCGCCGCAACCGTCAACCAGGGCGACGGCGGCCTCGACCACTCGGGCCTCTTCAAGCAGGTCCTCCAGCTCAGCGGCCGGAAGTAAGCACCCCGGCAAAAGCCGGCAAAGCAACACAAGCAGGGAACCCGCCGTCGTACTTAAACGACGGCAGCTCCCTCAGCACACCCAAAAACACCACAGACTTCGCCCGAAAGGGCAAAAAACAAGGAGTACACCATGGCAAAGATGCGCACCGTTGATGCGGCCGTAGCCATCCTGGAAAAGGAAGGCGCAACCGAAGCTTTCGGTCTGCCCGGCGCAGCGATCAACCCCTTCTACTCAGCAATGCGTGCCCACGGCGGCATCCGCCACACGCTGGCCCGCCACGTTGAAGGCGCCAGCCACATGGCTGACGGCTACAGCCGCGCAGCTGATGGCAACATCGGCATCTGCATCGGCACGTCGGGCCCCGCTGGCACGGACATGATCACCGGCCTGTACGCGGCCCAGGCTGATTCCATCCCCATGCTCTGCATCACCGGCCAGGCTCCGGTTGCCAAGCTGCACAAGGAAGACTTCCAGGCCGTGGACATCGAGTCCATCGCCAAGCCGTTGACCAAGTTCGCCATGACCATCCTGGAGCCGGGCCAGGTTCCCGGCGCGTTCCAGAAGGCCTTCCAGCTGATGCGTTCGGGTCGTCCGGGCCCGGTCCTGCTGGATCTGCCCATCGACGTTCAGATGGCCGAGATCGAGTTCGACATCGATGCCTACGAGCCCCTGCCCATCGAGAAGCCCAAGGCTTCCCGCAAGCAGCTGGAAAAGGCACTGGACCTGCTGACCGCAGCCAAGCACCCTCTGATCGTTGCCGGTGGCGGCATCATCAACGCCGGCGCTTCGGCCCAGCTGGTTGAGCTGGCCGAGATCCTGAACGTTCCGGTCATCCCCACCTTGATGGGCTGGGGCGCCATCCCGGACGACCACCAGCTGATGGCCGGCATGGTTGGCCTGCAGACCTCGCACCGCTACGGCAACGAGACGTTCCTGCAGAGCGACTTCGTGATCGGTATCGGCAATCGTTGGGCCAACCGTCACACCGGCGGCTTGGACACCTACACGGCTGGCCGTAAGTTCGTTCACATCGACATCGAGCCGACGCAGATCGGTCGCGTTTTCTCGCCGGACTTGGGCATTGCGTCCGACGCCGGTGCGGCGCTGGACGGTCTGTTGGAGCTGGCTCGCGAACGCCAGGCAGCCAAGACCCTGCCGGACTACTCGGGTTGGGTTGCCGAGTGCCAGGAGCGCAAGGGCTCCCTGCACCGCAAGACCAACTTCGACAACGTGCCCATCAAGCCGCAGCGCGTATACCAGGAGATGAACAAGGCCTTCGGCCGCGACACCACCTACGTGTCCACCATTGGCCTGTCGCAGATCGCCGGCGCACAGATGCTGCACGTGTTCGGTGCCCGCAAGTGGATCAACGCAGGCCAGGCCGGCCCGCTGGGCTGGACCGCTCCCGCCGCCTTGGGCGTTGTTCGTGGAACCCCGGATGCCACCGTTGTGGCCCTGTCCGGTGACTACGACTTCCAGTTCATGATCGAGGAACTGGCCGTGGGCGCACAGTTCAACCTGCCGTACATCCACGTTGTGGTGAACAACAGCTACCTGGGCCTGATCCGTCAGAGCCAGCGCGGCTTCAACATGGAGCAGAACGTTTCCCTGGCCTTCGAGAACATCAACAGCCCGGAAACCAACGGCTACGGCGTTGACCACATCAAGGTTGCCGAGGGCTTGGGCGTCAAGGCCATCCGCGTTGAGGACCCGAACGACCTGCCCGCCGCCTTCGACAAGGCCAAGGCACTGATGGGCGAGTTCAAGGTTCCCGTGGTTGTTGAAGTGATCCTGGAAAAGATCACCAACATCTCCATGGGCGTTGAGATCAACGGCGTGAACGAGTTCGAAGAGCTGGCAGAGACCGCGGCGGACGCACCCACGGCGATCCTGGCCAAGGCCTAAAGAGAAACAGTAAGGAGGCACCGGAATGCGTGTTGTCATCGCCCCGGACAAATTCAAGGGCTCGCTGTCCGCGCCCGACGTCGCCAAGCACCTGGCAACAGGCCTGCAGGCGGGGTTCGGCCAAGGCATTGAAGCAACACGCATTCCGGTGGCTGACGGCGGCGAAGGAACCATCGACGCCGCCATCGGCTCCGGCTTCACCCGCCGGACCACCACCGTCACCGGCCCGCTCGGCGAGCCAGTGAAGGCCGACTTCGCGGTGCGGGACCAGGAAGCTGTCATCGAAATGGCGGCAGCTTCCGGTCTCGCCCTCCTGCCGGACGGCCCCACGTCCCAGACGGCGAAAATCGCGACCAGCATCGGAACGGGCGAACTCATCCGCGCCGCGCTGGACCTCGGCTGCCGCAAGATCATCCTGGGTGTCGGCGGCAGCGCCAACACCGATGCCGGCGCAGGAGTCCTGCAGGGCCTCGGCGCCGTCTACCTGGACAAGAACGGCAACGAGCTCCCCGGCGGCGGTGCCGCACTCGCGGACATCGACAGCATCGACTTCTCCAACTTCGACGTCCGCGTCGAGGCAACGGAGTTCGTGTTGGCGTCCGACGTCGACAATCCCCTTTTGGGGGCCAGCGGAGCCCCAGCCATCTTCGGTCCGCAAAAGGGCGCGACGCCGGACGACGTCACGGAACTGGATGCTGCAGCAAGCCACTTCGTCGACGTCCTCGCAGCCACAACAGGGCAACATGCCAAGTACGCAGCCAAGGCAGAAGGCGCTGGAGCAGCAGGCGGCGTTGGCTACATTGCCATCGCGGCACTGAAGGCTGAGCGGCGACCGGGTATCGACGTCGTGCTTGAATTCACTGAACTCGAGCGCAGGCTCAAAGGCGCCGACCTGGTGATCACTGGAGAAGGCAGCCTGGACGAGCAAAGCCTGCTCGGCAAGACCCCCATGGGAGTCTCGCGGGCGGCACAAAGGAACGGGGTTCCCGTGATCGCAGTCTGCGGTCGGAGTACCCTGAGCCGGGAACAACTCACGGATGCCGGCTTCCATACGGTCCATGCACTGACCGACCTGGAAAAAGATGTCCAAAAATGTATCGCTGAAGCAGGTCCGTTGCTTGAACAATTAGGTAAGCACATAGGCGTGTACCTGGCGGAACGGACCGAAAACAAGGAGTACCTCAATGTCTGAAGCAATCGGCGCCTATGACCTCGTTATCCGGGGCCAGCGCATCCTGACCACCGCCGGCCTCGCAGCCCGCGAAGTTGGCATCCGCGACGGCGTCATCGTCGCCATCGAACCCCTGGGCAACGGCCTGACGGGCAACGAGGTCATCGAACTCGCAGACGACGAAACCCTGATCCCCGGCCTGGTGGACACCCACGTCCACGTTAACGAGCCCGGCCGCACCGAGTGGGAAGGCTTCGCCTCCGCCACCCGTGCCGCAGCTGCCGGTGGTGTGACCACCATCATCGACATGCCGCTGAACAGCATCCCGCCCACCACCACCGTGGACGGCCTGGAGCAGAAGCGCGTGGTCGCCAAGGACCAGGCTTTCGTGGACGTCGGATTCTGGGGCGGTGCCATCCCGGGCAACAAGAGCGACCTCCGCCCGCTGCACGACGAGGGCGTGTTCGGCTTCAAGTGCTTCCTCCTGCACTCCGGCGTGGACGAGTTCCCGCACCTCGATGCAGACGAGATGGAAGAGGACATGAAGGAGCTCAAGTCCTTCGACTCCCTCATGATCGTGCACGCCGAGGACTCCCACGCGATCGACCGCGCCCCGCACCCCGGCGGCGACCACTACGAGACCTTCCTGGCTTCCCGCCCCCGCGGCGCCGAGAACAAGGCAATCGCCGAGGTCATCGAACGTGCCCGCTGGACCGGCGCCCGCGCCCACATCCTGCACCTCTCCTCCTCCGACGCGCTTCCCATGATCGCTTCGGCAAAGCGCGACGGCGTCAACCTCACCGTTGAGACCTGCCCGCACTACCTGACGCTCATGGCCGAAGAAATCCCCGACGGCGCCACGGCCTACAAGTGCTGCCCGCCCATCCGCGAGGCCTCCAACCGCGAGCTCCTCTGGAAGGGCCTGCAGGACGGCACCATCGACTGCATCGTCTCGGACCACTCCCCGTCCACACTGGACCTGAAGGACCTGGAAAACGGTGACTTCGCAGTGGCATGGGGCGGCGTTTCCTCGCTCCAGCTGGGCCTTTCCCTGATCTGGACCGAAGCCCGCCACCGCGGCATCCCGCTGGAACAGGTCGTCTCCTGGATGGCGGAGAAGCCCGCCGCCCTGGCCCGCCTGCACAACAAGGGCCAACTCGCCCTGGGCTACGACGCCGACTTCTCCATCTTCGCCCCGGACGAAGCCTTCGTTGTGGACGTCACCAAGCTCAAGCACAAGAACCCGATCACGCCGTACGACGGCCGTCCGCTCGCCGGCGTCGTCCGCAAGACCTACCTGCGCGGCACCCCGATCGACGGCCAGAACCCCGGCGGCAAGCTGCTCCGCCGCGGCAACGTTTAGGTCTACCGCCATGGCAGTCAATGCCTACGGGCCGCCGCCGTCGCGGGGAACTGCCGCGCGCCGGAACGGCATGACCGCACACGGCCTGGCGCTCTGGGTCAACCCGGCCGAGGGCGACGAGATCGACCCTGAAGTCTGGGAGCGGGCAGCACGGCTTGTGCTGGCCCGTGCCATGAAACTTGCCCCGGAGGCGGAAGTCCGCATCTGGCCCGCCACCGGGGCACAGCACTCCGGCGTCGGCGACACTTCCTGGGGCGGCACTCCGCAGGAAGCCGCCGACGCCGGTACCAACGGTTCTCTCTCGCTCGCCGATGCCCTCGCGGAGGCGCGTTCGGTGACCCGTTCGGAAGCCGCTTCCGACGGCGGCGACCGCACCGAAGCGGGCGGCAGCACCGCCGTCGAGCCCGTAACGTTGGCGAGCCGCCGCAGCCAACTTGCGGTGGACCTCGCCGCTGAAGTAGTGCTGCTGGACGGCGAGCCCGTGGCCTTTACTGGCATGGAATACAAGCTGCTCCGCTACCTCGTGGTGAACTGCTCACGGGCCATCAGTCGTGAAGAATTGCAACGCTTCCTGGAGTCATTTGACCTCCCCGGCGCGGCATTTCGGTCGATCGACGTTTATGTTGGAAGGGTGCGGCGGAAGCTAGGCTCCGCCCGACACACCGTCGCCACCGTCCGTGGTGGCGGCTACCAGTTCGTGCCAGGCCCTTATGCCACAGTGCGCGGACCCGCGGAATACAGCATCTGATTTCGCTGTTCTACTTCATTGACTTCGTTCTTTGAATGATCGCTGTTGTTTGAAATGACCGCCGGTGCACACCGGTTGAATGTAAAGGATCGCCATGACCCAGAAACTCCTCGTCGGAACGCAAGCACCTGATTTCGCGCTTCTCGACGCCGACGGCACCAAGGTCTCGCTGTCCGACTACCGCGGACGCAACGTCATTGTGTACTTCTACCCGAAGGCAGCCACCCCCGGCTGCACCACCGAGGCTTGCGACTTCCGCGACAACCTCGCCAGCCTCCAGGGCAAGGGCTACGACGTCATCGGGATCTCCCCGGACGGCCCAGAGGACCTCGCGAAGTTCACCGGTGAATTCGCCCTGACCTTCCCGCTGCTCTCCGACGAAGACCACAAAGTGGCCCTCGCTTACGGCGCTTGGGGCGAGAAGCTGGTTGACGGCGAAATCGTCGAAGGCCTGGTCCGCTCCACCGTTGTCCTCGACGGCGAAGGCACCGTGAAGCTCACCCAGTACCAGGTTTCTGCGCAGGGCCACGTCCAGGCGCTCAAGGAAGAGCTGGGCGTCTAACCCTCTCTCACCTCCCGCGTGTTTGAGGGCAACCCTCTCTCACCTTCCGCGTGTTTGAGGGCAACCCTCTCTCATATAACTGAACAAAAGATGTAACGCCCGCCCACTTTTGTGAGCGGGCGTTTCATGTGTCGTGACTAAACGTGACAAATACCCAGCAGCATTAGTTAATGGAGCCATGGTCTCTTCCCCACCCGTGCGCCACGCTGTAGTCGTCGAAGATGATGCCGACATCCGCGGACTCCTCGTCCTGGTCCTCGAGCAGCTCGACTTTGTGGTGACCGAAGCACCTGACGGTCTGTCCGGCGTCGAGGCTGTCCGCAATACCAACGCGGAACTCGTGACCCTCGATGTGAATCTCCCGGACATTGACGGCATGGAAGTCTGCCGCCGGCTCCGCGAATTCTCGGACGCCTACATCCTCATGCTCACGGCACGCGCAGACGAGATTGACAGGCTCAACGGCCTGGACATCGGCGCCGACGACTACATCAACAAGCCCTTCAGTCCCAAGGAACTTCAAGCCCGTATCCGCGCGCTGTTCCGCCGGGCCCGCACGCCCGCCGCGCCGGCCGAGGACAGCGGCCAAACGGACGAACTCGAGCGCGCAGCAGTGGTGCAGAAGAGCCTCCTCCCGCGCGAAACAGTCCGCCTCGAAGGATACGACGTCGCTGGCGCCTTCCGCCCCACCCGCAGCGTAGGTGGGGACTTCTACGACTGGTACCAGACCCGCGACGGCATGCACCTGACGTTCGCGGACGCCATGGGCAAGGGCATGGGCGCGGCCTTGATCGCAGCCACCGTCCGTGCGGTGATGCGTTCAGTGGCCGACACTCCGGCCATCGACGCCGCCTTCGCCTCAGCCAGCGCCACCATCACCTCGGACCTGGACCAGTCCGGCTCCTTCGCCACGATGTTCCACGCGCGGCTGGACGCTCCCTCCGGAAGGTTCAGCTACATCGACGCTGGCCACGGACTTGCCCTGCACATCCCGGCGGAGGGGGCAGCGCAGAGGCTTGTGTCCGCCGGGCCCCCGGTGGGCATCCTCGACGGTCAGCACTGGCCCGCCGCTGAGCTCCTGCTGGAACCAGGCGACACGCTGGTAATCGTCAGCGACGGCGTACTGGACGCCCACGCATCCCTCGAAGACTTCATCCGGAACGTCGAGAAGGCAGCGCGGAGCGAGGAAACGTCGGACGATGTGTGCGCGGCCCTGCTGGGGTTGGCCCCGGTCGAAACAGCGGAAGACGACGTGACCGCCGTCGTCGTTCGTAGAAAACCTGACGTCCAGCACTAAAGACCACAAAAAAGGGGGGGATTGTGACACGTTTCTGGACCCGGCTGTTGGTTGTTCTGACAGTCATCTTGGGCGTCAACTATGTGGCCTGGCGTTGGATGGCGTCGCTGAACTGGGACGCATGGTGGATCGCCGTTCCGTTGGTGATCGCTGAGACGTACAGCCTCATCGACGTGATGCTCTTCGGACTGACGGTGTGGAACCTGAAGATCCGCAAGCCCCCACCCCCTGCCCCGGCCGACGCCACCGTGGACGTTTTCATCACCACCTACAACGAGCCGCTGGACCTGGTAATGACCACGGCACTGGCCGCCAAGGACATCCGCTGGCCGCACAGCACCTGGATACTCGACGACGGCGATCGCCCCGAAATGCGCCAACTCGCCGAATCGAACGGGATTGGCTATGTGACGCGAGGCGCGGACTGGACACCGGACATGCCGCGGCACGCCAAAGCCGGCAACCTGAACAACGCGCTGATGGTCACCTCGGGCGAATACCTGCTGATTCTCGACGCCGACCAGATCCCCGAGCCTGACATCCTGGACAAGACGCTGGGCTACTTCAACGATGACCGCGTGGCGTTGGTCCAGACCCCCCAATACTTCATCAACGTCCCCGCCGACGATCCCCTGGGCAGCCAGGCGCCGCTGTTCTACGGTCCCATCCAGCAGGGCAAGGACGGCTGGAACGCGGCGTTCTTCTGCGGCTCAAACGCGATCCTCCGCCGTGAAGCCCTCATGCAGCTCGGCCTGGTGGGCTACGTCAAAGCCACGGAGAAGAGTGTCCGTCGCGCCCTTGCTGCCTCCCGTTCGGCCATCAAAAAGGCACGGCGCTCCGAAGAGGCCCGCAACCCCTTGGTGGAGCAGATGCTCAACGAGGTGGAGGCAGCAACCAATACAGCCCAGCAGGAACTCGAAGCACGCGTGTCCCTCAGCGAGATCACGTACCGGGTGCGGCGCAAAGTGGACGAGGCCGTGCGCACCCTCGTGGCTGCCGACTTCTCCGCGCTGCAGGCCGACCTCGAAGAGATCGCCGCGATGGAACTCGCCCACGTCGGCGAGTCCGGTGTGACCACTGTGGCGAGTGACGCCGTCGACCGTATGTCCGGCCGCGACTGGTCACCGTTGGGTGCGCTCGAGTCGGTCCACGCTGTCCTGGACGCCATCTCCGTGGAACGCACCGACGAAGCGCAGCCGATCATGCCACTGGCCACCATCTCAGTCACCGAGGACATGGCCACGGCAATGCGCATCCACTCGCTGGGCTGGAAGAGCGTCTACCACCACGAAATCCTGGCCAACGGATTGGCGCCCGAGGATCTCAAGACCATGCTCACCCAACGGCTTCGCTGGGCACAGGGCACCATGCAGGTCCTCCTTCGCGAGAACCCGTTGGTCCAGCCCAGGCTCTCGTGGGGCCAGCGGCTTATGTACTTCTCCACCATGTGGAGCTACCTCAGCGGCTTCGCGGCCGTGGTGTACTTCGCGGCGCCCATCATCTACCTGACGCTCGGCATCCTCCCGGTGAGCAGCCTCAGCTTCGACTTCTTCATCCGGTTCATCCCGTTCATGGTGGTCAACCAGCTGCTGTTTGTGGTGGCCGGGCACGGCATCCCCACCTGGCGCGGACAGCAGTACAGCCTTGCGTTGTTCCCCACCTGGATCAAGGCATGTACGACGGCGGCCCGGAACGTTTGGTTCGGACGCCCCCTCGGGTTTGCCGTCACCCCCAAGGCGCGCCAGAGCGGCGGCCCGAGCTGGAGCCTGATCCGTCCGCAGATCATCGTGGCGGTGTTGTTGGCTATTGCGCTGGTGGTCGGGATCGCCCGCCTTTTGACTGGTCTTTCGGAGCCCCTCGGCACGCTGGTGAATGTCGCCTGGGTGGCATTCGACCTGGTGGTCCTGAGCGTGCTGGTCAAGGCAGTTTTGTACAAGGGTTTTGTCCCTGGAGATGTTGGGCCGGAGAGCCCCGAGGAAAGGAATGCAGATGCAGTTCAGCTATGAGGTCAAGGACTCCTACGCGGAAGTGAAGAGCGTGGGCCGCTTGAACATGGTGGCGGCACCCAAGCTCCGCGAAGTAGTGAACGAGGTTGTTGCCAGCGGTTCAAGCCGGGTTGTGGTCAACCTGGCAGAGACGGACTTCATGGACTCATCAGGCCTCGGAGCGCTCATCGGTTGCCTCAAAGCCGCACGCCAGGCAGGTGGCGACCTC
This sequence comes from Paenarthrobacter sp. CCNWLY172, assembly GCF_037402035.1. Classification (NCBI taxonomy): domain Bacteria; kingdom Bacillati; phylum Actinomycetota; class Actinomycetes; order Micrococcales; family Micrococcaceae; genus Paenarthrobacter; species Paenarthrobacter sp. CCNWLY172. The sequence continues at coordinate 174,937 of NZ_JBBEGB010000004.1, forward strand.
CGCATTGCCGGTGTGCAGCCGCAGGTGAAGATGGTCCTGGAACTGACCAACATGGACCGGGTGCTCACGGCGTACCCCTCAGCCGAGGAGGCGTTCGGCGATGACTGAGGTGATCGCCCGCCGAGGGTTCCATGGGCCATCCAATGAGGACGCGATCGAGGCGATCCACAATGAGCTGGACGCTCTCTGGGACGATGCCTCCTTTGTACCCGATATGGATCGGATGACCTTTGCCACCGCAGTCATCGAGGCAGCGGCGAACATCGTGCAGCACGCGGTTCCTGTCGCAGAGAAGCCCGTGGAGATCGACGTGGACATCAGCGTCCGGCCCGCCCGGCTGGTCGCGAGGGTCAGCGCGTACAACGCCCGTGAGCCCTTCGCGAGCGACATGCAGGCGTCCATGCCAGACTCCGAAGCCGAATCCGGCCGCGGGTTGGCACTCATCGAAGCCCTGGTAACCACGGTGACGTTCGAACGCCAGGACGGCACCAACACCTGGATCCTGACCCGCAACACCTGACCCTCTCTCACGTCCCGCGTGCTTGAGCCTGACCCTCTCTCACCTCCCGCGTGCTTGAGCCGGACCCTCTCTCACCTCCCACGTGCTTGAGCCGAACCCTCTCTCACCTGTACGGGTTGTTCTGCCCATCGCCCAGAGCAACGCAACGTGAAAACATTCGGTGAGATCCGCCGTCGAACGCTAACTGGAACTGGGGACGAAATGAACCGCCGCGTGCACCGCAAGCCTTGGGCGCTGGCTGCTGCCCTTACGGTGGTGACTCTTGCTTCGGGATGCAGCGGCACCCCCGACGGACCCACCCGCGAACCCAGCAGCGCGCCGCCAATTACCGCCGAACCGGCTCCCGTGGCAGAAAGCGTCGCTAAGTACAATGCCCTGACCGCCGATCTTGTTGCGGCCTTGGAGGCAAGGATGCCGGACATCACGTGGTCCGTGGATGATCCTGCACGCCTGAGCCGCATCGACGACGGCAGGTGCATGCTCGCCCCACGGAGCATGAAGAGCAGCGCGGACATCGTGGAACCTTCAAGGAGTTTCGAGGACGTCTTTGCGGTGGCGGATCCGGTCCTGAGAGAGCACGGCTTCCCTTCCTTCGACGGCATTGACCCCGTGCCGGGCGGCTGGGTGGTCACGCGCAGCACTGACGCTGCGGGCGCCACGGTGACCATCCGATCGAAGTTCCCGGCCTACCTTGACGTCACTGTTCCGGTGAAATCCAAGAACTGCGATACCAACGAAATTCCTGAGGGGGGCAAGTAATGCCGGGATTTTACGGTGCTGACATTGAACAATTGCGGGCACTGGCAAAGACGATGTCGCGCCACTCGGAACGGATGACCTCCCTGTCCACGGAGCTGGGTCACCTCATCAGCAACGCAAGGTGGGATGGCCGGGACGCTGCGATGTTCCGGGCTTCGTGGGACTCCGAACACCGCCCCATGCTGAAGAAAATCTCTTCTGAGCTGCAGACCCAGGCCAAGGAACTGATCCGCAACGCGGACGAGCAGGACAAGTCCAGCTCGGGAGCGTCGGGGTCCTCCGGCACCGATCATTCCGGGCGGGGAGATTCTAACCCGCCCGGCGACCCCGGTCCGCTGGACCCGGACATGCCCGACGTCGATGTGCCCGGCGACGTCCGCAACGACCCCGACGCCGGCGACCCCAGCGACATCAACCAGGGACAGATCGGCGACTGCTGGCTGTTGGCAGGCATTGGCTCCGTGGCCCAGGTGCTGGAGCGCGAAGGCAAGCTGGACGAGTTCCTTGAGGAGCATATGCGCCCCGTCGGCGATCCCCCGACGCACTGGGTGGTCACCCTCTACGAAGACGGCGAGCCCGTGGAAGTCACTGTGGAGGCCAAGTCAACCGAAGGCGGTGTCCGCGGCGCTGACGGCGAACCCAACTGGCTGTCCATCTACGAGCGCGCAGCAGCTGAGCACCGCGGCGGATCATACGACGACATCGACGGCGGATTCAGCAACGAAGCCATGGAACTGATGACCGGGCAGTCCGCCGACAAGGACGGCGAACTGAACTTTGATGACATCGAGGACAAGCTCGCCGACGGCCAAGCCATTTCCGTGGGTACCGAAGACGTCAAGGACGACGACTTCGACTGGGTCTGGGAGTCTGACGAAGTCAACCGCACCGACGTCGTGCCCAACCATGCCTACGTTGTGGTTGATGTGAAAACCAACGACGACGGCGAGAAAGTCATCGTCCTGGCGAACCCGTGGGGTCCGTCCGGCGGCTACTTGGAGGACGACGACGACCACAAGTCCGGCACGCTGGAACTGACCGAAGATGAGTACAAGGAAAACTTCGACTCCGTGTACTCCGTGGACGTGAAGTAAGGATGGCCGTGGAACAGCTCGTAACAGTCAAACAAGGCATGCAGCCAACCTTCGACGGCGTCAAAGTGGGCGTGGTCAAAATCGGAATCGCTGACGGCGCCCCCGCTATCCAGTTCTGGATCCGCACCGCCGAACAACAGCGCAAGCAGGCCTTCCGCGAAGGGCAATCGGTCACGCTGCCGGGCGCGGGCTTGTTGACCATCACCTCGATTCAGCCCGCCGACGGCAGCACCGCCGCCTCCGCGACGTTAACGTACGACGCCGGTCACGTCACCGATTGACGGGTCGGGCGCCGGAAGGTGAGAGAGCGTCCCACCCAACCACGCGGGACGTGAGAGAGCGTCCCACCCAACCACGCGGGACGTGAGAGAGCGTCCCACCCAACCACGCGGGACGTGAGCGAGCGTCCCACCCAACCACGCGGGACGTGAGAGAGCGTCGCGCTAGGCTTTCGCGATCGCTTCCTTCAGCGCCCCCAGCACCAGGGTGACCGAGGCGCTGTTCGCGTTCGGGCCCATCATGCCGATGCGCCACACAGTGTCCGCGAATTCCCCCACACCCGAGCCGATTTCCATACTGAAGTTCTCCAGAAGGTAAGCGCGGACGGCAGCCGAGTTGACGCCGTCGGGCACTTTGACCGTGGTGAGGCTCGGCAACCGGGAGCCCTCGGCGGCGAACAGTTCGAGTCCCATCTCCTGCAGCCCGTTCTGAAGAGCGGCGCCGGCAGCACGGTGCCGGGCCTGCACCACGTCCAACCCCTCGGCGAGGATCCGGTCCAGGGCAGCTTCGAGCCCGGCGATCATGGTGACGGGCGCTGTGTGGTGATACGTCCGGGCTCCACTGGCCGCTCCGACGTAACCACCAAGCAACCCGATGTCGAGGTACCAGGAGCGCGGATCCTTGACCCGGCGCTCGAAAGCGCGGTCGGACAGAGTGAACGGCGACAGCCCCGGCGGAACGCCCAGGCATTTCTGGGTTCCGGCGTATCCGACGTCGATCCCCCAGTCGTCCGCCAGCAGTTCCAATCCGCCGATGGAGGTGACGGCGTCGGTGATCAGCAGGGCATCGCCCTTTCCTGCGCCCAGCGCGGCGATGTCGGAAAGTACACCGACGGATGTCTCAGCATGGACGGCGGCGATGACTTTCGGATGAGGATGCGCTGAGAGGACACGGTCGGCATCTACGGGCTGGCCCCATTCGTGGTCGACCCGGACCACCGTGGCCCCGCAGCGCCGTGCGACCTCGCACATCCGCGCCCCAAACAGTCCGTTCACAGCGATAACTGCCACGTCGCCGTCGGACACGGTGTTCACGAAAGCCGCTTCCATCCCGCCGGAACCTGTGGCACTCAACGGGAGTGTCCGCGCATTGGAGGTTCCCCAAACAGTACGGAGGCCCTCGCAAGTGTGGTCAAGCCGTTCGATGAACACCGGATCAAGGTGCCCTAGCACGGGATAGGCCAGGGCGGCCATGGCTTCGGGGTAGCAATTGCCCGGGCCGGGACCGAACAGGAACCTGGACGTCAGAATGTCGGGCATGTGCGAACTCCTTCAGCTGGTTGAGGTCATTCTGCCCCAGCGTGCTGTGCGGAGCGAGCCAACCGCGCCTGACCGCTCGATTTGTACGGAATGAGCCGGTCGGTGCCCCAGAGCGCCAACGCGAGCGCAGCAAAAACCGCGCCCAGGACGCTGGCCCCGGCCCAACCCCAGGCATCGTAGACCGGCGCAACAGCTGCCGCGCCCGCTGCGCTTCCCACGGAATAGAACACCATGTAGCTGCCGATAATGCTGCTGGCCGACTCCTCAGCTCCTGCCACGATCAAGGTCTGGCTGCTGACATGAACGGCCTGTACTGCAGCGTCGAGAACGATGATGCCGGCAACGAACCACAACAGCGACCAACCGCCGAGGGACAAAGCCACCCAGGAACCCAGGAGCGCAACGAGGCTCCACGCCGTGACCCGCTGCGCCCACCCACGGTCAGCCGCGGCGCCTGCCCGGGATGCGGCCACCACGCCGATCAGGCCGGCGAACCCAAACAGTCCGATCACGCTCGGCGGCAGATGCCACGCCGGACTGCTGAGCAGCAGGGACATACCGCTCCACAGCACCCCGAAGGACGCGAACAGCAGCATGGTGATCAGCGCCCGCGTACGAAATATGCGATTACGCCGCGTCAGGACCACCACCGATGAGACAGCCTGCCAGTACCCCACTTCTCCCCTCTCGGCCCGGTCTTGGGGCAGAGCGCGAAAAACCGCGACGGCGAGGACCGCACCTGCCACCGCAGCGAGAACGTAGACCGACCGCCATCCCCACAGGTCCGTCAGGCCTCCCGCCAGCGTCCGGGCAAGGATGATGCCACTCACGACGCCGGCCGTGACGGTGCCGATGTTTCCGCCCCTTTGGTCGGGGGTGCTGGAGGCGGCGGTGTACGCCACGATGGTCTGAACCACCGACGAGGCCATTCCAAGGAGCAGGAAGCCGCCCAGGAGGGCCGTCTGTGAATCTGCCAGGGCCACCACGGATCCGCCAAGGGCCGTCGCCGCAATGTGAAGGGTAATGAGCACCCGGCGGTTCATGACATCTCCCAAAGGCACCAAGAGAACCAGCCCCAGAAGGTATCCAGCCTGGGATGCGGCCACAATCCAGCCCACCGCGGACGTTGGAATCCCCAGGTCCGTCCCGATGCGCTCGAGCAGGGGCTGCCCATAATAGATGTTGGACACCATGAATCCGGCCGCCACAGCGAGCAGGAACAACAAGCGACGGCCAAGTCCTCGGCTGGAATCCTTCAGGTGTGTGCTCACAGCGCCTCCGCAGTTGGTTTCATAATGCAACCATGTGACCTTATGGCAGAATGGTTTCATGTTGCAACCAAGTGAAGGTGAATGGACGGATCCTGAATGCCCCATCGCCAGAGCCGTGGACCTGGTGGGCGACAAATGGACCCTGCTCATCATTCGTGACTCGCTGGACGGAAAACGGCGCTTCACCGAATTCGAGAGATCACTGGGCGTGGCTAAGAACATCCTTTCGGACCGGCTCCGCCTCTTGGTGGAGAGAGGCATCCTGACCAGGATTCCCAACGAACGAGGCACCCGAAGCGAATACGAGCTGACGGATGCGGGGCGCGATCTGTTCACCCTGGTCCTCAGCCTCCGGCAATGGGGCGAGCGCAACGCCTTCACCCAGGGAGAGGAACATTCCGTCCTCATCGATCCCGTCTCGGGTCAGCCCGTCCCGGAGCTGCGGCCAACCAGTGAGGGCGGCAAAATGCTTGGCCCGGAGCAGACGCTGCTGGTCAAAGTGGGCCAACCGCTTCCTCACAACGCGACGTAAACGCGACGTAGCGTAACCCTGTCCGCATGGCACTCCCAGGAACCTCCGGGCAGCAACTGCTAAGGTTGCTCACCAATACTGAGGCCGCCACGGATAGGGGACATGAGTGACGACTGAAGGAAAAGAGGCGCCGGAGCAAGGCGTCCGCGGCGAAGTAAGCCAGGACAGGTTCATCGCCGGGCAGGACCTGACCAACTGGAAATCCCCCGCGGGCCGGACACTTGCCCGAGGCGCCGAAAAGGCCACCTCACTGCTGGGGCCCTACGCCGCGCTCATCATCACCTTGATAGTAGGGCTCGCTGCAGCCCTCTCGCTGGCCCTGGTTTTCGGCGAAGTCTACGAGTCCGTGACGGAAGCCGACGGCGTTGCAGGTTTGGACGATCCCGTCCTGGCCGCAGCAAAGAGCATCCGCTCTCCCGCCTTGGACTCAGCCGCCACCGCCTATACGAATATTGGCGGCACCGTGGGCATGCCCATTCTTGCCGTTGGCATCATGATCTTCCTGGCCACCAAGCGGCGATCATGGACACCGGTCATCCTAATGCTTGCTGCCGGGCTGGGCTCACTGGTCATCACCATCTTGGGCAAGCCGATCTTCGGCCGCGCCCGCCCCGACATCGCGGACGCCATTCCTCCCTACGAGCATTCCGCATCCTTCCCCAGCGGCCATTCACTGAACTCCATCGTGATTGCCGGCATCGTGGCCTACCTGATCATCCTGCGGCTCAAGACCTTGCGGGCACGGGTCGTCACCATACTTGTGGCCGGGGTCTTTGCCTTCACCATGGGCCTTAGCCGCGTCTACCTTGGCCACCACTGGCTGACGGATGTGCTGGCAGCCTGGGCTATCGGCGTGGCATGGTTGGCCTTGGTAATCACCGCCCATCGCCTGTACCTGACAGTGCGGACACGGCGCCACAGGACGGTAGTCTCTTGACACCGGGCCGATCACTCGGCTTAACTGAATTACGTATGCTGAAATAACAGTTCCATGATGCGGAAGCTTGAAGTAAAGGCTTCCTCTTGCACCAGCAGGAGTTCCGCATAGCCCACACCATGGATGCCAGCATTTGCACGAGGATGTCACAAGCATGGAGCTTGCAGAATTCAACAGTGTTGACCGGGACGAGGCCATCAGGATCCTGACCCCCTGCCTGGATATCAGCCGCTGGGTGGAGGCCATCGCTGACGCGCGGCCCTTCGCCACCGTCGACGAACTGCTGGGCCACGCCCAGCGCGCCGCCGAACCGTTCACCACCGCCGAGGTGGAGTCAGCCATGGCACACCACCCCCGCATCGGCGAACGCCCCAAGGCCCAGACCACCGAGGCCGCAATGTCGCGTTCGGAGCAGGCCGGAGTGGATCCTGGAGACAGCCACACCACCACCGCCCTGGCTGAGGGCAACCGCGCCTACGAGGAAAAGTTCGGCAGGGTCTTCCTGATCCGTGCCGCCGGCCGCAGCGCCCAGGAGATCCTCAGCACCCTTCAGGAACGCATCACCCACCCCCCCGAAGAAGAAGACACAATTGTGGCTGGACAGCTGCGGGAGATCGCATTGTTGCGCCTCTCCGGCTTGGTCAGCGAAGGAGTCAACGCATGAGCGTTTCACAAGTAACCACCCACATCCTGGACACAGGTTCCGGCCGCCCGGCGGCGGGTGTCGCCGTCGTACTTTATGTCCGTGAAGGTGACAACTGGACCCTGGTGGCGAAGGGTGAAACCGACGCCGACGGGCGCATCAAGACCCTCGGACCGGAGCGGATTCCGGGCGGCGCTTACCGGCTGAATTTCGCCACCGGCGCCTACTACGAGGGCCTCGGCACTGAGACGTTCTTCCCTGAAGTGGACCTGAACTTCACAGTTTCCGACGCCGGCGAGCACTATCACGTGCCGCTCCTGCTGAGCCCGTTCGCATACTCGACGTACCGCGGCAGCTGACCCATTCCCGCAGAGTTCCAGTTAATGCCAATGTTCTTCAAGGACATTGGCATTAACTGTCGAATCGGCGGGGAACGGTACGCTTGAAGGCATGGCTTCAGAGGACACTACCCCCAACTCCGCCCGCCGCGAGATCACGGTCCGCCGGGCACCCAAGTTTGTACCCTTCATGATTTTGGGAGCAGTGGTTGGTGCAATCGTGGCCGCCATCATCGCGTACGGCCGCCAAGCCGACCCCGCTTTCGACGCCGGCACAGTGTTCGGCTTCTTCCTCATCGTTTGCGCGGGCGGCGGCGTCATCCTCTTCTCCATCCTTGCCCTGATCCTGGACCGCATCAGCGTCAAGCGCTCACAGCGAGCCGTGGTTGAGCCCGTTCCGGATTCGGTTCCGGACGAAGGACCAGAGAACGACGACGTCCGCTAAGTCGGGCGCCCGGCCCGCCTCTTCGGAGGGGAGCCAAATGTGAGACACACCGCATTTTCGAAGGAACACCCCTGTTCTGCGCCCAATCAAAGGGTCACATAGGCTGCGGGGGAACGTACCACGGCCACAACATGAGACAATCGACCAGTGGCACGTGGCGACGGAAAACTTTCTCATGATCTTCTCCCCGGCGAAAAAGGCCCTCAGGACGCTTGTGGCGTCTTTGGGGTTTGGGCTCCCGGTGAAGAAGTAGCAAAACTCACCTATTACGGGCTGTATGCGCTGCAGCACCGCGGACAAGAATCGGCTGGTATAGCTACCAGTGACGGCAAGCGCATTAATGTCTATAAGGACATGGGCCTTGTGTCACAGGTCTTCGATGAGACAACCCTGAACACCCTTACCGGGCACTTGGCTGTTGGCCACTGCCGGTACTCCACCACCGGTGCAAGCCACTGGGCCAACGCGCAGCCAACCCTGGGTGCGACAGCAACCGGCACGGTTGCCTTGGCCCACAATGGCAACCTGACCAACACCGCTGAGCTCCGGGAAATGATCCTTGAGCGCAACGACGGCCAGCTGACCGGTGAAATGAAGCAGGGCAACACCTCGGACACCGCGCTGGTGACCGCGCTCCTTGAGGGCGAAGAGGGCAAGACCCTGGAGCAGACTGCACTGGAGCTGCTGTCCAAGATCAAAGGTGGCTTCTGCTTCGTCTTCATGGACGAAGGAACGCTCTACGCAGCCCGCGATACCTACGGCATCCGTCCGCTGTGTCTTGGCCGCCTGGACCGCGGCTGGGTTGTCGCTTCCGAGCAGGCAGGCCTGGCCACTGTTGGTGCGAGCTTCATCCGCGAGATCGAGCCGGGCGAGTTCATTGCCATCGACGAGGACGGCGTCCGTTCGCAGCGCTTCGCCGAGGCAACTCCCGCCGGCTGTGTCTTCGAATACGTCTACCTCGCCCGCCCGGACGCTGCCATCGCCGGCCGCTCCGTGTACGAGGCACGCGTTGAGATGGGCCGCCAGTTGGCCCGCGAAAACACGCATGAGGCCGACCTCGTCATTCCCGTTCCCGAGTCCGGTACCCCCGCAGCTGTTGGGTACGCCGAACAATCCGGAATCCCCTTTGCCCATGGCTTCGTCAAGAACGCCTACGTGGGCCGCACGTTCATCCAGCCGTCGCAGACCCTGCGCCAGCTGGGTATCCGGCTCAAGCTCAATGCCCTGGAATCCGTGATCCGCGGAAAGCGCATTGTGGTGGTGGACGATTCCATCGTTCGCGGCAACACCCAGCGCGCCATCGTCCGGATGCTCCGGGAAGCCGGTGCCGCCGCGGTGCACGTCAAGATTTCTTCCCCTCCTGTCCAGTGGCCCTGCTTCTACGGCATCGACTTCGCGTCCCGCGCGGAACTGATCGCCAACGGCGCCACCATCGAGGAGATCTCCCAGGCCATCGGCGCTGACTCGCTGGCCTACATCTCCGAGGACGGCATGATCGGCGCTACCCAGCAGCCGCGCGAACGCCTCTGCACGGCCTGCTTCACCGGCAAGTACCCCATCGAGCTGCCGCACGCGGACAAGCTGGGCAAGAACCTGCTGGAACGCACGGACCTGGGCGGCCTGGAACCAGCTGCCCAGTCCGAGTCTGTGGACGATTCCGAGGATCCGGCTGACAAGCCGGGCGCCACGGGTTGCGATCCCGGACCCGACGCCGAATTCGAGAACCTGCTGACCGACGCTGATCGTTTGACCGACGCCGACAAGAAAGAGTCTGTATGAGCTCCGCAACCCCCGCCGCTGGAAGCACCCCGAACACAACAGGCATCACCTACGCTTCTGCTGGTGTCGACGTTGAAGCGGGCGACCGCGCAGTCGAACTCATGAAGGGCGCCATCAAGGCGACACACAACTCTTCGGTGATTGGCGGCGTCGGCGGTTTCGCCGGCCTGTACGACGTCTCCAAACTGCTCACCTACAAGAAGCCGCTGCTGGCCACGTCCACTGACGGTGTTGGCACCAAGGTAGCCATCGCGCAGGCCATGGACATCCATGACACCATCGGTTTCGACCTGGTGGGCATGGTGGTTGACGACATCGTCGTTGTAGGTGCTGAGCCGCTCTACATGACCGACTACATCGCGTGCGGCAAGGTTGTTCCGGAGCGGATCGCAGACATCGTCCGCGGTATCGCTGCTGCTTGCTCCGTTGCCGGCACCGCCCTGGTGGGTGGCGAAACCGCTGAGCACCCGGGCCTCCTGGGTGAGCACGAGTACGACGTCGCAGGTGCCGCAACCGGCATCGTCGAGGCCGACGCCCTCCTCGGCCCGGACCGTGTCCGCGCCGGTGACGTCGTGATCGGTATGGCCTCCTCGGGCCTGCACTCCAACGGCTACTCACTGGTCCGCCGCGTCATCAACCACGCCGGCTGGGCCCTGGACCGCCAGGTTTCCGAGCTCGGGCGCACCCTGGGCGAAGAACTCCTGGAGCCGACCCGCGTTTACGCAGCTGACTGCCTCGACCTTGCCCGCACCTTCCCCGTTACGGGCGGCGCGGCAGTCCACGGCTTCAGCCACGTCACCGGTGGTGGCCTGGCCGCCAACCTGGCCCGCGTCCTCCCGCAGGGCCTCGTGGCCACGGTTGACCGCAACACCTGGGAACTCCCGGCCATCTTCAAGCTGGTCTCCGAGCTCGGCAACGTGCCGTTGGCCGACTTGGAGCGCACGCTGAACCTCGGCGTGGGCATGGTTGCCATTGTTTCCGCCGAAGCAGCAGACGCTGCAGTGGCCCGCCTCAATGACCGCGGCCTTCCGTCCTGGGTCATGGGCACCGTTTCGGCTGACAGCGACTCGATCGACAAGACCGGCCCGGACTACGTCCAGGGCGCCAAGGGCGTCGACGGCGGCGCCGTCCGTTTGGTGAACGCGTACGCCTAAGAGATATATCGCCTCTTAGAAAGAGCGGCCGGGCAGTCTTGGACTACCGGCCGCTCTTTTGCTCTTCCTAGACCTGTATCAGGCTCAGGACTCCGCCCTGCGGATCCTGGATGGTGGCCAGCGATCCCGCCTCCGGCTTGTCCTCCGGCTCAACGAGGAGCTCTCCCCCGGCTGCGACTGCCGCTTCCACGGCTTTGCGCAGGTCCGCTACACCGAAGTAGATCTGCCAACCAGCCTCGTCGCCTTCATCGGCAGGAACGATACCGGCTACTTCGTCGCCCTTGACCATCAGCGTGCTGTAGCTGCCGCCGTCGTCCTGCGGGTATTCGGTGACCTCATGACCGAAAAGCTGCTGGAAAAACGCGACGGCGGACTGCGGCTCGGGCGTCAACAGTTCAGCCCACGCCAATGCGCCGGGCTCATTGAACAGATGACTTCCCACGTGCGTTCCAGCCTGCCAAACGCCAGTGGTTCCGCCGCCGGGAGGTTCGATGAACGCCAGGACCCCCGTGTCCGCGACAGCCTCGGGACCAAACTGGAGCTTGCCGCCTGCGTGAACGGCGTCGTCGGCAATTTCTTCAGTGTCCGTGGCAGCGAAATAGATGTTCCACTGGCCATGCGTTCCGGCCGCCTCCTGCATGGGGTTCTGCGGCGCGATCACGGCCACCAGTTGATCCTTGACGAAGGCTTGCGCGTAGCTTCGGCCATCAGGAGTGGGAAGGTCCTTGAAGCTCCACCCGAAGACCTGGTGATAGAAATCCTTGGCCGCGGCCACGTCCCTGGTCTGAAGGTCAGCCCAGCAGGGCTCACCGCTGGCGTAACGTTTCCGTGCCGTCATGCTTCAAGCCCCGTCATGATGCTGAATGCTGCCCCGGCAGGATCCATGAGGACGGCCATGCGACCTACTCCCGGCACGTCGAAGGCCGGGGCTATGACGTGGCTGCCCAACTCAACGGCCTGCTCCACGGTGGCATCAATGTCCACCACGTTGAAGTAGGTCATCCAGAACGGTGACAACCCCTCAATAGGCAGCTTCAGGGCACCTGCGACCCGTCGTCCCTCCACCAGCAGGCTGGTGTACTCCTGCAGGTCACCGGCAGGTTCAGTTTCGCTGGCGCACCCTGTCACAGCCTCGTAGAACGCTACAGCTTTGGGGACGTCATGTGTTTGCAGCTCATTCCAAATCATGGTGCCCGGTTCATTGACCAGGCCGGATCCCGGGTGATTGCCTGCTTCCCAGAACCCGATCTGGGCTCCGGTGGGATCTGTGGCGAAGAACATACGCCCTGAGCCGTTCGGGACAGAGTCGGGAGGGGAAAGCAGGGTTCCTCCAGCCGCTTCAACGCGCTGCGCCGCTTCATCTGCCGAGTCCACCGCCAGGTAATTTGCCCAGTAGGACGGCATCCCTTCCGGAGCATCGGGCATCTGCTGCATCATGCCCGCGACGTAGCGGCCTTTGAGCTTTGCCATGTAATAGGTCATACCATTCCCGGCGTCCATGGCATCCAGCTCCCATCCGAAGAGGTCGCTGTAGAACTTCCTGGAAACGTCAATATCGTTGGAGGAAAGGTCCACCCAACATGGTGTCCCCTGCTTGTAGCTGTCAGCCTCCGGCATGGCGTTCCTTTCGATGCACTCGAACCTCCAGCCTACGCAAAAAAGGGCCCTCAGGGTACGCCAATGATTGGCGTGCCCTGAGGGCCCTTTTCAAAAGATATACGGCATCCGAAAATGCGCGTTGACCTTGAAGTACGACGGCGGTGCGCTACTCAGTGCCTACGGCACCTGTTGGTTGCGACAGCTATCCGATCCGGCGGGTGTCAACCTCGTCGTCGTCGTCTTCCGCGTACTTATCCTCATAAGCCGAATAGTCCGGCTCCGGGGGATCGTCGGGGAAGTGGCTCTTGACACGACTGGACGGACCCGTGAGCTCCCGCTCAAGTGCCGAATAGTCAGTGTTCGGGGAGTAGTACTTAATATCCCGAGCCTGCTTGGTAGCTTTTGCCTTTTGACGGCCGCGCCCCATGGCGTGACCCCCTTTTGTACTTGGACCGGAGGTGGTCACCTTGGCTATCGGTGAGGCCCCGGAATGTTTGGTCAATTTGTCGTATGTCTAGATTACATGCTTTCAGGAGTGCCTGCGCGCCACCACAGGCCCGCGCGCCTGCCGACTCAGGCCAAAACCACGGCCAAACACCTCCCCGGAGGCCAAAAATTGGGTAGAGTCTGCCTCAATGCGGCGTCACAGCAGGAAGGCACACTCCGGAAATGAGCCAGGACAACACTCCACCGCGCGATGGTTCACCACGCGAAGGGGACAAGGATGGGGTGCCGCCCGCGCCCAAAAACCCACCGCATGCAGCTGGTGAGCAGCCACCCCGGGTCCCTGGCGACCAGCCACCCGCGGCAGGTGAGCAGCCACCCGCAACCCCGTTGACGCCGCCGTCGGGACTTCAGCCGGATCCTGCACCCGAGCTCGACCCTGATTTTGTGCCCGACCCAGGTTCACAGCCGGATCCCGCCCTGCCCCCCAGCGACGGGCAAGCACCTTCTTACGAAATGCCGTATCCGGGGCAGCAGCCCGATCCGGGCCAACAACCCTATCCAGGTCAAGAGTCGCCTCCAGAACCCCACGGTGATCCAGTCAAGAGGCAAAGATTGGTCATCGGCGGGATCGTAGTGGGCGTACTCGTACTCATTGGTGTGGTGATCTGGGTACTGCTGAATCTGTTGGGAACCCGGCCCGAAGCCGCTGTCACCACCCCGAGCGCCACGGCTACCCCGGGTCCACTCCCCCGTGACGCCAACTCCAAGGACTTCCAGGTGGGCGACTGCTTCGCCGACTTTGATCCCAACGCCAGCGAGGCACGCGCCGTGGCCTGCGATACCGAACACTCGGCCCAGCTCATTGGGGTGCACGTGTACCCGGGCGACGATTCATTCCCTGGAACCAACGCCCTCCGGGACAAGGGTCGGGAGGTGTGCAAGACCGCGGTGGCCAAGCTCACCGAGGCCGCCGATAACTACGTCTTGCTTCAGCAAAACGTCTACCCGAGCACCACCAGTTGGGATCGGGGCGACCGCCGCGTCGATTGCTTCATCGTGGTGGACTCGGGCAACACCATCAAGGAAGACCTCCTGCAGAAGTAGCCCGCCGGGTGCGCTTGCATCCGGCGGGCTGCTTCAAGCGGACTTTACTTCCTGCGGACCGTAAGGCCCGTTCCTACGGGAGCGCCGCCGTCGGGGCCGGTCAGTGCCTCGAGGCCCTCAACGGTAAGCTCGTCCAAGTCGGCTGCGGTGTCCACCAGCACGGTGTCTCCGTCGCTGATTTCGCCGGCAAGGATCTCCTTGGCGAGACGGTCGCCGATCTCCCGCTGGACGAGCCGGCGAAGGGGTCGGGCACCGTAAGCGGGATCGAACCCGGACATGGCCAACCATGCACGCGCCCCGTCCGAAACTTCCAGGCTCAAGCGGCGATCCCGGAGTCGGTTGCTGAGCTCGGCCACGTGGAGTTCCACGATCCGGGCCAGTTCCTCCACGGACAGCGGATCGAAGAGCACGATCTCGTCCAGGCGGTTCAGGAACTCCGGCTTGAAGGATGCCTGCACCACAGCCATGACAGCCTCGCGCTTGGCCTTGGCGTCCATGGTGGGGTCTACCAGGAACTGGCTTCCGGAGTTGGACGTCAGCACCAGGATGGTGTTGCGGAAGTCTACGGTGCGGCCCTGACCGTCGGTGAGCCGGCCGTCGTCGAGGACCTGCAGGAGGATGTCGAAGACTTCCGGGTGGGCCTTCTCCACCTCGTCCAGCAGCACCACGGAATACGGCCTGCGCCGCACAGCCTCGGTCAGCTGGCCGCCCTCCTCATAGCCCACGTATCCGGGAGGGGCACCCACCAGGCGGGCCACCGAATGCTTCTCGCTGTACTCGGACATGTCGATCCGGATCATGGCGCGTTCGTCGTCAAAGAGGAAGTCTGCCAAAGCCTTGGCCAGCTCCGTCTTACCTACGCCGGTGGGGCCAAGGAACAGGAACGAACCCGTGGGGCGATTGGGATCGCTGATGCCTGCGCGGGCACGGCGCACAGCATCGGACACAGCCTGTACAGCCTTGCTCTGCCCGATCAGGCGCTTGCCAAGCTCCTCTTCCATGTGGAGCAGCTTCTGCGACTCACCTTGCAGCATGCGGCCGGCAGGGATCCCCGTCCAGGCCGAAATGACCTCGGCGATGTCGTCAGCAGTCACGTCTTCGGCGACCATCAACTCGGGCTTGGACTCGCTCCGGGCCGACTCCTCCTCAGCAGCGGCACTCAACTCGCGTTCCAGTGCGGGCAGCTCGCCGTAAAGGATCCGCGACGCCGATTCGAGGTCGCCCTCGCGCTGGGACTTGTCCGCGGCGGAACGCAGTTCGTCGATCCTTGCCTTGAGCTCGCCCACCCGGTTGAGTCCGGCCTTCTCGGCTTCCCAGCGCGCATTCAGGGCACTGAGTTCCTCGTTCTTGTCGGCTTTGTCCGCGCGGAGCGCGGCCAGGCGTTCCACCGATGCAGGATCGGTCTCGCCTTGCAAGGCCAGCTCTTCCATAGTCAAGCGGTCAACGGCGCGGCGGAGCTGGTCGATCTCTTCCGGCGCGGAATCGATCTCCATGCGGAGCCGGGACGCGGCCTCATCCACGAGGTCGATGGCCTTATCAGGGAGCTGCCGGCCCGAGATGTAGCGGTTGGACAGCGTTGCCGCGGCCACCAAAGCAGAGTCGGCGATGGCTACCTTGTGGTGAGCCTCGTAACGTTCCTTCAGGCCGCGGAGAATACCGATGGTGTCCTCGACGCTGGGCTCGCCAACGTAGACCTGCTGGAAACGACGTTCCAGGGCCGGGTCCTTTTCAATGTTCTCGCGGTACTCATCCAAGGTGGTGGCGCCGATGAGGCGGAGCTCGCCCCGGGCCAGCATGGGCTTGAGCATGTTGCCCGCATCCATGGCGCTTTCACCCGTTGCACCTGCACCTACCACTGTGTGGATTTCGTCGATGAACGTGACGATCTGGCCGTTGGAGTTCTTGATCTCCTCAAGCACGGCCTTCAGTCGTTCTTCGAACTCGCCGCGGTACTTTGCGCCGGCAACCATGGAGGCCAGGTCCAGCGCGATGAGCGTCTTGCCGCGCAGGCTCTCCGGGACGTCACCGGCCACCATGCGCTGGGCGAGTCCTTCAACCACGGCGGTCTTGCCGACGCCGGGCTCGCCAATCAGGACGGGGTTGTTCTTGGTACGGCGGCTAAGGACCTGAACGACACGACGGATCTCGCTGTCGCGCCCGATCACGGGGTCCAGCTTGCCGGAGCGCGCCACGGCAGTAAGGTCGGTACCGAATTTCTCCAGCGCTTGGAAGGTGTTTTCCGGGTCCGGCGAGTTGACGTTCCTGTCCCCTCGGACACCCGGCAGGGCGGCGAGCAGCGCCTCATGGGAGGCACCGGCGTCGCGCATCAGCTTTCCGACGGCGTCACTTCCGGCCGAGAGGCCCAACAGCAGGTGCTCGGTGGAGACGAAGGAGTCGCCGAGCTTGTCGGCCTCGTTCTGGGCAGCCTGGATGGCCTGCATGGATTGGCGCGACAATTGTGCCTGCTGGACAGAACTGCCTGAGGACGACGGCAGCGCTTTGATAGCCGAGCTGGCCTGCACGCTCACGGCATCAGGGTCGGCACCGGTGGCTCGCAGCAGGGCCACTGCAACGCCTTCACGCTGGTCCATCAGCGCCTTCAACAGATGCGCGGGCTCAAGCTGCGGGTTGCCGGCAGTCGAGGCATTCATGGCGGCCGCAGAAAGGGCCTCCTGGCTTTTGGTGGTGAATTTGACGTCCAAAGAGTGCTCCCTTTCTGGAGTGGATCCGATGCTTTCAAAGTTGAGTCTACTACGCTCAACTTTAATTTTCAGACCACTGGGTTCCATGTTTGCCCACGGCGAAACCCGTGTCCAGACAAACCCGTGACTATGTGAATAACAGGCAGCTTCCGCACCCGTAGGCTGGGGCCATGGACACCATTTCAAGCGCGGATGAACTCGAAGAACTCATAGGCCTGCCCCTTGAACGCACGCGGAAAAAAGTGCGTACGTCGCTCAGCGATTTTGACCGCCAATGGTTGGCCGCGAGCCCCTTTTGCGTGGTGTCCACCACGGACGCCCAGGGTCGCGTTGACGCTTCTCCCAAGGGGGATCCCGCAGGATTCATCCACGTCCTGGATCACCAGACCATTGCCATCCCCGAGCGGCCCGGCAACAAGCTGGCCTTCGGTTTCCACAACATCCTGGAGAACCCCAACGTCGGCATTCTGTCCGTAGTCCCCGGCCGGACGGACACCTTGCGGATCAACGGTAAGGCGCAGATTGTCCGGGATGCCGATTTCTTCGATCACATGGTGGTCAAGGGACATCGACCCCGAGCTGCCATTGTGGTCACCGTTGACGAAGTCTTCACGCATTGCGGCAAGGCCTTCATGCGCAGCGGCTTGTGGCAGCCTGAAACCTGGGAACCGGAAGGGCTGCCCAGCATCGCGGTCCTGTCCAAGGCCTACACCCAACCGGAGACACCTCTGGAAGAGCTGGAGTCCTACTACGGACCCTCCTACGCCGAGCGGATGTACCGCGACTGAATTTCACGCCGGGTACAGCGAGACCAGCGCGGACTTGACCACGAACCTCACCTCCATGCCAGGCACCAGGCCCAGATCGGCAGAAGCAGCCGGGGTGATGTCGGCGGAAAGGACCTGCGCAGATTGCCCCGGACTTGCGCGCACCCTGATCTGGTCGCCGTGTGGTTCAAGGTCTGTGATGACCACGGGAAAGGAATTGCGCGGGCTGCCGTGCACCTCACCGGGAAAAACGGAAACGCTCGACGGCGGGAACGCTGCCACGCCTGCCTGGCCGGACTGGGGTGACCAGCCGGGATCGTGCTGGCCGGCGAAAACCCGGCCATCCGGCGTCGTAATCCTGTCCTCGCTGAGGGTGCCGGCGACGAGGTTAAGCCCTGCCAAGCCGGCTGCGAAATGGCTTCTGGGTCTTTCAAGGACCTGGCGTGTAGGGCCTTGCTCGGCGATCCTTCCGTTTTCCACCACGATGACGCGATCGGCAAGCATGTAGGCATCCAGGACGTCGTGCGTAACAATGATGGATTTGCGGCCCTCAAGAACCCGCTTGAGCACGCGGCGCAGCAAGGGGGCAGCATGGATATCCAGCGCGGCCATGGGCTCGTCAAGGAGGAGGAGTTCCGGGTCGGCTGCCAAAGCGCGGGCCACCGCAACCCGTTGGGCCTGCCCTCCGGACAATTGGGAGGGCTTCCTGTCGGCCAGCGGCGAGGCATCAACCTCCGCCAGCCAGTGCCGGGCAGTTTCCCGCGCGTCCGCCTTCGAAGCCCCCGCACTGCGCGGCCCGAACGCCACGTTGTCCAACGCGTTCAGGTGGGGAAACAGGAGGGCTTCCTGGGCCAGTAGGGCGGTCCCCCTGAGGTGCGGTGGGCTCCACAAGCGAGTGTCGCCGTCGAGGTTGAACAACGCCCGTTCGCCGTTTTTCGTTGTGCCCATCGTGGCCGCGCCGGAATCCGGCCGCAGCAGTCCGGCGATCACACCCAACAGCGTCGATTTCCCGGCCCCGTTGGGACCAAGAATGGCAACGGTCTCGCCGTCGTTGAGCCTGAGGGACATGTCGAAATTCCTGGCGCCGAGGATGGCCTGCATTTGAAAACTCACGATTGGACCTCCACGCGCTTACTGCCCTGCCTGCGGCCGTAGCTGAGCCCCACCACGGCAACCGCCACCGCCACCAGCACCAAGGACAGTGCGACGGCGGCATCGGCGTCGGTCTCCCGCTGCAGATAGATCTCCAACGGCAACGTGCGGGTGACCCCTTCCAGGCTTCCCGCGAAGGTCAGGGTGGCTCCGAATTCGCCCAAGCTGCGTGCGAAGGACAACACCGCACCGGACGCGAGCCCCGGCAGGACCAACGGGAGCGTGACCCGGCGGAGAACCGTGGTTGGCCGGGCGCCGAGTGTCGCAGCGACGGCTTCGTACTTGTTTCCGGCTGATCGCAGAGCCCCCTCCAGGCTGACCACCAGGAAGGGCAGGGCCACAAAAGTCTGGGCCAGGACCACCGCGGTAGTGGAAAATGCAATCTGGATTCCCGCCACCTCCAAGGACTTCCCCAGCAGGCCCTGGCGCCCAAACGTGTACAGCAGCGCGATGCCCCCGACGACGGGCGGCAGCACCAGCGGTAAGAGGACAAACGCCCTCAGCAGGCGCTGACCTGGAAAGTCGCCACGCGCCAGCACCAACGCCAAAGGAACACCCAGCCCGATGCAGAGCACCGTGCTTGCGGCCGAGGTTCGCAGGCTAAGGCTCAGTGCTGCGAGCGAGGACTCGGACGTGATGAGTGGGATGAACTGCGGCCAGTTGACCTTGGCCAGCATTGCCACCAATGGCAGGACCACCAGTAATCCTCCGAGAGCGGCCACGGCATAGATCCACCGCGGGATGCCGTTGTACCCGGAGGCGTCTCGTTTCATCAGCGTTCCCGGACCACTACGGCGTGCCGAAGCCGGCGTCGCCCAGGATCTTCTTGCCGGCGTCGCCGGTGACCATGGCAATGAATGCCGCTGCCAACGCCTTGTTCTTGCTGGTGCCCACTGTGGCTATGGGGTAAGTGTTGACGGCTTGGTCTGATTCCGGGAAGGGGATGCCCTTGACCTTGTCCCCGGCCCCCTTGACGTCCGTTACGTAGACCAGGCCTGCATCGGCTTCGCCCGAGGTGACCTTGCCGAGGACATCCGTGACGGACGATTCCTCGCTGACCGGACTCAAGGTGGTTCCGCTCGCTTTCTCAACGGCGTCCGTGGCTGCCCCGCATGGCACCTGGCTCGCGCAGGTGACCACCTTGACTCCGGGTTTGGCCAAGTCGGCAAAGGAAGAGATCGACGCCGGATTGCTGGGTGGGACGGCAATCTCCAGGACGTTGGTGGCGAAGTCGGTCGCCGTACCATCCACGAGTTTGGCCTCGGCAAGCTTGGTCATGTTCTTGGTATCGGCTGAAGCGAACACGTCGGCGGGGGCGCCTTGGGTGATCTGCGTGACCAGGTCGGAGGAGCCGGCGAAACTCAGATTCACCTTGGTGCCCGGGTTCTTGGCTTCGAAGTCATCGGCCAATTGGGTGAAGGTCATTTTCAGTGATGCTGCGGCGAAGACGGTGATCTCCCCGGAGGGCTGCCTCGAGGTTGCAGCACCGCTGGAGGCCGGACCCGCGGTCCCTGAAGCGCAGCCCGACAGACTGGCAGAAAGGACTCCTGCAAGCAGCAGCGCGCTGAGCGGCTTATGGGTGAGACTCATACGATGCTCTTTCCCTGGGGAGTTTCGATGATGACCGTGGTGGCCTTGACCACGGCGGTGGCCACCGAACCAAGTTCCAGGCCGAGCTCAGTGACGGCTTCACTGCTCATGAGTGACACCACGCGGAAAGGCCCGCATTGAAGCTCCACTTGCGCCATGACCTTGTCCGCGGTGATGCCCGTGACCAGGCCAACGAACCGGTTCCGGGCCGAGCTTCCTGTCCGCGAGGGATCGTTGGGAAGGTGTGATTGCCCGCGGGCAAGCGTTGCGAGTTCAAGTCCGTCCACTGCGAGGCGTCCGGCCGGGTCTTTCTGGGCGGTCAGCGTTCCGTTTTCCGTCCAGCGCCTTACGGTGTCGTCGCTGACACCCAGGAAGCGAGCGGCCTCCGAGATTCGTATTTGCGGCATGGAATGAGTCTAGTTCCGTATTTGCGGATTCTGCATCAGCATTTCACCGCAAACGAAATGTGATCAATGGTTCTTGCCAAGCGCGATTCGGTGCGCGCCGCCGTCGTGCAGGGAACCTCAGCACCTCGGACGAACTTGCTCCACCTTCCGGGTGAAACCGACCGAAACGGCGCCGACGCCGGGTCCGCGCACCCTAGTGTTGAGGACATGTCCACGAGCATCCAAGCCCTTCGCCCCGCAGCCGCGCCGATCGTTGCCGCTGCCATGCTCGTGGCGCTGATGATCCTCGACGAGCACGGCTTCGATGCTGCGAGCGCTGTCCTGTTTGCGCTGACGGCAGCGGTGGCCGCAGCGGAGCTGATTCCGGTTCCGGCCTTCATCTTCGCGTTCGCAGCATTGGGGCTCCAGGCATTCGGCGTCTTCCCGAGCGTGATGGTGACCGGCGCAACCCAGTTCGTCATGCTTCCCGTTCTTGTCTTCTTCGCAACCCTGGGCTGGAGAGAACCGCAACGGTGGCCGCTTCCCGTCGCCGCTGTTGCCGCCGCCGGGATGGTGGCTGTGAACTGGTTCGCCGACACCAGCTGGATCAATTTCGTGTTCGGCAAGCAACTCGCCGAAGCGGGTACTTTCCGGATCGCCCTGTATGCCTTCCTGGTTTTTGCATCCTTTACAGCCCTCAACCTTGCGGGGTGGGCGGCGGCAACTACTGTGCGGCAGGCTGCCGCCAACCGGCAGGCCAAGGAACAGGCAGAATCGCGCCTCGAATCGACGTCCGTCGCTTTGATCGTTGAGCAGGAGCGCAACAGGATTGCCCGGGAACTGCACGACGTCCTTGCACACTCGCTCGCCGTGATCACGGCGCAGGCCGAGGGTATCCGCTACGTCCACAGGACCGAGCCGGAGTCAGTGGAGGAAGCGGCCGGCATCATCGCGTCGTCAGCCAGGAGTGCATTGCAGGAGACGCGGCGGCTGGTGCAGAGCTTCGGCTCCGAGCTTGACGGCCCTGCCCCTGGAGCAGCAGACCTGCCGGCCCTCGCGCAACGGCTTCACAGCAGCGGCATGCCCGTGGAACTTCACACCGGCGACCTGGAAGGGCTTTCGCCCGTGGAGGACCTCACCGTGTACAGGATTGTGCAGGAGAGCCTGACAAATGCCTTCAAACACGGAGATCGCAGCGCGGGCGCCACCGTGATGGCGGATCGTGACGCCACCGGCCTGCGGCTGACGATCCGCTCAAAACTGGCCGACGGCGGTACGGACGTACCGCCGTCGGGAACCGGCCGCGGCATCCCCGGCATGCGTGAACGCGCGACGGCGGCAGGCGGCTACCTGACAACGGTCACCGACGGCCAACTCTTCGAAGTGGAGGCGACCCTGCCGTGAGTGAGGCAAAGATCCGTGTAGCGCTGGTGGACGACCAGCCCCTGTTCAGCGCAGGCCTGAAGATGATCCTTCGCAGCCAACCGGACCTGGATCTGGTGGGAGAGGCGACGGACGGCGAGCAGGCCGTTGCCCTCGCGGCGGACGTCGGACCGGACGTGATGCTGATGGATATCCGGATGCCGGTGATGGACGGGATCACGGCCACCCGGCGAATCACGGACGGCCCGGGTAGGACAAAGGTCATTGTGCTCACCACCATCCAGCACGATGAGGCAGTGGTCCGGGCCATTCAGGCCGGTGCCGGCGGGTTCCTGACCAAGGACGCAACCCCGGAATTCCTGCTGGCAGCCATCCGGACCGTCCACTCGGGCCACGCAGTCATGGCACCGTCGGCCACCAATGAACTGCTCCGCGACTACACCACCCCTTCGGCCGCCAATTCGTCAGTCCTGGAACCGCTGTCCGCGCGCGAGCGCGATGTATTCATGCTGGCTGCCAAGGGCCTCGCCAACGGGGAGATCGCGGCGTCGCTGGTGCTCAGTGATGCCACCGTCAAGACCCATATCGGCAGCATTCTCTCCAAGCTCACGCTCAAGAACCGCATCCAACTGGTGGCATTTGCCTACCAGAACAGGCTGCTCGGCTAGCTCCAACTGCCTTACCGAATGCCCCGGGACTACCGGGGCAGGCCACCGCATTGCCAAAAACGGACGATAATTCGTCACGAAGGAGAAACAGTGAAGAAGAAGACTATTGGGGCACTGATTCTTGCCGCCGGTGCAGCCGCTACCTTGGCCGCAGCTGCCACACCTGGAGTTTCCTCCATGCTGACCAAGCCTGCCGAGCGTCCGGTCTCCGGCATCACCTTGGCCGCTGAGCAGTTCGCGTCCGAGGATGCGATTGCACAGAGGGGCGTGGCGGAGGCTGTTCGGAGGTGCATGTCCAAAGCGGGCTATGACTACACCCCCGCAGCATCAGGACAGCAGTCAGTAGATCTCAAACACCACATCGGCTTCACCACACTCACCGTTGAAACTGCCCGCGCTTCCGGCTACGCCACCTTCAAACCCCAGGGGCCGGGGGAGCCTGCCACGAACTCCGAAGTGGGAAAGCTCCTTGCCGATCCTGCCTTCCAGGCGGCATTGAATGGCGGCGGACCCTCGGAGCAAAATGTGGTCGAGTCTTCTGAGGGGTTGGGCATGCAGTGGGGAGGATGCACGGCCGAGGGCATCACAGCCATCTACGGCAATGCCAATGACTACATGCGGGCCACCGGCTTGGCGTTCAACTCTTTATTGGTTGCCACAAACGCTGCGGCTGCGGATGCCGACATCCAGAGTGCCGTGGACGCTTGGAAAAACTGCATGTCCATGACGGCCTTCCCTTACAGCCTCCCGGGTGAGGCCGCTTCGGCCGGCTTGGATGCCGGAGGCCAGAAGGAACTCAAGATCGCCGTCACCGATGCCACCTGCCGCGCGGACACCAACTTCGATGCCAAGCTCACCACCGTTCTGGATAAATACCTGACCACGCGGATGAAGGAGTTGGAGACCGAAGTGGCCGCGGTCAAACAAATCCGAAGCGATGCCTCGGCCCGGGCAAAGGCTTTGCTCTAGCACCAAAGGACCCGCAGCCGTACCCTGTTCTAGGGAGAGAGTCTTAGGCGCGAAGGAGCGTCCCATGGAATGGATTCGTCCGGACAGCCCCACCTATGACGAGGCCCGGAAACTCTTCAACGCGATGATCGACCGCAGCCCGGCGGTGATCGCCAAATGTTCTGATCCCGGCGAGGTCGCTGAGGCACTCAGATACGCGCACAACCACAATCTGGATGTCGCGGTTCGTTCAGGCGGCCATTCGGTGGCGGGCATGTCCACCAATGATGGCGGGCTGGTGGTCGATGTTCGCCCGATGAAGACCATCAGCGTCAACACAGAGGCGAAGACCGCTACAGCGGGTGCCGGGCTCACGTGGGGCGAGTTCGACCGCGCGACCCAGCAGTACGGCTTGGCAGTGACCGGCGGGCGAGCGTCCACCACGGGTGTCTCCGGCTTCACCTTGGGTGGGGGTTCGGGGTGGCTGGAGCGGTCCTACGGCTTTGCGTGCGACAACCTGCTTTCGGTGGACCTGGTCACAGCGTCCGGAGATCGGGTGACTGCCAGCCCGGGCGAAAATCCCGAGTTGTTTTGGGCACTCCACGGCGGAGGCGGGAACTTCGGAGTGGCAACGTCCCTGACCTTCAAACTGCACGACGTCGGCCCCACCGTGATGGCCGGCCTGATGCTGTTTCCTGGTGAGGATGCCACGGATTTGTCCCGCGCCTACCGCCAACTCGCCCTTGACGCGCCCGACGCCGTAGGGACTGCACTCGTGTACCTCACTGCTCCACCGGAAGAGTTCGTCCCGGAGGACATGGTGGGCAAGCTCGCCGTCGGCATGGCCTACATCCATGCCGGTGATGTTGAGGCGGGCGAGGAACACGCCAAACCGTTCAAGGAACTCCGTCCGAGTGTTGATCTGGTGTCACCCATGGGTTACGCCGACTTCCAGTGCATGATCGATGACCCCCCGGACCACTACAACTACTGGAGCGCGGACTATCACAACGAACTCTCTGACGATGCCCTGGACGTGCTGGTGGACTCTGCCCAACGCCTTCCAGGACCGAATTCCCAGCAGTTGGTGGCACGTTGGGGCGGAGCAGTGGCTGGGCCCGCTGCGGCGAACACACCGCTGCAACACCGCGGCGCAGCATGGGTCAGCCACCCGTTCGGCCTGTCCGAAACAAGGGAGGGCGGTCAAGAGGCCAAAGCGTGGGTGAAGCAATTCAGGCAAGACATCGCTCCCCACACCACGGGAGGAGTGTGGCTGAACTTCATCGGCGACGAAGGCCAGGACCGCATCATGGCTGCTTACGGCGAACAGAACTACCGTCGGCTGTCCAAGGTGAAAGCTCAGTTTGATCCGGACAACGTGTTCCGCGGCAACCAGAACATCCTGCCCGCCGAGCGCTGACATTTCCCTAGGCTCCTTCCCAGTTGCCGTGAACAGTACGGGCAGTGAAGCCCGAATTTCCGGGGCGGCAGCACGGCGGTAGACGTCCCGACGGCCGGCAACTGGGAAGGATCGCTTGGGACTACACTTTGGCAATGGCCGTCTACATCGATCCGCCCTTGTGGCCAGCGCACGGGACCGTTTTTTCGCATCTGGTATCGGATTCATCGCTGGATGAGCTTCATGCTTTCGCAACCGCTGCCGGGGTTCCGGAGAGGGCCTTCGACGGAGACCACTACGACGTTCCCGAACGGCGGTACGACGACCTGGTCCTTGCTGGCGCCATCCCCGTTGAGGCTCGGATCCTGGTCCGTAAACTCATCGCCAGCGGGCTGCGGATTCCTGCGCGGGAACGGAGCAAAGCCTTGACGGTCCCTCTGATGGAGCGATGGAACAGCATCTTTCCCGGCTACGAGGAGTTGGGCCTGGAACTCCTGGAACGGTGGGGCGAGGACGGCCGGAAGTATCACAGCCGCACCCACCTCCTGGCTGTTCTTGAGGCCTTGGACGTACTCACCGAACCAGCCTTGCCTGCACGGACCGTTTCCTTGGCGGCGTGGTTTCACGACGCCGTTTATGAAGGCGTGGCCGGCCAGGATGAGGAAGAATCAGCCCTGTTGGCCGAGGACCGGCTGACCGCCGCCGGGCTCTCCGCCGCCGACGTGGCCGAAGTGGCGCGGCTGGTCCGGCTCACGTCCTCGCACTCCCCCGAGCCCGGTGACCATGCCGGCGCCCTGCTCTGCGACGCCGATCTCTCCGTCCTGGGTGGCGACGAGCAAGCCTACGCACGGTATCTGGCCGCCGTCCGCGAAGACTATGCGCACGTCAGCGACGCCGACTTCGCGAAGGGCCGCGCCGCCGTCGTGCGTCATCTTCTGGGACATGATCCGTTGTTCCATGGCGAACGCGCCAAGGCGCTCTGGCTCGACGCCGCGCGCCGCAACCTCGCCGGCGAACTCGAGTGAGTGGGTCCATCAGCGAACCTGGCGCGCCGCAGCGGCAGCTTCCGTACGCGGTCCGGTTTGAGTGGGGGCTCGACGGCGCCCGCGCGGTAGTGCCCGGAGCCGACCTTGCGGTGGTGGTTGACGTCCTGTCGTTCACCACGTGCGTGAGTGTCGCGGTGGACCGCGGGGCCATAGTGCTTCCCTACCCGTTGCGGGATGCGGCGGCGAGCGAGTTCGCGGTCCGTCATGATGCCCTGCTCGCGGGACCCCGGGGTTCTGAAGGCCTGAGCTTGTCGCCGTCCAGCCTCCGCCGGGCCCGCGTGCTGGATCGCGTGGTTCTTCCCTCTCCCAACGGGTCGACCATCAGCCACGAACTTGCTTCATCGGCTCGCCAAGTGGTGGCGGTCTCGCTCAGGAATGCCGCAGCGACGGCCGACTGGGTCCACGCCACCTTGCCCCCAGAGGCCGTGATCGCCGTGATAGCAGCGGGCGAAAAGTGGACGGACGGGGCGTTGCGGCCGGCGTTGGAGGATCAGCTCGGAGCCGGTGCGTTCATCGCCGGGTTGGCAGCGACCGGGCGACGAAGTCTCTCCCCGGAGGCGGCTGCTGCTGCGGCGGCCTTCGACGCCGCCGAGCCCCGGCTGGCCGCCATTCTTCGGGGCTGTTCCAGTGGACGCGAACTGATCGACGCCGGTTTTGCGGACGATGTCAGCATCGCGGCGGAGTTGGACGGCAGTTCCGTGGTGGCCCTGCTTCGGGACGGGGCTTTTCAGGCTGGGTAGGCGTTGATGGTCACTCGCCAGGGTATCGACGCGCACATGGCCCGAGCTAGCATAGAGGTGTGACCTCCTACCTCCTGAGTTCCGCCCGTGCCGAAACGCCTCTGGCCCGTCCCGACGTTGAACACGTCCTGGCCGTCCGCGGCATGGGTGGCTACCGTCAGTACCGCATCCCGGCGCTTGCCATCAGCGCGCGGGGCACGGTGTTAGCCGCCTACGACGGCCGCCCTAATCTGGACGACCTGCCCAATCCCATCGATCTACTCCTGCGTCGCAGCTATGACAACGGGGTCACGTGGGAGCCGCAGCAGCTTGTCCGCACGGGTTCCGGGTTGCACGGTTTTGGTGATCCGAGCCTGCTGGTGGACGCCGAAACCGGCCGCATCTTCATGTTCCACGCCGCCGGGACGCACGCGGGCTTC
This sequence comes from Paenarthrobacter sp. CCNWLY172, assembly GCF_037402035.1. NCBI lineage: Bacteria > Bacillati > Actinomycetota > Actinomycetes > Micrococcales > Micrococcaceae > Paenarthrobacter > Paenarthrobacter sp. CCNWLY172. The sequence goes on from NZ_JBBEGB010000004.1 coordinate 202,297, forward strand.
TTCGAGGCCGTGGCGGGTTTGGAGCCGGATGACGACGTGCAGCATGCGGACGTCAGCTTCTCAGACGACGACGGCGACACCTGGCAGCACCGGCGGCTTACCGGGCAGCTCAAGGGGCGCGGAGTGACAGGCCTTTTCGCTGCGGCAGGACAAGGAATCCAGATGCACGCCGGGGCTTTTGCGGGCAGGTTGGTGCAGCAGTACGTAGTGTTGGTGGACGGTTCCATCATGGCCGCATCTGCGTTCAGCGACGACCACGGCGAAACGTGGGCCTTGGGTGGGCTGATTGGTCCGGGCCCCTCCGGGATCGGGCCCAATGAAAACAAAGTTGTGTGCTTGGACGATGGCCGGCTGCTCCTGCATTCACGGGCAACGCCGTGCCGATTGTCCGCTGTATCCGAGGACGGCGGGCTTTCGTGGAGTCCGTTGCAGGCTGTTCCAGAGTTGCCGGACCCCAGCGACAACGGTTCCTTGGCGCGCTTCGACGGTCTGCCCTGTGTGGCTGCTTTTGCCACGCCGGAGACTTCATCCTGGCTGCTCGCGAGCAACAACCACGACCCCCATCTGCGTCGCAACACTGTCCTGAGCCTCTCCCCCGACAACGGCGCCACCTGGCCCGCCAAGCTGTTGCTTTGCGGCGGCAGTTCGGCGTATTCGACGGTGACGCGGCTCCCTGACGGGAACATCGGGGTTCTCTATGAACGGCAGGGGTACCGGGAGATCGTGTTCGCGTCGATCCCTGCCGAGCAGCTGACGGAGCAGCTGTCCGCTACTCCGCATCCAGTTTCGGATGCCTCGGAATCCACTGGCTTGGCGTTCGACATGGAGCTCCGGTCCATCACCCCAGGCAGGCCCGCCGTGTGGCAGAACGCCGGCGACTTCCACCTGATCCCCGCCAACAGCGACGGCGAATGGGATGTGCAGACCTGGAAGGAAATCGGCCAAGGCTACGCCGGGGACCAGGTTCTTGGCACGCGGGAGGCGCAGGACCTCAACTACGGCCCCATCATCCCAGGCTACAAAGCCGGGGACATCCTCGCCTTCACCGGACGCGTCCGTAACTCAGGCACTAAGCCGGCTGCCGGCGTCGTACTTCTCGGACCGCACCACAACGCCGGTGGGTTCCCGCCTGCGGAGCTGCTGCCCGGCGAACACGCCCTCTATTTCACGCCCACGTACACCGTCACCGAGGCGGACCTGGAGCGCAGCACCTTGGAACTCGTGTTCACAGCAGAAGCCGACGGCGGAACGGTGCGTTTGGAGCGGGCGTTCCGTTTCGACCCGCGCACCGGCGCCGTGGTGGCTTCCTAGCGGCGGCGCACCTTAGCGGTAGGTGCTGACGAACGGCTGGTTGGTGGGCACAATCTGCTTGCCCAGCGGCATCAGGGACACCGGGATGAGCTTCAGGTTGGCGATGGCCAGCGGGATGCCAATGATGGTGATGGCCATGGCAAACGCGGTGACCACGTGGCCGATCGCGATCCAGATGCCCGCGACGAGCAGCCAGATCACGTTGCCGAGGAGCGCGAACACCCCGGCTCCTCCCGGCTTCTCCACCACCATTTGGCCAAAGGGCCACAGGCAGTAGGCACCGATCCGGAACGAAGCGATGCCCCACGGGATGGTCACGATGAGTACGCAGCAAATGATGCCCGCCGCGAAGTAACCCAAGGCCAGCCAGAACCCACCAAAGACGAGCCAGATGATGTTAAGGAGCGTTTTCATAGTTCCCATTCTCCCCTGTGGGCCTGACAAAAAGCCTAGGGGTCTGCCCTGATTCTTCCCTGACCTGTGGATGTGTTTCTGTGCGGCTCAGGCCAGCAGTTCGTCCAACTTGTCGAACGAGGTGCTCCAGCCATCGCGGGTCATGTCCACCCACTCCTGGGATTCGAAGGGTCCCTGGGTGACGTTCATGCGGGTACGGCCGTTGAGGTCCTCGAATTCCAGGCGCATCTCCTCGAATTCGTGATCGGCATCCGGAGCAGCTTTGGCTTTCGCGACCAGAAGAGCCGGGGTTTCCAACTCCGTAATCACGGCTTCGATGGGGGCTTCCTGCTCGCCGTCCTCGTCCGACCACACCATGACCACCTGCCAGATACCTCCCACCCGCGGCTCAACGATGATTTTCTCCCGGGGAGCTTCCACTTCCGCGGGACCGAACCACTGCGCAAGCTTGTCCGGCTCCATCCAGGCGTCGAAAACCTTCTCACGAGGGGAATCAAACTCGCGGCTCATGGTCAGGGTGAAGTGTTCCGTGCTCATTGCTTGACTCCTGGTATCCGTGTGATTCGTTCTCTTGGGAGCGAGTCTAGAGGGTGCCACCGGAAACGTCGCGGGATGTGAGAGAGCGATCCGTTCAAGCACGCGGGATGTGAGAGAGCGATCCGTTCAAGCACGCGGGAAGTGAGAGAGGGTCAGGCTTTCGCGGCTTCGACGAACGCGCGGATCTTGGCCAGGTCCTTCACACCGCGGGATGACTCGACACCGGAGGACACGTCCACACCCCACGCGCCGGCGGCAGTTGCTGCGAAGGCTACGTTGCCCGGTTCGAGGCCACCGGCGAGCAGCCACTTGCGGCCGTCGAGCCCCTTGGCACGGACCGATGCGTAGTCCCAAGCCTCCCCCGACCCCGGAACCGCGGCGTCAACCAGGAACACATCCTCGCCCAGGTTTGCGAACTCGTCCTGGGCGGCACCCATGGTGACGGCGCGGATGAGCCGCATCCCGGCGTCGTGCACGGTTTTTACGTCGTCCGCAGTCCGGTGACCGTGGAGCTGAACCCACTCGAGCCCAGCCGCACGGGCCGTGGCAACGGCATCAGCCGCAGACTCGTGCCGGAACACGCCCACTGCACGAACACCCTCCGGAACCAGCGGGAGCAAGATGCGCACTTGGTCCAGGCTGACTTCGCGCGGGCTGGCCGTGAGCACGAACCCCACGGCGTCAGCACCGGCGTCGACTGCTTCACGGACGGATTCAGGCGTGCTCAATCCGCACACTTTGACGAACATTCCCGTGCCTCCAGCCAAACTCGCAACGTTTTCCACATATGACGTTAGCAAGCCGCATTGCCAACGCAGAAGCGGTGTCCACCACTAGGCTGGTTGGATGGAGATCATCCGCTTTGCCGACATCCATCCTGAACCGTGGCGCAACGGGGGCGGGGTGACGCGTGAACTCGCCAGCCATCCGAAAGCGGCCTCAGCCCAGGACGGCGCATGGGATTGGCGCGTCAGCATCGCCGACGTCTCCAAAGCCGGCGATTTCTCCGTCTTCCCGGGCATGGAGCGTGTGATCACCATCATCGAAGGCGAACTGCTGCTGCTCACGGTGGACGGATCCGAACACCCGCTCGAGAAGTACCGTCCGTTCCGTTTCTCGGGCGAGGCTGCGTCGGGGGCCACCCTTCCGACCGGGAACATCCGGGATCTGAATGTCATTGCCCGGGTGGGAGCCTTCAAGGGCTACACGTCCATCGTGGAGATCTCCAAGAAGCGTGCGCACCCGGTCTTCGAGGGCCAGCTTGCCGTCCTGTTGGAGGGTAAAGCGACCGTTGCGCCCGGCGCGGCTGTGGAGGAACCCGCTGTGGAGGAAGAGTCCGACGGCGACTCCCCGGCAACCAGTGCGGTCGAACCTGTTGAGCTGTCACGGTACGACGCCGTGGTCGGCTCCGACACCCGCAGCCCGGAAATCTCGGGCCGCGGCTTCATCGCCGTCATCTCGATCGACCATGTGGAGGCCCACGCCTGAGGTGGTGACGTTAACCACCAGAAGTGGCCACCCCGCACGGGAGTTGCTAGCCTGAAATGAAGGTTCCGCTCTGGAACCTCCGGACGACGGTTCAGTACCCGGAATGCGACAAGACTGGCCAAAGGAAATGTCATGTCGTGGATAATTCTCATTCTTTCCGGAGCACTCGAAGCCGTCTGGGCCGCAGCGCTCCACCGCTCCAAGGGCTTCCGTAAGCCTGTTCCGACCGTCGTCTTCCTGGTGTCCGTCATCGCCAGCATGGCCGGACTCGCCATCGCGATGCAGTCCATCCCCACAGGCACGGCTTATGCGGTGTGGGTTGGCGTCGGCGTCGTATTGACCGCAACGTACGCAATGGCCACCAAGGTTGAACGTGCGACGACGGCCCGGCTGCTCCTGCTTGCCGGCATCGGCGCATGTGTGGTCGGCCTGAAGGTGGTGGCATAGCCATGACTGCGAACACCAAGAACACCGGCAACGGAATCTTCTGGATCATCCTCCTGGCTTCAGCGCTGCTCGAAGCCGTCTGGGCCACCGCTTTGGGCCTGTCCAACGGCTTCACGCAGCTCACGCCAACCGTGGTCTTCATCATTACTGCGGTGTTGAGCATGCTGGGACTGGGCATCGCGGTGAAGCGAATCCCCCTGGGCACTGCCTACGCGGTGTGGGTGGGCATCGGTGCAGCACTCACTGTCGGCTGGGCCATGATCACGGGCGTGGAGTCCGCGAGCCCGCTGAAGCTGCTCTTCATCGCGGGAATCGTGGGCTGTGCTGCCGGCCTGAAGGCCTTGCCTGCCGATAAGCCTGCAGCCAAAGCCGAGTAGCCAACACTCCGCGGTGGGCGCTGGTCCATTTCGATGGCTTGCTGCGCATTAGACGTCTCCTACCATCGAATGCACAGCAAGCCCCCGAATCGGGCTTCACCGCGGACACAGCCAAGGTCCATGTCAGGGAACCCAGCAGGAATACCCACCGCGTCCACGGAGTTCACGCCAACAAAGGGCCCTCTGGAACACCTACGCGCATAGGAGAAATTCATGACTGCAGTTCAACTCGGCGACGGCCTCAAGGTCAGCCCTCTCGGCTTTGGCGGGATGGCCCTGACCCCGGTCTACGGCGGAATCGATCCTGAAGACGGCCTGCAAACACTGAGGCATGCGGTGGACGCAGGTATTACGTTTATCGACACCGCAGATGTTTACGGTGCCGGCAGCAACGAGGAACTCGTGGGCAGGCTCCTGAAGGAGCGGCGCGACGAAATCCAGGTGGCCACGAAGTTTGGAATTGAGGGCAACCCCGCGGACGGGTACACGGGAGTCCGCGGGGATGCGCCCTACATCAGGCAAGCGGCGGAAGCGAGCCTCCGCCGCCTGGACACTGACGTGATTGACCTCTATTACCTGCACCGCCGAGACCTCCGCGTTCCGATAGTGGAAACCGTGGAGGCTATGGCGGAGCTGGTCCGTGAGGGCAAGGTCCGGCACCTCGGGCTGTCGGAAGTGACAGCCGAGGAACTCAGGCAAGCCAACGCCGTCCATCCCATTGCCGCGGTCCAGAGTGAGTGGTCAATCTGGAGCAGGGATGTTGAACTCAACGTTGTTCCTGCAGCCAAGGAACTTGGCGTGGGGTTCGTGCCGTATTCGCCGCTGGGCCGTGGTTTCCTTACAGGAACCGTCAGCGCGGGCGATCTGGGCGAGAACGATTTCCGCCACAAGATCCCCCGTTTTGGTGGCGAGGCACTTGATGCGAACCAGGCCGTGGTGGCCGCGGTTCGCGAGGTAGCCAGCGGGCTGGATGCAACTCCGGCCCAGGTAGCCCTGGCTTGGCTGTTCGCCCAAGGTCAGCGCCTTGGGATTTCCGTGGTTCCCATCCCCGGCACGCGCAAAACGCACCGGATCGACGAGAACCTGGGGGCACTGTCCCTGCAACTGGGGACAGCACAACTTGAGGTGCTCGACCAGGCCGCGGCCGCCGTCGTGGGTTCACGATCGGCCGACCCCAACTGGGTGTCACAGGGCCGCGAAGCCAACCCGGCAACTGCATAGACTGACACGATGGATTCGCTTATTCACTCATTGCGTGACGTCACCATTCGCAGCATCTCCGTCAGCGAGATGAACAACAACGTGTACCTGTTGACCTCGAAGTCCACGGGTGCGCAGTTGTTGATCGACGCCGCCGACGACCTTCCGGCCATTCAGCAAGTGCTCGAGGACAGTGCCGCGGACACGGCCACGAAGCCGAAACTGCTCCGGATTGCCACCACCCACCAGCACTGGGACCACGTCCGGGCGCTGCCGGAGTTGGTCGCCTTTACCGGTGCCAGCACTTCCGCAGGAGCGGACGACGCCGATGCGTTGCCTGTTCCGGTGGATGTCCGGCTTGGTCACGGCGACGTTGAGCGGTTTGACGACATCGAGATCACGGCAATCCACCTGCGTGGACACACCCCTGGCTCGATCGCCTTCGTGTACCAGGATCCGGACGGGCCGGCCCACATTTTCAGTGGGGACTCGTTGTTTCCGGGAGGCGTCGGCAACACACAGAAAGATCCTGCACGCTTCACTTCACTGTTGAACGACGTGTCGGAACGACTGTTCGACGCCTATCCGGACGATACCCTGGTGCACCCGGGCCATGGATTACCCACGACCCTCGGAGCCGAGCGGCCACACCTTGCGGAGTGGCGCGCCCGAGGCTGGTAACTTGCGGGGCCTGCTCTGCGCTCCATTCCTTTCGGAAAGCGCGCAGAGTGGGCCTCACAACGTGGAGCCCTGGAGTTGCGAGGCCTGCTCTGCGCTCCATTCCTTTCGGAAAGCGTGTAGAGCGGGCCTCACAACGGGAGGTTAGCGGCCGCGACGCTCGTTGGACGCGGGAGCCGAAGCACGACGCGGGCCGCTGCGTGCCGGACGACCTGCGCCGGAGCCACCGCGGCCGGAGTTGCCGGAGGCACCCGAACCGTAGGATCCACCGGACGCAGCGCCCGTAGCAGAGGACCATACGGCCTTGTTCCCACCGGTACGCGTGGAGGTGGTGGACGCCGTGCGCGGAGCCGAAGCTGAGCGCTGACCCGTAGCCGGACGACCGCTCCTGCCGCTCTGGCCCTGCGAGCCGGGAACGTCGTTGCGGTGAGTGGAAGCTGCCTTGCCGCGACCGCGTGAGCTGCGGGCGACGTCGTCGTTCATTGCTGCCCGACGCTCAGCGCGGTTGACGTCCGTACGAACCGGCTCAGCCGCGACCTTGCCGCGTCCGTTGCGGCCGCCACGGCCACCAGCGGTGGGAGCAGCCTGCGTGGAACGGCGTGCGCGCTTGCGCTGGGCGTTGGCGCCGGTGGACGTGCCGCCACCCTGCGGGGCTTTCGCCGCGAGGAGGGCTGCACGGGTGCGGGGATCAACCTTGTCAGCGATGTCGCCCACGAGCTCGGCAACCAACGGGGAGTTGGCCGTGACGCGCTCGAAATTGACGTCAACGCCGGCAGCCTTCATGAGCTTCTTGACGTCGCTCTGCTGCTCGGGGAGGGTCAGCGTAACCACAGTGCCATCGGAACCTGCGCGTGCCGTACGGCCGGAGCGGTGCAGGTAAGCCTTGTGCTCTGTGGGCGGGTCCACGTGGATGACGAGTTCGACGTCGTCAACGTGCACGCCGCGGGCTGCGACGTCGGTGGCCACCAGGACGCGGACGTCACCGTTGGAGAACTCGGCAAGGTTGCGGTCGCGGGCGTTCTGCGACAGGTTGCCGTGCAGGTCGACGGCGGGGATGCCGGCGTCGGTGAGGGTCTTGGCAAGCTTACGGGCGTGGTGCTTGGTCCGCATGAAGAGGACGCGGCGACCGGCACCGGAGGCCAGTTCAACGATGAGCTGCTTCTTGACGGTCTGGTCGTTGACCACCAGGACGTGGTGCTCCATGGTGGTGACAGCGGCCTGGGGATCGTCCACGGAGTGCGTCAGCGGGTTGGAAAGGTAACGGTTGACCAGTTTGTCAACACCGTTATCCAACGTTGCGGAGAAGAGCAGGCGCTGACCCTGGGTGGGGGTCATGTCCATGAGCTTCTTGACGACCGGGAGGAAGCCGAGGTCGGCCATGTGGTCAGCCTCGTCCAGCACGGTGACCTCAACGGCTTCGAGGGTCAGGATGCGCTGGCGAATCAGGTCTTCGAGGCGGCCCGGGCAGGCGATGACGATGTCGACGCCGGCGCGCAGTGCCTTTTCCTGGCGTGCCTGGGAGATGCCGCCGTAGATCACCGTGGTGTTCAGGCCCATGGCCTTGGCCAACGGCTCAATGGTGGCGTTGATCTGGGTTGCCAGTTCACGCGTCGGTGCAAGGACGAGGCCCATGGGGCGGCCCGGCTTGCGGAAGTGCTTTGCTTCGCGCTCGGCCAAGCGGGCCACGAGCGGGATGGCGAAAGCGATGGTCTTGCCGGAACCGGTGCGGCCCCGGCCCAGAACGTCGCGGCCTGCGAGCGTATCCGGGAGGGTCTTCACCTGGATGGGGAATGCCTCTTCGATGCCATCTGCGGCAAGAGACTCAGCAATGGGCTTGGGCGTGCCAAGGGCAGCAAAAGTAGTCATAAACTTCATGTCTTTCGGGCGGTGTCCAGTTGCGGACATCGGCCCCCGACGCCGGTTGGGCCAGGGGTTCGCCGAGGAAAAGTCAGGTGGTCTACCGATTCGCTTCAACAGCGGTGGCCGGGACCAAATAGAACGCGTTCATCGACGCAGGATGTGCCTCTCACATGAAAAATGCCCCGCCGCGCAGCCTTTCAGGCCACCTGCTTTAGGGCGTCACCGCACATCAAGTGTTCCCAGCTTAGCAGTGATCGGCGCGAAGCCTTGCATCGGGGCAGGTCAGGCTCCCGTTGCGAGGCCCGCTTTGCACGCATCCCGGCTCGAATAACGTGCAGAGCAGGCCTCACAACGAGTCAGGCGTGGCGCGAGAGCTCGGGTTTCGTGCCCGTGGCACCCATTCCGCTAGCCGCAGAAGCCGCACGGACTGCGACGCGCGGCGCGATCAGGACCCCGACGACGGCGATCACCGCCGTCAGCGCGAAGACCCCCGCAAACGGGTTCGTCGTCGTAAAGGCGGTAAAGACGAGTCCCGTGAGAGCCAGGGAGAGCGCGCCGCCGAGGGAATCGGAGATGGACATGGCCGCGCTGTTGAAACCTTGGTTTTCCGGGGTGGACAGTGCCAACGTCATGACGGACAACCGCGGGTACATCAGGCCCATCCCACCGCCCGCGAGGATCCAGCCGCCGATCGCCACGGCTGCGGGCAGGGCAAACGCGGCCGTTACCAGCGTGGAGATCACGGCAACCAGCACCAGCGCGGCCCCGATTTTCACGGCCAGATCATCGGCCAGCCGAGCACCAAGACGCCCCTGAACGGCAGAAGCCCCAGCCCAGGCCAGAGCGGCGCCCGTCAGCGTGAGCCCGGCAAATGTCGGCGTGAACGCGTAACGCTCAGTCAACAGGTACGGCAGGTACACCTCGGCCCCAAAGAACGCCGCAGATGCGAGCCCGCGCACCAAAATCACGCTGGGCAACCCTCTGCGTGCGGTCAACGTTCCGCGGGGCACCAGTGGGCGGACCGCCATCAGTGCAAGGACAAGCGCGACGACGGCAATCGCCCCGCCCACGCCCGGAACCTCCGCGGACAGGTTCAACCCCAGGACAGCGACGGCGGCGAGCGCCGCCCAGCCCATCCGGCCGAACGCCCACGGGACGGGTTCGGCAGCGGGTTCGGAGTTCATCCCCCGGACAGCCGGAACCACCATCAGCAGCGCCGGCACCACCAGGCCAACCACCCCGAGGAACACCCAGTGCCAGCTGCTCAATTGGGCCACGACACCTGCGGCGAAGGGGCCCACCAAGGACGGAACCACCCAAGATGCCGCGAAGGCAGCAAAGATCTTGGGGTGCAGTGCGGGCGGGTAGACGCGGGCCACCAACACGTAGAGGGCAACAGTCATTGCCCCTCCACCGAGCCCCTGCACCAGCCGTCCCAGGACCAGGATTTCCATGGTGCCTGCCATGCCGGCGATCAGCAGACCCGCCACGAACAACGCCACCGAGGAATACAGGGGCGCCGCCGGACCACGGCGATCGGACCAGTTACCCGCGGCCACCATGCCCATCACGCCTGTTGCCAGCGGCCCGGCAAAGGCCAGTGCGTACAGGCTGGCTCCGTCGAGGTCGCGGCTCACCAGCGGCATGATGGTGGTGACTGCGAGGGACTCGAACGCGCTGAGGAATACCAGCGCGCAGGCACCCACGGTGGCCAGCAAGTAGGGGCGGCTCAGAATCCCGGCCGTTGAGGTGTCAGAGGTCATGGTGGTTACCCTAGAACCTCAACTAATGTTGAGGTCAATCCACCGCCCTCCACCGGAAGCAATCCCATGTCGCAAGCCCCAACCCACCGGCCACTCACCATTGGCGAGCTGTCCGAGCGCAGTGGAGTGTCGCCGTCGGCCCTTCATTTCTACGAACGCAACGGGCTCATCGAAGCCGAACGCACTGCCGGCAACCAGCGGCGGTACCGGCGCGACATGCTGCGGCGGGTCGCGTTCATCAAGACCTCGCAACGGGTGGGCCTGCCGTTGAAGGACATCCGCGAGGCGTTGGATTCCCTGCCGGACGGCCGGACCCCCACCAAGCGCGATTGGGCCAAACTGTCGCTGCGGTGGCGCGAGGAGTTGGACCAGCGGATCGCCGCACTGGAGCATCTACGTAACGACCTTGACGGGTGCATCGGCTGTGGCTGCTTGAGCCTGAAATCGTGCACGCTGCAGAACCCGTCGGACGAGCTCGGTGCCTCCGGCGCCGGTGCCCAACGCTGGACTTTGCCGAAATAGCAACAGGCATTGCCTTCTGTCCGCCCGTAGCGGCACGCTTGGCATATGACTGAAATGACGCACGACGGCGGTACTTCCCTGAGCGAACAGCCCACCAGTGCAGGCGCTCACCAGCACGGGCACCAGCATGAAGGAGCGCAGCAGCGCGGCCTCAACCTCCATGAGGACGCGGACAACGCCGTGGACATGTGGGATGGCATGTACCGGGAGCGGACCAAGGTCTGGAGCGGGAATCCCAACCCGCAGCTGGTCGCTGAGGTCACTGGGCTGGAGCCGGGAAGGGCACTGGACCTGGGCTCCGGGGAAGGCGGTGACGCTATTTGGTTGGCCCAGCAAGGCTGGACCGTCACCGCGTTGGACGTATCCGCCGTCGCGCTTGAACGGGCAGCTGCGCATGCAGCGGAAGCCGGCCAGGGTGAACGCATCACCTGGCAGCAACAGGACCTAACCGAATGGGAGCCGGAGCCGGTCTTCGATATGGTCTCGGCGCAATTCCTGCACTCACCCCTCCTGCCGTGGCGGGATTCCGTGGCATTGGCGGCAGCGGCAGTCGCGCCGGGTGGCACGTTGTTAATCGTGGGCCATCACCCGCACGGCCTCCCGTCGTGGAGCCACCACCACGACTCCGGCATGTTCTTCACTCCTGAACAGCTGGCGGGCGCCCTGAGGCTGGACCGCGAGCCGTGGTTCGTGAATGTCCTGACGGACCGCGAGCGCAAGGTCTCCGGCCCCAACGGCGAGTCCGGCAGCACCTTGGACACCGTCTTGAGGGCTACCAAGCACGCTTAGATACCGTCAGGCAGCAGCTCCCCATAGGGCGTAACCACCTTGCCCGTGGCAGTCGAGTCCGGGTTCAGCATCCACCCGACCCGCTTCGCCGTGTTCAGCATGACCACGCTCTCCACCAGTTCAATGCCGGGAATCCGCTGCTGGATGGTGAGTTCCATTTCCATGACCTCGGCGAGCGAGCGCAGCCACATGATCATGGTGAAGTTGGTGCGGCCAGTGGTGGATGCGGAGAAGCGGATGTTCCGAATGGCCCGGAGTTCTGTCGCGGCGGCTTCGTGTTCGCCTGCCGGAACGTTCGCGAACCATTGGACAGTGATGGGGAAGCCGGAGAACTGCTGGGCTATTTCGCAACGGAAGGACAGCATACGGCTGTTCAGGACCCGCCCCAGTTGGCGTTGGACCGTGGCGGGATTGCGGCCCAGAGCGCGGGCGATGTCTGCTGCCGTTGCCCGACCGTCGCGCGCGAGGAACGGAATGAGCGCCAAATGGCTCTCAGGGAGCGGGACCACGATGGTGTCCGGCGCTGACGGGTTGGCCGATTCGGGTCCGGCGAGCGCCCGGAGTGCCTGCTGCTCTGCCTTGGTAAGGACGTTGAGCCGCCAGGCGTAGCCACTGGTGTGGATCCGTGTGCACAGGGCCGTGTGGTATTTGGTGAGTCCGCGGACCTCTTTCAGCCGGGGTAACAACTGGGTGCTGAACTGCTCCAGGTCCTGGGTGATGACAGTCAGGGTGAGGTCGCGGTTGCTGGCGGCCTCTTCAACGGTGATGACTTCGGGGAGCTGAGCCACGGCCGACGTAACATCCGGCCTCAGATGCATTTCGCAGTCGATATCCACCATGGCCAGGCACATGTCCTTGGGATCGCCCATCAGGTGCGCCGTGGTCCAGGCTGCCCCTGCGGACTTCAACCGCTCCCATCGTGACGCCAGCGTGGTGGCGTGGACGCCCAGGACTTCACCGGCATCTGACCAGCTGATCCGGGGCGAAATCTGCAGGGCGTTGATCAGTCGCAGATCTTCTTCACTGAGCTCCATGAGCCAATTCTCCCAGATGCCTGCATTTTTCCTGCCAAACCCATGGCTTATGTGCATATTTCCAGATGTTTCCCACCATGTGAATCACATCACCCCAGAATGGCATGAGGAACCCATTCCCGGAAAGACCAGGAGAACCCATGACCATCGCTGCCGACGCCCGCGAGTTGAAGGACGACATCGTCCGCCTCCGGCACGACCTCCACCGTGAACCCGAAATCGGACTGCAGCTCCCCCGGACCCAGGAAAAGGTTCTCAAGGCGCTGGACGGGCTCCCGTACGAGATCACCCTTGGCAAGGAAACGACGTCGGTCACAGCGGTTCTGCGCGGCGGTGCGGCTCACGCTTCGGCCGGGAAGCCCGTGGTGCTGCTGCGGGCCGACATGGATGGACTCCCTGTCCAGGAGACCACCGGCGTGGACTGCACCTCCCGTATCGATGGCGCGATGCACGCCTGCGGCCACGACCTCCACACCTCCATGCTGGCCGGCGCTGCCACCCTGCTTGCCGAACGCCGCGACCAGCTGGCCGGTGACGTCATCCTCATGTTCCAGCCGGGCGAGGAAGGCTTCGACGGTGCCAGCTACATGATCAAGGAAGGCGTCCTGGATGCCGCTGGCCGCCGAGCCGACACCGCCTATGGGATGCACGTGTTCTCCTCGCTGGAACCCCACGGCCAATTCGTCACCAAGCCCGGCGTCATGCTCAGTTCCTCCGACGGCCTTGTTGTCACTGTGCTGGGCGCCGGTGGCCACGGCTCTGCACCCTATTCGGCAAAGGATCCCGTCACGGCCGCCGCCGAAATGGTCACCGCCCTGCAGGTCATGGTGACCCGGCAGTTCAACATGTTCGATCCCGTAGTCCTGACCGTCGGTGTGCTCCACGCAGGAACCAAGCGCAACGTGATCCCCGAGACCGCCCGCATCGAAGCCACCATCCGGACCTTCTCAGCGGAGTCCCGGCGGAAGATGATGGAAGCAGTACCCAGGCTTCTGCATGGCATCGCTGCAGCCCACGGTTTGGAGGCGGACGTGCACTACCAGGAGGAGTACCCCCTCACCATCAACGATGAGGATGAGACCACCACGGCGGAGAAGGTCATCGCCGGAATGTTCGGTGAGTCCCGGCATACCCGCATGGCCACGCCGCTGAGCGGTTCCGAGGACTTCTCCCGCGTCCTCGCCGAAGTCCCCGGCACCTTCGTGGGACTCAGTGCTGTTGCCCCCGGCGCCGACCACACGACGTCGCCGTTCAACCACTCGCCTTACGCAATGTTCGACGACGGCGTCCTCACCGATGGTGCAGCGCTGTATGCCGAACTCGCGGTATCCCGCATCGCCGCCCTCGCCGGCAACTAAGCCCCACCTCCCAGCCCGCCCCACCTTGGAGAATCTCATGACCACCACCGCAGGAACGTCCCCCGACGTCACGGTCCACAAATCCCACGCGCGGACGCTCATTGGAACCGGCATCGGCAACGCCGTTGAATGGTACGACTGGGCAATCTACGCGACGTTCTCACCATTCATCGCCAGCGCCTTGTTCAGCCAGGCCGACCCCACGTCAGCCGTGCTGTCCACTCTGGCGATCTTCGCCGTCGGGTTTGTCGCGCGGCCGTTTGGCGGCTTCGTGTTCGGCTGGATTGGCGACCGGATCGGCCGGAAGACGTCCATGACCGTTGCCGTCGCGCTGGGCGCTGTGGGCAGCCTCCTCATCGGCATAGCGCCGACGTTCGCCGCCGTCGGTGCCTTCGCTTCGGTGATGCTGCTGGTGGCCCGGCTCATCCAGGGCCTTGCGCACGGTGGTGAGTTGCCGTCGTCGCAAACGTACTTGTCCGAGATGGCACCCAAGGAACATCGCGGCTTTTGGGCAACCCTCATCTACACCTCGGGTACCGCCGGAATCCTGGCCGGAACGCTGCTGGGGGCCATCCTGACCAACGTCCTGAGCAAGGAAGACATGAGCGCTTGGGGTTGGCGGATCCCCTTCCTGATCGGTGGAGTCCTGGGCATCTACGCCTTGTTCATGCGGGCCAAGATGAAGGAAACCGAAGCGTTCGAGGCAGAGGCTCCCACCGAGAAGCGCCTGCCGATCCTGCCGCAGATCATTAAGTACCGCAAGCAGGCGTTCCAGGTCATTGGCCTGACCGTGGGCCTGACGGTTGTCTACTACATCTGGGGAGTCGTGGCGCCGAGCTATGCAGCCACCTCCTTGAAGATGGACCGCGGTGAAGCCTTGTGGGCAGGTGTTATTGCCAATGTGGTGTTCATCGCCGCCCTGCCGTTCTGGGGCAAACTCTCGGACCGCATCGGCCGCAAGCCTGTCATCATCGTTTCAGCCGCCGGCGCCGCCCTCCTGCACTTCCCCATGACGTGGCTACTCAAGGATTCGCCGTGGCAGCTGGCCGTGTCCATGTCCGTGATGCTGTTCTTCATCGCCGGCAGCGCTGCAATCGTCCCGGCCGTCTACGCCGAACTGTTCCCGACGCACATCCGCACCATCGGAGTCGGCGTTCCGTATTCCATCTGTGTCGCGGCCTTCGGTGGCACGGCCCCGTACCTGCAGACCTGGCTCGGCAGCATCGGGCAGGGCAACCTGTTCAATGTGTACGCGGTGATCCTGCTGCTGGTCGGCATCGCGTTCGCCTTCTCCATCCCGGAGACGAAGGGCAAGGACCTGACCGTCTAAGTCTTCCCAACTGGGTGACAGCACGTGTTCCAATGAGCCCTCATTGCGACGTGTGCTGTCACCTACTTGGGTTAAACGAAGCGGTCCCTGCCTGCCCGGTAACCGAAGAACGCGGCCAAGGACCCGACCACCAGGAACAGGATTCCGGCTGCTGCGAACCCACCCGTAGCTTGGTGCAGCTGTCCGACCAAGAGGGTGCCGACCGAGCCCACGCCATAGCCAACTCCCTGCATCATCCCGGACAGGTGCGCGGCCGTATGGGCGTCACGGGTGCGGACCATGATCATGGTGAGGGCCACCGCGGTGAGCGATCCTTGGCCCAGCCCGTTCAACCCCGTCCAGACCCAGATGAGTTCGGTGGGGCCGAAGATCGTGAGCGCGAACCCACCGCCCGTCATCAAAGCCACCACCATGTTGATGATCCGCTGGTCCTTGAAACGTGTGGCCAACGCCGGGGCAAACAGTGAGCCCAGCATCTGCAGCACGATCGACACCGAGACGATCAGACCCGCCGTGCTGCCGTCTATCCCCCGATCGCGCAGGATGGGCGCCATCCATGCGAACACACTGAACGACATCATCGCCTGCAGCACCATAAACATCGTGACCTGCCAGGCTACGGCTGAGCGCCACACGTTCACGCCACCGTGGACTGCCTGATGCTTTACCGCCGGCTGGCGGATTGCCACCGGCAGGAATAGCAGAAGTACGACGGCGGCAGGCACCGCCCAGAACCACAGCGCCGAGGTCCAGTGGCCGGTTGCCGCAAAGACCGGATACGTGAAGCCCGCGCCAAGGGCCGCCGATGCGCATATTGCTGTGGTGTAGAGGCCGCCCATCAGGCCCATGCGGTGCGGGAAGTCCCTTTTGACGACGCCGGGAAGGAGGACGTTGCACAGGGCAATGGCCGCTCCGCAGGCCGCGGTGCCAGCGAGAAGCGTGGGAAGGTGTCCTGCTCCGGGGATCTCCAGGGGCCGCAGCAGCAGACCTGCGGTGAGGACGGCCATGGCGCCCAGGAGCACCCGTTCTGCTCCGAACCTGCGGGCCAGGATGGGGGCAAGCGGCGCGAACACGCCCAGCAAAGTGACCGGCACCGTGGTGAGGACCACGAGCGACCAGCCGGGCAAACCGGCGTCGGACGTTATTTCCGGCAGGACCGCGGAGAAGCTGGAGAAGACCGTGCGTAGGTTGAGGCCAATCAGCACCAGGCAGATGGCCAGGTACACGAGGCCCCGCTTGCCACGCAGTTGCGTGGGATCCGCTGGTGGTTCCTCGCCGATCTCGGCGTCCACTGCGAGGTCGGACAGGACTGATTTCTCTGGGTAGCCGGGCGTCGTCGAGGAGGTCACACGTCCTATTCTGTCAGCCGGGTTGAACCAGGTGCTTGGTGGGGCGGGATGTGACCGGCTTTGACCGAGGTTTCCCTTGCCGTCAGGGAACGATCTCCTGACCGCTCCACACGCCGGCTTTGGGGGTGAACTTCCAGCGCCTGTGCGTAGTCCCTGAAAGGTCGAGCCAATCCACGTCTGCCATCTCAATTGCCATCCAGGCAAAACGGTCAAATGCCTTTTCACCCACAACCGGCTCCCCATCGGACTCCGGGGAACCCGGGAGGGGCGTGCCCGGAACACGGCCCGAGGCATAGAGATGACGGCCGCCCGGGCTTACCCGGTCCCAGGCACGGCTTCGCTCGTCAGCGTCATCAATAAAGGACGCAGTGCCCCTGATGCGCAATTGCACCCCACGGTTGTCGTCGTACATCGTCAGGGCAACAGAGGGTACCCGTTCAATCTCAGCGACCTTCTCGGAGAAAGCGTTGGTGGCAACCATGATCTGTCCCGTCGCGCGGTCGAAGGCACGGAGAATGACGGCACGGATCCTCGGTCCTCCGTCCAGCCCAAGGCTCCCAAGGAAACCCAGAGTGAACGGGGTGCCCCCTGCGGTGGCATCTGCCAAGGACGTAAAGACCTCTTCAAGTGTGTCCTCGCTTGCAACCATTCCCCTATTCTCCCGTTGCCGGCCAATTGCATCAACGAAACGTCTCCCCTCCTGAGAAGGAGCAAAGGCACGTCGCGTTCAGGCAAGCGGGCCACCCTGACCCCTGGCTCTCGGCGGGAGAACCCACAGCCCCAACCAAAGTATTCTGGAAGCGATGAGTGAAACCCCAGATTCCCCGCGACCCGTCACGCCCGGCAGCCAAGCCTCCTTCGGAACCTACGGTGGCCGTCCGGTCAGCTTCGTGCGCCGCGGAACCCGCCTGCAGGGTCGCAGGCAGGCCGCCTGGGAAGAGCACGCCGAGCGCTGGGCTATCCAGGTCCCACGCCACGTCGCCAACACCTCCGTGCACCCTGATTACACGTTCGATGCCGAGGCCGTTTTCGGGCGTAAGGCACCGCTGATTGTGGAGATCGGTTCAGGCCTGGGTGACGCCGTCGTACATGCCGCTGAGCAGAACCCGGACAAGGACTTCCTGGCCGTCGAGGTCTACACGCCCGGTTTGGCGAACACCATCATCAAGATCAACAGCCGCGGCCTGACCAATGTGCGCGTGGTGGAAGCCAACGCCCCCGAGGTCCTCGAGTCGATGCTTCCGGAGGGTTCGGTCAGCGAGCTTTGGGTGTTCTTCCCGGACCCGTGGCATAAAGCCCGGCACCACAAACGCCGGCTCATCCAGCCCGCGTTCGCTTCGGTCGCCGCAAAAGCCCTCGAAAAGGGTGGCTACTGGCGCATCGCTACGGACTGGTCCAACTACGCAGTGCACGTCCGCGAAGTGCTGGCAGATTCCACGGAATTCGAGAACATGCACGAAGGCGAGCGCAGCGGCGAGGAGAGCCCACTGACGCAAGTGTGGCAGTCCGGCGTCGAATCCGTTGTGGGCGGCGCACCGGTGAGGGAAGGCCGCGCGCCGGTCAGCACCGAGCACACTGGTCCGAACGAGGGCGTGGATGAAGAAGGGGGTTGGGCTCCCCGGTTCGACGGCCGCATCAGGACCAGCTTTGAGAACAAAGCCCACGAGGCCGGACGCATGATCTTCGACCTCACTTACCGCAAGATCTAGCCGAAGGACCTTTGGGGGAACCATGAGCTATCAGCCACCGGTGGACTACTACCAACAACCCCAACGGACAGGTAACCGTGGCTTGGGTGCCGGAATCACCAGCATCATCGCGGCCGTGCTCTCGCCCGTCGCAGCCGTGGTCAGCATCCCCTTGGGCATCGCAGCCGTCGCATCCGCCATGAGCCGTTACAACGAGGGCAACGATGCTTGGTGGTTTGGTGCGCTTGTCCTGGCGGGGACTGCGGTGGTGCTGGCGATCGTTGCAGTGGTGAGCGGGCTGATCGCCGTCTTCCGGGCCGGCCGGATGAACGCCGGACGCATCACGGGCATCATCGGTTTGGCCATCATGGCGATCAACATCTTTGGCATTGTTTTCATGGTGTTTCTGGTGCTCGGTTCAGGGCAGGGGTTCTAATGCCGCAGGTGCGCGCCGAACGATTCATCCGGTTGGATCCGGAGACCGCTTTCGCCCTCTCCCAGACCACTGGTGCATTCCGGCTCACATGGGACCCGTTCATTTCCGCCCAGGCTTTCCTGGACGGAGCCACGGCCGCAGGCAAGGGTGTCAGGACACGGACCGTTTCCCGCATGGGCCTGAAGATGGTCAGCGAATACGTCTCTTACACCCCGCCGCGAAACGTGGGCATGACCATGGTGTCCGGGCCGTGGTTCTTTGAAAACTTCGGCGGTGGTTGGCGGTTCACCCCGGACGACGGCGGCACCCGGGCAGTCTGGAAATACACCTTTTCGTGCCGGCCGGCTCTGGTGAAGCCGTTGGCCGAGAGGATTGGCGGCTGGCTCCTTGGCCGGGAGATCGAACGTCGGATCGAGGCATTTGCCAAGGCCTGCGAGAACCCTGCGCTGGTGGCCGAACTACGCGCCAAGGGCACAGGGGTTGGGGACACCTAAGGTTTACGGCACCGAAATCGAGGCCACCGTTTTCTCGGCTTCGTCGCGAAGCTCAACTCCAGCGATGCCAGCCAACTGCACCGGAGTGGCCCCGGTGATCTTGATCCGGCCGCTCTGAGTGGCCGTCCATCCGCAGGTGCGTTCTTCGGCGCCGTCCCGGCCCTTTACCCACAGATACAGGGTGCCTTCCAGCGGCATCGAGCGCCCTTCCACAGCGAGCTCAGTGCCCCAGTTCTTCTTCACCATGCCCACTGTCAATTGCAAACCGTTGTCCGACTGCACCGAGTAGCTTGCGTCCGGTTTCGGAGGCTGGTTCAGCAGGGGCCCGGCGAGGAAGCCAACAGCCAGGCAAGCAGCGGCAACCGCACCCACCAAAGCCGCCCACCGCCGTCGTGATGTCCGCCTGCGGACCGACAAGTCCTCCAGGACTCTTTCAGGAAGCGCCTCGGGTTCCAACGGTGACAGTGTGTCCGTACCGCCAGCGACCGTGAGCGCGACAGCATCAGCCCGGGGAACGGCGTCGAGCAATGCCGGCAGGCTTACAAGTTCCTCCAGCTCATGACGACACTCAGCGCAGGTGGCGAGGTGGTCCTCAAACGTACGGGCTTCGTCGGGCTCCAGCCCACCCAAAAGGTAGGCGCCCAATAACTGGTGGACGGAGTTGCCGTTCATCGTTCCACCCCCATTTCATCAAGGATTGTTCGGAGGGCTTTCACAGCGTAGAAAGCCCTGGACTTCACGGTTCCCGCCGGAATGTTCAGCTGCAATGCTGCCTCGCTGACGGTGAACCTTTGGTAGTGGAGGGCCACCAATACCTGCCGGTGTTCGTGGCTGAGCCGGAGCAACGCTTCCTCCATGAGCACCCTGTTCAGGAGCTCGTCCACGCGTTCGGTGGCCGCGTGGTCCGGGAGGTCCTGTTCACCGGCTTCAGCAGGGCGACGCTGTGCCTTCCGGTAGTTGTCGATAATGACGTTGCGGGCCGTCCGGAAGAGGTAGCTGCGCAGGCTTCCTGTGATCTGGGGGGCATGTTGCCACACCTTGAGGATGGTTTCCTGCACGACGTCGTCTGCTTGGTGGGCGTCGGAGGTGCAGCTCAGCACGAAACGCTTCAGAGCCGTGCCGTGATCGCGGTAGATCGCCGCCACCACGTCTTCGTCCAACGGCATAGCCACCTCCCTCACTGTTGTCCTCCGCCCCTTCGCCTATACGACGACGCGCACAGGTAAATGGTTCAGCCTCGTGAACCATTCTTCCTCCAGCTACTGGGGTGTTGCACCGAGATCGCGGGAAGCCTGCGATCTCGCCGAAAGGTTGCGT
Organism: Paenarthrobacter sp. CCNWLY172; assembly: GCF_037402035.1. NCBI lineage: Bacteria > Bacillati > Actinomycetota > Actinomycetes > Micrococcales > Micrococcaceae > Paenarthrobacter > Paenarthrobacter sp. CCNWLY172. The sequence goes on from NZ_JBBEGB010000004.1 coordinate 222,689, forward strand.
GCGAACAGGCAGGGTTCCCGCGAACTCGCGAGCCGGTCGCATCACCCGAGCGCACGAAGGACGCGCTCCTTGAAGGCACGCTCCTGAAAAAGGTCCTTCCATTCGATCCGGATAAACCGCCAGCCCTCCTCGACGAGTGCCTTTTCCCGCCGTCGTTCTTGAAAGATGACCTCGTCCGTCGGATTGAAGTCGAAATATTTGGTTCGACCATCGAACTCCAGCGCCAGTTTTTCCTCTTCCCAAGCGAAGTCCATGCGATGACGACCCATACGGGACTGCACCTCGAATTGTGGCTGCGGCGGCTTGATGCGCAACCTCTGCATCAGCTCACGGGTCAGTGTCTCGCCAGCAGACTCGGACCGCGGATCCGCGTTGGCCAAGGCCTTGCGGAGCGTGCGGACACCCCGTTTTCCGGAAGAGGCTGCTGCCAGGTCTTCAAGTGCGTTGATGTCGGCGCCTACGCGTAATCCGTGGTCCATGATCACCAGCGCTTTCGGATAGCTCAGCATTCTGGCGCAGTCGAATATGGTGCGGTCCAGCGTAGTCGCACGCAAACCCTGAACCGACACAACATCATCCTCAGTGAAGCTTTCCGAGTGTCCCCGAACATCCTTGCCCCAGCGGTCCGAGGATGGCCTGGCACAGTGCAGGACATGAACCTTGTCGTCCACGCCCCATACGAACAGGCCGTGGAGCCGTGCCGCAGACAAATGGCTGTAAATGAAACCGCCCGTCGACGTGGTCAGTGTTCCGTGGGCATGGGCCATGATCCGTTCCCTGGCCTGCCCGCCGAGGCTAAGTGACTGCCACTTACTGGCCCTGATGTAGCACCCGTACCTTATGCGGAGCAGTTCACCGGAGTCCACCAGAGCTTTGACCCGCCGACTGTTGAAACCCAACCGGAGCAACTCATCGGTCCTCCACATGTACCCATGCAAAGGGAGTGCTGGTACCGCTGTGCTGTCTTTGTGCGTTGATGGTGTGTTCACCGGTTCAGCTTGGCCGCCATGGACCTCGGGCCGGAACGGGCATATCCGGCTATGTGGACAGTGCAGTGCCGGGAACCGGGGAATGCTGAGAATTCGCCGGAGTTTTGCACACGCCGCCGCAGCTTTGGGGCGAATTCGGGGGCCCAAACCCCAAGCCAGGCCGATGCATGGGTCCGCTAGACTGCAGGCTACTCACTGGGGAGAGAAAATGACACAGGACATCAGCAGCAAAAAGACGCCGACCTTGACGTTCCTGGGGGTGCAGGAACTCGCGTGGACTTTGGGGCTCGTAGCCATGATCGTCAATGCCACTGAGCGTGGCCTGGACTGGATCTGGGTGGGCCTGTTGGCCTGCTGGCAGGCATCCATCGTGTGGGGCTTCCTCAAGTTCCGGCAGGCGAGAGCAAGCTAGAGCACCGAATTCGCCGGAAGCACTGCGAGGTCGCCGGAGCTAACCGGCGAACCCACAGCGTTCCAGCGACCTCGGCGGAAAAGGACTTACGCGTCGGCGAATTCCTCGGACTCTTCGAACTCCACGGCAGCGATGATTTCCTTGGTCTCCGGGTGGATCATGAAGGCCTCGTCGTCGTCCTCGATCATGAGGTAGTCGCCGTGGTCGGTGGAGAAGTGCCAGGCGAGGGTCTTGACGCCGTCGTGCTCGTAGTTGGGATCGCCCATGGTGATCTTTTCCAGGGCGTAACCGGCCACATCGCAGAGTTCGCGGATGATGACCTCGAACTCCGGGGCGTTGGCGAGGGCTTCCTCTTCGGCTTCGGCCTGGCGCTCGGCGAGGTCCGGAATCAGTGCGACACGCTCGGCGATGTGAGCTTCGATTTCTTCGTCGGTCAGGACCAACAGTTCGGACTGGTCGCGGAGGTAAGCCGCGTTGAGATCGATGATGTCCTCTTCCTCAAGCAGGGCTTCGAACTCGCCGTCGAGCTCGTCCAAGGTCACAACGGAAGCCGGCGGCGTTTCGGACTCGTCCAGTTCGCCGTCAAGGTAGGCCTCTGCTTCGTCCTCGGTGAGTGCATCGAACGTGGCCGCCGTGCGGTTGAAGAGGTCCAGGTGGCGGGTGGCGCCCATGCCTTCGAGGCCCGCGCGGACGTAAGCATCCACTTCCTCACGTTCCGGTGCGGTGAAGACGTACTGGGCGAAGCCGCCGGAGAGCGCCTGGGTCAGGTAAAAGTCCACAAAGAAGCTGTTGAGCGCAGCGGGTGCGATTTCGTCGCTGTTGAGGAGCTCCTGGTACATCTGGTTCACGACGTTGACGTTGGAATCCACTACATCCGCATTGCCGGCTTCGAAGCTGGTCTTGTTCAGGACGACGGGGTACTCGTTGGTAGTCATGGGAAATCCTCACTGCTGAAAGCTGATGGTGCTCCGGACACTTTCAACGTACGCGTGGGAGCGGCGCGGCAATCGAGGAAGAGGTTAACGGAGGGCGAAGTTTGGGAGCCGTTTTCTGCTGACTAAGATTGAGCAGATAACCTCCTGCCGAAAGTAGCCCGACGCATGCCGTCCCACACAGACGAAACCTGGGAACTGGCCATACAGACTCCTGCCATTAACGACCGCTCCCTGGCGGCCGGACTGGCCTATGCCATGGGCAGCCGCGTCAGCGGGATTACTTTCGACGCAGCCACGGGCCTTCTGATGGGCAAGGTCCGCGGGGCCGGTCCGCAGCCTTATTCGACGTCGGCAAAACTGGTTCGGAAGCCCAGCGGCTGGAGCTGCACGGTAGGCATCTGCAGTTGCCCGGTCCGCAAGGACTGCAAGCACGTCGCCGCGCTGCTCTTCACTGCGGAGGACCACCCCACCATCCGGGCACAGCTCCTTTCCCAGGCTCCTGGAATTCAAACCTCCAGGGTTGGCTCGGGCCAGCAGGGCGGCGCCGCCCGTCCGGCGTGGGAACAAGCGCTCAACAGGCTGATCACGAAGCCAGGCACTGCTCCGAGCGCGGCAGGCATCCAACTCGCGCTCCAGTTCGAGGTGGAAGAGCCCGCCGCGCACTTCTCCTACACAGGCCGCCGGGACCCCATGCGCAGCGTCCGCCAGCTCAAGGCGCGTCCCGTCATGATGGGCGCCAAGGGCAAATGGATCCGCGGCGACGTCTCCTGGAACAACCTCAGCTATGTCAGCTTCCGGCGGGAATTCAACGAGGTCCACGTCGAATGGCTTCAGACATTCCTCGCCGCCCACGGTTCAAGTAATGGCCGACAGCAACCGTCGGGGGCCATGTGGCTGAGCCTGAACGACTTCGCTGCCAAGAACCTCTGGACCCTCCTCACCGACGCCACCAAAGCCGGCATCCCCCTCATCCACTCCGCCGGGAGCGAGCCCGTCCGCGTGGAGGCGCAACCCGCCGTCGTCGGACTGAGTTTGGCGCGATTGGACGCAGCCCCGGACGCCACAACGGAAACGCACGACGGCGGCCTGCAACTCGCGCCGTCAGTCACCGTGGCCGGGGAGCCGGTTGACGCTGCCTCGGTGGGCTTCCTGGGCAAGCCGGCCAACGGAATCTTCTTCACGCATTCCGGGGACGTCCTGCCCGGAGTGCCGCAGCAGAAGAACCTGATCACCCTTGCCCCGATCGAGGGCGGCATCACGGACGAGCTCCTGGAATTCGTCATGGACGGCCAAACGCTTCAGATTCCGGCCGAGGATGAGAGCCGGTTCCTGACCTCGTTCTACCCCAAATTGCGACAATCCACGCCGGTGCAGGCCGCGGACGAATCGGTGGAGCTGCCCACCCTGGCTGTCCCCACACTGTCCCTGCTGGCCAATTATGGCAACGATCACAAGGTCCGGTTGCACTGGGAGTGGCATTACAAGTCCGGCACCCTGGTCACCGCCCAACCCTTGTGGCGGCATCCAGAGGACCGTGGCTACAGGGACGACCCCGAAGAAGCCCGCATCCTTGAGTCGCTTGGCCGGCCGTGGGATGTGGTTTCGGCGTTGGCCGAGTCCGCCACCGGTGGCTGGGGCGCTCCGCGTCTCGCAGCAAGCGTTGAATTGGGTGGCCTGGACACCCTGGCGTTCACCGAAGAGGTACTGCCGGCGCTGCGGGAACTGCCCGACGTCGTAGTGGAAACGTCCGGTGACATCGCGGATTACCGTGAAGCTGCCGAAGCTCCCGTGGTGTCCATCTCCACCAAGGAAACGGCCAGCGGCGACTGGTTCGACCTCGGCATCGTGATCACGCTTGAGGGCGAACCCGTCTCCTTTGCCGCAGTGTTCTCGGCCCTCGCGGCCGGGATGAGCCGCATGCTGCTGCCCAGCGGAGCCTACTTCTCGCTGGACCTGCCCGAGTTGCACCAGCTGCGCGCGCTCATCGACGAGGCCCGCTCCCTGCAGGACAACCCGGACAATAAGGACGGCACCCTGCAGATCAGCCGCTTCCAGGCCGGGCTCTGGGACGAGCTCGCCCAGCTCGGGATTGTGGACGAGCAAGCCGCCGCGTGGCGTGAGGCTGTGGGCGGATTGCTCGACGACGGCGTGACCGGGCTGCCGCTGCCGGCCGGCCTTAACGCTGAGCTGCGTCCGTATCAGCTCGAAGGGTTCAACTGGCTCAGCTTCCTGTACAAGCACAGCCTCGGCGGTGTGCTTGCCGACGACATGGGCCTGGGTAAGACCGTGCAGGCCATTGCGCTGATCTGCGCGGCGAAGGACCTGGCTGCGGAGACGGCTGCCGCCGCACAGGGTGACTCTGCTGAGGTGACTCCGCGAGCTCCCTTCCTGGTGGTTGCCCCTACGAGTGTCGTGAGCAACTGGGCCCTGGAAGCGCAGCGGTTCGCTCCCGGGCTCGTGGTGCGCACCGTCGGTGAAACTTTCGCCAAGAGCGGCCTGTCCCCTGTCGAAGCGTTGGCGGGTGCCGACGTCGTTATTACCTCTTATGCCCTCTTCCGCATTGATTACGACGCCTATGCATCGTTCCAGTGGGCCGGACTGATGCTGGACGAGGCGCAGTTCGTGAAGAACCACCAGTCCAAGGCGTACCAGTGCGCGCGGAAGCTGCCGGCCAGGTTCAAGTTGGCCATCACAGGCACGCCGCTGGAGAACAACCTGATGGAGTTCTGGGCGCTGACGTCGATTGTTGCGCCGGGCCTGTTCCCGAGCCCCAAACGGTTCGCCGAGAACTATCAAAAGCCGGTGGAAAAGAACGGCGACTCGGCGCAGCTGGGCAAGCTCCGGCGTCGTGTGCGTCCGCTGATGATGCGCCGCACCAAAGAGCAGGTCATCAAGGATCTGCCACCCAAGCAGGAGCAGATCCTGGAGGTCGTGCTGAACCCGCGGCACCAGAAGGTTTACCAGACGCACCTGCAGCGTGAGCGACAGAAGATCCTGGGTCTGATTGATGACGTGAACAAGAACCGCTTCACCATCTTCCAGTCGTTGACGTTGCTGCGGCAGCTGAGTTTGGATGCGTCGTTGGTGGATTCGTCTTTGTCCGGGGTTCGGTCCTCCAAGCTGGATGTGTTGTTCGAGCAGCTGGAGGACGTCATTTCCGAGGGCCACCGGACGCTGATCTTCAGCCAGTTCACCGGGTTCCTGGGGAAGGTCCGCGAGCGCCTGGACGAAGAGGGCGTGGAGTACTGCTACCTCGACGGCAGCACCCGGAACCGCGGCGACGTGGTCAGCGAGTTCAAGAACGGTGCCGCACCGGTGTTCCTGATCTCGCTGAAGGCTGGTGGCTTTGGGCTCAACCTGACGGAAGCCGACTACGTGTTCCTGCTGGATCCGTGGTGGAACCCGGCGTCCGAAGCCCAGGCTGTGGACCGCACGCACCGTATTGGGCAGGCCAGGAACGTGATGGTCTACCGACTGGTTGCGAAGGACACCATCGAAGAGAAGGTCATGGCACTCAAGGCCAAGAAATCGCAGCTGTTCGCAGATGTGATGGAAGGTGACGCCTTGGCCGGTGGCTCGTTGACGGCGGACGACCTGGCGGCGCTGTTCGCTGAGTGATCTCCCGGTCAGTCGTCCAGCCGCACACCGCGCAGTAACAGCATTGTTCCGCCGACGGCTACCGCGGACGCCAGGAACACGCCCGCCGCCCCAAGGCCTACCGCCACCACGCCGATGACGCTGGGCAGGACCACTTGGCCCACCCTGTTTCCGGCAAGCCTCAAGGCCAGCGCCCGCCCGCGTTGGCCTTCCGGCGCTTGGGCCGAGAGCCAGGACATTGTCAGTGGTTGGCCAATTCCCAGCCCGAGGCCGAGGAACGCCATGACGACAAACAGCAGCCACTCGGGCATCGGGATGGCGGCCACAGCCAGTGCAGCAGTGGAGATGGCCAGGCTCAGGATTAGCAACTTCATGCGCCCCAGCTTGCGGGACACGCTGCCGAGTCCCAGCCGGGAAACCATGGAGAACACCGCCCGGACGGTCAGCATCAGCCCCACCGTGGCCGCCGTGAGGCCGCGTTCGGCGCCGAGTGCCGGAAGGTAGACCACTGTCAGGTCCACTACTGCCAGGACGGTGGCGCTAGTTGCCAGCGCGCGGATCACGCCGGGCGTCCTGAGAAGTGCCAGTGAACTGCCCTTGGTGCCAGTGCCCTTCGGCGTGCGCCGGCCTCGACTGACCTTCGCAGAGATCACGAACGTGGTCAGGAACATCACCAAGCTCATGGCAGTCGCGAGAAGGAAGATCGCCTGCGTGTTCGGGCGAACGGAAGCACCGCCAACCACGGAAATGGCCAACGGTCCCAAGGCCTGGCCCAGAGACGCGGCGAAGGTCAGGTACCCGAAGGCAGAGTCCAAGCGCGACGACGCCGCGTTGTTCGCGACCACCGCTTGCTGCCCCACAACACAGGCCAGCTGGCCTGCACCAAGAAGTGCCGTCCCGGCTACAAGCGCAGGAACTGACGTTCCCCAGAACAGCAGAAAAGCAGAACAGCCCAGTACGACGGCGGCCCCGATCGCCATGAGCCGACGCTCACCGAGGCGGTCCACCAGTCCGCCGATGGGTAGGGCGAGCAGCAGGGGAAACACAGCGTAGCTGGCGGCGAGAAGGCCAAGGGCGAACCCGGGAACATCCAATTCGAGTGCGCGGTACGTGGTGGCCGGGCGGACCAGGAACGTGACGGCCTGGATGAGCGTCGAGTGGATCAGGAGGGCCGTGGACGAACGCCTTCCAAGTTCGCCGATCATTCGACCACGAGGCCGGAACTGGAGATAACCCGCAAGGTCTCATCCCTTGCGCCGATGACATGATCGAAGGCGACCTTGGCTGCCTTCTCCGCATCCTTTGAAGCTATCGCTTCGACCAAGAGCCTGTGATTGGCGAGTGCTTCATCGCGGCGTTCGGGGGCATGGTTGGTGAAGTATCGGTAGCGCTCAACCTGGCTGGCGATCTGCTCATGGAACCGCTGGGCCCAGGAGTTCCCGGCGATCCTGGCGATCGCAGCATGCAGGGCAACCCCGTACTTCATGGCCTCGTCGGCGAACTCCACCATGGCAGCATTGCGTGCCAGTATCCCGCGGAGTTCTTCAAGGTCCGCGCCGGTGGCGTTGGCGCAGGCCTCCCGTGCCATCAGGGACTCCAACGCTGCGCGAACATCGTACAGCTCGGAAATGACCTTCTCATCGAGCGCGGGAACCAGCACTCCCCCGGTGGGCTGCTGCTCCAGCAAGCTCTCTGAAACCAACCGGCGGATGGCTTCCCGAAGGGGCGTGCGGCTGACTTGCAGGGCAGTGGCCATGGCGGGTTCGTAGATACGCTCACCAGGTTTCAGCTCGAGGCTAAGGATCCGGCGCTTCAACTCGCCGTAGACAAGGTGCGCCCCCGTGTTCCGTGGTTGTTCTGCCATGCGTGCCGCCTCAAGAGAAGTGTACTTGTATACATCTATACAACCATGACCCAGAGGAGGGCAAAGTTGTTACACCTGTGACCACTTCTGACTGACCACGAACGAGCCTGTTCGAGTGCCTTGTTGCGCCCCCAAGAGCCTCATAGTCTCGGCTTTGCCCGGCCTTCCCGGAAACCGGGCAGCACCCGATGAAACCCCGACGATGAGGTCCACCCATGGCGTTTTCCGCGCGAAGAATCCGACGGCCAGTGGCAGTCCTGGCGGCAGCCGTTACAGCAGCCGCGAGCCTGGCACTTTTGCCCGCAACCACACCACAAGCACAAGCCAACGACGCAACAGCTGTCACCATCACCCCGAACCCCGCCACCCGCGGCGAAGCGTTCGAAGGGTGGGGAACCAGCCTGGTGTGGTTCGCGAATGCGACGGCGGGCTACTCCCCCGAGCTGCGGGAGGAGCTGTACCAGAAGGTTTTCGGGGAGGACGGACTCAACCTCAACATCGCCCGCTACAACGTGGGCGGCGGAAATGCTTCAGACGTAGCCAACTACCTCAACGATGGCAGCGCTGTGGAGGGATGGTGGAAGCCGGTGGCTGAAGCGCAACCCGGCCAGCCGGCGTCGAACCTTTACAACCCGGACGGAACCGTGGACAAAACGCAGGCCAACAAGCTCGCGTTCCTGAACGCCTGGAACCCGGACGACCCCGTGTCCTACAACCCCGACGCCGACAAGAACCAGCGGTGGTGGGTGGAACGCCTCGCCGCAGACCAGCAGATCACCCACTGGGAAGCGTTCAGCAATTCCCCGCCGTGGTTCATGACCAAGAGCGGGTACGTATCCGGCCAAGTGAACACCGCCAAGGGTGAAAACCTCCTGCCCGAAGCGGAAGCCAAGTTCGCGGCCTACATGAAGAACGCCGTCGAGCTCCTCGAAAAGGGCAGCGGCATCACAGTGGACACCATAGATCCGTTCAACGAGCCGAACTCGGGCTACTGGGGCACGGACATCAACGCCGCCACCGGCAAGCCGCCCACCACGTACACCCAAAAGCAGGAGGGCGCGCTGATCTATCCCGCCGCCCAGGACCGCGTGACCAAGCTGTTGGCCGCCGAGCTCAAAAAGGGCACCACGGACGCCGTCATCTCCGCGATGGACGAGACGGATCCCAGCAAGTTCATGACCAACTGGAACGGCTACAGCCAGGAAGCCAAAGACGCTGTAGCGCAGCTCAACGTCCACACCTACGGCACCAACGACCGCCGAAGGGTCCGCGACCTCGCCGGTTCCACCGACAAGCCGCTGTGGATGAGCGAAGTGGGCGGCTTCTGGACGGGCAACCCTGCGCTCGGCGACTCGACCAGCGGCTGGGACCGTTCCAACATCACCAACGGCCTGGGCATCGCCGGCCGCATGGTCAACGATCTCCGTGAGCTCGACCCCAATGCGTGGGTCTTCTGGCAGCCTGTGGAGGACACGTACAAGCAGGAAAAGGCAGACAAGGGCTGGGGCTCCATCTACATCGACTTCGACTGCAATTACGAAGGCCGCGAAGGCTTCTCCAACCGCCGCATCAACGATGGCGCATCCCTGGAACAAGCCAAGTGCAAAGTCCTGACCAACCAGAAATACAACACCACCAGGAACTTCACGCACTACATCCGGCCCGGCGACTTCCTCATCCAGAACGACAACGCCAAAACTGCTAGTGCCCTCCGCGCTGACGGCAACGGCGCCACCCTGGTCCACTTCAATGACACCCCGACGGCGGAAAAAGTCACCATTGATCTCAGCCGCTTCGGCAGCATCGCGCCCGGCGCCAAGGTCACGCCCGTGGTCACCACCAAGTCGCCGCTGGATGACATTGAGAAGAATGCACTCGTCAAGGGCGCGCCAGTCGCCGTCGACACCGTTTCCAAGTCCGCGACGCTTGACGTTCCCGCCGCATCCGTGGTGACGTTCGTCGTCGACGGCGTCAGTGGAGTTTCGGACGATGCCGCGCCTGTGCAGGACGGCCACAGCTATCACCTCAGCGGTGAGGCGAGCGGCAAATACCTGACGGGCCGCTCCAATGGTTCTGCCTCAATTGAAGAAATGGGCACGGATGCTGCCGGTGTGGCTCCGCAGATGTGGACGTTCAAGGCCGTGTCTACGGAAGATGAGTTTGCGAACGATCGTCGCTGGGTTCTTACAAACAAGGACGGCCGAGTGCTCACAGGCAACGGTGGAGTGCTGAACGGCAGCCAGAGCGGTGCGGCTTCACTGTCTACATTGACGTTGGAACAGGCCAAGGCCACTCCTTCTGCACAGTGGATAGTGACCACGGAGAACGGCAAACAGTGGTCCCTGGTGAACGCAGGTGCCGCGATTGCCCTGCAGGTTTCGGGCAACCAGACTGCTGCTGGAACGTCTGTGGCACTTGCTTCGTCCACCGGAACCACGGCTACGGCGTTGGCCAGTCCGCACCAGGCGTGGGCCTTCACCGACATTGCAGACCTCAAGCTCTTGGGAGTTTCCCCTGTTGAGCTGAGCACGCCCGTAGGGACGGCTCCAGTCCTGCCAGCCACGGTCACGCCCGTTTACGAGGCAGGCCCCGGCAAGCAGTTGGCCGTCACCTGGGCACCGGTGGATCCTTCCTCGTGGCAGAAGGCCGGCAAAGTAACGGTCTACGGTTCAGGGGTTGACCCGTACGGTCAAACCTTCGAAGCCGTTCTCACGGTCACGGTGGGCTCCTACATCGCCACGGACCCTGTTTCCGTGACCGTTGGAACCGGATCATCGGTGGCTTCCATACAGGCCTTGGCCCCGGCCAGCGTTCCTGGACAGATCGCCGATGGTCCCGCCCGGAACCCACTGGCCGTCACGTGGGACTGGTCCGCAGTGGCAGAGTCAGCTCTGCAAAACCCGGGAACGGTCACGGTGCCCGGAACCGCCGACCGCCTCCCGGCCACGCTGACCATTATTGTGGTGGACCGCGTTCCAGTAGCCAATATCTGCAAGGACGACCCCACCACCACGGCCACCGCAAGCTACACCGAGGGCTCCTACATCGCGAAGAACACCTGCGATGCCAACGCCTCCACGCGCTGGTCCAACTGGGTGAGCGGCGGCCGTGCCGGTGACAGCCTGAGCTACGCCTTCAGCCGCGACTACACCGTTTCCTCCGTGACCGTCACGTCTGCGGAAAAGGCTGCGGCGAGCCTCAAAGTCCAGTACCAGGACGCCTCCGGAACATGGAAGGACACCTCCGCGGGAACCATTACGGGACTCTCCATCTCTTCACCGACCACCGTCCGTTTCGACCCCGTCACCACCCGTGGGATCAGGGTTTCGTTCGTGACCACGGCGTCGTACACCAAGGTGGCGGAGGTTGCCATCACGGGCTCGCGCCTGGCGGAAGCCGGCAACGCCGACCTCGGCCGGCTCCTGGTCAACCAGGCCTCCGTGGTGGGCTTCGACCCGGCGACCACCGACTACCGGGTGTTATCGACGTCGGCGACTCCCGTCGTCGTCGGCTACCCGCTGGACACCAACGCAAAGGTGACAGTTCAGCAGGCAACGGCGGAAAGCCCGACGGCGGTGATCACCGTGACGGCGCCGGACGGCACCACCAAGGTGTACCGCGTGAGCGTGTCCACCGGCAAAGACGCGTGCAAGGACGGTGGGTGGACCACCAGCCCACACCCCGTGTTCACGAACCAGGGGCAGTGCGTGAGCAGCTTCGCGGCCGGAAAGTAGTCCTGGCACTTTGAGCTAGTGAGGCCCCTCGGGATTCTGATCCTGAGGGGCCTTGCTGCGCCTTGACACAACTGTGATGAGTACGTGCAAATGAACAGCTACGTGCCCTTTACTGTTATTTAAAGGCTAAAATAACAGTAAAGGACACCCTACTAGGCTTTGGAGCACCTCTTGCCAGCTTGGCCAGCGCATAGAAACAAGGTCATGCCCTGGAAATCCTCAGGTCGTCCCCCACGGGAGGACCGCTTATTCACCGAAGTCGAAGTTTCACTTCCCCCCAAAATTGCGGGGCTTTGGTTCGAACCCAGCCGGGAAACGATCGTGGCACTCGAAGAGGCCGCTGTTGCCGTCGCATCGTTGGACGTGTCGGCGGGTTCTCGCATGGCTGCCATCAGCGGCTTTCTGCTGCGAAGCGAAGCGGTCTCCTCTTCAAAGATCGAACACGTCGACGCCAATCGAAACGACTACGCCCGCGCCATGATCGGGCTAAAGGCCACCGATCAAGCGAGATCCATGGTGGCAGCGGCGGAAGCCGTGCAGAGCATGATTAGCGATGCGGGGGACACTGGCGAGGTCCGTGTGGAGGCTCTACTTAAGGCCCACAAAGCCCTGATGAAAGATGACCCAATGGACGGGCACAACGCTGGTTCATTCCGGGATGTGCAAAATTGGATCGGCGGAAGTGACTATTCACCTCGAGGAGCCATCCACGTTCCCCCTCCCCCGGCGCTGGTACCCGAACTCATGGACGACCTCATGGCATTCTGTGCCCGAAAGGACATCCCCATCGTGGCGCAGGCGGCCATTGCCCATGCCCACTTCGAGTCCATCCACCCTTTTACCGACGGTAATGGCCGCATAGGACGTGCTCTGATCGGTTCCATTTCACGGCGTAGAGGACTGACCAAGAACACGGTCACTCCCATAGCCTCTGCGATGGTAGCGGACGTGGAGACCTACTTTTCCTTACTCAACAACTACCGCAACGGTGACGTGGATCCATTCGTCCTCTATCTGGCAAAGTCTGCGATGCGTGCTTCCCAAGCCGCCAGTGAATCGGTCACGGCTCTCGATGAGCTCCCGGCATTGTGGACCGACTTACTCCGCCCCAGGAAAAACTCTGCGGAAGCAAAGCTCGTCCCTTGGCTGCTGGAACAGCCCGTTTTCGAAGCGCACCGGGCAGCATACATCGCTGGTGTTGAGGAAACGTCCATATACAAAACGCTGAACCGAATGACCGAAGCCGGCGTACTGTCCCTCGTCTCGCAATCGCAGCGGAATCGCGCCTGGGCAGCAATGGAAGTCTTGGATGAGGTTGATCGACTGAACAGGCGGTTGGCCGCCAAAGCCATCTGAGCTTTCAGTCACGCACCCAGCGGTACGGGGTGGTGGTGGAGACCTTGAGCAGCCCGGAGCGCTCCAGGATTGGCCTCGAGAATTCGGTGGAATCACTGTGGATGAGGGTCTTTCCCAGCTCGAGTGCGGCCTGCGCACGGCGGGCCGTCAATGCCCGGTAAATCCCCCGACCGCGCCACTCTTCCCTGGTGGCGCCGCCCCAGATACCGGCGAAGGTTGTGCCTGGAACCGGTTCCAAACGTCCGGCGCTGACGATCTGCCCTTCAGCTTCGGCCACCCACAACTGCATCCCGTCATCGAGGGAGAGACGGCGCAGCAGGGCATCAGCCATCTCATCTGACACGGGTTCGCCGAACACTTCGTCCTGCATGGCGCTCATGGCCCGCACGTCCGGTTCCTCCGTGACCTGCCGCAGGGTCACGCCGTCGGGAAGTGGCACAGCTGTGCTTAATGCCTGGGCTTCACCGATCATGATCGACTCGGGATCATCCTGGGTGAAGCCGTTTTCGATCAACGCTTCGTGCAATCCCGGCGCGTGGTCATGCCCGCGGGATTTCCATTCGACCCTGGTGATGTCAGGTTCAGCGCGGAAATAAGCGATGGCCTCGGCTACGAGCCGTTTGATGGTCTGCGAATCCGCGTCACCGAGATCCTGGTACGTGACGAAGCCCCGGCCCTTCATGAAGGTCACCAAACGCACAGGGCCGTGCTGGGTCACTTTGAGGGCACTCGGGGTCTCGGCGTCGGTGCGGAGGTCCTGGTCATATGCCGCGAGGAAGCGTGCTCGATCATCGGTTTGGCTCATCCCGCGAGCCTACTGCAGGGTGAGCTCGCCCGATTCGATGACCCGCTGCACACTAGACGGTAGGAGTCGTCTAACCCGCAGCTACGCATCGAAACGGGCAAGCTGCGAGATGCTCACGGAGGCGCCATCCGAGAACACGAACCGACCATCCCCCTCGACCTCCCCTTCCCCGGCAACATACGTGACAGCCGCATCCGTCGAAGCACCTCCGTCACCAGCGAGGACGACGACGGCGGCGTAGTCACCGTCGTGCGCGGTACCCGAGGTTCCCACCCATGGAATGGTGAGCTCCGAACCCATGGGGTGGGCACCAGAGCGGACGAACGTCCCGGACGAATCCAACGACATGCCGAATCCTGGAACTGGCATCACAGAGCCCACCACCGACGACGCAGCATCCACCGGCCAGCCGCCGATCCGCAAGGCACTCCCCGAGGAAGAGCCGGAAGCCCCGGAAACACGCACCAGCCGGAGCTCTACTGCCCCACGCGTCGCCGAAACCACGGTGACCGATGGCCCGGGAGTCGCAACGCCGGCTACCCCGCTGCCGTGATCGGGGCCGGCGTCGGGGTCGGGTTCAATCCAGTGGGCGGCGAACCGGGAAGCTCCCACCTGAACCCCGCCCTCGGAGTACGAGCCGAGGTACTCAAAACCCGTCCGATGCGTGAGTCGGCCATCGGAATCAACGAACGCCACCGCATTGTCCACGGACTCGGGTGTCAGGTCCGGGAACGTGTGGGTGGAGTACCCGATCCGCGCATACAGCGGCGAGTCCGCCACCACAGCACCCACGACGGCGTGGTCCGTGGCGTGGTTCCGGATCCGGACCACGCCGTCGGCTCGAGTCCCGTCCACCTGCCAGCCCGGGGCTGCGATCAGCCGCTGCGTGTCGGCAACCTCAACGGGCAAAGGCGCCTCCACCGCAGCCCACACCCGGTGATCCGCGGGCAGCGCGAGCCCGAGCATCCCCTTCGCCGCCCAATAGGGTGACCCAGCGCCGGAGTAGGCCTGCTTCATGCCCGCGAACTCGCCGTGCCACCCGATGGAAAGCAACCCGTCCTCCGTGATGGAGCCGTGCCGGGCAAAGTAGCCGAGCATCCCAGAGGCCGCACGCCGGGAAACGCCAGGTGACAAGCGTGTGTGCCCGGACAACTCCCCCACCCAGAACGGCGCGGCGGCCGCGAACCGGTAGATCAAACTCCGGCCTTGAATGAGCGGAGCACCGTTCGCGCCCACAAGGAACGCAGCGTCGTCCAGGAAATCAGCCAGCCGGTCGCCGTCGAGCGTTTTGCGAGCAGTAACCCGGGGGTCAGAAGGCGCCATCAACGCCCAGAGCTGCGGATACACCTGGAATGCCCAGCCCACGTAGTGGTCGTAGGCACGCTCGGAACCGTCCGCGAACCAGCCACCGCCCCGGTACAGGGAGTCATGGATGGCGAGTCCGGCGTCGATGTCCTCATCGGAGTACCGGCCGCCCACGGATGCCAGGAATGTCTCCACCACAATTTGGAACCAGACCCAGTTGATGGGCGGGTACTCCTCACCGATCACGGTCTCGAACCATGCGATGAGCTGCTCCTGCACGCGCTCCGGCAGTTTGTCCCACAGGACATCGCGGGTCAGTGCCAGGCCAACAGCCAACGACGCCGCCTCCACCTTCGCCTGCCCCAGCTCACCAGGCGTCGGCCACCGGTCCGGATTGGCGGGATTGGTTCCGGCGTCCAGTCCGGCGGCGTACCACTCGGCGATCCAGCCCGTGCTGGCAGGGTCGCCCGCCATCCGGAAAGAGGCCAGCAGGAACGTCCGGGCGAAGGCTTCCAGAGAATCACTTCGCGGGCCGTAGCGGCTGTTGGCTCCGGGCAGGTGGATGTTGGCGTGATCGTCCGTGCCGAACTGATGCGCCGAACGCAGGAGGTGATCCGCGTACGCACACCAGTGCTCGCGGGTCAGGCCGGTGAAGGGTGAGAGCTGGTAATCCAGGGGCGGCAGAAGCATCAGAGCGAATCCTCCAGGACGACTCCAGCCAACCCTCGCGGTGCGCCTACGGAGGATTCCCGCACAATCAGCTCGGGGTTCAGGTCAATGCGATGCACAGGGCGCATCCTTCCTTCGGCCAGGCGCGCAGCCACGAGCTGCACCGCCACCTTGCCGACGTAGCTTTTGGGTGGCCTAACCGCGGAGATGGCGGGCTCGGCAAGGTAGGCCACTTCGTCGTCGTACCCCACAATCGCCATGCTGCCTGGAACATCCACGCCCCGGTCCACGCAGTGCTGCACGAACGCCACAGCCTGGGTGTCCGAGTGCACCAGCATTGCCGTAGTTCCGGTGGAACGGCACAGATCCAGGACGTGATCAAAGTGCTTGGCACGATCGCCGTTGTCCAGCTTGGCTGAGTCCTCGTGGATGGACTTTTCCAGCGGAATCTTGAGCGCGGCAAGGGCCTGTTTCCAACCGCGGACCACATGCGGGCTGGTGGGGCTGGTGGAATCCGTGAGGCATCCGATCATCCGGTGCCCCTCCTGCCACAGATGGCGCACGGCCATCCCGGCGCCAAAGGAATGATCGGTGGCGACCCACTCCAGACGATGCGCGGGGATTTCCGACGGCGCCCGCCGTTCGGCCAGGATCACCGGAATGGGCAGGGCATTGAGCCACCTCAGCAATTCCTTCCCGTGCTCACCGCCCATATCGGGGGCCACGATCAGCCCGTCGATGTTCTGGGTATCCAGCAACGCCTGGACCTGGCGGCGGTTGTCGGCAGCGTCGTAGGCGGAGCCACGGACCAGGATGCGGAGGTTCTGCGCCTCGGCCTCGCCACGCGCACCGGAAATCACCTGCGGCCAGTAATAGTCCAGCGACGGAACCACCATGCCAATGGAGTAGCTGTGCGCCGACGGCCGCCCCACAGCCACCGAACGGTCTAACGGGCTGGGCAGCGTGGCGCCGCCATGGACGCGGGACACGAGTCCTTCGTCGGCGAGGGTGTTCACATCACGCCGGATAGTCAGTTCACTGACGCCCAACTTCGCGGCAATATCGCGCACGGTGATGGCTCCATGCGCCCGCAGCTCCTCCATGAGCCGTTCACGGCGCTGCAGGGAAAAGAGGGACTTGCCGCCCGCTTCCGGGGTCTGTTCAGAACTCAAGATGTTGCCTCCACTGTGAGGGTAAACGCGCCCGAAGCGCGGTTTTCGGTGGGCATACGGAAACGGATCCGGGTCAATTTTTCGCCCCAGATGTCGCTGAGGAGAGGATCGTCGAGGTGCCATTCGTCCACGAGTACGACGGCGGTGGCCGGCTTCCAGCGCAGGTGCAGGCCCCTGCCGGTTTCCGCAGCCGGAATCCCGGCGGGCGCGACGCTCGCGGTCGCGTCTGTACCGACGCTGACGGTGCCGGCAACCAGATAGGTGATGTCGACGTCGGGCGTTCCCTCAGGCGGACGCGTGCCCTCAGGCGCGGGTTCGGGCAGGTTCCAGCGGTCGTCAATCACCACGGTCCCCAGCTCACGGTTCATGAGCGAGGTGCGGATCCATTGCTCAGCGTGGTCCAAACCGTAGGCCGCTCCCAGTCCCAGCGCGAGGGTGGGTTCCTCAAGGGTCGGCTCCTGGAGAACGGTCGCCGCGAACGAAGACCCGGTCCCCTGCTCCAGTCCGAACGGTGCGGGGACGCTATGCCACGCACTCTGCATGGCCCGAATCCGGTACCGATCAGGTCCGAACGTTTGCGCGGTGTACGTGGGCTGGCCGGCGTCGACCAAGAGGGGCACACCATCCACGGCGACCACCACTGAACCGACGTCGCGGTGGTTGTGGTGCTCGCCGTTGTGTCCGCCCTTGGCCGCGAGGGTGAGCCCGACGAATGAGCCCGGAGTCTGCCGCGCCACCAAGATCTGGACGGACGGAAGGTACGTCCCCCAACTAGGTAACAGCACATGTCCCAATGGACGCTCATTGCGACGTTTGCTGTCACTCAGTTGGGTGAGGACGCGGCCCAGGCCGGCGGCGGCGTTGGGTTCGGGTTCGACGGCGGCAAAGGCGGCCGCGTGCGCGGCGGCCTCAGAGTCCCCCAGCCGGACAGCCCAGCGTTGCAGCATGTCCCACGGGAGTCCGTGGTGGGCGCGGGCCGGGCCGTCGGCAACGTTGAGGAACCATCCATGCCCCAAGTGCATGCGGTGCGGGAATGCCACCAGTGCGCGGATGACGGGCAGGTCCGGATCGAGCTCGCCGCCGCTTGCCTCCTCCAGCAGGGCAAGGCCTTCGAGCGCGCGGCCGGCCCCGTTCCACCAATAGGCGAAGCCTTCGTCGATGGCACCGTCGGCGGGAATGGAGGCGAGGAAGCGGTCCAGGCCCTCGATGCAGCGTGCAATAACCGCCGCCTGCAACCCAGGGTCATCCACCAGCAGCAATGCCGCGGCGATGATGTTCGAGTGGATCCACGGATTCCAATTATGAACGTCGCCGTCCAACCCCAGCCAATGCCAGTCGAGCCTGTCCAGGAACGGCCGGATGACCCGTTCCTGTGTCTCCAGACGGATGCGTCGACGCAGACCGGGAGCACGTTCATCGAGCTGTGAACCGAGCACATGGTCCAGCCACGCGAGCTGCGCCGCCACCTCCCCTGCGCCGAGATCGAGGTACGGCCGGGAACGCTCAGGGACCACATCGCCACTGCGGGTGAACACGTCGTCGTGCGCGGCCCAGCTCCACGAACTCTGCTCGCACAGGAGGAAGGCGCCGTCAATCACCTCGTTAAGCCAACCGTCGTCGGAGGCAGGACCAGCCACAGCAGCCATCACGACGGCGCGCGTCAGTCGCTGCTGCCGCCCCGCCACCAGCCCCTCGTAGGCCGTGCGGTTGCCGTCGCGGAAGTAGCGCGCGTAATGGGACACGAGCGGTTGGGGCCAGTGACTCCCCTTTTCCTCCGCTGCTTGGGCGCGCAGTTCCGCGAGGGGGCGGCCAGCAGCGCGCTGCCATCCGGCGTCGGACGCTGGACGGACGGCGAGGCGGTCCCGGGCGCCGCGGAGCGACTCCATCAGAGCCGGTGCGCCTGCAGACGTACCCCATGCGCCCAACAGGGGCCTCAGTGGTGGCGCGTCAACGGCGGGGATGCCGGTTGCCATATAAATTCTTCTCTCATTTGTTCGATCTTGAATGTTTTAGATCAAGTTCGATTGAGTTGAATGTACTGTCTTGTTTATGAGTATGTACTGATTATTAGATGTGATGCAACACATAAATCACGGTCGAACAGGCCGCCAAAAACTTCGAAGGGAGGATCCCCTCAATGTCGCTCAAGCCCCAGGCACTGCTGGTCATGAATAGCGGAACCTTTGCTGACCAGTTCGATTCCACGCGACTGGAGCGGCTGTCCAAAATGGTGGATCTCGGCGATCAGCCGTGGACGGATTCCCTGGACGAACCCGGATTGCTGGGCCGTTTGGAAGAGGTGGAAATCCTCCTCACCAGCTGGGGAGTGCCGCACCTCAACGCTGAGCGTTTGGAACGCATGCCCAAGCTCCGGGCAGTGTTCCACTGTGCAGGAACAGTGCGCAGCTTCGTCAGTGAAGAACTGTGGGATCGCGGCATCACCGTCACCAACGGCGCCGACGCCAACGCGATCCCGGTGGCCGAGTTCACCTTCGCTTCGATCGTCCTGGCGGGCAAGAAGGCGCATGTGCTGGCCAACGACGCCCGGACGCACCGGGAAGACTGGAGCTACATCGGTGATCGCGGCGAACTGGGCAACATCGGCCGGGTGGTAGGCGTCGTCGGGTTCTCCCGCATTGGCCGCAGGGTGGTCCAATTGGTCCAACAACTCCAGGACGTCACCTGCCTGGTCAGCGACCCGTACGCCGATCCACTGGACGTGGCGGCGGCCGGCGGCATACTGGTCACCCTCGAAGAACTCCTGCCCGTATCTGATGTGGTCACCATCCACGCACCCGCACTCCCCGAAACCCGCAACATGATCAGCACGGCCCAGCTCGGCGCCATGAAGGACCACGCGACGCTCATCAACACCGCCCGCGGTTCGCTCGTAGACACGGAAGCCCTCGAAAAGGAGTGCGCCACCGGTCGAATCACGGCGCTGCTGGACGTCACGGAACCTGAACCGTTGCCGGCTGAGTCCACCCTGTACGACCTCCCCAACGTCATCATCACCCCGCACATCGCAGGTTCGCTCGGGACTGAAACCCGGCGGATGTCCGATGCCGCACTCGATGACCTTGAACGATACCTCGCCGGCAAGGACCTCCTGGCCCAGGTAGTCCATGAGGACCTTGGCCTCAGCGCCTGAACCCAAGCACCATGAAGCCGCAGCTGCGGCAAACTTGTAACCCAGTACTAAAGGAGAACGCAATGAAGCGCACAACCCTCGCCGCAATCGCCCTTGCGGTGACTGCAGGGCTCGGACTCACCGGCTGTGCCGGCGCTGCCGGTCCCGCCGAACCGCAGGCGGCCGAAGGCAAGACCCGGCTGACCGTCTCAGTCTGGAACTACGAGGGCACCCCCGAGTTCAAGGCCCTCTTTGACGGCTACGAGGCCGCCAACCCCACCGTGGACATCGAACCCGTGGACATCCTTGCTGATGACTACCCCCAGAAGGTCACCACCATGCTGGCCGGTGGCGACACCACTGACGTGCTCACCATGAAGAACGTGATCGACTACTCCCGCTACGCCAGCAACGGCCAGCTGCAGGAGATCAACAGCGTGGTGGACAAGGTGGGCAAGGACAACCTCGCTGGCCTGGACGCGTTCGACATCGACGGCAAGTACTTCGCTGCTCCCTACCGCCAGGACTTCTGGCTCCTGTACTACAACAAGGACCTGTTCAAGGCTGCCGGCATCGAGGAGCCGAAGGACCTGACCTGGGAGAAGTACACGGAGATCGCCAAGAAGCTCACCACCGAGGCCGGCGGAAAGAAGACGTACGGCACCTACCACCACATCTGGCGTTCCGTGGTCCAGGCCATCGCAGCGGCCCAGAACGACGCTGACCAAAACAGCGGCGACTACGGCTTCATGGAGGACCAGTACAACACCGCCCTGGACCTCCAGAAGTCCGGCACCACCCTGGACTTCGGCACCGCCAAGAGCCAGAAGACCAGCTACCGCACCATGTTCGAGACCGGCCAGGCTGCCATGATGCCCATGGGCACCTGGTACACGGCGGGCATCCTGCAGGCCAAGAAGGACGGCAAGACCAACGTCAACTGGGGCCTGGCTCCACTTCCGCAGAAGAACGACGACGGCAAGGTCACCACGTTCGGTTCGCCCACGGCCTTCGCCGTGAACAAGAACGCCACCCACTCCGATGAGGCAAAGAAGTTCATTGAGTGGGCCGCCGGTGAAGAGGGCGCCAAGGCCATCTCCAAGATCGGTGTTGTCCCGGCGCTGCAGAACGAGTCCGTCACCGCTGAGTACTTCAAGCTGGACGGCCTGCCTACGGACGAGCTCTCCAAGAAGGCTTTCGCCCCAGATCAGACCGCCCTGGAAATGCCCGTCAGCGACAAGTCTGCCGCCACGGACAAGATCCTCAACCAGGAGCACGACCTCATCATGGTCGGCGAGCGCTCCGTCAGTGATGGCCTAGCCGAGATGGGCAAGCGCGTCACCAGCGAAGTCCTGGGCAAGTAAGGCCAGGCAAGCCACTGGTTCCGGTGCTGCGTCCCTGGACGCGGCACCGGACCCGGACCTGAATTCTCCGGATCCTGAAATGGAGGAACGCCCCCGACGCCGGGAGCGGTCATCATGACTACAGAAACAATCACCCAGGCACCTGCCCCCGTGCACAGCCGCGGCAACAGGAAGCAAGCCAGGCGCAACACGCTGATCGGCTGGACGTTCATCCTTCCGAACTTCCTGGGCTTCCTGGCCTTCACCCTCATTCCAGTCGTGGCCGCTTTCGCGCTCTCCTTCATGGAATGGACCTCATTCAGCGCTCCCAAATGGGTTGGCCTGGCCAACTTCGAGCGCATGTTCGCATCCGACTCCTTCTGGATCGCGCTGCGGAACACCCTTGTCTACGCTTTGGGCCACGTCCCGCTCACCATGGCCTTGGCCCTTATCCTGGCCATGCTGCTGAACCGCAAGCTCAAGGGCATCGGCTTCTTCCGCGTTGCCATCTTCTTCCCGTACATCACCTCGCTGGTGGCCGTCGCCGTCGTCTGGAACATGTTGTTCAGCCCGGACAGCGGCCCCATCAACCAGTTCCTCGGTGCCATCGGCATCGCCAACCCGCCGGGCTGGACCTCCAGTTCCGATTGGGCCATGCCCGCTGTCATCATCACCAGTGTGTGGCGCGACATGGGCTACTACATGGTCCTCTACTTAGCCGGCCTGCAGGCGATCCCCACCGAACTGTATGAAGCCGCCGAAGTAGACGGCGCCAGTGCTTGGCAGCGCTTCTGGAACGTCACCATCCCGTCCCTGCGTCCCACCACGTTCTTTGTGGTGGTCATGCTGACGGTTTCCAGCTTCAAGGTGTTCGACCTCATTGTGGTCATGACCAACGGTGGCCCCGGCCGCTCCACCACGGTGCTGTCCCAGCTGATCTACCAGGAGGGCATCGGCGAAGGGAAGTTCGGGTACTCCTCTGCCATTTCGCTGGTCCTGTTCATCATCGTGCTGACGGTTACCGTCCTGCAGTTCAAGATCCAACAGCGGAGGGAACGCTGATGACCAACATGGCCGAAGACCTTAAAGCCACTCATGTGACGGACGCAGCACCGCTCCCAAACGGCGCACCTACTGCGGAAGACCGCCGTCGTACTGACCGTCAGCGTTCCCCGCGCGAGCAGAAGAAGCGGACCGCGAACATCGTGATCTACGGTGTCCTGGTGGTCCTGGTGGCGGCACTGATGGTGCCTTTCATCTGGATGCTTTCCTCGTCATTGAAGGAGAACAACCAGGTCCTCACGGTTCCCATCCAGTGGATTCCGCAGGAGTTCGTGTGGAGCAACTACACGGACATCTGGACCCGTATCCCCATGATGGGCTACCTGCAGAACTCGCTGTACCTCGCCGTGATCATCACCTGCCTGCAGGTCCTCACGGGCTCACTGGCTGCCTACGGTTTCTCCAAGGTCCGCTTCCCGGGCCGCGACGTGCTGTTCCTCGCATACATCGGTACTATCGCCGTTCCGTGGCAGGCCTACATGGTGCCGCAGTACATCATGATGCAGAACCTTGGCCTGACCAACAGCTTCAACGCCCTCATTCTCTTGCAGGCGTTCGGCGCGTTCGGCGTGTTCCTGATGCGCCAGTACTACATGACCATCCCGGACGAGCTCTGCGAAGCGGCCCGCATCGATGGCTTGAGCGAATACGGCATCTGGGCCCGCGTCATCCTGCCCCTGTCCAAGCCGGCCCTCGCCAGCCTTGCCCTGCTCACGTTCGTGAACACGTGGAACGACTACATGGGTCCCTTCATCTACCTCACGTCCAACCGACTCTGGACCGTCCAGCTGGGCTTGCGGTCCTTCGTGGGCCAGTTCGACGCCGAGTACGCCATGATCATGACCGGCTCCGTGATCTCCGTGATCCCGATCCTCATCATCTTCCTCATCGGCCAGCGCTACTTCATCCAGGGCATCGCGACCAGCGGGATGAAAGGATGAGTGTTGTGGCTGGGCAGAAACGACGGCGGTGGGCCGGACCGGGATTCGAAACCTTCGGGAACATCTTCGGGTTCATCTACACGTTCCTGGCCGGCAACGCCCTGCTCGCCGTGGCCAACGCCCCGCTGGTCCTCAGCCTTTCGCTGGTGGCCGACCCCGCCGCTGCGTGGCCGTTCTTCCTGGCGCTCTCCGTCACCATTGCGCCGTCGCTCGCCGGCATCTTCGCTGCCTTCAAGGCGTTGAACGACGACGACGGCGCGGTCAAGCCGGTCGCCGCTTTCCTTCGGGGATACAAACGCAGTTTCGCGAAGGCCGCGGTGCTGGGTGTGGGCGCTGTGGCCGTGCTGCTGTTCCTCGGCGTGGACCTGGCCGTCGTCCAGAACAACGTCCAGAGCCTTCCTGGCGCTGCGCTGCTGGTGCCGGTGATCGTCGTAGCAGCCGCCGTGACGGTGAGCCTTGCCGTCACGGCGATTGCCGGCGTCGTACTTCTGCCTGAAGCGAAGCTGAAAAGCATCCTGAAGGCTTCGCTTTATCTAGTGGCGCAGCGCTGGTACCTCAGCGTGGCCATGCTGATCCTGCTGGGGATCATCGTGTCCGCCTCCGTGATGCAGCCGGTCCTGGGTATAGCGTTGGCGCCGGCACCGCTGCTGTTCGTGATCTGGAGCAATGCCGCGTACGCTTTCCACGCCGTGCTGCGTTCCGCGTAGACCCTGTTAGGACCCTTCTTGAGCATCTTCGCCATCGGCGATCAGGACTTCCTCCTGGACGATCAGCCGTTCCGCATCCTCTCCGGAGCCATCCACTACTTCCGGGTTCACCCCGATCTGTGGGCCGACCGGATCCATAAGGCCCGGTTGATGGGTTTGAACACCATCGAAACGTATGTGCCCTGGAATGAGCACTCGCCCGAGCCTGGTTCGTTTGTTGCCGACGGCGGGCTAGACCTGGGTCGCTTCCTGGACCTGGTTGCCGCTTCCGGGATGCACGCCATTGTCCGACCCGGCCCCTACATCTGCGCCGAATGGGACAACGGAGGGCTGCCCGCCTGGCTGTTCACCGACCCCACCGTAGGTGTCCGCAGCCGCGAACCGGGCTACTTGGCGGCTATCTCTTCCTATATGGAGTCTGTGCTGGCTTTGGTGGTGCCTCGACAGATCACTCAGGGCGGTCCAGTGATCATGCTCCAGATTGAGAACGAGTACGGCGCCTACGGGAACGACAAGGAGTACCTGCAGCAACTGGTGGACCTGTCCAAGCGCTCGGGTGTTGATGTTCCGCTGTTCACCTGCGACCAGCCGTTTGGGACCATGATCGAGGACGGATCACTGCCCGAACTGCACAAGACGGGAACGTTTGGTTCGCGTGTTGAGGAGCGGCTCGGCTTCTTGCGGGAGAGGCAGCCCTCGGGGCCGCTCATGTGCGCAGAGTTCTGGAACGGCTGGTTCGACAACTGGGGAACACACCACCACACCACCGACGCCGCGGCTTCCGCCGCCGAACTCGATGCCCTGCTCACCGCCGGGGCTTCAGTGAACATCTACATGTTCCACGGCGGCACCAACTTCGGCTTCAGCAATGGGGCGAACGACAAAGGCATCTACGAGCCCACCATCACCTCGTACGACTACGACGCTCCCCTCTCCGAGGACGGGCATCCGACGGCCAAGTATTTCGCCTTCCGGGACGTCATTGCCAAGCATTTCCCGGTTCCGGCCGAGGTGCCGGCTCTCCGGGCGCCCGTCCCTGCTTCAGTGGTGGCGGTTTCTTCGACGGCGCCTGCGCTCTCCGACGCCGTAGTTACGTCTTTGGTACCAGGAACCGTTCCGCCCGTCGAGGTGACTGGGCAGTACCGCGGCTTCTATTTGTACGAGGCCTCACTTCCTGGTGGCGGGGTCCTGTCATTCACAGAGGTCCGTGACAGGGCACAGTTCTTCCTGGACGGCGTGCCCGTGGGGGTGCTGAGCCGGGAACTGGGCGAGCGCTCGGTTGTCATCCCCGGTGGTGGCCGCCTGCAGGTTCTCCTTGAGGACCAAGGCCGGGTGAATTACGGGCAGAGAATCGGCGAAGCCAAGGGTTTGATCGGACCGGCGCTGCTGAACGGCGTGGAGGTTGTGGACTGGGAAGTGGGTGCCGTGGACCTGGGCTCGCTGGAGGCATTCCGCTCGGCCGCGGTGCCGCTGCCACCCGGCGATGCTGCGGCCGGCGTGGCTGGTCCGTCCGTTTCCTTTGCGACCTTTGACGCCGATGGCCCGGGAGACCGATTCCTCCGCCTCGATGGCTGGACAAAGGGTGTTGTTTTCGTGAACGGATTCAACCTTGGCCGTTACTGGAGCCGCGGACCGCAGCGCACGCTGTACGTTCCTGGTCCGCTGATCCGCGAAGGCGCCAACGAGCTCGCCATCCTGGAACTCCACGGAAGCGCGACGCGCGAGGTGGGTTTCGCCGTCGGGCCTGACCTGGGCCCCGACGAAAAGTAGCCCTCTCTCACATCCCAAGCCCTTCCCGTCCGCCCTCTCTCACTTTCTCCAGGAGAGTGAGAGAGGCTTCCTTCCAAGGTGACGGGATATGAGAGTGCGTTTGCGACATACAGAAGGGACCGGTCGATCAACCGGTCCCTTCTGTATGTTCAGCCCTGTATGTTGAGCGACTGCGTGTTCAGCGCGCGGGCGTCATTAGCCGCGGCAGAGCTCGCCGTACTTGGTGCCGGCTTCCTGGAAGGCCGAGTTGGCCTCGTCCAGCTTTGCCTGGTGCTCCGCCTTCTTGCCATCGTCGGTCGGCTCCTTCTCGGCCAGAGCATCCAGGTATCCCAGGATTGCCGTGACAACCGGCTTCATGTCGTTGGAAGCCACGGACTCGATGGGCCGGACCGCATTGGCAGCACGGTTCGCTGCAGTCTGGCTCGGGCTCTGCGGGAAGCTGGGTACCACGACGTTAACGCGGTCGCAGGTTTCCGCTGTGGTCAGCTGCTGCTGGGCGGAACAGGCGGATGCCGAGGCGATGAGCCCGGCAGCGATCAGGACAGTGGTGAGTTTCTTCATGATTCCCTCAGTGGTCGACGTCCCTTTGATTGTAATCAGAGCCGGGGCCCGGCCACGCATCGGCCACCACACGGAGGCGAATCTCCGCCGCTACAGCGCCGGCGTCCGGGGCGGAGTCGTGCGCCGCGAGCCCGTCGCTTCGAAAGCGGCAGCCATCGTCAGCAGTGCCGTGTCGTCGTAGGCGCGGCCAGCAAAGGTGAGGCCTACGGGCATACCAATGTCTGCCATGGTTCCCATCGGCACCGTGACAGTGGGGATGCCGAGGTGGCGTGGGACGAGGTTGCCATTGGACACCCAGACCCCATTTCGCCAGCCGAGGTCCGCGGAGGCAGGGTTGACGTCCATGTCGGCTAATCCGACGTCGGCCGCGGCAGGGAACAGGACTGCGTCCAGTCCGAGCCCGTCCATCCAGTCCTCCAGGTCAACCCGCCGGGTCTCTTCCAGCCCGCGCGCTCCGTCTTCCAGCTCGGGGATCTCAGTGAATTGGGATACGCCGTATTCGCGGACATGCCGGGGATATTCGGAGATGTGGTCGTCGAATCCGGTGTAGCGGTCTGCCAGGGCGCCCTTCGGGTGCGGGAAGATCGCAGCGCCGTCAACATCGGCAAGCCTGTTGAGGGCAGGATCACCGTTGGCGCGAAGGAAATCGTCCCATGCCCAGGCCGAGAGGTCCTCGATTTCACGCTTGAGGTACGCGGAACTGACCAGGCCGCGGGTGGCGATGGTAGGCGCTCCCGGCCGGTCGCCTTCGTAATTTGAGACCACGGGGAAGTCCACCAGGACGACCTCGGCTCCCGCGGCCTCGAGGTCGCGCTTCGCTGCTTCCCACAGGTCAATCACGGAAGCCCGCGTTTCGATTCGCTGCCCGGTGGGGCCACCGATGCCCGGCTGCTCACTGGTCCCGGCGGCCGGGTCTGCGTTGATGTACATGCGCGGCACTCCGAAACGCTTACCCCGCAACGCCAGCCGTCCGGCGTCGAGCGTTTCCGAAGCCAGCGCCACGTAAGACTCCGGCCGGACTTCGGAGGACTTCGGAAGCGAAACCCACGGCTGGGCGCGCCAAAAATCACCGCGGGACTCGGCGTCGTCGGCCACAATGACGTCCAGCAGCTCGAGCATGTCGGCCATGGTGCGGGTGTGCGGGACCACTACGTCCATGGTGGGGACCAATGGCCAGTTGCCGCGCACCGAGATGACGCCGCGCGAGGGCGTGTAGGCGCACAAGGCATTGTTCGACGCCGGTGCGCGGCCACTTGACCAGGTCTCCTCACCCAGGCCGAAGGCCGCGAAGCTGGCCGCCGTCGCGGTTCCGGAACCGTTGGAGGAACCGGAGCCGAAGGCTGCCGTCAGGTACTCAGCGTTGTACGGGCTTTCGGCGCGGCCATAGACGCCACGCTGCATGCCGCCGTTGGCCATGGGCGGCATGTTGGTGAGGCCGATCAGCACCGCACCGGCATCCCGAAGCCGCTCGATGGTGAACGCATCCCGTTGCGCCACCAGATTCTCAAAGGCCGGCGAGCCGGCCGCGGCAGTGAGGCCCTTGGCCAGATAGCTGTCCTTGGCTGTGTAAGGAATACCGTCCAGAGGGCCGCGCACAATCCCCTGCGCCCGGCGTTCATCCGAAGCCCGGGCCTCCGCCAAGGCCTCGGGGTTCATGACCACCATTGCGTTGAGCTTGATGCCATTGCGGTCATAGGCCTCGATGCGCTCGAGGTAGGCCTTGGTGAGCTGTTCGCTGGTCACCTCGCCTGCCTCCAGGGCCTCGCGCAGTTGCGCGATGGAGGCTTCTACGACGTCGAAGTTGGCCATTACGCCTCATCCCCGGCGAATTGCGCCCTGCTGAGGCGCGGCTGCTGCTGGGTGATGCAGTGGATGCCGCCACCGCGGGCCAGGATCGGTCGGGCATCCACGGTGACCACGCGGCGGCCGGGGTAGGCCTCGGCCAGGATCTCGGCCGCGAGGGATTCGGCACGTTCTTCACCGTAGCCACAGGCGATGACGCCACCATTGACCACCAGGTGGTTGACGTAGCTCCAGTCCACAAAGCCGTCTTCGTCGCGCAAAGTTTCCGGCGCAGGCAGCGGCACAATCTCGAACGGCTTGTCCGCTGCATCCGTCTGGGTTTCCAGGAATGCCTGGAGCATGCGGCTGACTTCGTAATCCGGGTGCTCCGGGTTGGTCTGGGAGTGCAGCAGGATACGGCCGGGGGTGGGCAGGGTGGCCACCATGTCGATGTGGCCGCGTGTGCCCAAGTCCTCGTAGTCGCGGGTCAGTCCGCGGGGTACCCAAATGACTTTTGTGGCGCCGATGGTGCGGGCCAGCTCAGCCTCAACTGCGGCCTTGTCGGCGAAGGGGTTCCGACCCGGATCCAGCTGCACGGTTTCGGTAATCAGCACGGTTCCTTCGCCGTCCACGTGGATGGCGCCGCCCTCGTTGACCAGCAGCGAGCTGACCAGTTCGGCACCGGACTGTTCCGCGACGAAACGGCCCATGCCGGCACTCTTCTGCCACTCGGACCACGCCGGCGCACCCCAGCCGTTGAAGATCCAGTCCACAGCACCAAGCACGCCGGGACGTTCATCGTCCAGCACAAAGGTGGGTCCGACGTCGCGCATCCAGAACTCATCCAGCGGCGCCTCAATCTGTTCGATCCCGCCACCCAGCATCCGGGCGGCGCGTTCGCGCTCGCTCGGGTCCACCACCATGGTGACCGGTTCGAATTCCGCCACTGCGTGGGCGACGGCGGTCCAGGCCTTATACGCCTCTTCGGCCGAGGCGGCGTCGTCGCCAAGGGTCAGGCCGGTGCGGGGGAACGCCATCCAGGTGCGCTCATGCGGTGCGGTTTCGGCCGGCATTCTCCAAGCCATGGGTGACTCCTTCGTCTTCAGTGCAATTCTCTTGTTGATCATACGATCAACAATGCTGAAAAGGTAATCTAGACTGGTCCTTGATGTCAAGCACTCCACAGAAGCGCGCACTCCGGAAGTCACCGGCAGAACGCGCCGCAGAAATCACCGAAGCCGCCCGCGAGCTCGCCCTCGAGGCGGGTCTCACCTCACTCACCCTGCGCAATGTTGCCGCACGCGTGGGCGTCGCTTCCGGCCTGGTGGCGCACTATCAGCCCAATATGGATGCGCTGGTCTCCAGCACATTCGCCAGCATCGTGGCCGCGGAAACCCAGGAAGTTGCAGGCCTGCTGAGCCAGCGTCCAGGCCCCTCGGAACGGCTCGGACTGCTGGTGGACACCCTCCTGGACAACAGCAGGCTCGACGTCACGGCAATCTGGGTGGAAGCCTGGACGCTGGGACGGCGCAACGAGACGCTGGCCGCCTCAGTCCGCGAGCAAATGGATGCCTGGCAGGAGGTCTTCCAAGGAGTAGTGGAGGACGGAAACGCGAGCGGAGCGTTCAACGTTTCCGATGCCGCCGCCGTCGCCTGGCAGATCCTCGGCATGGTGGACGGCCTGAATGCGCAGGCCTTGGTCCGCTGGGATGGCGTCAACGATCGCGGCACACACCTGGCCCGCGCGGTGGAGGGGATGGTGGGCGCTGCCCCCGGCTCCCTGGCTTCGAAACCCGGCGCTTAGGGAAGCCGGTCAGCCCGCTGGTCTTCGGGAGCCGCCACACCCTGCCCTAGGCTGGAGACCATGGCGATCATTCACAAGGCAAACCTTTCCCCGTCCAAGCTCGAACTCATCGCCGGCTACCTGCCGAAGCAGCCCTGGTTCATCCAGGATGGCACGCCGGAGCTTATTGGCGCCTACCGTTTTGACGATCCCGCCGGCGAGGTCGGGATCGAGACACACGTGGTCGCGGCGGGCGATCGCATCTACCAGGTTCCCCTCAGCTATCGGGGCTACGAGCTGGCCGGCGCTGAGGAGTGGCTCATCGGCACCATGGATCACTCGGTCCTGGGCAAGAGGTGGGTGTACGACGCATGCGCCGACCCCATTTACGTCAAGGCTCTCGCCACCGCCATTCTGACGGGCCAGGAAGAGGCCCAACTGATCGTTGACGGCGAGCCGGAGCCCCGCCCCAGCTCAGTGACGGTCAAAGGCAGCGGAAAGCTCGACGGCGGCGTCCCCGCCCTGAGTGCCTCGGCACCGGTCTCGGGCAGCGGCGTGACCATCATTGATGCCGGCGAGTTGCGGTTGAAAGTGACCCGGGTGGTTGACGTGGCAGCGGACGCTTCCGCCAACTCGGCCGCGGCTCCGGAACTGCACAGCGAGCTGACCCTCAGCGGTCAGTGGGCTGGGCTGGAGAGCCCGGTGGAGTTGGCTGCCGTAGTCCGCGACTGACCCGACTGCGCCGGTGGCATCTGTTGGACACAGGGGCTCCGGCGTAGGCTGGCTAACGGGGACATCTACGCTTGGAGGGGTGCACTATGTACAAAGCACAGAACATCATTCCCGCCGCGCAGGATCTGGCCCGGGAGTGGGTATCACACGCGGCGGACGGCACGTCGTCCCAGGCCGATGCGGTGGTGAAGTGGGCCTTGACCCGCATCAATCATGCCGATGTTCCGTCCGTGGTTCACGGCGTCATGCTTACGCTGACGGGCAACAAGAAGGCCGCCAAGGAAGCCCAGCGCGCGGCGGCCAAAGCTGTGACAAGGACAACGCAGGCCCTGAAGCGGAACAGCCGGCAGCGCGCACCGCGCCTGTCCGGGTGGATGATCGGCCTGCTCATCGGGGCTGTTGCCGGCGCGGGCGCTGTCCTGGCGTGGCGCATGATGGTTCCCCCGGGCGAACCTGAGCCCGTGAAGCAGCCTGAGGCTCCGGTCCAGCCGCCCGTGCCGCCGGTTCCCTAGGGGACGTCCCCGCACCAGCATCACTATCGCTGAGTGCCCGAGTCCGGCGGGCCCGAGTCCGGCGGGCCTGAGGGCTAAGGTACGGGTTCGCCGTCGTGCCTTCCAGACTTTCTCCTAAGCGAGGTCCCGGACAGCAACCAATACGCCCCGCCGCTGGCCAGAAGGAATCCCAGCACGCCCAAAACAACAAGCTGGGTGATGATCCCGGCGATCACCATCGCAAAGCCACCTAAAACGGCCAGACTCCCGAGGATGGTGCGGGCAGCCTGTCCCCGGGGCCGGCCCGATGTCAGCTCGGATGCGAGATCCGGATCGGTCGAAGCGAGTTCCCGCTCCAGCTCTTCCAAGCTCCTGCGTTCTTCATCGGACAACGACACCGTCATCACCCTCACGATGATCGAGCCATCAGCACGCGCGCTGCTTGCCGTGCCATGCCTACATTATCTGCCCGTTTTGGCGATCAAGCCACAGGTCCAACTCAGCATGCTTACGATGGTGTGGCGGGTTACGGCCTGCTCATGCACGGACTACCTATCGCCGACGGAAAGTTGAACTCCCCATGGCACGCAGAGACTCCACCAAGGCAAACCTCAGCGGAACGGGTTCCAAACGGCGCGGTCCCGGCCGCACCCTCTGGCTCATCGCAGCAGGCCTCGTTGCCGGAATCGCCGGCGGAGCTTTCGCCGTCCGGATGCTGGCTCCGCAAACTCCAAACCCCGAACCTTCGCAGCCCGAACAACCCGAACAGCCTGACGAGATCCTGGTCCGCGAAGAACCGGTGGAGATTTCCACCAGAATGCGGCCCGGTGAATGGACTGAAGCGTCGCTGCAGGAGCATCTTGAGGATTACCGGCGGCAGATCCGTGCCATGGGTGCCAAAGAATCGCAGATCGTCACCAACGTGGAACGGACTGAAGAGGGTGCAGCCCGGGTAGTGGTGAGCTGGGACCGAAGCCGGGCGTAGCTGGCTACTCCCCGACCCGCGGCCTCCACACCACAACGGCCTGCGATCGCGCCCGCGGCCTCTGCCCACGGGCCAGGCTGACGACGTCGCCCGCCGCGCCTGCCGCAAAGATGCGCGCGTCCACTGGTGAGCGACGGCGGGACAATTCTTCTGTCAGCTCGGCCACCCGGTACTGCAGCGCAGCTACCTGGTTTTCGAGGTCTAGGATGCGCTTGATGCCTTCAAGCGAGACGCCGGACTGCGAGAGGCGCTGGACCTCCCGCAGTTTGTTGACGTCGTTCTGCGAGTAGCGGCGGGACTTCCCGGGCGCACGGCTGGGCGAAACGATGCCCAAACGGTCGTACTGGCGCAACGTCTGCGGATGCATATCGGCAAGCTCCGCAGCGACGGAGATGACAAATATCGGCTGGTTGACGTCGATAGCCATGACCGCCTCCTTACAACCGGGCCTTTGCGGCCAGGTCGTGACGCGGGTCGGCGTCGGTGGTGGCGGCAGCGAACGCCTTCACGGCTTCCTCCGCTTCCTTGTTCAGGTTTTGGGGGACCGCGACGTCGATGGTCACCAGCAGGTCTCCGGTGGCCTTGGACGTTTTCACGCCACGGCCCTTGACCCGGAGGGTACGGCCCGACGGTGTTCCGGCCGGAACGCGTACCTTGACGGTGTCGCCGTCGAGCGTGGGAACCTCGATGGTGGCGCCAAGCGCCGCCTCCGCGAACGTGACGGGCACGTGGATGCGAATGTTGTCGCCGTCGCGGTGGAAGAAGTCATGCGGCTTCACGCTCACCGTGATGATGAGATCGCCATTGCCGGCCGGGCCAACGTTGCCCTTGCCGCGCTGACGGACTTTCTGCCCGTCCTTGATTCCGGCCGGGATCTTGACGTCGATCACGTTGCCGTTGCTTTCGCGCAGGCTCACTGTGGTGCCCTTGATGGAGCCGGCAAACGAGATGGACGTGGTCGCCGTACGGTCCGATCCCTTCTGCGGAGCCCGCTGGAATCCGGTCTGGCCTGCGCCGCCGAAGCCGCCACCGAACAGGTCGGCAAACTCGGGCGGGATACCGCCGCCCGCAGGCTGACGGGCACCGGGCCCACCACCAAACAAACCACCGAACAAGTCCTCGAACCCACCGTTGGCTCCCGCACCACCGCGGCCGGCACCGGCACCCGGAGCAAACCGTGCACCGCCCATGGCACGGATGGCGTCATACTGCTGCCGGTCCTCAGGACTCGACAACACCGAGTAAGCCTCGGAAATGTCCTTGAACTTCTTCTCCGCAGCAGCATCCCCCGAATTCGTATCCGGGTGGTACTGCCGGGCAAGCTTGCGGTAAGCCTTCTTGATATCCGCGTCGGACGCGTCCTTGGCAATACCAAGGATCGCGTAAAAATCCTTTTCAACCCAGTCCTGGCTGGCCAAGAGCGTTTCCTTTCAAATCAATAATGAGTACGGCCCATTCAACTCACCTCAGGCGAGCTTACAGCGGGCGCGAAACCGGATATGGGGCGGCGGTGTGGAGGGCACCGCCCCATATCCGGTGTAGCGACAAGGTGGAACCTACGCCGGGACAGCCACGATGACCTGGGCCGCACGCAGGACCCGCTCGCCTGAGCGGTATCCGGAGCGCAGTACCTGGCTGACCGTGTCAACCTCGATGTCCTCGCCGGGCTGCTGGATGAGTGCCTCGTGGATGGTGGGGTCGAATTCGACTCCGGTGTCCGCGATGCGTTCCAGTCCGTACGTCTTCAGCGCACTCTCCAGCTTGGTGGCGATGGCGGCGAAGGGGCCGTCTTCGAGGTCACCGTGCTGGCGTGCGGCGTCGACGTCGTCCAGCACCGGGAGCAGGGAGTTCAAGACGCCGATGACGGCCATCTCTCCTGCTACGGCGCGGTCGCGTTCGACGCGCTTGCGGTAGTTGACGTACTCAGCCTGAAGGCGGAGGAGGTCGTTACGGAGCTCCGCTGCCTGGGCTTCAGCCGCGGCACCGGAGGCTACCGATTCCTCGGCCGGCACCTCTACCCCGTTGAGGATTTCCTCAGCCTGGGAGAGGGCGTCACCGTCCGTGGGAGCGGCGTTGCCGTCGGTGGGAGCCGTAACTTCGCTGTCAGGCTGACGTGCCTCGCCGGTCTCCGGGTCAACCTTGCGGTTGTCCCGAATGACTGGCTTGCGCGGCTCGTTGCCTTCAGAGTGCTCTGCTTCGTTGCCGTGGTGAGGCATGGCTACTTCTTCGCTTCGTCTTCGTCGATGATTTCGGCATCAACGATGTCTTCGTCGTCAGCAGCCTTTTCACCGGCAGGAGCACCTTCAGCACCGGCACCCGGAGCATCAGCTGCGGCGGCCTGCGAGTAGATGGCTTCGCCGAGCTTGGTCTGCGAGGCCTGGAGCTTCTCGAACGCAGTCTTTACGGCTGCGTCGTCGGTGCCTTCCAGCGCGGACTTGAGGGCGTCGACGTCGGCCTTGACCTCGGTCTTGACCTCTTCGGGCAGCTTGTCGTCGTTGTCGGCGATCAGCTTGTCCACCGAGTAGGCGAGCTGCTCTGCGGAGTTACGGGTGTCCGTAGCTTCGCGGCGGGCCTTGTCCTCAGCGGCGTGCTCTTCGGCCTCACGAACCATGCGGTCAATGTCGTCCTTGGACAGTGCCGTGCCACCGGTGATGGTCATGGACTGTTCCTTGCCGGTGCCCTTGTCCTTGGCGGACACGTGGACGATGCCGTTGGCGTCGATGTCGAAGGTGACCTCGACCTGCGGAACACCACGCGGTGCCGGAGCGATGCCCGTCAGTTCGAACGTGCCCAGCGGCTTGTTGTCGCGGGTGAATTCACGCTCGCCCTGGAAGACCTGGATGGCCACGGACGGCTGGTTGTCGTCAGCGGTGGTGAAGGTCTCGGAACGCTTGGTGGGGATAGCGGTGTTGCGCTCGATAAGGTGCGTCATCACGCCACCCTTGGTTTCGATGCCGAGGGACAGCGGGGTGACGTCGATGAGGAGGACGTCCTTGCGCTCGCCCTTCAGGACACCGGCCTGCAGAGCGGCACCAACGGCCACAACCTCGTCCGGGTTGACGCCCTTGTTCGGCTCCTTGCCGCCGGCGAGTTCCTTGACGAGCTCGGAGACAGCAGGCATACGGGTGGAGCCACCGACGAGCACGATGTGGTCGATGTCGGAAACCTTGATGCCGGCTTCTGCGATGACGTCCTGGAACGGCTTCTTGGTGCGGTCCAGCAGGTCCTTGGTGAGGTCCTGGAACTTGGCGCGGGTCAGCTGCTCGTCCAAGTGAACCGGGCCGTCGGGGGTGACGGACAGGTACTGGAGGGAGATGTTGGTGCTGGTGGAGGAGGACAGTTCCTTCTTGGCCTGCTCTGCAGCTTCACGGAGACGCTGGAGGGCGATCTTGTCCTTGGAGAGGTCGATGCCCTTGACCTTGAGCTGGCTCAGGAGCCACTCGACGACGCGGTTGTCCCAGTCGTCGCCACCGAGGCGGTTGTCACCGGCGGTTGCGCGAACCTGGATGGTGGAGAAGTTGTCTTCGTCCTTGCCAACCTCGAGGAGGGAGACGTCGAAGGTTCCGCCACCGAGGTCGAAGACCAGGATGAGTTCGTCTTCCTTGCCCTTGTCCAGGCCGTAGGCCAGTGCAGCCGCGGTGGGCTCGTTGACAATGCGGAGGACGTTGAGGCCTGCGATTTCGCCGGCTTCCTTGGTGGACTGGCGCTCGGCGTCATTGAAGTAGGCCGGAACGGTGATCACAGCGTCGGTGACCTTTTCGCCCAAGTAGCTCTCGGCGTCGTTCTTAAGCTTCATGAGGATACGCGCGGAAATTTCCTGCGGCGTGTACTTCTTGTCATCGACGGCGACATTCCAGTCAGTGCCCATGTGGCGCTTGACGGACGCGATGGTGCGGTCGATGTTGTTGACAGCCTGGCGCTTGGCGATTTCACCAACCAGGACTTCGCCGGACTTGGAGAACGCAACGACGGACGGCGTGGTGCGGCCGCCTTCTGCGTTGGCGATAACGGTGGGCTCGCCACCTTCGAGAACAGAGACCACGGAGTTGGTGGTTCCGAGGTCGATACCTACTGCACGTGACATATCTTGTTTCCTTTCAATGGCCGATGTTGGAGATTGCACCTGGCAGTGGTCCGCTGTGCGTTTACCTGCCGGAAGCCTGCTCAACAATCGGCTAGTTGAGCGTTCTGCACTCAACTGTACTCAGCCTCAGGGTTAAGTCAATCGAAACTTGAGCGAAGTGCGCTCAAGTTTGAATATTTGGCTGGGAAATTCCCCGGGAATCACGGGGCGCAAGGGCTGGTTTCGCCGACGGTGAACTGCCAGACTGGCGCGATGGAGATCACTGGATACGTGCCTCCGGACGAGTTCTGGGCGATGAACGACCGGCTAGACCAAGAGGTCCGCGACGGCGTGCACCTTCTCCCACTGTTCTGTCTAGAGGCCTGGGACGCCCCCCTCACGCTGGGATCCTGGCAACTCGACGGAAGTGAGGGCAGCGTGGTGCACGGCGATGCCTTCTCGCCCACAGGCCCTCTGGTTGACGTGATCACAACAAACCAGGATCCCGGCGAGACTGCCAGAAACCGATGGCGCGCCTCGGCAGGAATCCCACACAGCTTGGAGGAGCTCCATCGCCAGGACGCAACCTTCAAAGCCCTCGTGGCCGAGCGATTCACCATCACCGTTGAAGGCATCCCCGCCGATTTCACCCTCTGGCCGGGAACCACCTCGTGGCTGGCGGCCGGCTCCGTGGGCGGATTCGGCGTCGTGATTGATGCCCAAGGCACCCCGAACCCACCGAAAGCCGTCCGCCTAACCCGGGTGTCCGACGTCGAGCCCTTGCTTCAGGCCCGGCGTGCCGCACTCAAGGCGCTACGCGGCGAAGCCTAGGAGTCTCCGCGTCAGCAGGAGCATCGAGCGGCTCCGGCTTGTACACCCACGCCACCAGCACCACGGAAATGATCATGAGCAGGAACCAGGCCAAAAGCTTGTCGATGGAGACCGCCTGCCAGCCCTCCAGCTGGTTCGGGTACAGCCATGCACGGGACCACGTGCCGATGTTCTCGGCGAACCAAATGAAGAGGGCCACCAGCAAGAAAGACACCAGAATGGGCATACGGAAGCGACGGCGGAACACCCTGAAGTGCATCACGCACCGCCCATAGACAAGCACGACGGCGGCCAGCAGCACCCAGCGCGCGTCGAAGATGTAGTGGTGCGAGAAGAAGTTCACGTAGATCGCGGCAGCAACGAGGGCCGTGATCCACCGGCGGGGGTATCGATCGAAGCGGAGGTCGAACAGCCGGAAAACCCGCACCATGTAGGACCCAACGGCGGCGTACATGAACCCGCTGAACAAGGGCACGGCGCCGATCCGCAGGACACCCTCCGCCTCATAGGCCCAGGATCCGACGTCCGTCTTGAACAACTCCATCACCGTGCCCACCACATGGAACAGCAGGATCACCCGCAGTTCCCGCAGTGTCTCCAGCTTGAAAGCGATCATCAGGACTTGAATGACGACGGCGGCAAGGGTCAGGAAATCGTTCCTGGCCAGCCCTGCATCCGAGGGATACCAGAGACGGGCCCCGATGATCACGGCGAGCAACGCAGCGCCGAACACGCACGCCCAGGCCTGCTTGAGCCCAAAGACCACGAACTCGGTGAGCCCGGCCTGCAGGCGGCCTCCCCGGAACCGGTCCAAGTAGCGGTGGGCAAGGGCGTCGATGGACTCTTCCACCGAGGTGGAACTACGCATGCGGGACCTCGGCTTCCACAACAAGCCGGCCCAGATAGTAGTCGCGGGGCCAGTGCCGGATCCTCTCCGGCAGCCGCGGATAAACACGGCCCATCATCCGCATGGTCCGCTCGAACCGGCGGGCTTGGCCGGCACTCCACTCAAAACCGAAGCCTTCACGCAGATGGTCCGGCAACAGGCCAGCGGTCAGGAAGCGTGCCAGCGGCATCACCAGCCGCAGGAATAGCGGTCCACCAGCAGGATAGAGCAGGTCCCGGGCAACCCTCAGCGCTTTATCGTCGGGGTGGAGTCCGCGCACCTGATCGTCCCAGTAGGCAGCGAACGCAGCACGGTCGGCCGGCCACCTGTCCGCCGGAAGCTGCAGGGCTGTCCCGATCCGCGCGTACTCGCGGTAAATGCGGTCGGCGGTGTCGTCGTCGAGCTTTCCGTGGATCTGCTCGTAAACGGTGACAGCGGTCTCGTAGAGGGTGGCGACCACCCACACCTGGGACTCGGCGTCGAAAGCGTTGTATCCCTTGGTGGCGCCATCGGGTTCCCGGCGAACCGGCGCGTGGGCGCGGTTGACGGCGCGACGAACGGTTTTGAGCTGCTCCTCTGACCCGTAGACCACCACGTAGACGTACGTCATAGTGGCGCGCAGCCGGTCCATGGGACGCTCAGCGAAATTGCTGTGCTCAGCTACGCCGTGCCCTACTTTGGGGTCGGCGATTTGCAGGAGAATGGCGCGTCCGGCACCGGCGAGCAGGACGCCCTCCGCACCGATGTCTGCCAGCCCTCGAACCATCTGAATACTGTAGCGCCCTAGCCTTGGAGCCCCACCACACCCTGGAGGACGCTCAGCTGGTGGTCGAAGAGCTCATCGCGGGCGGCGAAGGTATCGCGCCCGTACTGCCCGAAAACCTCAAAACTAATGGCCCCAAACACGGACGTCCACACCAGAACGCCCCGCGCCAAGGTGGCGTCGGGCGCGGCGAGATTCATCTCGCCGCGAATGGCTGCCAGGTCCGCGGCCAACCCTTCGGGAACCACGACGGCGGGACTCACCGCGGCGTTGATCGCGCCTGCCCGGTAGGCGGCATCGAGGATACCGACGAGCCGAACAATGACCCGGGTTCCCGGGACGGTAGTGCGCTCACCCGGCGCTTGATATCCCGGCACGGGGCTGCCGAAAAGGAGGGAATAGCTGGCCGGTTCGCGGATGGCCCACGTACGCACCGCATGGGCCAGCGCCCTGAACTGCGCTGCGAAGTCATCGTGCGCTTCGGCATTCACTGCTTCATCGA
The DNA here is from genome assembly GCF_037402035.1 of Paenarthrobacter sp. CCNWLY172. Taxonomy (NCBI): domain Bacteria; kingdom Bacillati; phylum Actinomycetota; class Actinomycetes; order Micrococcales; family Micrococcaceae; genus Paenarthrobacter; species Paenarthrobacter sp. CCNWLY172. The sequence goes on from NZ_JBBEGB010000004.1 coordinate 261,859, forward strand.
CGTCGTCGCCAAGCTGGTTGTAGGCGTCGATCAGCAGGAGCGTGAGGAGTTCATCCCGATTCTCCACGTAGCGGTACACGGCAGAGGACACGACGCCGAGATCCCTCGCCACTGCGCGGAGTGAAAGAGCGGCCGCACCATGAACAGCAAGGTGTTCGCGTCCGAGCCGGATGATGTCGGCGATCGTCTGCGTGCGGGCACGTTCGCGGGGCGTGAGGGGCTTGCCCTTACCTTTGGCGGCGGCGGGTTCGGCAGAAGTCATGACCACAGCTTGCCACAATCGAGAGCGCTGTCAACAAATGAGAGCAGTGCTCTTGACATTCCGACGATGAACGCTCATTCTGATTGAGAGAGCAGTGCTCTCGCTTTTGATCTTTGCGACATCAACCCCGGAAGAGGACCCCATGTACGTCGTCACAGGAGCAGGCCCCGTTGGCTACACCGTCGCGGAGCAACTGGCAGACCAAGGGCATCAGGTACGCGTTCTGACGCGCTCGGGCAGCGGTCCGGAGCATCCCCTTATTGAGCGGGTCCGGGCGGACGCCTCGGACCCTGCGCAGTTGAATCAAGCAGTGGAAGGTGCGAGCGCCGTCTTCCACTGCATCCACGGATCCGCCTACAGGGCAGCAGCGTGGGCCGCCGAACTCCCCCACGCCGAGCAAGTGGTGATGGACGCAGCGGCGGCCGCGGGCGCCGTCGTCGTCTTCCCCGAAAGTCTCTACTCGTACAGCGAGCCGGACCGGATCATGACGGAATCGAGCCCGCGGGAAGCAACCGGAGGCAAACGCGGCATTCGGACTGCGTTGCTGAAGGCGCGGCAGGCCCACGCAACCAACACGATCAGCGTGGTGGCCGGCGACTTCTTCGGGCCACGCGTGAAGACAGCTCATGCCGGCGAGCGCATGGTCACGCCGATTCTGGCGGGCAAGGCCGTGCAGTTCATCGGAGCTACGGACCAGCCCCACTCCTTCACGTACGTCCCGGACCTCGCAGCGGCCATGATTGCAGCTGCCCGGAAGCCCGAACTCTGGAACAGCGTGCTGCATGCCCCCACCGGCCCGGCTGTGACCCAACGGGAAATGGCAACCGCGCACGCTAACGCCGCTGGTGTTGCTGCACCCAAGGTGGGTGCCATACCGGGTTGGGTACTGCGAGTGGCGGGCATCTTCTCCACGGACATGCGCGAGCTGGCCGAACTCCTGTACCAGTTCGAGCGCCCGTTCGTGATGGACTCCTCGGAAAGCCAGAGACTTCTGGGGATACACCCGACTCCCCTGCCGGAAGCTGCAGCGGCAACAGTGGCGTGGTGGAAGGGTGCCGAGCGGTTGGCAAGGTAGCAGCAGTCCAGGAGCCGCGGCGGGCTAGAGTCCGTCGTCGTCATTCCAGTGCTCCTGCCAGCGCCAATCGATGGGTTCGCTGAGACGCTGCATCTGCATGTATTTGACCCTGCGGGTCACGGGCAACCTCATCTGGCCCATGATCGTGCACGCCCTCTACGACCCCACACTCTTCCTGTCCACGGGCGGTATTAACCAGGCGGCTGCGGGACCCCAGAGCCCGCTGGTGTTGCTGGCCGGCCCGGCCAATATGGTCTACATAGTGATCGCTGTCATCGCACTGATCGTTGTGCGGGGACGGGCGCAGCCCGCGCCGCTCGCGGAGCCGGCGGCACTTTAGAGCAGGCAAAAACGGAAGCGTTCGACGGCAGGTGCGTACCGCCGTCCCAGCACGAACCAGGGCGGTAATCAACACCACCATCACTACGGCGACATACCCCGCCGCGGCTGGCATACTCAATCCCATCGCACCACCCATCCCTGAACCGACTCAACGACGGGGGCCTGAGTGCCAAACGAGAAGGACCAAGCCGGGGCTGCCGTCCAACAAGCGCCTGCAGCGCAAGGGCTCAGCACTGCCGAGGTCGCCGAGCGGGTCGCCGCCGGACAAACCAACGCGTTCGTCCAGGACACCAGCCGCAGCGTGTGGAGCATTGTCCGCGCCAACGTGCTGACCCTGTTCAACGGCATCATCCTGGCCTGCTTCATTGTCCTTTTCGCGATCGGCCGCTGGCAGGATGCCCTGTTCGGGTTCAGTGCCATTGCCAACGCGGTGATCGGCAGCGTCCAGGAGTATCGGGCCAAACGTGCCCTGGACCGCCTCGCCCTCCTGAACGCCCCGCACGCCAGGGTGATGCGCAACGGCTCCGAGGCCGAAATCGATCTGGACGACGTAGTGCTGGATGACACCCTGGTCCTCCGGGCCGGTGACCAAGTGCCCGCCGACGGGCTAGTGGCCGGATCACGGGGCCTCCAAGTGGACGAGTCCATGCTGACCGGGGAGTCGGACGCCGTGGAAAAGGCCGACGGCGATCGCGTCCTGTCCGGGTCCGTGGTGGTGGCCGGGGAAGGCACAGCGGTGGTGGACCGGGTGGGCGCGGATTCCTTTGCGAATTCCCTCGCGGCCGAAGCCAAGCGCTTCTCCCTGGTGGCCTCGGAACTTCGGTCCTCCATAGACCGCGTCCTGAAATGGGTCACGTGGTTCGTGGGTCCCGTGGCGTTGTTGGTTCTGAACGCCCAGATGATTGCCCAAGGCGGGTGGGCTGAGGCTTCGGCGAGTGGCGCTTGGCGTGACGCGGCGACGGCGACCATTGCCGCCGTCGTCGCCATGGTCCCATTGGGGCTGGTGCTGATGACCAGCATTACCTTCGCCGTAGGCGCGGTGAAGCTCGCCCGCCAACAGGTCCTGGTGCAGGAGCTACCCGCCGTCGAGGGCCTGGCGCGCGTAGACATCATCTGCCTCGACAAGACCGGGACGCTCACCCAAGGCGACATCATTTTCGACACCGCGCATCCCCTGACCAAACGCCCCGGTTGGGAGGCCGTGCTCTCCTGGTACGGGGTGCAGAACGATGCCAACGCCACGGCCCGCAGCCTTGCAGGGCACTTCACCACTCCGCCCCCGGACGCGCCAATCGACCGGGTTCCCTTCTCGTCAGCGCGCAAATGGAGCGCGGTGATTTTCGACGACGGCATGTGGATCCTGGGCGGCCCCGAAATGGTGTTCCCCGGGGACAATTCCACCAATCCGGAGCGGCTGCAGCTGGCCACTCAAGCCGCAGAGTTGGCCACCACCGGTCGCCGCACACTGGTCCTGGCCCACGGAACGCCCACCGATGACGAGACCGTACCATCGGACGCCGTCCCGGTTGCGCTCCTGACTTTCAAGGAGAACATCCGCCCTGATGCTGCGGAGACGCTCACCTACTTCGCGGCACAGGACGTGGATGTCCGCATCATTTCGGGTGACAACCCGCAGACAGTAGCAGCCATAGCCCGGGAGGTCGGGCTCGATGCGCCGCACGGCTTTGACGCCCGCGAGTTGCCGGATAATGACCAGGAATTCCTGGACGTCATCAACAACAACGTGGTTTTCGGCCGGGTGACCCCGGACCAGAAGAAGCGGATCGTGGTGGCATTGAAGGCGGCCGGCCGCACGGTGGCCATGACCGGAGACGGGGTGAACGATGCCTTGGCCATCAAGGAGGCCGACATCGGTGTCGCCATGAACTCCGGTGCGGCAGCTACCAAGGCGGTGGCCCGGTTGGTGCTCCTTGACGGAAAATTCTCGCACCTGCCCAGCGTGGTGGCTGAAGGCCGGCAGGTCATCGCCAACATCGAGCGCGTCTCCATGCTGTTCTTGACGAAAACCGCCTACGCCACGTTCCTGGCCATCGCGTTCGGCATTCTCCTGCTGCCTTTCCCGTTCCTTCCCCGGCAGCTCTCAGTCACTGATGGTTTGACCATCGGCATTCCGGCGTTCTTCCTGGCCTTGCTGCCTAACGCCCAGCGTTATATTCCGGGTTTCCTCCGGCGCTCCTTGACCTTCGCCGTGCCGGCGGGTGTCTCCGTGACCCTGGGCCTTGCCTCCTACGCCCGCCTCGCCGCCAATCTGCAGATTCCGGAAGCCGAAATAAGGACCGGGTCAACCCTCATCCTGACAATCATCGGCATCTGGATCCTTGTGGTGCTCTCACGCCCTGTCACACGCTTCAAAGGGCTGGTCATCGGCGCCATGATGATCGGGCTGGTCCTGGTCTATTCCGTTCCGATCGCCCGGGACTTCCTGCAATTCACCGACCCAACGCTTCCCACGGCACTCCTGATCCTGGGAACGTCCGTAGCCTGCATCGCGCTGATTGAGATCGTCCGCTTCGTTCATCGCCGCGTTGCCTACCGGGATGCCCAGGAGGCACTGCATCAGCGGGTCTCGAAGTAGCGGCGTCCGCGTCCGACCCACAGCGGCACCAGCACGGCGACCGTGGCAATGGACTGGGAGATGACTGCCAACCAGTCTCCATCCCCGGCAATGATGAGGTCCAGCACGGCAAAGACCAGCCCCAGCAGCATGACCGCCGTTGCCCCACGGCGTGCCGCGTTGCTTCCCCGCGCCACGCCGGAGGCAAGTCCAATGACAAGCAGCCCGAACAAGATCATTCCGGCACCCAGCAAGGTGATGGGCAAGGCGATGCCGCCGGACTGGGCTTCCGGGGTGTACCGCAGGAAAATCGTCAGGATCCCGAGAAGGATCTGGGCAATGCCACCGATGTACATCAGCACCACCGAGAATGTCACCACACCCGGCCGCTGAGGGCGCTCCCCCTTGATCATGAACTGAGCATAGACGAGCCTCCCTGCGGGCAGACACCGCCCCGGGGTGGGGTGACACCTCTTGTCACACAATTAACCACGCATTCACGCCGTCCTTGGGTCCAGTCAACCCCGGTTTCCTAGGGTCGGTCTTATGGAAAAAATCTCCCGCAGGTCCCTCATCTCAGCCGGCCTGGGTGCCGGACTCGCCGCCGGTGTGTCAGCCGCCCTGCCGCAGGCCGCCGTCGCGGTTTCAACAGCGGACGACGCCGGTCTCCGCACCGATCCGTTCACGCTTGGCATCGCGTCGGGCGAACCGTGGCCCGACGGCTTTGTCATCTGGACCCGCCTGGCGGTGAACCCCGTGGCCGAGGACGGCCTGGGCAGCATGCCTTCCCGCTCCGTCGCCGTCGCCTGGGAAGTCGCGGAAGACCCGGCGATGCGCCGGGTAGTAGCCCGCGGCGTCGAACATGCCAGGATCGAAACCGCCCACTCGGTGCACGCAGAACTCAGTGGCCTCCGGCCGGGACGGGAGTACTTCTATCGTTTCCGCACCGGGCGGCACGTGAGCGAGGTTGGCCGCACTCTGACCAGTCCGGCGTCCGGCGAGACCCCCGCGGCCCTGGCCATGGCGTTCGCCAGCTGCGCCCAATTCGAGCACGGCTATTTCACGGCGTACAAGCGGCTGGCCGAGGACCACCCTGACCTGGTGCTGCACCTTGGCGACTACCTCTACGAGTACAAGAAGGGCAGCTACGTGATCGGCGGCGGCAACCCGCGCGATCATGAAGGACCCGAGACCAGCACCCTGGCGGGCTACCGCCAGCGGCATGCCCAGTACAAGTCCGACGCCGATCTGCAGGCAGCGCACGCGATCGCACCGTGGCTGGTGGTGTGGGATGACCACGAAGTGGACAACAACTGGGCGGATGAGATCCCCGAGAACAACGACGCGAGCCAGCTCAACGACACCACGGAACACTTCCGGCAGCGTCGCTCGGCAGCGTTCCAGGCTTACTACGAGAACATGCCGCTGCGCCGCTCATCAGTCCCCGCCGGGTTCGACATGAAGATCTACCGCACTATCCAATGGGGCCAGCTGGCCAACTTCCACATGATGGACACGCGCCAGTACCGCGACGACCAGCTGGCGGGCGATGGCTGGCGGAAGAACGTGGCCGAACGCCTGGACGAGAACCGCACCATCACCGGCGCCGAGCAGGAGAAATGGCTGCTGGACGGCTTCAAGAACTCCACGCAGCGGTGGGACATTCTGGGCCAGCAGGTCTTCTTCGCCGAGCGGGACCGTGACAAGGCGCCGGAAATCGACGACGTCTCCATGGATGGCTGGGACGGTTACGCCGCTTCCCGCCGCCGCATCACCCAAGGCTGGGTGGACGCAAAGGTCCGCAACGCCGTCGTACTGACCGGCGACGTTCACCGCCACTGGGCCACCGACCTCAAGGTGGATTACAAGGACCCGGCGGCAGCTGTGGTGGGCTCGGAACTGGTGTGCTCATCCATCACCTCTACGGGCAATGGCACGGGATCCACCACCGACCCCACCATGGCCTGGAACCCGCACCTGAAGTTCTACAACGACAACCGCGGCTACGTGAACACCCGCATCACCAAGGACGCCATGACCGCGGACTTCCGTGTGCTGGACTACATCACCACACCGGGCGCTCCGGTCAGCACCAAGAAGTCCTACACGATCACCGACGGAGTCCCCGGCCTCGCCTGAGCGTGGTTCACCCAAGTAGGTGACAGCACGTGCTCCAATGAGCCCTCATTGCGACATGTGCTGTTACCTACTTGGGTTTGAATCCCAGTGACTACGGGGAACGGCGGGAGTAGCCTAGTTCCAGTTGAAGTAGTGGATCTCTGTCCGGCTGGGGTTCTGCCGTGGGCCATGTGCGTTCGTCGCTGTCCGACCTCCTGGGGGTACTTTCCGACGCCGTCGCCCCTCAGCATGTAAGGTTCGACGACGGCTCCCCCACCGCCGTTGTTCCCCCACCTGACGCTCCGGTCACCGTCCGGGCCGTCACGCTCAACCGCGTGGGCAGGTCCCGGCGCGAAGGGCCTGTCCTGGACCTTGAGCTGAGGGTGGCGGTGGAATGCCACGGTCCGGAACAGCTGGACAACATGGAGCAATTGCTGCTGGCCGTGGAACTCCACAGCCAGTACTCCGTAGTGTCCAACGGCGAATTCCGGCCCGAGGAATACTCCGGGGCCATCCAGCAGGGTCTGGGGTTCCTGGTACGCATCCCGGTATCCCTCCGGTTCGAAGAACCTTCCGACCCTCCCGCCCAACCTGCCCCGGGCAAACCAGCTGCTGGCCGCCGGATCCGGGGACGGCTGGTGGACTCACACAACAAGGGCATCCCCGACGCCTATATCCATGCCCATTCATCGGCTACGGCCGCCGTCAGCGATGCGACAGGGCACTTTGAGGTTTTGGCGTCCGCTGAGGAGGTTCAACACTTCGCTGTTGCGGTGGACGGCACCGAGCGGGAAGTTTCGGCCAGCACAAAGAGACTTCCTGTCATCATTCGCTGGGTTGTCTGAAACCATTTGCCCGCCCGGGCCGGTGCCATGAAATGATCAACCATGCGTCCGATGCAGCACTCCAGCAAACTCCAGAATGTCCGCTACGAACTCCGTGGACCCATCCTCCAAGCGGCCAAGGCCATGGAGGCCGAGGGGCATCGTATCCTCAAGATGAACCTTGGGGACACGGCGCCGTTTGGGTTGGAGGCGCCGGAGTCCGTTGTGGTGGACATGATCCACCACCTCCGCGGAGCCCAGGGGTACAGCGACTCCAAAGGCATTTTTTCCGCCCGAACCGCCATCTCGCAGTACTACCAGACCCGCGGACTGATGACCATCGGCGTCGAGGATGTTTTCATTGGCAACGGCGTCAGCGAGCTCATCTCCATGACCCTGCAGGCCTTCATGGAGAACGGCGACGAGATCCTTATCCCTGCCCCGGACTACCCTTTGTGGACCGCGGCCGTGACACTCACCGGCGGCAACCCCGTGCACTACCTGTGCGATGAGGATGAGAACTGGTGGCCGGACATGTCCGACGTCGAAGCCAAGATCACCCCCCGCACCAAGGGCATCGTCATCATCAACCCGAACAACCCCACCGGCGCCGTCTATCCGCGCCACATTCTGGAGCAGTTCGCCGCGCTTGCCAGGAAGCATGACCTCGTCCTGTTCTCGGATGAGATCTACGAGAAGATCCGGTACGTGGACGCACCGCATATTCATACGGCGGCTGTTGCTGACGACGTCTGCGTCCTGACGTTCAGCGGGTTGTCCAAGGCATACCGCATGCCCGGCTACCGGGCAGGTTGGGTTGCCGTCACCGGCCCGTTGACGGCCACCGCGGCCTATCGGGAATCCTTGGAGCTGCTGGCCTCGCTGCGATTGTGCGCCAATGTCCCAGCCCAGCACGCCATCCAAACCTGCCTGGGTGGATACCAAAGCATCGAAGCGCTCATTCGTCCCGGCGGCCGGCTCCGCGATCAGCGGGATCTGGCATGGAAACTCCTCACCGCGATCCCGGGCGTCAGCTGCGTTCCGGCAGCCGGTGCCATGTACCTTTTCCCGAAGCTGGATCCGGGGATCTACCCCATTGAGAGCGACGAGAAGTTTGTCCTCCAACTCCTGCAGGAGCAGAAGATCCTGGTCTCACACGGCACCGCCTTCAACTGGCCCACGCCGGACCATTTCCGCTTCGTGATCCTGCCCGCCGTGGAGGACATCGAGGAAGCAGTGCGCCGGATCGACCATTTCCTCGCCGCCTACCGGAACCGCCCTGCGGACGCTCCCAAATAAATCGCAATTGAGCGCGTTCTGATCGCTCAAAGCGCGCTCTGCTGCTACTTCCTTGGGCGCCCGCGCCCCTTACCGGGCAGGGTCCACCATGGTCATGCCGGCAGGGTTGGCCTTGTCGAAGCCCGGCAGCAGTGCAGCAGCTTCTTCCAAGCCAATGGTGCGTTCGATGAGCATCTGCGGCTGGAGGGCACCCTGTTCAATGAGCGACATCATGCCCGGATAATCCACCGCAGCCATGCCGTGGCTGCCCAAGAGGTCCAGTTCCCAACCGATCACACGGGCCATGGGCACTTGCGGGTTGCCGTCGATGGACGGCAACAAGCCGATCTGCACATGCCGGCCTCGTCTGCGGAGGCTGAGGATCGCGTCGGCGCAGGTCTGTTCACTTCCGACGGCGTCCACCGCCACGTGGCTGCCTCCGCCGGAAAGGGCATTGATTGCGGCCGGAATATCCGTACCATCAGCGAGGACAGTATGTTCGGCGCCCAAGCGTGCAGCGACGGTCAGAGCCTCGGGGTTCCGGTCCACGGCAATCACCCGTGCGCCCATGGCCTTGGCGATCATCACAGCGCTCAGCCCCACACCGCCCGCGCCAACCACAGTGACCCATTCACCGGCTTTCACCTGCGCACGGGCTGCCAACGCTCGGTATGCCGTGGCGAAGCGGCAACCGAGGCTTGCCGCCGTCGTATATTCAATGCTGTCAGGAATGGCAACCAGGTTGCTGTCGGCGGCGTGCAGGGCCACAAATTCGGCGAAGGAACCCCAATGGGTGAAACCGGGCTGCTGCTGGTCCGGGCAAACCTGGGCATCGCCGGCCAGGCACCATTCGCACGTGCCACATCCGCAGACGAAGGGCACGGTGACGCGGTCGCCCACCTTCCAATGCTGGACGCCTTCCCCGACCGCGTCGATGACACCGGCGAGCTCGTGACCCGGCACGTGGGGCATTGCGATGTCATCGTGGCCGGCCCAAGCGTGCCAGTCGCTGCGGCACATGCCTGTCGCCAGCACTTTCACCACCACGCCTCCAACGGGAGCCTGGGGCTTGGCTACTTCCCTGACGTCGGGCTGGGTCCGGACCTCATCAAAAACTACGGCGCGCATCGATCGACTCTAACAATGTGCCGCAGCTGTCACACTTTCGGTCCAGCATCCGACATCCCTGATGTAAGGCACCATCTCTGAAGGGACGTCAGCATGACCCGCATCAATATCGGCCGCAGCAACAAACTCGGCTACGCCGCCGTCACCGGGCTGGAAGGCTATGCCCGCAAGTCAGTCGATCCAGATCTGTATGAACTGATCAAGCTCCGCGCCTCAATACTCAACGGCTGCGGCTTCTGTGTGGACATGCACGCCACGGACGGCCGGAAGCGCGGAATTCCGGAGAGGAAGCTGCATGCCGTGGCGGCGTGGCAGCATTCGAAAGTGTTCTTCGACGCCCGCGAACAGGCCGTACTTGCCCTGACGGATGCCGTAACCCAGCTGGGCCCGGAGACAGTCACGGACGAGATTTGGAACGCTGCTGCCACCCACTTCGACGACAGCCAGATGGGCGGCCTGATTCTCGCCATCTCCACCATCAATGTGTGGAACAGGATTGCCGTCAGCACGCAGATGGAACCGCCGGTAGATGAGAAGAACCCGATCGTCTGAAAGGTAGCGTTGGCAGCATGACTCTTGCGGTGTCAGCCACGTCGGCGTGGCAGAGTGAACGGAATCGCCTCCTCGGAATCGCTTACCGAATGCTGGGCGACTTCGGGCATGCGGAGGACGTGGTTTCCGAGGTGGCGATCGACGCCGTGCAGCGGGAACGCAAATCCGAAGCGGCCGGCGTGGATTCCTGGCCGGCGTGGCTGACAACGGTGTGTGTGCGGCGCTCTGTTGATCGGGTACGGCAACTCGCCGCAGTGCGCGAGGAGTACACCGGGCCTTGGCTGCCCGAACCAGTGGATGTGTCCAAACTTCCGGAAGAAACCATAGCCAACCGCGAGCTCCTGTCCTTGACCCTGCTGCATCTGGCCGAACAATTGGCGCCTGAGGCCAGGGCGGCGCTCGTGTTGCACCGGGCCTTCGCAATGTCCGCCCCGGAAATTGCGGACATCCTGGAAAAATCCCCTGCCGCCATCCGCCAGATGATTTCACGGGCCGAACGTCGCCTGGAGATCGATCCTGAAGCCCCCGCTCCCCGGGCCAAGGATCGCGCGGCCTTGGAGAAGCTGGTTCGTGCCATCGAGCAGGGTGAAATCGACACGGTTGTTGCCATGCTGGACCGGGACGCCGTTCTCTGGGCCGACGGCGGGGGCAAGGTCAAGAGCGCCATGAACCCGCTGTTCGGGGCGGCCAGGATTGCGCGGTTTTTTGCGGGCATCCTCGGCAAGGCGGTGGTTTTCGATCCTGCGCAGCCGGTACGTGCTTGGGTCATCGAGGTCAACAGCGATGCGGCCCTGGTGCTCAGGCATCATGGCCGCTCCGACATCCTGGTGATCGACACCGCCCCGGATGGCAGCATCCGTGAGCTGCGTCAGGTGTCCAACCCGGACAAGCTGACGCGGGTCTCGCTGGACGGGTAGCTCAGGCGTTGCTTCCTGACCTTCTTTGGATTCCGTGTTGAGTGTTCTCAACCTGCTCTGGTTGAGTTCCCGCGGCCACTCCGGCAAACAGGGTCAGGACGCCACAGCTGCCCGGCGCCGCAGGCGTGCTACCAGCGTGGCGGCGAGTAACGCCGTCGTGATTTCCAGTCCGATGACCAGCAACAACCCGGCAGAGCCGGAGGAAACAACTGTGCCGGACGTGTCACCAACGTTCGACGACGGCCTGCCGCCGTGGGCGTGGCCGGCACCGCCTGCTCCGAAGAGCAGGACAGCGTGAAGTCCCACCATGGCCACAGCGGACATGGTCACTTGATGCAGGGCACCAACCCGGCTGTGCCGCCAAATGTGGACCGTGCACGGGACGCAGACCGCCGCCAACCCGATCATGAGGATGCCCAACCAGGCGTCATGATGTCCCGAGACGGCGAGCCACAGGTGCACCAGGCAAGAGACAGCCGTGAGGGCCGCGCACATCCGGGGGTGCAGGACAGGCCCGGACGCCCGGACCTGTCCCGCGACGATTGCCATTATGGATGTCCCGATGCGCTTTAGTGACAGTGCCCGGCGGGCTTGCCGTGTTCTTCGGCGGAAGCGGCGGCCTCGGCGTGGCAGCTCGAACCCGAGGCACTGGCCGGTACGTCCAACACCGGGCTGCGGTCGAAGAACCCTTCGGGGCGCAGTTTGAAGCCGACGGTGTCCACGGGCATGATCGGCCAGTCCTCCACGCGGGGGAAGTGCGTGAGGCCGAACGTGTGCCAGAGGACGATGTCCTGGCCGTCGATGTCGCGATCCTGGGCAACGTAGGCCGGCAAACCGGCACCGCCGGAGTGTTGGTTCACGAAGTCGCCCGTGGGGTAGCGCTCCTCGTCGGCGTAGCGGGTGACCCATACGTCCTTGGTGGCGAAGGCCGCGCGCTTCGCTATGGAGGAACCGGGGTCGGCCAGCAGCGTGGGCTGGTTCTCGGCGTGGAGTTTGTAGCCGACGGGTTCGCCGAGGCGGTTCTTCGATTCCGGGTTGGAAATGATCCAGGTGCGGCCCGCCCGTGCGTCGGCTTCGCGGACGGCCTCGGACTCTTTGGTGAGGACGGTGCGTTTGCGGGAGAACGCATTGCCGCGCTCATTCCCTTCGCCCATGGCCTGGCGGACCACATCTTCTTCCTCCACACGGTTGGTGAAGCCATCAATGGCCATGTCCAAGCGGGCGCTGAAGAGGTGCTGGTGGAAAGGGGCACCTAGGCCGGGAGCGAGCTGGGAGATGTTGTCCGAACCGCCCTCCGGGAAGGCGCTGGTAAACACGACGCCGGTGGCCTTGGCTTCGAATTCGATGGTGCCGTCCAGGTAGAGGTACCAGTAGAAGCCGTAATCGTAGTTGCCGATGGTGGTGAAGAAGGAGATCACCAAGCGGCGGTTGCGGCGGGTGTAGTTGATGCCAGTCCAGAGGTCGGAGTGCTTGGAGAGGATGCCCCAGTCTTCCTCGTGCATGCAGATGCCGTTGCGGATTTCACGGGGGTTGCCGAAAGCGTCGCTGATGACTGGACTGAGGTAGGTGATGTCACCCAGGCAATCGCAACCGAGTTCCAGGGAGTTGGCGTACTGGCCCACCAGGTACTCGCCGGTGTCGAAGTAGTTCTGCCAGGACCGGATGGGAGAGGGATCGCCGTACGGAACCACCATCTCGGCGATCGAGGCACGGTTGATGATGGGGCGCTTCTTGTCGCCATCCTTGAACGACAGGTTGTGGAGGACAACTCCTTCCCGGACATCGAAGCCGACGTCCACGCTCCACTTCTCCCACTCCACGTGGTTCCCATCCGTGACCGTGAAGCTCGGACCCTCAGGCTGGGTGATGCTGATGGGCTTCTGCGTGGTGCGAAGCGGGCCCGTCAGTTCGGGATCCGTGTAATTCCCGTGCTCCGCGGGGATGGGCATCACCCCAAGATCGATGACCTGGGTGACTTCCTTGTTGACCACATCCACGTAAGCCACCAGGCCGTCCACGGGGTGGGCCCAGGCGCTGTCCTCCGGGAAGTCCTGCACAAACGCAAGACCGCGGAGGATGCGGCGGCCTTTCTCTTCGGCGTACTCAAAGACGCCCGCGGACAGCGGAGCCACGCGGACCTTTTCAACGTCCAGGTCCCGGGCTGCCAGCGCGGTCAGCCAGCGCTCATCAGTAGCGAGGAGCGTCTCGACAACCTCGAATTCTTCTTCGAGCACGGGCAGTTCGCCGGAAACCTTGGTGTCCAGTTCCTTGGCGGACACCAGCTCGCCGCGGGTCACCGAAACAAGGACGTCCGTGGGAGCTCCGCCCGAGATGTCGTGGATGAAGACGCGGAATCGGCGGTCCTCCTCACTGGCACCGCGGGAAGGGTCCACCAGCCCAAGGTAGGCGATCCGGTGTCCGTCACCAAGGAGGCCGGCGGCTTGGAGAATCCCCTGCACTTGGGAGATTTCGGCCCCTGTTGCCAGGCCGTACTGGTTTACTGTCTCAGTTGCTGTGGGCGTCATGGCTGCCTAGTGTTCCGGGACCTATGATGGGTCAGGATTTATTTTCTATAGGTGTAGAGAATAACCAAAACGTAAGATGGGTCACAAGACCTTTCTGCCAAATATTTTTCCGGGAGCCCACTCAGTGCCAAAGATTGTGGACCACGATCAACGACGCCTCGAACTGGTTGACGCAACGTGGCGGATCATCGCAAGGCTCGGCATGGAAGGTGCCACCATGCGGGAGATTGCCGAGGAAGCAGGCTTCGCCAACGGCGCCCTCAAGCCCTACTTCCCCACCAAGGACCTGCTGCTGACATCCGCTTTCGGGCACGTCTTCAACCGCACCAACCAGCGCATCGCCACCATGACCGAGGGGCTGTCAGGCGTCGCTGCGCTTCGCGCGTTCTGCACTGAAGTCCTGCCCCTGGATGAGGAACGCGTCAACGAAGCCCGCATCGTCATCCCGTTCTGGCAGAAGGCGCTCAACGACGCTGACATGGCTGCGCTCCACAGCGAGTCCATGAGCCAGTGGCACACCACCATCACCGCGCACACCGCAGCAGCCCGCGCGGCCGGTGAGATCAAAGCCCCCATCGGGGACGCCGCCGTCGCTGACCACTTGCTGAACATGATGCTCGGCGCGCAAATTGTTGTGGCGCTGTCCCCTGCTGAACATTTCTCGCAGGATCTTGCGGGGCAGTTGGATAACTACCTCGCGCTGCTTGCCAGCTAGCTGGTGGCGCCCGAGGCCACCACGCCCACGCCAAGACCGGCAATCACACCGCTGCTGACACGCTCGACGACGGTGCTCACCTTGGGTCGTTTGAGCCACCGCATCGCCTTGAAGGCCACGACGGCGATCATCGAAAGATAGGCGAAGGCGATAACGGCCACCACGACGCCGAGGATAAGCGAGGTACCCATGGTGTCGCCGCCGTGCGGGATGAACTGCGGCACCACGGCCAGGTAGAACAAGCCGACCTTGGGGTTGAGGAGCGTGGACAGTGCCCCTGCCCCCAGCGCGGAAAGCCTGCTGTACGGGAGGGCCGCCTCCGGTGCAGAACCGTCGGCACCTGCTTTTGCCGCTTTCCGGGACTTCATGAATGAAGAGACGCCCAAATACAGCAAGTACAGGCCGCCGGCGATCTTGACCCAACGGAACAATTCCGCGGACTGCTCCAGGATGGCGGCCAGACCGACGCCCACCAACGCAGCCCAGGCAATCGCACCAACGGCAGACCCTGCAGCCGCAGCGATACCAGCGCTGGGCCGGTTCAGCGCGATCCGCAGCACGAGGAATGTGTCCGGACCGGGAGTGACGGACAGGACGAGGCAGAGACCGGCGAAGGCCGCAAGGGAAGCAAGAGTCACAAGCTCGATTATCGGGCACGGCGGCACGCACGGAAAGCGTTCGCTTCCCGTCAATGGCTGTTCGTGCATAGACAAGGCCCAACTGCGTGACGCCGACCACACTGGAAACACCGGCGCGCGCCTCACCGGCCGCCAAGACTTACTACCCGAGCGGAGTACCAATGGAGACTTACGACGCCCTGCTGGCCTCGATCACCCCGGCCAACGGCCAGAACAGCCGCACCATCCTTGACCCTGCTACGGGTGAAGCCGTTGGCGAAGCCCCCGTGCACACCGTCCAGGATCTTGAAGCAGCCATCACCGCCGCCACGGCAGCGCAACCTGCCTGGGCTGCCCTGGGCCACGACGCCAGGTCAGCTGCGCTCATGAAAGCAGCCGACGCCGTCGAACGCTCCGCGGAAGAACTCGCCCAACTGCTCTCCCGCGAGCAAGGCAAGCCGCTGAACGGTCCGAACGCCCGCTTCGAAGTCGGCGCGTGCGCAGCTTGGCTTCGTGCCACCGCCGCTACCCCGCTCGACCCTGAAACAGTGGTGGACGACGGCGAGACCCACGCTGAACTGCATTACCGGCCCATCGGCGTCGTCGGTGCCATTGGCCCATGGAACTGGCCCATGATGATCACCGTCTGGCAGATCGCACCAGCGCTGCGCATGGGCAACGCCGTGGTGGTCAAGCCTTCTGAATACACTCCGCTGTCCGTGCTGGCGCTGGCCTCGATCATCAACGAGGAGCTGCCCGAGGGCCTGCTGTCCGTGGTCTCCGGTGGCCGCGACGTCGGTGAAGCGCTGGCCTCGCACGACGCGATCGGCAAGGTCATGTTCACCGGCTCCACCGCCACGGGCAAGGCGATCATTCGATCGTCGGCCGACACGGTCAAGAGGCTCACGCTGGAACTCGGTGGCAACGACGCCGGCATCGTCCTTCCGGACTCCGACCCCAAGGCGATTGCTGAGGGCCTGTTCTGGGGTGCGTTCATCAACACCGGCCAAACCTGTGCGGCACTGAAGCGCCTGTACGTCCACGAATCCCAGTACGACGCCGTGTGCTCCGAACTTGTCGCCGTGGCTCAGGCCATGCCCATGGGTAACGGCCTGGATGAGAACAACGTTCTGGGCCCGCTGCAGAACCGGCAGCAATACGACATCGTGTCCCGCTTGGTGGAAGCCGCTCGCGATTCCGGTGCCCGGGTGCTGATCGGCGGCAACCCCGACGCCGACCAGCCGGGCAATTTCTACCCGACCACTCTCGTGGCGGACATCGACAACGACAACCCGCTCGTCGCCGAGGAACAGTTCGGTCCGGCACTGCCGATCATCAAGTACAGCACCGTTGATGAGGCAGTCGCCAAGGCGAACGCGCTCGACGTCGGACTCGGCGCCTCGGTCTGGTCCTCAGACTTGGGTGCCGCGCGCGAAGTAGCATCCCGCATCCAGGCCGGCACCGTGTGGATCAACAAGCACGGAGCCGTGGATCCCCGCGTCCCGTTCGGCGGTGCGAAGCAGTCCGGCTACGGCTTGGAGTTCGGCGCCGAGGGCCTCAAAGCACTGGGGGTCCCGCAGGTCATCAATGGCTAACCCCCGCTGCGCTTACCCAAGTAGGTGACAGATAACGTCGCAATGAGCCCTCATAGTGACGTTATCTGTCACCTACTTTTGCTTTCCCAGTGCTCCGCGCTGAAAGAAGGCTCAACCCATGGGACGCGAGCTGCCACGGCTCTGATGCCAGCACGTTCTGTCCCGGTGGTCCTGCCAGCAGGATGGCCCAAGAGAGCGTGAACAGGCCGATCGTCGTGCCCGCAAACCTTGCAACCCGCTGTTCGTTGACAGTGTTTGTTGCGCTACTTCTGAACGCTGTCGCAGTCGTCATCGGCCGCCCCCAATCCTTGTTGCGAACCTAGGGTCGGTGGCACCCACTTGTCCAGTCACAGGGTGGACGCGGTTGGGAGGCCGGGCGCTCAGCGTGTAACCATGAGCATCATGGCCCAGAAGATTGCGTACCAAGGCGAGCCCGGAGCTAACTCGGATCTCGCGTGCAAGGAAATGTTCCCTGAACTCGAGAGCGTGCCTTGCGCCAGTTTTGAGGACGCCTTCGAGCTGGTGTCCACCGGGGAAGTCGATCTGGCCATGATTCCCATTGAGAACTCCATCGCCGGGCGTGTGGCCGATATCCATGTCCTGCTCCCGCAGTCCAAGCTGCAGATCGTTGGCGAGTACTTCCTGCCGATCCGCTTCGACCTTTTGGGCATTCCGGGCAGCACCATCGAGGGAGCTACCGAAGTTCACAGCCACATCCACGCTCTGGGGCAGTGCCGCAGGATCATCCGGGAAGCGGGCCTGAAGCCCGTCATCGCCGGTGATACTGCAGGATCAGCCCGTGAGGTCCGGGACTGGAATGATCCCCACAAGCTGTCCCTGGCTCCGCCTCTCGCCGCTGGCCTGTACGGTCTCGAAGTCCTGGCTTCCGGCGTCGAGGACGATCCCACCAACACCACCCGCTTTGTTGTCCTGGCCCGGGAACGCGAGCTCCCTACCAAGGAAGAGCTGCCCGGCCCTGCGATCACCAGTTTCGTCTTCCGGGTCCGCAACGTTCCCTCGGCCCTGTACAAAGCACTTGGTGGCTTTGCGACCAATGGCCTCAACATGACACGGCTGGAAAGCTACATGGTGGGCGACGAGTTCGCTGCCACCATGTTCCTCTCCGACGTCGAAGGCCACCCCGAAGACGCCCGTCTCCGCCGGGCCTTGGAAGAACTGGAGTTCTTCACTACCGAGGTCCGCGTTCTGGGTGTTTACGCCGCGGACGGTTACCGGGAACGGAACACCGTCACCGTCTGATCTACCCTTGATACCGGGGGAAATGCTGACGTGAAGAAGAAGTCAAAACAGTGGGATCCGCGGATCCTCTACGGCGGAATGATCGCGGTCATTTTGGCCACCTTTGTGTGGATGGCCCACAGCACCTTGCTTGGGGCATCCTTGTTCTTCGCCCCAGGGGCGACTTACACCTTTCTCCCATTTCGGGTACTGCCCCAGTCATCGCGCGCTTCCATGCTGATGCTCTGTGCATTGCCCTTGGCATCCTATTCAGCGCTTTCGTTTGAAGACGGTCTAGGGATTCCTGCCGCCGCATCGTGGTTCTTGGGTGTCATCGCCGGGGGAATTGCAAGTGGATACCCGTGGTCAGGAAGAAGGAGTCCGGCGGGGAAGAAACCCAGTGGAAGCATCGAAGCCGGCAAGGAATCCGTTGGAGGCCGGCGTCAGGCGCTAATTAATGGATCCTGCGCGGCCGTCTTGATGGGGGCCGGCCTTGCCCACTTCATCTTCCAGAGCCCGACGGCGGCAGTCGGCGCCGTTTTGGCAGGCGCCTTGATCTGCGGCTGGGCGTTGTTCCGGTTTCCACCATCGGCCGCTACCAGGAACGCACTCCTTTTGATCATCCCGGTGGAGTTCTTTTTGCTGGCATTCCTGGGAAGTAATACCAGCCAGATGGCTCTTCCGTTCGTGTGGACGTACGGTGCCCTGGCTGGTGTCCTCTTGGGAGGGCATTATTGGAGCGGCCCGCTTCAGGGCACACCCCGGCCACCATTCAGCAGCCAGGAGAAACGGCGTCGTAAGCGCAAAAAGGTACGCCGGTCGCGGGACAAACAGAAACAGAACAAGGTGCCCGCGGGGCGCCGTTGACCATCAGGCCACCTTTTTTTGCCATCGTCGGGCGGCGGGAACCGTATTGCTCGCATGAGCACCGAACCCGCCGCCGGACAATGGCGCGACACCCTGCTGCTTGAGCGCCGCTCGCCGGTGGACGGCTAACACCTAGCGACCCACCGGTGCCTCTTCCTCGCGAAGCTCAACCGGGGCCGCCGAAGCCGAACGCCTCAGCTTGCTCGGCCACCAGATCTTGCTGCCGATGTCGTACGCGAGGGCAGGTACCAGCAAAGACCGGACCAACACGGTATCCAGCAACACACCGAACGCCACGATAAAGGCGAGCTGCACCAGGAACATGATGGGGATGACCCCAAGGGCCGCGAAGGTAGCAGCCAAAACCACACCGGCGGACGTGATGACACCACCAGTAACAGCCAGCCCCCGCAGGATTCCCGGGCGGGTCCCATGCTTCAACGACTCTTCGCGGACACGGCTCATCAGGAAGATGTTGTAGTCCACGCCCAGTGCCACCAGGAACACGAAGCCGAACAACGGCACCGTGGCATCGGCACCCGAGAATCCGAAGACCCCGTTGAACACCCACGCCGAGACACCCATGGCGGCGCCGTAGGAAAGCACCACGGACAGCACCAGCAACACCGGCGCCACTACGGATCGCAGCAGGAGCATCAGGATGAACAGGATGACGATCAGCACAATCGGGATGATGACCACAAGGTCGCGCTGCGCCGTGGTGTTCGTGTCCAGGGCGGTGGCCGTGACTCCACCCACCAACGCGTCTGCGTCAACTTCCTTGACGGCCACCCGCAGCGACTTCACCGCCTCTTCCGCTTCAATGGAGTCCCCGGCCGAGTTCAGCGTCGCATTGATCAGGACCCTGCCCTCGCGCACGGCCGGGTCAGCAGGAGCACCGGGAGCGCCGGTGATGGGCACGTTTCCGTCGGCCAGCAGGTAGGCGTCGCCCACGCCGTCGGCGGCTTTGACCTTGTCCAGCACCTGCTGGGCGGAACCCTCGGAGGCGACCACGACGGCGGGGCTGCCGCTGCCTGCGTCGAAGTGGCGGGCCAATGCTTCCTGTCCGTCCACTGCGTCGGAAGCGGAGAGAATGACGTCCGTTTGAGGAACACCGTTGGCCTTCAACTGCATCAGGCCGGTGGAGGCCGCAAGGAGCAGGAGCACTGAAGCCACCCACACAACGCGCGGCCGCTTGGAGACCAGACGACCCGTGGCGCGCCACAGTCCCTTTTGCCCTTCAAGTCCAGTGACAATCTCAGGTTCGCGTTCGTCGTCGGGCAGCAGCTTGGGCCGGAAGGGCCAGAAGGCTGCACGGCCAAGCAATGCCATCAGCGCGGGCAGGAGCGTGAGCGCAGCGAACAAAGAGCAAAGGATGCCGGCGGCGGCCACCGGGCCCAGCGCCTTGTTCGAATTCAGATCGGAGAACAGCAGGCAGAGCAGCGCGATGATCACGGTGGCCCCGGAAGCGAGGATCGGCTCAAACGATGCCTTCCACGCCGTGATCACGGCGTGCGTGCGGTTGGCGGTATGGGTCAGCGCCTCCCGGAACCGGGCCACGTACAACAGCGCGTAGTCGGTAGCCGCACCGATCACCAGAATGGACAGAATGCCTTGGCTTTGGCCGTTGAGCTGGATCCAGCCAGCCTTGGCCATGCCGAACACCAGCAAAATAGCCGCACACAGCGCAAAGACCGAGGTGAACAGCACCGCCAGTGGCAGCACCACCGAGCGGTACACCAGCAGCAGGATCACGAACACGGCTCCCAAGGCAACCAGGAGCAGGATGCCGTCGATCCCGCCGAAAGCGTTGACGAGGTCGGCGGTCAGGCCCGCGGGTCCTGTAACAAAGGCCTTCATGCCGTCGGGCGCTCCGGGCTGGACGACGTCGCGCAGTTCCTGAACTTTTTCGCGGAGTTCATCAGAGGACGCCATCGGAACGATGAACTGGACGGCTTTGCCGTCTTCCGAAGGAATGGGCCCGACGACGGCACTCCCCAGTTTGAGTGCCTCAATGTCGGCTTTCAGCTGGGCTGCTTCGCCCAGTTGGGCCGGGGTGAACGCAGCATCGCTCTCAACGATGACCACGGCGGGGATCTCTTCAGAGTCCCGGAACTTGGCCTGCCAGTCGCCCGCTTCCGTGGCTTCGGCGCCTGCGGGGAGGAACGAGGCCTGGTCGTTGGAGGAAACTTCTTCCAGCCGCCCGAAGGTAGGGCCGCCAATGCCGGCGATGCCGAGCCACGTGATGACCAGCACCACGGGGATCAGCCAGCGCAGCCAGAAAGGTACTTTCCGCGAGTTCATGAGTCCTTCTTCTGTGGGGATGCTTGTTGCCTTTATTCCATCACAGATTATCTCTATGATGGAACTATTCCAAGGGTTGGCTCCATCGGATGCCAAAATCCTTCACTGCTGGGAGTAATATCCGGAAGGCAGTAATCACCAGACAAACGCTGGCAGGAGGGCGGATATGTCGGACACACCAGCCACGCGCCCCGAGAACGCAGCCCCCCAGGAACTGGTGCGGCTCCTCCAGGACTTCACCCTCGAAGCCAACCACTACGTTGACGCAGCAGGTGGCAGGAACGACATGCACCGTACGGACCTCAACGCACTCGCCGTCATCATGCGCCACTCCGCGGCCGGCAAAGTGGTCACGCCGGGTGTTCTCCGCGCCGAACTCCGGCTCAGCTCCCCCGCCACCACGGCATTGGTTGATCGCCTGCATGCCTCCGGGCACGTGGTGCGCGAACGGCTCGGCACGGACCGCCGGCAGGTCCAGCTGCAGATGACACCCAAGGCGTATCGGGACGGAAGCGCCATGTTCATGCCACTGGCCATCCGCATGGGCAAGGCCATGGCTGCCTACAGCTCCGAGGAACTGGAGCTTGTCACCCGCTTCATGACGGACATGGTGGAAGCAACCCTCGCCGCGCGCGAGGAAGCATCCCAACCCGAGGCACCGCGCTCCACCTAAATCCACCTTCCAAGTTGTAGCGTTTCCCTATGAACGCGCAGCAGCCTGAAGATGTCTATACCCACGGACACCACGAGTCGGTTGTCCGGGCCCACGCCTCACGGACGGTCGAGAATTCGGCCGCGTTTGTGATTCCCCATCTCACCGCCGGGACTTCAGTACTCGACGTCGGGTGCGGACCGGGGAGCATCACCTGCGATTTCGCCGGGCTCGTTGCGCCAGGGCAAGTGATCGGTTTGGACCGTTCGCCGGATATCGTCGCCCAGGCCACCGAGCTGGCCACTGAGCGTGGCGTTGACAACGTGACCTTCCGGACCGGCAACATCTACGATCTCGACTTCGAGGACGAGTCCTTCGACCTCGTCCATGCCCACCAAGTCCTCCAGCACCTCACCGATCCCGTGGCCGCCTTGCGCGAGATGCGGCGGGTGGCCAAGCCCGGTGCGATCGTGGCTGTGCGCGACGCTGATTTCCACGGCATGAGCTGGTACCCGGAAGTTCCGGAGCTCGACGACTGGATGGAGCTCTACCAGAAAATCGCCCGCCGCAACGGAG
Source organism: Paenarthrobacter sp. CCNWLY172 (assembly GCF_037402035.1). Taxonomy (NCBI): domain Bacteria; kingdom Bacillati; phylum Actinomycetota; class Actinomycetes; order Micrococcales; family Micrococcaceae; genus Paenarthrobacter; species Paenarthrobacter sp. CCNWLY172. The sequence goes on from NZ_JBBEGB010000004.1 coordinate 284,020, forward strand.
CAGAACCCGACGCCGGCCGACGCCTGGTTTCGTGGGCCCAGCAGGCTGGATTCACCCAGGTGGCTCCCACCAGCAGCAACTGGCTCTACGCCACGGCGCAGCAGCGCGCCTGGCAGTCCCGGGTCTGGAGCGAGCGGGTGCTGCATTCCGCATTTGCCGAGCAAGCGTTGGAGTACGGTTTCGCCAACGAAGCAGACCTCGCCCGGATCGCCGCGGGCTGGCACCGCTGGGGAGCCACCGACGACGGGTACTTCCTCATCCCCAACGGCGAGGTCATTGCGCGGGCCTGAAACTTTTGAAAAAAATTCCCGAGCCATGTAGAAAAGTCCACCGCAGTTCCGACCCATGAGTGAAGGCACCCACAATGGGCGCCCCTCACAAGGAGTTTGAGATGAAATACATGATCATGATGTTCGGGTCTGCCGAGGGCATGATGGCGACTGCCGATCCGGAGTGGATCAAGGAAATGATCGGGTTCATGATCCAGATCGATAAGGACCTGACCGAGTCCGGTGAGCTCGTTTTCAACGCCGGGCTGGCCGACGGCAGCACCGCGAAACTCGTCAAGCAGACCCCGGACGGCGTCATCACCACTGACGGCCCCTACGCCGAGTCCAAGGAATCACTGGTGGGCTACTGGGTGGTTGATGTCGCGAGCGAGGAGCGCGCGGTGGAAATCTGTTCAAGCATTGTGAAGTACGCGCAGGTAGTTGAGCTTCGCGCCATCCCGAACGGACCGCCGGAGGTCTAGCGTTTGACCGAACCTTCATCGGAAGCACGAATCGAGGACCTGCTGCGCACCTTGGCTCCGCAGGTCCTCGGCGTGCTGGCGAGGACTCACGGCCAGTTCGATGTGTGCGAGGACGCCGTCCAGGAAGCACTCCTTGAAGCCTCCCTGCAGTGGCCAACGGCCTTGCCGGACAACCCGCGGGCCTGGTTGATCGCCGTCGCAAGCCGCCGTTTAGTGGACATCTGGCGGAGCGAAAGCGCCCGGCGCGTCCGGGAGGAACGCGCCACAGCCATCGATTTCCAAGCAGGTCCAGTCCCGGAGGCAGACGACACCCTTACCCTCATGTTCCTGTGCTGCCATCCAGCCCTGTCCGCACCATCGCAACTCGCCTTGACGCTTCGCGCAGTTGGAGGACTCACGACGGCGGAAATCGCCTCGGCCTTCCTGGTCCCGGAAGCGACCATGGGACAGCGCATCAGCCGCGCGAAACAGGGGATTCAAAAGGCGGGAGCCACGTTCAGCATGCCGCCGGCCTCCGAGCGGAAGGCGAGGCTCGGCGTCGTACTTCATGTCCTGTACCTGATCTTCAACGAAGGTTACGCGGCAAGTTCCGGTCCATCCCTCCAGCGGGAGGACCTCACCACGGAAGCGATCCGGGTGACACGCCTGCTGGTGGGCGCCGCACCACATGAGCTTGAGGCGAGCGGCCTGCTGGCGCTGATGCTGCTCACGGATTCCCGGCGGGCGGCGCGTGCTCTGCCGGACGGAACACCGGTGCCACTGGCCGAGCAGGACCGAAGCCTTTGGAATCGGGAACAGATGGAGGAGGGCATCGCGCTGTTGTCCTCCGTGCTGGGGCGTGGGGCGGCCGGGCCGTATCAACTTCAGGCGGCCATCGCTGCCGTTCACGCAGAGGCCGCCTCCGACGAAGAGACTGACTGGCCACAGATTCTAGCCCTCTACACAGTCCTTGACGCCGTCGCACCCAGTCCCGTGGTCACACTGAATCGCGCTGTAGCTGTGGCCAGGGTGCATGGGCCGGTCGCTGGCCTGGAATTGTTGGTCGGACTGGATACGGCGCTGGGCCGGACGCACCGCTTGGACGCCGTGCGGGGCCACTTCCTGGAGATGGCGGGCTCATACAGTGAGGCCCGCGCGGCCTACCTCTCGGCCGCCAAGAAGACCGGAAGCCTGCAGGAACGAAAGTACTTAATGGAGAAAGCAGCGCGGATGGACCAGCATTAAGCCCATATAGTCGAACCCATGGAACAGCGCATACTTGGCAAGACCGGCCGATCCGTCTCCACCGTGGGACTGGGCACCTGGCAACTCGGAGCCGACTGGGGTTCAGTCACCGAAGAAGACGCCTTTGCCGTCCTGGAAGCCTCCGTACAAGGCGGCGTCAACTTCTTCGACACGGCAGACGTCTACGGTGACGGCCGCAGTGAGCAGTTCATTGGCCGCTTCCTTCGCGCCAATCCGAACCTGGACATCACGGTCGCCACCAAGATGGGCCGTCGGGTGGATCAAGTCCACGGGAATTACACTCTGGAGAACTTCCGGGCCTGGACCGACCGCTCTCGGCGCAACCTGCAGCAGGACACCCTGGACCTCGTTCAATTGCACTGCCCTCCCACGTCCGTGTACAGCAGCGACGAAATCTACGATGCACTGGACACCTTGGTCAGCGAGGGCGCCATCCGCAACTACGGCGTCAGCGTCGAGCGCACGGATGAGGCACTCGAAGCCATCAGCCGCGGGAACACCGCTTCCGTGCAGATCATCCTCAATGCCTTCCGCTTGAAACCCCTGGATGAAGTGCTGCCCGCAGCCAAGGAAGGGGGCGTTGGCATTATTGCCAGGGTGCCGCTGGCCTCCGGTCTGCTGTCCGGGAAGTACACGCCGGACACCGAGTTCCCTGAGAACGACCACCGCAATTACAATCGCGACGGCTCTTCCTTCGACGTCGGCGAGACCTTCTCCGGTGTCGATTTCGCAACGGGCGTCAAGGCGGCGCAGGAGTTCAGCGGATTAGTGCCCGACGGCGTCAGCACCGCCCAGGCGGCCCTCGCCTGGGTCATCGCCCAGGATGGCGTGACATCGGTCATTCCCGGTGCGCGCTCCGCTTCGCAGGCAGCGGCAAATGCCGAAGCCGGTGGTTTGCAGGCTGTGGGGGCCGGGCTCACGGACGGTGTCCGGGACATCTACGACCGGTACTTCCGCGAAGCGATCCACCCGCGCTGGTAGTTGCTGGGCCGCCGTCGGGCGCTGGCTGCTACCAGCCGCTGCGCGTCGGTGTGTGTCCCTTACGGGCTTCCTCGGGCATGGACATTTCTGCACGCAGTCCGAGGAGCCGGATGGGACGGTCCGGCTCCATTTTTCCGGTGAGGTCCAAGGCCTGCGCGAGGACTTCTTCCCTGTCGAAAGTCTCAGGAATCTTCCTGGCGTAGGTCTTGGTGAAGAACGGTGCGTAGCGGACTTTCAACGTCAGCCCAATCACGGGGCGCCCCTCCGCTGCGACGTCTTCCAGGACGCGGGCGGTCAGTTCCTTGATGGCGTCGCTGATCTGGGTGGGCTCTGTGAGGTCCTGCTGGAACGTGGTCTCGCGGCCATGGGCGCGGGCGACCCACGGAGTGTCATCCACTTCGCTGGAGCCCTCACCGCGACCCAACTGCGCGTACCAAGGGCCCATTTTGGGGCCAAACTCCGGGACCAGGGCCTGGGGGTCGGTTGCGGCGAGCTCTGCCACCGTGGTGATTCCGTGCTTCGCCAGCCGTTGGGACACCTTGCTCCCCACGCCCCACAATTCCTTGGTGGGCTTTTCACCCATGACGTCGAGCCAGTTCTCCTTGGTCAGCCTGAAAATTCCTGCGGGCTTGCCAAAATCCGTGGCATTCTTGGCGCGGACCAACGTGTCACCGATGCCCACACTGCAATGCAGCTGGGTTTGCTCGAGGACGGCGGCCTGGATCTGCCGGGCATATGCGTCCGGGTCGTCAGTTTCGACGCCGACAAAAGCCTCATCCCAGCCGAGCACTTGAACCGTGGCTCCCGGCTGGGCGCGCAGCGTGGTCATCACTACGTCCGAGGCCGCCAGATATGCCTCTTGATCTACCGGCAGGATGATTGCGTCGGGCACTTTCCGGGCAGCAATCCTGAGCGGCATCCCCGAGCCGACGCCGAACGCCCTGGCTTCGTAAGATGCCGTGGACACCACAGCCCGTTCCGTGGGGTCACCCCGGCCACCGACGATGATCGGTTTGCCCGCGAGCTCGGGCCGCCGGAGTATCTCGACAGCGGCAATGAACTGGTCCAGATCGACGTGCAGCACCCACGGGATTCCGCTCACGGCACCAGTTTGCCCTACGGCGTTGCTTCCTGACCCTCTTTGATCCGCGGGAGCTCGGAAAACAACCCATTCCGGGTGCATTAGGCCTTGTCAGCCGCCAAAAGAGGTCAGGAAGCAACGCGTCGGAAGAGTCCACCTCACCGGCATAAGCTGAGGTGTGCAATTTTCTCTCTGGCTGGCTCTGGTTGGTGCCGGCACCCTGATCAGTTTCACTCCCGGCGCCGGAGCCATCTTCACCATGAGCAACTCGCTCAATTCCGGCTTCCGTCGTTCCATCTGGGGCATTCTCGGACAACAGGTGGCTCTGGTCATCCACATCGTCATTGTTGCCTTGGGCGTCGGCGTGCTGGTTTCCAACTCTCCCGTCATCTTCAACGTCATTCGTTACGCGGGCGCCGCGTACCTTGTGTACCTCGGCATCCGGCAGTTCCTGCACAAGCCTGACCTGGACAAAGAGAAGGTGGACAGCCAAAAGAACGAGTCGGCCTTGTCCATGTTCCAGCGAGGCATTTGGGTGAACCTGCTGAACCCCAAGGCAATCGTCTTTTTCCTGGCGTTCATGCCGCAGTTCATCAGGCCGGACCAGCCGCTGCTCCAGCAATATGCCGTGCTGACCGCCACGGTCCTGGTTATCGACATTCTGGTGATGTGGTTCTTCTTCGCCCTGGCTGCGCGTTCCTTCCAGCGGTTCACCCACGACCAACGCGGCCAAACAATTCTGAACCGCATCTTTGGCTGCCTGTTCGTCCTCGTCGGCATCTTGCTGGCAGTCATCCACTAGCCACGACGACAACGCGTGGTGCTACCGTCGAGGCCATGGAGCCGGACTGGATCGAACACCGACGCACAGACGATGGCGAGCACGTGGGATGGATGAAGCCCGTTGACGACGGATTCGTAGCAATTGACCTGCTGGGACGCCCGCGCACGGACGTTGTGGATTGGTTCACTGCCGAAGAAACACTCGATGACCTCGGCCTCCGCTACCTCGCCGACCCGCACGAGTTGCTGCTCGACGACGGCGACTGGCTGCGCGTCCGGATAGCGGAAGTCACTCCGTCCCTGGTGCGAGTGAAAAAGGAAGATTGGGGCGATATGACAGCTCCACAGATCTACTTCACCGTGTCGAACCCCGTCTCGGAAGGACAGCTTCGCCCGCTCTCCCCTGGCTAAGACGTAGATCCCCGAACCACCAGCGAGCTCTCGAGCGTCACGTGGGTTTCGTCCAGCGGCAGGCCTTCCATCAGGCCCCGCAGCTGCTCCCCCGCTTTACGGCCCAAGGGCGTTGCCGGCAGGTGCACGCTGGTGAGGCTGGGGTTGCTGGTGGCCGAATAGGGCAAGTCATCAAACCCTGCCACAGCCAGCTGCTCCGGGATCCGGACACCTTCCACCCGAGCTTCCTGCAGAACGCCATAAGCGTGCGTGTCCGTCCCGCAGACGACGGCGGTGACCCCCTCGCGCTGCCACTCCGGCCAGACGTCGGCGAACGCGGCGGCGGCAGCACCGACGTCGATAGGGGTGCTGATGACATGGCCAGGGGCCACTGAAAGTCCGCACGAAGCAGCCTCCGCAAGAAAGGCTTCGCGGCGCAACTGGAACGTGGTTGTTCCCGTCACGCCATCCACATAGGCGGCGCGGGTATGACCGGAAGACGCCAAATGCCGGGCAAGTTCCCGCGCGCCCTGGGCAACGTCAAGGTTCACGGAAGGCGCGTAGGACTCAAGGCCGGGTGCATCCAACAGGACCAACGGGCCGGCCGCGGACAGATCTTCCAGGAACTCTGCACTGGGCGCCCCCACCAGCAAACCGGCAGGGCGCAGTGCCAGAAGTTTGCGGACATCGTCAGCCTGGGGCGACTCACCAGCGTCGGTCACGGAAAGCAGCAACTGGTACTGGGACCCCAAGGATTCCCGCACCCCGGCGATCACGTTGGCGAAGAAGGGGTTGGAAACGTCCGGAGTCACCAATATGACAATCGAACTGACCCCACGGGCCAGGGAACTGCCGATGCTGTCCACCACGTAGCCGAGTTCGGAAATGGCCAAGCGGACCCTGGAGATGTTGTCCTCAGAGACGCGCCCCTGGGTTTTTCCGTTCGCCACCAGCGAGACGGTCGCCGTCGAAACGCCTGCACGGGCGGCTACCATCGCAGCCGTCACGCGAGGTGAGCGGGGCGCGCTGCCTTGGCGCCGATCCAGGGATTCCATGCATCGATCGTATCGGTCCCATACCGCGTTGACCTGCGAGAAGGCATCAAGCGCTTGACGTTGCGAGGACGGCAGCGAACCCCGGCACAACGTTAAGCGTTTGACGTAGCCCACAAAGCAGTGCCAGAATTCCCCTGAATGCTTAGCGCCCTGCCCCGGGCAAGTTCCAGGCAGGCCCCAATGACGTGGAGAGAAACGTGGATCCCAACACCATGACACCAGCACGCAAGAAGATCATTCTTGACTGCGACCCTGGCCATGACGACGCCGTGGCGTTGCTGCTGGCGCACGGCAATCCGGACATCGAACTGCTGGCCGTAACGACGGTGGTGGGCAATCAGACCCTGGAAAAGGTCACCCGGAACGCCCTCTCGGTAGCCACCATTGCCGGCATCACCGGCGTCCCTTTCGCCGCCGGTTGCGACCGCCCGTTGGTCCGCACCATCGAAACGGCCCCCAGCATCCACGGCGATTCCGGTATGGACGGCCCGGAGCAGCCCGAGTCCATCATCGAGCTGGACCCACGCCACGCCGTCGACCTCATCATTGAAACTGTCATGGCACACGAGCCGGGCACTGTCACGTTGGTCCCCACCGCGGGCCTTACCAACATTGCGATGGCCGCCCGCAAGGAACCGCGCATCGTGGAGCGCGTGAAGGAAGTTGTCCTCATGGGCGGCGGCTACCACGTGGGCAACTGGAGCGCCGTGGCGGAATTCAACATCATCATCGACCCCGAAGCCGCACACATCGTTTTCAACGAAAAGTGGCCCGTAGTGATGGTCGGCCTCGATCTCACCCACCAGGCGCTGGCCACGGACGAGGTGGTGAACCGTATAGCTAAGATGGGCACCAAGCCGGCCAAGTTCGTCATGGAGCTCATGGACTTCTTCCAGAAGACATACAAGGACGCCCAGGGCTTCGATTTCCCACCGGTCCACGACCCCTGCGCCGTGGCCTACGTCATCGACCCCACCGTCATGACCACCCGCAAGGTCCCCGTGGACATCGAGCTCCAGGGCAAGCTCACTCTTGGCATGACCGTTGCCGACTTCCGCGCACCGGCCCCCGAGGACTGCCACACGTCGGTCGCCGTCGACCTCGACCACAAGAAGTTCTGGGACCTGGTCACCGATGCGATTGAACGGATCGGAGAACCAACGCACGACGCCGTCGCTGCCGCAACCGCTGACGTAAACGCCACCGCAGAGGCCCTCCTGGCAGGAGAGGCAAAGTAATGTCCTCCCTCGCAATCGAAGCCAAGTCCACCCGCGGCAACGTCACAGCCCTCATGGTTGCGTTGCTGGCGGCCTGCGTGGCTTTCCAGCTCAACGCCTCCATGCTTAGCCCTGCCCTGGTCACCATGGGCAACGAACTCAACACGGACCAGGCCACCATCGGCCTGTCCCAGACGTGGTTCTTCACGGCCGCAGCGCTCTTCTCACTGTTCCTCCCGCGCCTGAGCGACATCGTGGGCCGCAAGAAGATCCTGGTCGGCATGATGCTCCTGATGGCTGTTGGTTCGGTCATCGCAGCGATGGCCCCGGACGTCACGTGGCTCTTCGTGGGCCGCATCATTCAGGGCGTCAGCGGCCCCACGGTTCCGCTGTGCCTGATCATGCTCCGCTCAGCAGTCAGCAACCCCCGCAAGTACGGCACGCTCATGGGCCTCATCACAGCAGTCAACGGCGGCGTGGCCGGCGTCGATTCGTTCGTGGGCGGCTACTTCGCCGAGAACTTCGGCTTCCGCAGCATCTTCTGGCTCATGGTTGCACTGGCCTTGGTGGCTACCGTCCTGATCGCCGTCCTTGCCGGTGAAAGCAAGCCTGCCGCCGGCACCACCATGGACTGGCTGGGCGTGTTCTTCATCGTCATCGCCGTGGGTGCACTGCTGACGGCTCTGAACGAGGGCGCCAAGCTGGCCACAGCATTCGACGCCGGGACGCTGACTCTCGCGATCGTGCTCACGGTGATCGCCGCCGTCGCCTTCTTCGCCTTCTGGACTGTGGAGAAGCGCGCCAAGCAGCCCATGGTGGAAACCGTGCACCTGCGCCACCGCTCCACCTGGGCACCCCTGCTGACTACCACTTTGACGATGACGGGCATTTTCGCAGTCATCAACGGCATCGTCCCCGCCTACGTTCAGGCTGCAGATCCGGGCTTCGGCGTGGGTCCCACCGAGATGTCGCTGATCATCCTCACCCCGTACGCCCTGCTGGGTTGGCTGTTCGGCCCGATCAGCGGCCGCCTGGCGCCCGTCCTCGGCTACACCAAGGTCTTGCGCATCGGCCTGCTGGGCAGCCTGGTGGCGTTGGCCATCATCGCGTTCTTCGGCCTGAACAACCTTCCCATGATGATCGTGGGCACAGCCTTGCTGGGCATCATGTACGCCGGTACGGTCAACATCATGCTGAACGGATTGGGTGTGGTCCTCTCGCCACAGGGCAACCCGGGCTTCCTGCCGGGCATGAACGCGGGCGCCTTTAACCTCGGCGCCGGGCTGAGCTTCCTTGTCCTCCCGGCGGTCCTGGTGGCCACGGCATCGCTCAATGATCCCAAGGCTTCGTACCTGACCGTTGTGGTGGTGGGCCTGGCCATCACCCTCGCCGCCTTCGCCGCCTCACTGTTGATCCCCAAGCCCGTGGACGCAGAAGTGACCGAGGACCAGAAGGTGACCGCATGACCAGCGCACCCAAGGCGGGAATCGTCGTCGTCGGCTCCCTGAACGCAGACCTCACCATCTACTGCGACCGTCTCCCCCAACCCGGCGAGACAGTTCACGGCAATGGTTTCGCGGTGAATCCGGGCGGCAAGAGTGCCAACCAGGCGGTGGCTGCCAGCAAGCTCGGCGGACAGGTCTGCCTGATCGGCGCCGTAGGCGAGGACCCCAACGGCACCATGCTCCTGGATTCGACAGCCAGCGCCGGAGTGGACGTGTCACGCGTCCGACGCTCCGACGTCGCCACCGGCGTAGCCGTCATTTCGGTGGACGCGAGCGGTGAGAACAGCATCATCATCTCGGCCGGCGCCAACGGTACCCTCAGGCCCTCCGACGTCACGCCGGACGCCTTCCAAGATGCGGCTGTTGTGTGCCTCTGCCTGGAAGTGGGAATCGATACGGTGACCGCCGCAGCCCAAGCGGGTCACGACGCCGGCGCAACCGTTCTGCTCAACCTCTCGCCTTACGCGGAGGTACCGGAAGTCCTGGCTGGCTTGAGCGACGTGTTGTTGGTCAATGCCCACGAGGCGTCGTTGTTCCTTGGCGCCGAAGCGGACATTCCGGACGCCGCGGCAGAAACCGAAGCGTGGGAGCCGGTCCGGAGCCAGTTCGCGGACCGCGGTCTGCAGCGGGTCCTGGTGACCCTCGGCGCACATGGCTCCGTGGTGCTGGATTCGTTGGCGGGTGGAACTGAAGACCAGATCACCCGCATTGCCCCGACACGTGTTTCAGCGATTGACACCACGGGTGCCGGAGACGCCTTCACGGGCGCTGTCGCCGCGCGTCTGGCGGCCGGGGAAACCCTCGCCGATGCCGCAGCCTTCGCCTCGGTTGCCGCCGCGTTGGCTGCAACCAGGAAGGGCACGCAGGCCGCGTACCCGGGGATCGCCGACGTCGAGCAACTGCGGGAAGCTTAGCCCCAGCGTCGTACCCAACTGAGTAACAGCACATGTTCCACTGAGCCCTCAGTGGAACATGTGCTGTTACCTACTTGATCTAGGCGGACTTGCGGGCTGCCCGTTGTGCTGAGCGCTCCACTGCCTTGCGGGACAGTGCGCCATGGCCGGCCATCAGCCGGGGAACCACGACGTAAACAGCAGCGGGAACCACGAGTGCCGTGAGCAGCAGCGCGCGAAGGACCGGGTGCAGTGGCTCCATGATGGGGCCGAGGAGCAGCATGCCGATGGACACCAGCGGGAAGATGGCGAGCCAGGTAATAAGCGCCCGCATGTGAACGGAGGGTCCCTGCGGGCGGGCCGTCGACGCTGTGGGTTCTACGGCGGTTTGGGAGGTTGTTTGGGTGGTCATGGCATTCTCCAACTAAACGGTTGCTTTTGGCTTGGGATCACACTATCCCCACTCGCCCACAATTACAACCATTCAGTTGGAAACTGGTAATATGACCCTATGGCGTGGGACACAGAGCGAACCAAGGGACTGCTGCTCCGAGCAGCCACGTCCGAGTTTTGCGCGCGCGGACTTGCAGGAGCCCGTATCGACCGCATTGCCGCAGAAGCCGGGGTCAACAAAGAGCGGATATACCAGTACTTCGGCAATAAGAATGCGCTTTTCGACGCCGTGATCGTCACCGCCCTGAGCTCCCTCATGGATGAAGTACCCATCGAAGGCAACGGGCCAGAGGCCATGGCAGACTACGCCGGCCGACTCTTCGACCACCACCAGAAAGACGCAACGGCACCACGCCTCCTGTTCTGGGAAGGTCTGGAACGCGGCGCGGAGGTTGTTGGGCTGCCGAAGCGGATGGCCAACTGCGCATCGAAGGTCAACAGCACCATCGCCGCCCTCCCCGGCATCTCCAGGGAAGACGCCGGAGACCTGCTCATCACCATCGTGAGCCTCTGCGACGCCGCACCCGTACTGCCGGCACTCGATGGACTGATGGCCGGCAATGACCCCGGCCGCGTGCAAAGGCGACGCGCCGCCGTCGTACGCACCGTTTACCTGGCCGCTGCAGCGCTGGCTGCCGAAGCCTCCAACGCTGATCCGGCCCTCATCACCCAGGCACGTTCCGCGGACTCTGTGACAGCTTTGACACAAAAAGTGACTTAGTTGTGAAGTGGCCCCTAGCCAAGAAGGGGTGCCATCAATCATGCTTGCAGAATGTACTCAACGACGAGCCCATACCGCATCATCACGGTCTGCACGGGAAACATCTGCCGCTCGCCCATGGCAGCCCTCATGCTCACCGAAGCCTTCGACGCGGAAGGGCTCGGCCAGCTCGTAGCGGTGGACTCCGCGGGCACCACAGGGTACGAGGTGGGGCATCCGATCGACCCCCGCGCCGCCCGCGTCCTCACAGCCCAGCACATCGCTTCCGAGGACCACGTAGCCCGCAAGTGGCGGCATGAATGGTTCGCGGAACGGGACCTGATCCTCGCGCTGGACGTTGACCATTTCGGCTGGCTCCAAGAAGGAGCGCCGGACCGCGCTTCACTCGAAAAAGTGCGAATGTTCCGCAGCTTCGATCCCAGCATGGAAGGGCGCAGCTCCCTGGACCTGGGCATCGAAGACCCCTGGTATGGCGGCCACACCGACTTCGACAACACCTGGACGCTCATCAAAGCCGCCATCCCCGGAATCGTGGAGTACGTCAAAGCAGCGATCGCCTCCGCGGAGGCCGCCGCTGACAACGACCACCAGCAGGTAACCTCTATGACATGACCCCTGCACCCGTGATCATCGCTGTTGACGGCAGGTCCGGTGCAGGAAAAACCACACTGGCCGTTGAACTGGCGGCACGTTTGCGGCAGCACCACAAGGTGTCGCTGTTCCACTTGGAGGACATCTACCCCGGCTGGAACGGTCTCATGCCCGGCATTGAGCGCTACGTCGGCACAGTCCTTACGCCGCTCAGCTCCGGCCAGGCCGCGGAGTGGACCAGCTGGGACTGGGAACGGCATTACGACGGCGGACTGAACGTCACGCTGCCCGCCGAGATCGTGATTGTTGAGGGCGTTGGCGCTGCAGCGGACGCTGCCCGGCCCATGCTGGACGCCGTGGTGTGGGTGGAAGCGCCCGGTGACGACCGCCGTCGTCGTGCGTTGGCGCGGGACGGAAGCACCTACGAACCGTACTGGGACAGCTGGGCAGCCCAAGAGGACGAGTGGCTCTCCTCTGATCAGGTCATCGGGGCCGCCGATGTTCGCGTGCAAAACCTTGCCGACGGCAATGCGCCGGAAGATGTTCTGCAAGCTCTCATGTACCTGCCCTCAGTTGCTTCGATTTTGTCACCCGAGCTCAGTGCACGGCGTGGCCTTCAACTACGGTCCGAGCGCCTGGAAGCTGTCCCTGACGCTGCGCTGCTCTTCGAATCCCTCTATGCCCGTTCCGGCAACGCCGTCTGGCTCGATTCCTCCAACGCCTCGGCCGTCGCCGGCAGGTCCCAGGCCGCCGCACGCAGCCGCTTCAGCATCCTGGCGGACGACAGCGGCATGTACGGACAGTCGGTACGCCACGTGTCGGGGACCACGCACATCACCGCGGGCACAGCCACGGTCACCATCTCCGGGCCGTTCTTCCGATGGCTGGACACTGTCTGGGGCCGCAAGGCAGTCCGCGCGCCCCGCGGCTACGACGGCCAATTCACACTCGGCTGGCTCGGCTACCTCGGCTACGAACTCAAGCGCGAAACCGGCGGCAATGACGTCGCCTCCCACACCCCGGACGCGGCTCTGCTCTTCGCCGGACGGGCTGTGGTTCTGGACCATCGGGAACGGACCGTCTGGCTGCTCGCCCTGGAAGCGCCCGACGCCGACGAGTGGTTGCGCGCGGCCCGCACCGCCGTCGGGGCTGCTGTGGGTGGCTCCGCTCCTGCTGCCGAATATTCCGGCGCCGCCGCATCAGGTGCCGTCCCGTCATTCGTGAGCCGGGACTCCGCAACGGACTATAAGCGCAAGATCGCGGACTCCCAGCACGAAATCAGCGAGGGAAACTCGTACGAGATCTGCCTGACCACCACTCTTGAAGCCCCCGCCGGGGATCTGGACCCGTGGCGCAGCTACCTGAACCTTCGACGCCGGAACCCGGCACCGTTCGCCAGTTACCTCCGGTTCGGCGAACTGGTGGTGGCGAGCACGTCGCCTGAACGCTTCCTCCGGATTCTGTCCGATGGCGGCATGCGCGCCGAGCCGATCAAGGGCACCCGGGGCCGCTCATCCGACGCCTCCGAGGACGCAGCTTTGCGGCACGACCTTGAGACGTCGCTGAAGGACCGCGCCGAGAACATCATGATCGTGGACCTGCTGCGCAACGACCTCAGCCACTTTGCCATCCCTGGTTCCGTGACGGTCAGCCGCTTGTGCGCGATCGAAAGCTACGCCACCGTCCACCAAATGGTCAGCACCATCGACGCCCACCTGAAGCCGGGCGCACCCCGCGCGGAAGCCTTGGCTGCGGCTTTCCCCGCCGGTTCCATGACGGGAGCGCCAAAGATCAGCACCATGGACATCCTGGACCAGCTCGAGTCGGGACCCAGGGGCATTTATTCGGGCGCCATTGGCTACTTTTCCCTGAATGCGGCCACGGACCTCGCCGTGGTGATCCGTACCTTGGTGGTCAACCCTGACGCCAACGGCGGCAGCACGCTCTCCCTTGGCGTGGGCGGGGCCATCACCGCTGACTCCGTAGCCGACGACGAGTACGAGGAGATCCGAACCAAAGCGTACGGCGTGCTGTCCACGTTGGGCGCCGACTTCCCGGGCTGAGTTTTTGTACAGCCAATGCCCCTAAGACCGCCTCTAAAGGCGTCAGCTGTACTGAAACTACTGGAGTGTTGCGGTCAGTCTGGCCACGTTATCCACATACTTGGCCAGCGGGGGCCTATCCATCCAATCGTCCAGCATAAGCTCACGTGACACCTCGCGATACGTGGACTCTACAGCCCGCATGAGGTTCACGGTCTCGGCGCCAAGGAGCATCACCGAGACCTCCATGTTCAGGGAGAAGGAGCGCATGTCCATGTTGCTGGAACCGAGAACGGCTACCTCGTCATCGATGGTGAAGTGCTTGGCGTGGAGGACGTACGGTGCCCGGTACAGGTAAATTCGGACACCGGCTCCCAATAAGGCCTCGTAGTAGGAGCGTTGGGCGTGGTGGACCAGGAACTGATCGCCCTTCTCGGAGACGAAGAGTTCCACGTCAACACCTCGCTGCGCAGCTGTGGTGATGGCGTAGAGCAGGGAATCGTCCGGGACAAAATACGGGCTGCAGATGGAGATCCGGTGCTGCGCCGAGTAAATCAGCGTGTTGAACAGGCGCAGGTTGTTTTCGGTGGCGAACCCGGGGCCACTCGGCACTACCTGGGCGGTGACCTGGCCCGGCGCCGGCTGGGTGGGCAGGCGCAGCTGGTCTTCCAGCGATTCGTCGGTTTCACTGAGCCAGTCCGTGGCGAACACCACGTTAAGCGTGGCCACGATCGGGCCTTCCAACCGGGACATGAGCTCCACCCATTTGCGGCCCACCTTGTGGTGCTTGGGGTTGTTGTAGGAAGGCTCAATCAAGTTCTGGGAGCCGGTGAACGCAATCTCGCCGTCGATCACCATGATCTTGCGGTGGTTCCTGAGGTCGGGGCGCCGCCATTGACCGTGGATAGGCAGCAGCGGCAGCATTCGCTTCCACTGGATCTTGCCTGCCTTGAGCCGGCGGATCAGCCGGCGGTAGCCCTTGACGCGCAACGTTCCGATGTGGTCGAAGAGCAGCCTGACGGTCACACCCCGTTCAGCCGCCTTCTCCAGTTCAGTGAGCAGTTCATCCGTCACGGAATCACTGCTCATGATGTAGAACTCGGCGTTGACGTAGGTCTTGGCGCCCTTGACTGCTTCAGCCATGGCTTTGATGGACTCTTCGTAGCCGGGGATCAGCTCCACCTTGTTGCCGTCGACCATGGGCAACGATCCAAGCCGATGGTTCAGCTCGCCCGCCGACTTCACCCATTCCGGCCCGGAATAGACGCTGACAGGATCAGCCAGATCGGAGGTCACCGCACGAACCCGGCGGTTTACCTCCTCCTGCTGCTCCCGCCGGCGCCGCGACAGTTTGAAGTTGCCGAAGAGCAGGAACAGGACGAACCCAACAGATGGGATGAGGAACACAGCCAAAAGCCAAGCCATGGCGGTGGTGGGACGCCGGTTGCCGGGAATGACTCCCAGCAGCACAATGCGCATGATGACTTCCGCAATGACCCAAGCACCCAGCAACCAGGTCCACTCCTGGCCAAACGGAAAAGGAAAGAACACCCGACAAACCCCCACAGTTCATGAACAACAGTGACCACAGCCTATCCGGCAAAGTCCCCTCCAGTGCGTCCGCACTAAGCTGGGACCATGACTTCACCTGCCCCCACGGTCCTCGTTTTCCTGGACCCCGCCTTCGAAAATGGTCGCATTGCCGACTCCAGCCAACCGCAACTCATGGCAACGGATCTGGGTGCCACCCGCGGCGACGGCGTCTTCGAGTCACTCCTCGCTGTGCAAGGCCGACCCCGCAAAGTTCAGGCTCACCTGAACCGATTGGGCAGTTCTGCGGCAGCCTTGGACCTTGCGCTTCCTGGGCAGGATGTCTGGCGCCGCGCCATCGAGACAGCCATCAACGAATTCCGCGATGTTCACCCTGCCCCCACGCCTGAAGAGGACGAGGTAGTGGTCAAGCTGATTGTGACCCGTGGCGTTGAAGGCGCCGCCAGCCCGACGTGCTGGGTACAGGCTTCGCCCTCACCTGCAGGCAGCCGCCGTCAGCGGCAGACGGGCATCGACGTCGTACTTTTGGACCGTGGCTTCGACACTGAAGCCGGCGAGCGCGCGCCATGGCTGCTCCTGGGCGCGAAGACGCTGTCTTATGCCGTGAACATGGCCGCACTTCGCTACGCCCACAAGCAGGGTGCTGATGACGCCATCTTCACCTCCACTGACGGCCGGGTCCTGGAAGGCCCGACATCCACCGTGTTGCTGGCGCACCTTGAAACGGTCGACGACGGCGACGGTTCCGTCAGGACGGTTCGTCGCCTCATCACTCCCCAGCTTGACAGCGGCATCCTCCCGGGCACCTCGCAGGGCGCATTGTTCGCCGCCGCGAAGGCCGCTGGCTGGGAACTTGGTTATGGCCCCTTGGAGCCGCAGGACTTGTTCGATGCCGATGCCGTCTGGCTGATCTCCAGCATCCGGCTGATCGCCCCCGTTAACCACATCAACGGTCAAGAGGTGGGCACGCCCGAGGTGCGCAAACAGCTCACTGCTGAGCTGAACCACCTGTTTGCGGGAATCGAGTAAGTCGCATTTTTGCGGACCCGCCTTATGGAGCTCCGCATGGAACCTAACAGATAACAAGCAGAGTAATCGCTCGCGTGACTTAATGATTAGGAACTCTTAGCCTCAGCCAAGAGCCGCTGGCGTGTTCAATCACGCTCCTTATCCTCCTTGAAATGGTCATTCGTCATGTGATGAATCTTGTACTCGTGTTAGTTGGATCACGTCCGACTGGTACTACTTCAGACTTTGCTGGCTAACTTCCCGGAGGGAATATGGGACTCAGCTCCCCCACAGAAGCCGAAGCATCGGCAACCGAGGCACAGTCCCGCACTGAGGCCTCACAGACAGGATTGCGCCGGTCCATGGAGGCCCGGCACCTGGTCATGATCGCCATGGGCGGCGTTATCGGTTCAGGCCTGTTCGTCAGTTCGGGATACACGATCGCCACTGCCGGCCCGCTGGGCGCCGTCCTGGCGTTCCTCATTGGCGCCGTGGTGGTCTACCTGGTGATGGCTTGCCTCGGGGAGCTCGCTGTAGCGTTCCCCGTCTCCGGCGCCTTCCACATTTATGCCGCCAGGACCATCGGCCCCGCCACGGGATTCGCCACTGCCTGGCTCTACTGGCTTTGTTGGGCCGTAGCCTTGGGCTCGGAATTTACTGCGGCCGGCCTCCTCATGCAGCGCTGGTTCCCGGGCGTCGACGTCTGGATCTGGTGCTTCATCTTCGCCACCGTCCTGTTCACACTCAACGCCATTTCATCGCGTGTCTTTGGCGAATCGGAGTTCTGGTTCGCGCTCATCAAGGTCGCCGCCGTCGTCGGCCTGATCATCCTTGGTGGCGCCGCCCTGGCGGGCTTCCACCCTCTCGCCGCGGGCGGGTACCCCTCCTTTGGCGAGAACTTCAGCACACCGGAGGGTCTGTTCCCGAACGGTTTCACCGGCGTGTTCGTGACCTGCCTGGCCGTCTTCTATGCCTTCTCCGGCTCGGAACTGATCGGCGTTGCCGCGGGCGAAACGGCCAACCCCGGCGCGAACATCCCCAAAGCCATGCGCACCACGGTCATCCGGCTCATGATCTTCTTCGTCGGCGCGATCGTGGTCATCGCAGCCACCATTCCGTACGAACAAGTCAGCGTGGACGAAAGCCCGTTCGTCACCGTTTTCTCCATGCTCGGCATCCCATACGCCGCGGACATCATGAACTTCGTGATCATCACGGCGCTGCTCTCCGCAGGCAACTGCGGCCTCTTCTCCTGCGCCCGCATGCTCTTCTCGTTGGCTGACGAAGGCCACGCACCGCAGGTCTTCAAGAAACTCACCAAGCGCGGCATCCCCATGGTGGCGCTTTGCGTGAGCATGCTTGGCGGTCTGGCCTCCCTGATCAGCAGCGTTGTGGCACCTGCCACCGTCTACCTTGTGCTCGTCTCGGTGGCCGGCTTTGCCACCGTGGGTGTCTGGATGTCCATTGTGGCCTCGCACTTCATCTACCGCCGGACCTTCATCAAGAACGGTGGCGACCTCAGCACGCTTCCCTACAAGGCGCCCCTGTTCCCGTTGGTCCCGATCCTGGCCTTCGCTCTGTGCGTGGTGTCCCTGATCGGTATCGCCTTCGACCCCAACCAGGTAGCGGCGCTGCTGTTCGGTATTCCGTTCGTGGGGGCCTGCTACGCCGTCTTCTACTTCAAGTACGGCCGACGACGGTCGCTCAAGAAGGCAGTGGACGCCTAGGCCTCCTTGTTCCGTGGCGTCCTGACTTGGTTTAGGCGCAGATCAGCCCCTGGACAACTTTTGCTGGTTGACCAGGGGCTGATTCCGTCTCAAAGAGGGTCGGGACGCCACACTCCGCGCCCGCCACCACCCGGTTTGAAACCCGGGAGCCCAGACACGCCGTGCAAGGAGGGTGTTGAACAGGCCCGGCTACCCAAAGTTGGTGGTGGAGGCACGCCCCCCTGTTCAGTGGGCCTGTATTTTCCGGGCCTACTTCTTGGCTGCGCGGACCGGGTGCTCACTCAAAATGGACAGGCGGTTGAAGGCATTGATTCCGATGGCCGCCATGCAGAGCACACTGATCTGCTGGTCGTCGTAGTGCTGCCGGGCTTGTTCGAAGAGCTCGGGGCTGGGCCGCGATGAACTCATCCGGGTGATCTGCTCTGCAATTTCCATCGCGACCACTTCCGCGGGCTCGAAGAGCTGCACTTCCTTGTAAACAGCCACCAATGACAGACGCTGCTCCGTTTCGCCATACTTCAGAGCCCGACGATGGTGAAGGTCCAGACAGAAGGCGCACCCATTGATTTGCGAGCAGCGATAGTTGATGAGTTCAAGGGTCCGGCGTGAAATACCCAGCCGGTCAGCTTCGTCTACGAGCTGCTGGGAGTAGTGGCTTAGAGTCGCATAGAGGTCCGGCTGCTGCTTGTCCAGGTAGCCGGCCAGACGTGGTTTTGATTCCTGTTCGGGCATGGTTGGAGCTTAACGCAAAAGGGACTGGGCACCCGACGGTGAGAGAGGGTCCGCCCCAAACCCGAGGGACGTGAGAGAGGGTCCGCCCCAAACCCGAGGGACGTGAGAGAGGGTCCTACTCGCGGGCCGCGGGAGTGTCGGCGGCGAGCCGGATGCCGTGCTCTGCCAGCCACACCGGGTTGAAGGCCTTGCTCATATAGTTCGTTCCGGCGTCGGGCGCTATGGCAACCACCACCGAGCCGTGAGGCGCGGCGCGCGCCACCCGAATGGCGGCGGCGACAGCGAGCCCTGAGGACGGGCCGAGCGCGAGCCCTTCCTCCTCGAGGAGCCGGTGAACGGTGGTGTAAACCTCGTCGTTGGGGATGCGGAGGAATCGGTCCACGATGGAACGGTCGAAAGCTTTGGGCCACTCGGGTTCCGGCCAGGAGTTACCCACTCCGTCCACCAGGATCTCGCCGGGATGGCCGCCGCTGTAGGCAGAGCCGTAGGGGTCGGCGCCAACGACTTCCAGGTGGCCGCCCGGGCGCAGGGCAGCTGCCTGTTCCTTCAAGAACCGCCCGTTCCCGCTGATGGTCCCGCCCGTTCCGATGCCCGCGACGAAGTGCGTGACCAGGCCACCCGTCTGCTCCCAGATTTCGGGTCCGGTGGTTTCATAGTGCGCCAAGGGATTGGCGGGGTTGTCGAACTGCATGGGCCGCCACGCACCGGGCGTCTCGGCCGTAATCCGCGCTGCAACAGCCCGGGCGTTCTCCGGCGATTCCGACGGGGCATTCCAATCGGTCAGGATCACGCGGGCGCCGTAGTTGTGCAGCGCAGCGAGCTTCTCCTCGGAGATCGTGTCGCCTGTCACCACCACCACGGGATGTCCGGTCAGGTGGCCGATGAGCGCCAGGCCGATCCCGGTGTTGCCCGAAGTGCTCTCCACGATAGTGGCTCCCGGCTTCAGCTCCCCGGACCTCTCAGCCGCCCGGACCATGCTGAGTGCGGTGCGGTCCTTGATGGAACCGCCGGGGTTTTCGGACTCAAGTTTGATATGGATGGCACTGCCCAGTCCACGGCCCAGCGAATCCAGTTTCACCAGCGGGGTGTTGCCCACTTTGTCCAGGACCGAGGCATCCAACCCGTCCGGCAGCCGGGCCGCTGCGTGAGCTCCTTGCCGACGGATCGCCGTACTCACCACGCCCCACCCCCTTCCTCAGCCTCCAGTAGAACCTGATCCACGGCGCCGCGCAGTTCAGTCCGCGCCCGTTCCACAAGATCCGGCGCCGATGACCTGTCGGCCAGTACATCAGCGAGTCGACCCACGACGACGCCTGTTCCCTTCCCGAGCGGTTGTGCAGCTCCAGCTTCGAGCAGCAGATAGGACCCCGTCAGGGTCTCGATCGTCAACAGCTTTTCCAGCACCTCCACCGACCTTTCGAGTTGGTGGAGGGCCAAGGGGGCCAGAGTTGAATGGTCCTCGACGTCGGCGGACAAGGTTGGGGCGCCAAGGGTGGCCGGGGCGGCCAGGAACTTGAGTTCGGCAAGCAGCCCGGCCGCGGAGTACCACAACAGCCCGGGCAGTTCCTCCTGGGCAAGCGCGGAGGCCGGGTTGAATTCCGCTCCGGCCCCGGACTGCTCAGCCGAGGCTTGGGTCGATGCTGCTTGCAAGTGCTTGGCCCGGATGGCCCGTTGCGGCGGATACAACTTGGCGATGCGCCGCTCGCTGGAAATCCCCACGTGCGCCAACGCAACCCTCAGACCTTCGAATGCGAGAGCCAGCTGCATCGGCTGGAAGTTCCCGCCGGACAGCATGAGCCCGGATTCGACATCAACCAACGGATTGTCGCCGCGACCATTCAGTTCCACCTCCAGCGCAGCACTCAACTGCGCCACCAGGGATCGGAACGCCCCGTGCGTCTGCGGTGCGGCCCGGAAGGACAATGCATCCTGCACCGACACCTCGGGCCGCACATCTTCCAACCAGCCACCACTGAGCAGGTGCCGCACAGCTGCCGCCGAGTCACCCTGGCCGTTTACTGCCTTGGCCGCCTGGATGGCCGGCGAAAACGGGCTGAGGTTCCCGCCGCCGTCGTACCTTGCGATGGTCTCCAGCGAGAGGGAAAGCGCGACGTCGGCCAGCCGGGCCAGCTGCTGCAATTGCAGCAACGCCAGGGTCCCGGCGCCGACGGAATACGCGTTGGCGCTCACCAAGGCAAGCGCCTCGCCGGGCGCGAGGACGAGGGGTTGAAGGCCGGCATCGGCGAGCGCTTTGGCTCCTGGAACCAAGGTGCCGTCGGCGTTGATGGCTTCGCCCTCACCGATGGCGACGGCGGCGACGGCGGCCAGCTGGGTGAGGTCCGACGATCCCACCGACCCTTCGCGCGGGATGGCGGGCAGGACGCCGCGGTTGAGGAGTCCTGCGTAGAAGTTTGCTGTTTCGGGCCTCACACCGGAACCGCCGCGGCTGAAACCGACAAGTCGGGCCAGGATCACTGCGCGGGCAGCGGGACGGTCCAGATACGAGCCCACTCCGCTGTTGTGATACCTGACCACCTGGACCTGATAGGCCAGGAGCGACTTCTCTTCCACGGCGGTGTCCCGACCGGACCCGAGCAACGTATTGAGTCCGTAAACCCGCTGCCCGGAAGCGGCGGTGCGTTCCAGTACGTCGCGGGAGCGACCGATCAAAGACAACGCATCGTGGTTGAGTTCCACGTGAAACGCAGGGTTGGAGGCGGCCAGTGCTACGTCGGCGGCACGCACCGGAGCCGTTCCAATAACCAAGGTCGGCGGTTCGGAAGACACCATCAGAAGTCCAGGAGATTCTGCCGGAACCCGCCGTTGCCGTAACTCTTCCTTAGAAGGCCCCGCCGCCGCAGTTCAGGGGTGAGCTTATCCAGGACACCGTGCACTGTCACCGGGTCCACGAAGCCGGAGAAGAGGAACCCGTCACCACCCACCTCAGAGCCGGTCGACTCAAGATAGTCGGCAATCTCCCCCACCGTGCCGATGATCGAATCCCCCGCCCCACCGCTCCTGGCCTGCAGGATCTCGCGCAGCGTGGACCCGGGAGGCGCCGCCTTGGCGAAGTGTTCCAACGTCCCCTGGTTGCTGTTGGTGCTCAGCTCCGGGAGGGGTGCGTCCAGGTCGAACTGCTTGAAGTCGATCACCGAGAGGTAGGAGATGGAGTTGAGCTGGCTGTCGATATCGCGCTGGGTGAGCTCACGACGCTGGGCACGCAGCTCCTCGGCTTCGGCAGCAGAACCAACCACTGTGGGCTTCAGGACAAAAAGCACCTTGACGTCGTCGGGGTTCCTGCCGGCTTTGGCGGCCTCCGCGCGAATCGAGTCACGGTAGGACTTCATGCCGTCAACACCACGGGCCAACGCAATGGCCACATCAGCATGACTACCGGCGAACGCCTTGCCCCGGGGAGACGCACCAGCCTGGACCAGCACGGGTTCCTCCGGCAACGGCGCCGTGTTCAGTGGACCGCGGACCTTGAAGAAGTCACCCTGGTGATTGATCGGGTGCACCTTGGTGTGGTCGGCAAACACCCCTGCGGAGACGTCCTCAAGGACCGCGCCCGGTTCCCAGCTCCGCCAGAGCCGCCTGACGACGTCGACGAATTCCTCCGCTTTTTCATACCTAAGGTCGTGTTCAATCTGTTGATCCAACCCGTAGTTCTGGGCGGCGAGGTCGCTGCCGGACGTGACGACGTTCCAGCCCAACTGGCCCTCTGAGAAGTGCTGCAACGTGGCCAAAAGCCGGGCGGCCGTGAAGGGCGGGTAGAACGAGGCGCTGACGGTCGGCACGATTCCCAGGTGCTCGGTGGCGGAGAGCAGGTAAGGGACCAGCGCCAGCGGATCGTGTTTCGGCGCAAAGGAGGCATGAGCCAGGGACACTTCGGCCGATCCGCCATACGTGTCCGGCACGGTGAGGGAATCCTCGATGATGAAGAGGTCCAACCCGGATTGTTCGAACGCCCGGACTGCGTCCTGGTACAGGGCTGGCTTCTTCCAGTCGTAGCCCAGGCCGTAACCGGGCGTCCCCCACCCCTGGACACCGAATCCATGGCCCACAAACCATCCAAAATGCAGCATGGGCTTGAGTGTAGAACTGCTCTGTCCGTTCACCGCGACCTGATTTCATGCGAAGTTACAGGAGGACGTACTGGGTCAATTATGCTCCCGGGGCGTCACATTTGAACGCGGCCGGAGACGGTCCGTATTTTCCACATAAGGCGTATGTCGTGTTCCACAATCAGCAGGGGTCGGGAATGATCGCTGTATGAGTGCAGCAACCTCCCGCCCCTCCGCCAAGGAGCGGCTGTCCAGCGCCTGGGCCCTCAAGGGCTACAAGCGTGAATGGCTGCGGCACGATCTCGTTGCGGGCGCTGCGCTGTTTGCTTTGCTGGTGCCCGCCGGGATGGCCTATGCACAGGCAGCAGGGCTTCCCCCGGTCACCGGGCTTTACGCAACAGTGGTCCCGCTGCTGGTTTATGCGGTGGTGGGGCCCTCCCGCATTCTGGTCCTGGGACCCGACTCTGCCCTGGCCCCTATGATCGCCGCGGCCATTGTGCCGCTGGCAGCGGGAAGCAGCGAAAAATCCGTGGCGCTGGCCGGCTTGCTGGCCGTGTTGATCGGGGCGCTCATGCTTGCGGGCTCGGCACTGAAACTGGGAGCCATCACGGGCCTGCTGTCCAAACCCATCCGGCTCGGGTACCTCAACGGAATCGCACTGTTGGTGGCCCTTTCGCAACTCCCGGCGTTTCTGGGTATTGAGGCCGACGGCGACGTCTGGCAAAAGCTCGCGAAGGTTACTACCGGGTTACTTGGCGGCGAGGTCAACATCACCGCGCTGTTGTTGGGAGTGGGGTCGCTGGCGCTCATCTGGATCCCCCGGCTCCTGAAGTGGAAGGTACCCGGCGTCCTGTTGGCGGTGGTTGGCTCGTGCGTGGCGACGGCGGTCTTCGGGCTCAACGACGACGTGAAGGTCACCGGGGTCCTGCCGCAGGGCCTGCCCATGCCCGCACTCGGGGGTATTGGCTGGGCCGACGCTTTGATGCTGCTCCCCGCCGCCGCGGGCATCGCGCTCATGGCTTTCGCTGACACTGGCGTGTTGTCTCAAACATTGGCAGCCAAAGAAGGGAAGAAGGTCTCCGGAAACAGGGAGATGGCAGCGCTTGGAGCAGCCAATGCCGCTACAGGCCTCTTGGGTGGGTTTCCCATTTCAGGCAGTACCTCCAGGACACCGGTAGCCGTGGATGCCGGCGCAAAATCCCAGATGACAGGCGTGGTGGGCTCCGTGCTGGTACTGGCCTTCATGCTGCTGGCTCCGGGAGTAACCGAGTACCTGCCGTCGGCAACCCTGGCCGCCGTCGTCATCGCCGCGGCCATTGCCCTCGCAGATCCTGCCGGCGTCAGGCGGCTCCTGGGGCTGAGCCGCAGCGAGTCCGTGGTGATGCTGGCTGCGTTCCTGGGAGTGCTGACGGTGGGTGTCCTCCAGGGAATCGTGGTGGCCATCGCCTTGGCACTCCTGGACTTTGTCCGCAGGGCATGGGATCCGTACAGAACCGAACTCGGCGCAGAGGAAGGCCTTCCCGGGTATCACGACCTTGAACGCCACCCCGAGGGCAAGCGCATCCCCGGGCTCTTGATCCTCCGGTTTGATGCACCCCTGTTCTTCGGCAACGGACAGGTCCTGGCGAGCTTCGTGAGGGAGCAACTCGACGAGGCCCCGGACGAGTCCGCGGAGCCCGTCACCCACATCATCCTTGCCGCCGAACCGATCACCGGGATCGACACCACAGCCTTGGATGACCTGGTAACCCTGGACGAATGGTTGGCCAGAAAAGGAGTGGATCTGGTGTTTGCCGAGCTCAAAGGGCCCGTGAAGGACAAGTTGATCCGCCTCGGCACGGCGGCCCGTTTTACGCCGGACCACTTCTACCCCACTGTCGGCGCGGCAGTGCGGGAGCTCAAGGACCGATAGTGGATCAGCCTCCGATTACGCAACATGACGACGGTGCAGCCGCCCGCAAGTGCAGCCCGACGCCCGTGGATGTTACGTTTTTCTTGAGTAATGAGTACCAGCGCAAAGCCCTGACTTGCTGGTCGGCAACCCTCTCTCCGGCGGGGTGCCTCAGGTGACTACTCGGCGTATCGACAACTCGAACTGCAAGCGTGACTGAGGAGCACCAGCAATGCCTGAACCCACTGAAGAAAAACTCTCCTACCGCCTGATTACAGGCCCGGATAACCGCGATTTCTGCGAGCGTATCCACAACTCCCTCGCCGAAGGCTATGTGCTCCATGGCAGCCCGGCAGCCACCTTCAACGGCACGGACGTCATCGTGGCCCAAGCCATTGTGCTGCCTGCGGCGATCGCCAATGCTGATGCCGCCGTCGCCAACGCAGTGGACCAACTTGAGAATTACGACGATGAAGAAGCGTTCGAGGGCCACGCATGAGCTACGCAGGTGACCTGACCCCACAGGACGCGTGGGCCAAGCTCGAAGAAGGCGCGATCCTGGTGGATGTGCGCACCGAGGGCGAGTGGGCCCACATCGGCATCCCGGACACCAAAGCCACCGAGAACGATCCCCTGTTCATCCAGTGGAACCTGGCTGGCGGTATCCCGAACTCCCGCTTTATCGAGGACCTGCAGCAGCAGGCACCCGAGGATGACGCCGTGGAGCTCGTGTTCATCTGCCGTTCCGGCCAGCGCTCCATCTCCGCTGCCATTGCCGCAACACAGGCCGGCTTCACGGCGTACAACGTCCTTGAGGGCTTCGAAGGCGAACCGGACCGCTACGGTGAGCGCACCGTAAACGGCTGGAAGAACCGTGGCCTGCCTACGAATCTGGGGACCGAGTAAGTGACTTTCAATCCCGACGCCGCCGGCTGGAGCCCTGACACCCAGGCCGTTCGCGGTGGCCTTGACCGCACCAATTTCCAGGAAACGTCCGAGCCCGTTTTCCTGAACTCCGGCTTTGTCTACGAATCGGCTGCCGCTGCCGAACGGGCATTTACCGGCGAGGACGAACGCTTCGTTTACTCCCGCTACGGCAACCCGTCCGTCGCCACGTTCCAGGAGCGGCTGCGGCTGCTCGAAGGAACCGAGGCGTGCTTTGCGACAGCCTCCGGCATGTCCGCGGTCTTCACCGCTTTGGGTGCCTTGCTGGCTGCCGGCGACCGCGTGGTAGCCGCGCGCTCGCTGTTCGGCTCCTGCTTCGTGATCCTCAACGAGATCCTGCCCCGCTGGGGCGTGGAGACGGTGTTCGTTGACGGCCCGGATCTGGAGCAGTGGCGCGAAGCCCTCTCGGAACCGACCACCGCCGTGTTCTTTGAGTCGCCCTCCAATCCGATGCAGGAGATCGTGGACATCGCCGCCGTCAGCGAACTGGCGCATGCCGCTGGGGCGACTGTCGTGGTGGACAATGTCTTCGCCACTCCCCTCCTGCAGCGCTGCGGTGAGCTGGGCGCGGACGTCATCGTGTATTCCGGCACCAAGCACATTGATGGCCAAGGCCGTGTCCTCGGCGGCGCGATCCTGGGCACCAAAGAGTTCATCGATGGTCCCGTCAAGCAACTCATGCGCCATACCGGCCCTTCCCTTTCCGCGTTCAACGCCTGGGTGCTGACCAAGGGGTTGGAGACCATCGGACTGCGGGTGAACCACAGCTCGGCATCCGCTTTGAAGATCGCGGAGTGGCTCGAGCAGCAGCCTGCCATCAGCTGGGTCAAGTACCCGCTGCTCACGTCCCACCCGCAGTACGAGCTTGCCGCGAAGCAGATGAAGGCCGGCGGCACTGTGCTGACCTTCGAGCTGTCTCCTTCGGCCGGGCGCTCAGCCAAAGAGGCCGCCTTCGCCTTGCTCGATGGCCTCCGCGTCATTGACATCTCCAACAACCTGGGCGATTCCAAATCCCTCATCACCCACCCCGCCACCACCACCCACCGGGCCATGGGGCCTGAGGGCCGGGCCGCGATCGGACTCACCGACGGTGTGGTCCGCTTGTCGGTAGGACTGGAAGACGTGGACGATCTCATCCTGGATCTGGAGAAGGCCCTCAAACAGGTCTAACCTTGCTGCCATGAGCGGGAACCATCCCTATCGCCGTGCCGGAGCGGTCATCGTTGCCGGCACGGTGGTGTGGTTCGTGGGAATCTCGCCGGTCTCACGCGTCTACATCACACCGGACGATGCCGAACGCCTGCGCATGCTGACCTCCGGACGGCGCGGCTGGATCGTGGGCCAGCACCTAACCGCCATGGGGACCGTCGCCGTGCCGGTTGGATTCGCTGCCTTTGCCCGCGCCGTTCCGGGAAAGGACGCCGTACCGGGTACGCACTCCGTCCCGGACACCGGCGCATCGCGTGGGAAAGCGAAGAAGTGGGCTTTCGCTGCCGCCGCCGCGTTGCTCGCCGGCGCCCCATTCTTCGTCTCCAGCCTCGCCCGGCGGGCTTCAGACCTCGAAGGTTTTGCCTATCGCCGGGGATCCAACGCGCCCTTCCTGGCGTATTCCGGGTTGCACGTGGTGGCGTTGGCCGCCTTGGGTGGCAGTCTTCTTTCCTTACCCACAAAACGCTGGATCGGCGTCACAGCTTCGGTCAGCGCACCTATCTATGGCGCCATTCTGGTAGCCAAAAAGGACATCCCGCCGTTCTGCTTCTACTTGGTGGAGGGTCTCACTGGCGCCTACCTAATGGCGTGGGAAGAACCGGCCGGCCAATCCTAAGGCCTCCTGACCCGGGTCAGCATCGGCGCGGGCTCCTTGTGCGCGTCGGCGGAGGTTCCGCGAACCGTCACCTTCGCTGCATGCCCGACGACGGCGGCCAGGGCTGCGCTGGTGGGTGGACTGCCCGGCTGGTTCTGGCTGCCGCGCTGCCTGTTGTTGTAACGCACCGCCGCTTCCCGTTGCTCGTCCGCGCCGTTCCCCCGCTCCAACAGGTCTGAGATCCCCGCTTTGACCAGCTCCAATTCGCCTTGGTCATCCAGCACTGGGCTCACATAATCCACCAGCGCCCAGACGACGTCCGCCGCCGGCTGGGGCCGGAAATCACCGAAGTCCAGGAGATCTCCACGCAACCCCGCATTGCTGGCCTGCCAACTCGCCATCCGCAGGAGTGCCGTGGGCACCGCGGTGGGCTCAACGCCGTCGAGCATTTCCAAGGAAGCGGCCTCCACCAAAGCCCGCACCAGTACCGCAATCAACGCGGCGTCCTCGGCGCGCAGGCAGACGTCGGCTACGCGGACCTCCACGGTGGGGTGGTTCCGGGAGATGCGGGCATCGAAGTAAATCATGCCCTCATCCAGGATCACGCCTGTTTCCAACAGCCGACTCACGATGCGTCGGTAGGCAGTGAGTGATCCGAACACGCCGGACGGTCCAGAAGTGGGCCAGCGGTTCCATGCCTGGGTGCGGTAGCTGTCGAACCCGGTGGGAAGGCCGCGCCAATAGGGTGAGTTGGCGGTGAGGGCGGTGAGCACGGCAAGTTTGTCCCGGATATGGTCCAGCACCACCACACCTTCCTCAGGTGATTCGACAGAGGTGTGCACGTGGAATCCGCACGTCAATTGTTCCGTAGCGATGATTCCGAAGCGATCCAGCATCGCCGCATAGCGGGGATCCGGGGTGGTGTGGGTGTTCGAATCCAGCGGAGAGGTAGCAATTGCAGCAACCCGCGCTCCGTGCTGCCGGGCTGCTTCGTTGGCCATAGCCCGGCCGCGGCGGATCTGATGCAGAAGGTCACCGTAGCTGTGGCAGGGGCGGGTCTGGGTTTCGATCTGCTCCAGCTTGAGTTCGTGGCTGAGGCTCGTTGCGGATGCGGGTTGGTGGCGGCCCGCAAGCAGCGCATCCGCGAGGGCAAGGGGCTCTCCCGTCACAGGATGGACGATGAGCAGCTCTTCCTCGACCCCGAAAGTCCGCATGCTCCATTCTGCGTCAGGAGGCCGGTGGAGGACAGTGGCTGGAAGGGCAGCGAGGACCGCACCTTCCCGCCATCCGCACCAGAACGAACTGGGGCGGATGGCGGGAACGGGCGCGCCGGCTAAGCGTGGAGCCTAGTCCTGGAAGTACTCGATCTTGGCGCCGATGGTGTTCAACCGCTCGGCCAGGTCCTCGTAGCCACGCTCGATCACGTAGATGTTGCGGAGCTCGGACGTGCCCCGGGCAGCGAGCATTGCCAGGAGCAAGCAGGCGGCAGGGCGCAGGGCAGGCGGGCAGCCGATTTCGGCAGCGCGCCACTTAGTGGGTCCGTTGACGTAAATCCGGTGCGGATCCAGCAGTTGCACCTGGGCGCCCAGCTTGTTGAGTTCCGTCAAGTAAATGGCACGGTTCTCGTAGACCCAGTCGTGGATCATGGTCTGGCCCTCGGCTTTGCCCGCGATCACAGCGAAGAACGGCAGGTTGTCGATGTTCAGGCCCGGGAACGGCATGGGGTGGATCTTGTCCTGCGGCGCGCGGAGCTCGGAAGGCTTGGTGGTGACGTCCACCAAACGGGTCCGGCCATTGCGTGCCATGTATTCGCCGGAGATTTCGAGGTTCTGGCCCATCTGCTCCAACGTAGCCAGCTCGATCTCCATGAATTCGATGGGAACCCGGCGGATGGTGACCTCGGAGTTGGTCACGATGCCCGCGGTGATCAGGCTCATGGCCTCGATGGGGTCCTCGGACGGGAAGTACTCGATCTCCACATCAATGGCGGAACGGCCAGTGATCTTCAGGGTGGTGGTGCCGACGCCCTCGATTTCAACGCCCAGGCCCTGCAAGTAGAAGCAGAGGTCCTGGACCATGTAGTTGGGGCTGGCGTTGCGGATCACGGTGGTGCCCTCGCGGTGCGCGGCGGCCATGATGGCGTTCTCAGTAACGGTGTCGCCACGTTCGGTGAGGACGAAGGAACGGTGGTGGTCATCGGCCGGGGGCGCAGCTACGGAGTAGAACCCGGACTTCGCTTCGACCTCAAGCCCGAACTGGCGCAGGGCCTGCATATGCGGCTCCACTGTGCGCGTTCCGAGGTCGCAACCACCAGCGTAGGGCAGCAAATACTCACTGGTCTCGTCCAGGAGCGGCCCCAGCAGCATGATGACGCTGCGGGTACGGCGGGCGGCGTCCACGTCCATGGACCCAAGGTCCAAAACTTCGGGCCTGCGGATGCGGAGGTCGCTTCCGTTGAGCCAGGTACATTCGACGCCAATGGAGGTCAGTACTTCAACAATCCTGTTGACTTCTTCGATGCGGGCCAAGCGGCGCAACGTGGTGGTTCCGCGGTTGATGAGGCTGGCGCACAAAAGCGCCACGCCGGCATTCTTGCTGCTGTTGACATCCACTTCGCCGGACAGGGTCCTGCCGCCCTCCACCCGGAGGTGGGTCATCTGTGGCTTGCCCACTTTGACGATTGATCGGCCGAATATTGCCTCAAGCCGTTCGATCATCCGGAGGCTGAGATTCTGTTTACCTTGCTCCATCCGGGCGATCGCGCTCTGGCTGGTTCCAAGCGCGGTAGCCAACTGCCCCTGCGTCCATCCTTTTTCGCCACGGGCGTTGCGGAGCAGAAGGCCTACGTGTTCAGCGGTAGGTTGCGTCATATCCAAGAAATATCACAGGTGAGCTAGAAGTCCCACACAAAACGCCGTTTGAGCGGCAAACGTCACACCATACCCGATCCGTGAGATATAGAGCACGACGGCGACCGGTCGCCGCAGGCGAACGCTTTCCCTCAGCCGCCACCGGGCAGAAGTCCCCATTGCGGCCCGGGGGACAATACCAAACCATGGAGGGAAAGCTCAGGGGGAAACATGCCTTTCTACGGCGCCGACGTCGACCAACTCAAAGCACTCTCCAAGGCCTTGGCCAACGGTGCGTCATTGCTGACCAGCCGGGCCCGGGAACTCGACTCCTTGATCGGCCATGGCATGACCGGCCAAGGCGGCGGCTGGCAGGGCCAGGATGCCAAGCGTTTTGCCGCAGATTGGCAGGGCCGCCTGCGGCCGTTGCTGGAGAGGACTACGCGAGGCCTGGAAGAGGCATCACAGTCCGTGCTCACCAATGCCAACCAGCAGTCATCCGCGTCCACGGAGGGGAGTGCTGATTCAGGCAGTTCCGGCAGCAGCTCGGGCGGTTCCGGCAGCAGCTCCTCCAATTCCACCAACCCCGGGAACGACGCCACCACCAAAACCTCGGCCAACCCGAACCCCGACCAGCCAACACCGCAGGAAATCCTGGACGAATACCAGGTCAGCGACGCCGAGACCACCATGTGGCCCGGGGACTGGGACCCCCTGCGCTTCGTGGTTGACCAAAGGGAGGTCACCGAGAAGGAAGCGGAACTCCTCAACGGGCTGGGTCCTTTCGAGATGAACGCCTTCAAAGACATTCATGATGACGCCTTCAGCACTGCCGACGACCGCTTCCCCAGCGCCGACCGCAACGATGACCAGAACGATGCCTTCCGTCACGCATATTGGAACGCACTCATGGTCAAGGAGTTCGGCGCGGACTGGGCGGAGGACTACGCCACGGCGCACGAGCAACTCCCCGGCAACCCCGCGCCCCGCGAAGCCATGGATCTGTACAACAATGAGGTGGGCCGCAACGTGGCCATAGCCAACCCGGATGCCAGCGCTGAGGAGCTTGCGGACTTGATCGAAGAAGCCGTGAACAACGGCGACACTGTGGTGGTGGGACAGGACCTGCTGCCCCACCCTTCCAACGAGGTCCCCATGGACCAGACCGGCGACGCCAACAATGCCGAGCCCGCCCCGGGCGAGGATCCGGAGTTCAATGACGAGTCGAGGACTACGTCGTGAGGTTCCAACGCCAATCAAACGCCCGACGTCGGCCGCGGACTCCCGCTGGCCGCATCACCGTCGCTGGCCGCGCCACCCTTGCTGGCCGCGCCGCCGTCGCAGGCTTGCTCACTGCCATCCTGGCCTGCGCCCTGGCCGCCTGTTCACTAGGAGGATCCGTCATGCCCGAATCGAATGAGAAGCTCAACAGCCAGGTGCTCGAGTCCGCGAAGAACGGGACGGCCTTGAAACTGGCTGATGCCACGGACTTCGAGTGGGACCAGGCGGGTTTCGTAACGGAGGGAACACCGGCCAAGGACATCGAAGCAGCCTTCGGCGAGCCTTTGACCAAGGAGAACCGCTACACGGCGTCCCCCGCGTTGTTCGTCTTCCTTAAGGACGGGAAAGTAGCCAAGGCAATCCGCATCGTCCCGGATGCCTTCTTCGGCGCTGACGCACAAAAGAAGTATGGCCGGGACGTCGTCCTCACCCCGCCGGAGGGAAAAAAGGGCTTCCTCAACTGGCGCGAGTAGCGCCTGGCACCGCGACAGAAACGCCGCGCTGTTCTAGACGCGCCAGTATCCCAGGGCATCGATCCGGTGCTTGTCCACGCCCAGCGTCTTCCGCAGGTGTTTCACGATTGCGCGGGTGCTGGAAGCTTCGCAGGCGATCCAGAAGAAGTCGTGATCCACGGACACAGTCTCCGCAGTGAGCGCATCGCAGACTTCGTCAACCAATGCGGCACCGTCGCGTTTGCGCGGAACCCAGCTGACGACGTCGGACCCTGACGTCCGCACCTCAATCGAGGGGTCGGCGTCGTGCTGGTATTCAAGCCAGGCGGTCACCGGAGCCGAGCCCGCGGCCGCAACTTCCCGCTCGTCCAGCAGCGAGTTAATGGCCGGGATGGAGGCGGGATCGCCCACTACCCACATCCGGCGCGGAGCGGGCTGCGGGAACGTGAAGGAACTGCCCTGCACGGTGGCGTCGATGGTGTCGCCGGCCTGGACGGAGCGGGCCCAGTCGGCGGCAACCCCGTGGTGCATCGCGAAGTCCATGCTGAATGTGCCGTCCGCAGGGGAAGCGTTGACCAGGGTGTAGGCACGCTGATGGGCCTTTCCGGAATCATCGAACCACAGCCGGATCCACATGGTGGGATGCAGCCCGCTTCGCTCCAGCAGTCCACCGTCGCGCACGTGCACGCGGAGGAAGTCCGGGGTGATTTCTTCCTTCCCCGTGACTTCCAGCGTGAAATCCTTGGCGCCCATGACTTTGAGCACGACGCCTTCCCAATTGCGCTTCAAGCAACACTCCTTCACGAACGGCCACGATTTGTGAACGGGGCCAAAGCCATTTATCTTGAGCTTAAGTAAGCCTAACCTAAGCTCGAAAGCGGCCAGAGATTATGACGCCTGCCCCGACGCACCTTTCCGCCCCGGCAGGCGGCCCCGGAACCTACCGTGATCAGTGGGGAATCCCCCATTTGTGGGCGGATTCCTCCGACGATCTCGCCTTCCTCCAAGGCATGAACGCAGCCACTGACCGCTCCTGGCAGATCGAGCTGGAACGGTGGCGCTCCGAGGGCCGCACAGCCGAGGTCCTGGGTGCCGACGTTGTGGTCTGGGACCGGTTCGCACGGCAAGCCCGGCTGGATGACACCGCGCGCCGCTGCTTCGAGAACCTCGACGCCGAGACTCAGCGTTGGTGCGGACAGTACGTGGCCGGCATCAACCAAGCGCTGGCAGACGGACTCCGCGGCGGCCCCGAATTCGACGAGTCCGCCTGCACGCCGGAGCCATGGAATCCGTGGACGCCGCTGGGCGTCTTCCTGGTCCATCACATCCTCTTCTCCACGTTCCCCAACAAACTGTTCAGGGCCCACATCGCGCGGACATTGGGCGACGACGCCGTGAGCCTGTTCAGCATCGAGGCTCCCGTCTGGTCAGGAAGCAACGCCTGGGCCGCGCATGGCTCGACGACGGCGAGCGGCCTCCCGCTGATCGCCGGCGACCCCCACCGCCTCATGGAACTCCCCGGCGTGTACCAGCAGATACGGCTTGCCTGCCCGGACTTCGACGCCATCGGTTTCGCGTTCCCGGGTGTCCCCGGCCTCCCGCATTTCGCCCACACCGGGCATACCGCTTGGGCCATCACCAACGCCATGGCCGACTACCAGGACCTCTTCGAGGAAGAACTGCGCCGGGTCACGGACGCAACAGGGGAACGCGTCGAGGCGCGCGGAGCGGCGGGTTGGGA
The DNA here is from genome assembly GCF_037402035.1 of Paenarthrobacter sp. CCNWLY172. NCBI lineage: Bacteria > Bacillati > Actinomycetota > Actinomycetes > Micrococcales > Micrococcaceae > Paenarthrobacter > Paenarthrobacter sp. CCNWLY172. The sequence goes on from NZ_JBBEGB010000004.1 coordinate 317,773, forward strand.
AACCGCCGTCGTGAGTGCCCAAACCATCACCGTCCGCGACGGTGAGCCGGTCACCGTGGAGGTCATCGAGACCGCGCGAGGTTCCGTGATCTCTGAAGCGCCCGACGGCGAGGCGCTGAGTTTGCGCTTCCCTGCCCGCGTTGAGGGGCGGCTTGGTTTTGAGGCCCTCCTGCCGCTGCTGCGGAGCCGGAGCGCCTCCGAGGTGGAAGCGGCGTTCGACGCCTGGGTGGAGCCCGTCAACAGCGTGGTGGCCGGGGACACGTCCGGAGCAGTGCGGCACTTTGTTGCCGGGCTTGTTCCGCAGCGCAATCCCGCCAACAGGAGGTTGCCTGCCCCGGCCTTTTCAGCCCGTCATGAGTGGGACGGTCAGTACGTCATCCTGCCCCGCACGGAGGTGGAGCAGTACGCCGTGAGCGCGAACGACCGCGCGGCGGGAGGTGGCGACGCCGTGGCGATGGAGTTCGCCCCCGCGCATCGGGCGTTGCGCATCCGTGGGTTGCTCGAGTCGGCCCCGGGGCTGTTGTCCGTGGATGACATGCAGGCTATCCATACGGACACGCTCCTGGGTCCGTGGCCGTTGTTCCGGTCGGTGCTGTCAGGCCTGGACGCTGATGAATTGTCCCGGGAAGCCGCGGGGCTGCGTTCGCTGCTGCTGGAGTGGGACGGCCACATGGATGCCGGGAGCCATCACGCCGCAGTGTTTGCGGAGTGGCGGGGCTCATTGGTCCAGCGCCTGGCAAACCATCCCGCATTTGTCCCTTTGAACGAGCCAACGGGCTACTCGCCCTTGTTCGGACCGTGGTTGTCAGTGGCATCCCGGATCGGCTTTGCGCTTGAGACCCTGCTGGTGCGCGGCTCAGAACTCGGCATCAGCGTCGATACAGAAGCCGCCACAGCGCTTGAGGACGCTGCGTTGGAGCAGTCCGGGCTGCGCTCCTGGGGCGACCGGCACACATTGTTGGCCGTCCATGTCCTCCCCGGCCCACTCGCGTCAGCGGCACCCACCGTGGCCCTCAGCGGAGATACGGGCTGTGTGCTCTGCACCGAGAGCCTCCCCGGTGTTGACGACCGAAGCTTCCGTGGTCCAGTGGCCCGCTACATCTGGGACTTGTCCGAGCGGCGCAACAGCCGCTGGATCGTGCCCTTCGGTGCCTCCGGTACGCCCGGCCACCAGCACTTTGCCAACCAACTCCCGCTCTGGACTGCAGGGGAACTCACCCCGGTAGTCACTGACTGGCCTGAATTGATCAAAGACAATCCCTGACTCATCCTGCTCCCGCATCCCATCTGTCACGCATCAGCCCCGAAGGAAGCCATGACCACCGCCACCCAGGACTTCTCTGTCCGTACCACCGTCTACTCCGAAGACCTCGAAGGATGGGGCGCGCTGCGGCTTGTGCCGCTTGTTCCGGCCGAGGACATCGACCTCATCTTCGAATGGGTCACCCAGCCCCGCGCCAGGTTTTGGGGAATGATGGAGAATTCCCGCGAAGAAGTCCAGGGGATCTACGATTTCCTTGATTCCCTGGAGACCCACCACGCGTTCCTGGCCGTCCTTGATGGCGAACCGCTGGCCCTTTTCCAGACGTACGAACCACTGCACGACCCCGTGGGCGAGGCCTACCCCGCACGCGAGGCTGACATTGGTATGCACTTGCTGTTGGCCCCGGCCACCCGGCCCATCCCGCACTTCACGCCGAGGCTCGGCACAGCACTGATCAAGTACATGTTCAGCCTGCCCGGCAAGGACCGGATCGTGGTGGAGCCGGACTCACGCAACGCCAAGGCCCTGCGCCGTTTGGAGGCGACATGCTTCGAGTTGGGACCCATCATCCAGCTTGCCGAGAAGGAAGCCCAACTCGGATTCCTGACCCGGGCAGGCTTCGACGAGATCCAGGAACAGCAGGCTCCCTAACGCCAGACGAAGCTCCACGTTCCAGCGCCGAGTGCCGTCAGGACTGCACCCGCAGCGATGACCACACCGCCAAGGACCACCCAGGCGTCCAGAAGCGAATACGTGGATTCGCGCGCCCACGTCCGTTGACCGCCGCCGAAGCCGCGCGCTTCCATGGTGACTGCCAGCCGCGAAGCCCTCCTCACGGCTTGGACCAAGAGCCCAAAGCTCTGGCCCAGCGTGGCCTTCAGCCGTTGGAACGGGCTGCCCTGGGAACCGACTCCGCGGGCACGGCGGGCCATGCCGATGGTCTGCCACTCCTCTGCCATGAGCCCAACCAACCTCATGGCAGCCAAGGATCCCAGGACAAAGCGGTGCGGCAACTTGGCCTTCTGGGCCAGCGCATCTGCCAAATCAGTGGGATCCGTGCAGGTCATCAGCAGGATTGCCGGTAACGCGATCGCCAAACCGCGCAGCATGAAACCCAGCCCCAGCTCAAGGGAACCTTCGCTGATGGACCAGAGTCCGACGTCGAGCAGTACAGCGCCGCTGTCCGCCGCCACAATCGCGGTACTCCAGCCGCCGATCGCAGCGGCGATGATCAGCGGCCAGGCGCGCTGCCACAGAAGCCTGAACGTAAGCCCGGCCAACGGAAACAACGCCAGCTCCGCAACCAACGCCGTGGACGCCGATACCCAGTCGATGGACAGGGCCAGCACCAGGGAAATCAGAAACACGGACACGAACTTTGCCAAGGGGTTGGCTCGGGTCAGCAGGGCACGATTCCCGCGGAGGTTCAGTGCATCCCTCATGCTGCACCAGCTTCCTGATGCGTGGCTTCACCGTGCTGTACCGGGCCGAGCCGCAGCTCCGTTCCGCCGAGCACTGCGCTGAATTCCTGGTCGTGGGTCACGGAGACCACAGCCGTTCCGGCGTCCAGCAACTCTGAAAGGAACGACGCCAACTCCGCCCACGTGTTGGCGTCCTGGCCGAACGTAGGTTCATCGAGCACCAGGACTTCGGGGTGCGCGGCAAGCACGGTGGCCACCGAGAGCCGCCGCTTCTCACCGCCGGAAAGGGTGTAGGGGTTGGCGTCCACCAAATGCGTCAGCCGCAGCCGCTCCAACAGTTCGTCCACCCGTTCTTCGCCGTGGCCTAAATGCCTGGGCCCAAACATGAGCTCGTCCAGGACCTTGCCTGTGACGAACTGGTGCTCCGGCTCCTGGAACACCGTCCCGATCCGTGAAATCAGCTGGTCTGCTTTCCACTTGAACGGGTCAATACCGGCCCCTTTGGAAAGCTCGACGGCGGCACTCACTGTACCGTCCACCGGCGCTAAAAGGCCGGCCAACGTGAGCGCGAACGTGGACTTTCCAGCCCCGTTGGCTCCAGTGATGGTCAGTGCTTGGCCGGCCCTGACCTGCGCGGTGATTCCTGTTTGAACCGGGACGGGCGGGATGGTCTTGAAGCCCTTGCGCCGCGGCTTTTCCCGGGAAACTGCGAGGTCCTGGGCCGCGAGGAGCAGTGGGGCGGTGTGGGGTTGGTTGCGTCGTTGGCGGGTGGCCGGTACGTACCCCGGCACCCAAACGCCGGCAGCCATCAACAGGGTGCGGGCCTCGGACAGGACCTTGTCCGGCGGGCCGTCCAAAAGGACCCCGCCCGTTGCCTGGCCCGTTCCCGGCGCCGCCAGGGCACCCGGCTGCAGGACCACGATCCTGTCCACCAAGTCCTTCCACACCGACACACGGTGCTCCACCACCACCAGCGTTGCGCCGGTCTTGTCCAGGCAACGCCGAACAGCATCCCGAACCTCCAGCACTCCGGCCGGATCCAGGTTGGCCGTGGGTTCGTCCAAGAGGATCAAGCCGGGACGCATCGCGAGAATCCCCGCCAGCGCAAGGCGCTGCTTCTGCCCCCCGGAGAGCGCCGCCGTCGGGTGGTCCAATGCCAATCCGCCGCCCGCGGCGGTACGCAACCCGACGTCGTCGAGCGCTTCATGGACGCGGGCCCAGATCTCCTCTCGCGGCACGGCAAGGTTCTCCGCACCGAAAGCGACGTCGTCACCAACCCGCGACAGGACCACCTGCGTCTCGGGGTCTTGCTGCATGAGACCGGCGCGGCCCCGCTGTTCCCGCGGAGCAACGCCGTCGATCAGCAGGGAACCTGACTCGTCCGAGTCGTCTTCCTCGTCACCCAGCACCCCCGCGAGGGCGTGCAGCAGTGTGGACTTGCCGGCGCCCGAAGGCCCCAGCAGCAACACCCGCTCGCCCGGTTCAATCCGGAGGTCAAGCCCATGAATGGCGGGAGCGGACCTGCCGGCATGCCGCCAACCCCAGCCCTCGGCGGAGATGGCGGCAGGCCTCACCGGGCTGCTGTTCTTGCTGCCGCTCTGCGTGGCGGGCATCAGCTGAAGACGGGCTCCGACGCGGCCTTGCGCGATGCGAAGGAGCTCAGGACGCCGGTTTTAGCCAAGCCGCGGGTGGCAACCCAGGACAGGGCGCCGGCGATGATGGCACCCGAGATGGTGGTGAAAGTGATGTACGCCAGTTTGTCCATTGCCTCGTAGGCGATGTTCCAGCCCCACGGGAGGAAGGAGTCGTTCAGGCCGCAGAAGAGGCCCGCACCGGCACCGGCGAGGAGGGCCGTGGGCAGGTTGAACTTCTTGTACCGGAAGGCGGCGAAGATGAGCTCGGCACCTAGGCCCTGAAGGATCCCGGAGATCAGCACGGTGGTTCCGTACTGGGAACCCATGATCAGCTCACCGGTGGCCGCGACGGCTTCGCAGAAGAGGGCGGCGCCGGGTTTGCGGATAATGAGCATTCCCAGGACTGCGGGGATCATCCAGCCACCGGCGATCAGGCCGGTGAGCGGCGGATACGTCGCGTTCATGGGGATGGATACCAGCGCGGCGCCCTGGGACCAGGCCCAGAAGATCACGCCGCCTGCGATGGCGATCAAGGCCGCCACAACGATGTCTACAACACGCCAGTTATAACTGGTCTTCTTCACGTTTACCGTGGTCATTTTCTGCCTCCTGAGGTTACAGGAGGGGAAAGTGCTCCCCGGATTTCCCATCGGCCTGCGCCGCCTGGATCCGGACACTCTGAGAAGCTCGACTCCCTTGCGCCGGTACTAACCGGATCAGGTTCGAGGGTCTGCGGCTGTCCGCACTCTCAGCGCCCTCGCGTCTCCTGCATCTCTGCAAGGTCCGACGGCGGCGCTCCCCTGTCGTTATCAAATCTGCCCTGATGGGCTGGTTCAGTTTACACCTGCCCGTGTTGTGGGCGACTGTCCGATGCCGGCCGGTGGTCACAATCGGGCGATCCGGGGGGCCCGTGCGTGGGGTTGCGTGCGTTGCGGGGCCCGCTCTGCACCCCTCGCGCCCGTTTCGGCCTGTACATCCGGCCCCACAACGAGACCTGAGAGAATGATCCAGCAGACTCGACCGCGGCAAAGGGGCACTTTCATGACGGACCTACCCATTCAGGATCACCCTGCCGGCGAGGGCACCATATCCGAGCCCCGGCTTGCTGCCAGTGTCATCCTGCTCCGTGATGCCCCGGGCGGGATCGAGGCGTTCGTCCAGCACCGGGTCAGCACCATGGACTTCGCCGCCGGAATGGTGGTCTTCCCGGGCGGCCGGGTGGATGCTGCGGACGAGTCAGGCTGGGACTACCCAGCGGACCTGCTTCAACGCCACGCTGCCGCCTGGCGTTCGAGTTCCATCGCCACCGGCGCCACCTCAACGCAGGCCGAAACCAACGCAGGGACGGTCCTCACCGCCGCAATCCGCGAAGTCCAGGAGGAGTCCGGGCTCAGCATCAGTGCCGCGGATCTCCGCCCTTGGGCCAACTGGATCACGCCTACGGACATGCCGAAGCGCTTTGACACCTACTTCTACGTTGCCAGGCCTTCCCCGGGAGCCGAGCCGCAGCATCAAACCACGGAGGCCTGGCAATCGTTGTGGATGCCAGTAGACGGAATCCTGGAAGCTGAAGCAGCCGGGACCCTGAAGCTGATGCCGCCCACCTACTACCTGCTCAAGGAAATCGCTGAGTTTGATTCCGTGGATGCTGCCTGGTCGGCAGAGCACCCCGTTGTTCCCGTGCTGGCCCCTGTTGGGTCCTTGGCAGCGTTCCTGAAAGAGCGCGAAAGCCGGCGCTGACTCTGGAGTCGGCCCACGGACGGCTAGGCTGGGGGCATGAACCTCTTCTTCAAGCTGATCGGTGCCGGAGTAAGCCTCGGAGCGGGCTTCGTAGGCACCAAACTCGTCAACAAAGGGTGGGAAAAGGCAACTGGCAACAAACCACCCCTGGGCAACGACGACATGGAAACGAGCTTGCGTTCAGCACTGACTTTTGCGCTGATCTCAGCCTTCGTCAGCACCTTGATTCAGGTGTTGGCCAGCCGTGGCACACAGCGTGCCATTGCACGTTTCGCCAAGTCACACGACATCGTCTAGCCCGCAACCACAGACAGCAACGCGGGGTCGCTTTTGCCTCCACCTGATGGAATGAACCATTGGACGCAAGGCGACTCCGCGTTTGTGTGACCGGGACTTTTAGCGGTCGTTGCGGGGTTCTTGCCCCGCAGCCGCCCGTTGCACAACAGCCTCGAGTTCGTCCTTGGTGAGCATCTCGCGGTGGCCATGTTTGGTGCGGTAGGCGGAGCGACCCACCATATGGGCGGACACAGGTGCCGTCAACAACTGGAAAATCCATGCCACCAGCAGAACCGGCCAAACCCACCACGTTCGCATCTGCAGGCCAATAGCAGCAAGCATGAGGAACAGTCCCAGCACTTGGGGCTTGGTGGCTGCGTGCATGCGGCTCATGAGATCCGGGAATCGCAGCAAACCGATGGCGGCACCCAAGGACATCAAGGCTCCCACCACCAGGAAAACTGCGGTGACAGCATCGATCACGACATCCACGCCGGTGGCATCAGGACTCATTGTTCTGTTCCCTCCGTTCAGCCACGAAACGTGCAACGGTCACTGATCCGATGAATCCGATCACCGCGAGGGCTACCAGCAGCATCAGGTTGTTGAGGTGCCTGTTCATCGCCATGTCGATCGCCAGTGCAGCACCCAGGATGGCCAGCAAGACATCCGATGCCAGGACGCGGTCCAGCAGGGAAGGGCCGATCGCGATGCGGACAATCGCGCCCGCGGCAGCCAGGCTGAGGATCACCGCCGTGACCACAAGGATGATCTCCTTCATCGTGCTGCCCCTTCCATTCCCGGACGTACTTCAGCGTTGAGGGCTTCTACTTCTTCGCGCGTGCCCATGATCCGGATCAGCCGCGCTTCAATGATCTGGACTTCCTCGCGAATTTTGTCGATGTCCGCTTCTTCGTAAATATTGAGCGCGTGCAGGTAAAGCGTGGACGTCGACCGGTCCACCTCCACCACCAGCGAGCCCGGAATCAGCGAGATGACGTGCCCCGTGGCCGTCACCATCAGGTCCGAGTGGCTGCGCAAGGGAACGGCGACGACGGCGCTGCGCACCTTGGGTCCCTTGACCACGGCCAGGAACAACACCAGGAAGCTCGCTGCCACCACTTTGGCGAGGAACATCAGGGCGAAGGGAATGGCGCGCAGGATGTTGAACCTGCCGCTCAGTTCCACTGGTGGAAGGTAGAACAGCTTGGCTACCAGCACGGCTATCAGCGCACCGAACAGCAGGTTTCCGGGACTGAAGTCCCGCCACAATGCGCCCCAGACAATGACCAACCAAATGAGCAGCGGGAGTTCGGTGCGGAACGAAATGGGCTTACGGCTCATTTGGCATCACCCGTCTGTGTTTCCTCGGGCGGCCCAAGCGGTGGCACCTCGACCGAGTCGCCCAGGACCGAGTGGATATAGGCCGAACGATCCAGCATGATTCCTGCGGAACCGTCAGCCACCTGGAAGAGCGGACCGGCGAAGACCGTCAGCGCGACACCGAAAACTACCAGTCCCGCCGTCGAACCAACCATGGTCCGCGGCAAGACGCCCACGTTCCGGGGATTCAGGAGAGCTGGGTCCGGATACTCAGCGTCTTCGGGCTTGCGCCAGAAGGCCCTGTTCCACACGCGGGCGATGGCCAGCAGCGTCAGGAGGCTGGTGACAACGCCACCCACCACCAGCGTGATGGCCAAGGGTGTTCCCAAATCCACGCCGGCCTGCAGGAGGCCCAACTTTCCCAGGAAGCCAGAGAACGGCGGAATACCTGCGAGGTTCATGGCCGGGACGAAGAACAGCAAGGCCAGTAACGGGGAAAGCTTGGCCAAACCACCCAACCGGTCCATGGACGAGCTGCCGCCCCTGCGTTCTATGAGACCTGTGACCAGGAACAGGCTTGTCTGCACGGTGATGTGGTGCGCCACGTAGAAGACGGCGGCGCCCAACCCTGCCACGGAACTCATGGCCAGGCCGAACACCATGTACCCGATGTGGCTGACCAGGGTGAACGACAACAGACGCTTGATATCGCTTTGGGCCAGGGCACCTAGGATGCCCACCACCATGGTGAGTAATGCCACCACCATGAGTGGAACATTCAGGGTGTCGCCGGGGAACAAGAGCGTTTCCGTACGGACCATGGCGTAGACACCCACTTTGGTCAGCAAGCCCGCGAACACGGCCGTAACCGGAGCCGGCGCCGTCGGGTAGGAGTCAGGGAGCCAGAAGGACAGCGGGAACACGGCGGCCTTGATGCCGAAGGCCACCAACAGCATGACGTGGAGGAGGTTTTGGGTGCCTTGGTCCAGTTCCGCCAATTTGATGGCAAGGTCCGCCATGGTGATGGTTCCCGTGGCCCCGTAGATCATGGCGATGGCGATGAGGAACAACACGGATGACACCACTGACACCACCACATAGGTGACGCCCGCACGGATGCGCGGCCCCGTGCCGCCCAACGTCATGAGCACATAGCTCGCCGTCAGCAGGATCTCGAACCCTACGTAGAGGTTGAAGAGATCACCGGTGAGGAACGCGTTGGACACGCCCGCCACCAGGATCAGGTACGTGGGGTGGAAGATCGAGACGGGTGCTTCCTGGTCGCCGTCGGCCATGCCTTGACCGGTGGCGTAGATCAACACCGCAAGGCTCACCACGGTGGAGACAACCAACATGAGCGAGGAGAACTGGTCCACTACCAGGACCACGCCCCACGGCGGCAGCCATCCGCCCAAGGTGACCGACGTCGTCCCGCCGTCCCATACGGAAATCAACAGGAGGCACTCGAGGAGCAGCGTCGCACTCAGGATGCCGATGCTCACCACACGCTGCGCGGTGTGGTGCCGGATCAGCAGGAACGCAAGAGCGGCACCCAGAATCGGCAGGAGGACAGCTAGCGGCGACAGGTTTGCGAGATTCACGCGCTGCCTCCTTCCTGGTTCGGTGCCTTGCTCGGGGTCTCGGTTGCTTCGGGGTGGGTGTGGTCCGAGGTGGTGGCAGGGGTGACGGCGAACTCCGAGGTTTCCAAGGGCACAATAGCGTCGTCCTCGGCATCGAAGCTGGGCGTCTTGGCTACGCGACGGTCCTCAAGGTCATCCTGGATTTCGTCCTGCCGTGCCAGGACCCAAGTGCGGTAGATGATGCCCAGCATGAAGGCCGTCACGGCGAAGGAAATGACGATCGAGGTGAGGATCAGAGCTTGGGGCAAAGGATCGCTATAGGCGTCCGGGCTGGTTTCCTTGGTGAACAAGGGTGCCAATCCGGCGTATCCGCCGGTGGTCAGGATCAGGATGTTGGTGGCATTGGCCAGCAACATCAAGCCCAACAGCACGCGCGTCAGGCTCCGCTCCAGGAGCAAGTAGATGCCGCAGGCGTACAAAACGCCCATGACGATCAGCAGGGTCAGGTTGATGCTCATGCGGTACCTTTCCCGGATGCGGCGGATTCAGCGGCTTCGCCTGCAAGGTCGGAGGCGTCTTCCTCTGCCAGGGGCGCGCCCTGGCCCTCAAAGTGTTCATCGATTTCGGCACCGAGGCTGCGGAGAACGTCGAGTGCCAGGCCCACCACCACGATGTACACGCCGATGTCGAAGATGGTGGAGGTGACAAACTTGACGTCTCCGAAGACCGGCAGCCAGAACTCGATGATCGCGCTCTGGAACACCTGTCCGCCGAGGAAGAGCGGTACCAGGCCCGAGGCTGCCGCCGTCGCGAGTCCCGTCCCCAAGAGAGTTCCGGCGCTGACTGTCGCAGCCTCGCTCAACTCGAACCGGCCGCCCGCAAGGTACCGGATGGTCAGGGCGAGGCCCGCGGTGAGGCCACCGGCGAAACCGCCGCCCGGAAGGTTATGGCCGGCAAGGAGGAGGTAGATGGAGAAGACGATCATCGAGTGGAAAATCAGCCTGGTCACCACTTCGAAGATGATCGAGCGGCGTTCCGGAGCCAAGGTGCGGCCCGCCACCAGCCACGCGTCGCGGCTGACGTCAGTGAACTTTTTGGCCACGGCCAGCGTGGCACCGTCCCGGGAGTCACGGTCGACGCCGGTGCGGCGCCCCACGCTGCCTTCCGGCACAGCCTCCGAGGTCTTGATCCGATCGCCGCGGCTGCGGACGAAGATCAGGCTGGCCACGCCCGTGGCCGCGATGGCGAGGACTGAAATTTCGCCGAACGTGTCCCAGGCGCGAATGTCCACCAAGGTCACGTTGACGACGTTCAGCCCGCCACCGCCCTCGTAAGCCAGCCGGGGGAAGTCCAAGGAAACAGGGGTGGCCACGCGGGCGCCCATGGCGTAAATCGCTACGAAGATCATGGTGATGCCGAATGCCGCACCGATGATCACGCGGATCACCCGAAGCCTGCCACCGGTCCTGTCCCGGAGCTCTGCCGGCAGGCTGCGCATGGCGAGCACGAACGCCACCAGGACGATGGTCTCCACCAGCATCTGTGTCAGTGCCAGGTCCGGAGCGCCCTGCAAAGCGAACATGAGGGCAATGCCGTAGCCCGTCACCGACACCATGAGGACCGCAAGGAAACGCTTGTTGGCCCGGACAGCGGCCAACGCACCCACCACGATTCCCGCTCCGGCAACCATTTGCAGCGGAGAGTTGGGGTCGATGAAGTAGATGCCTTCCGGCAGCGGCTTGTTGGCCGCTATCAAGGCGGCCAGCGGTACAGCGAAGGCGACGGTGAGGATGACCGTCAAGTAGAAGTAGAGCGAACCACGCTGCGTACGGCCAGTGACCCAGACAGCGATGTCGTCCAGCGCGCCGATGGTGTGCTGGTAGGCCCGGTCGCCATTAATCCAGTCCGGAACCAGGCTTTGCGCCCGGGAAACGATGTTGCGTCCGTAGAACATCGCAGCGCCTGCCGCGAACGTTACCGCTGTCAGCCCCAGTGCAGGGGTGAGGCCGTGCCACAAAGCCAGGTGCCCGGCGTCGACCGCGTCCGGCCTATCGGCGAACAGCGCCGCATAAGGCTGGATCCAGGTGTCCACAGGGGCCGGCCACACTCCGTAGGCAATGGTGAGCAGGCTCAAGATGGCAGGCGCGGCCAGGAACGCGGGCTTAATGGGTTTGAACGGCGTAGGGTCAACGCCCGGTTTGCTGGCGAACGCGCCCCACATGAACCGGGCGCTGTAGGCGAACGTCAGGATGGACCCGATCACCAGGCCCACCAGAATCCAGACGCCCCAGGCAGGTGCGTCATTGCCCGTGCCGTAGTGAACGAATGCTTCGAAGACTGATTCCTTGGCAACGAAGCCAGCCAAAGGAGGCACTCCGGCCATGGACGCTGCGGCGATCGCTGCCACTACTCCAAGGGCGCGGGATGAGCGGAAGACGCCGGAAAGCTTGCGGATATCGCGCGTTCCTGACTGGTGGTCAATGATGCCAACCACCAGGAACAGCGCGGCCTTGAACAAGCCGTGGGCAAGGAGCAGCCCGAGTCCGGCCAGCGCCGCATCCGGGCGTCCGAGCCCCACCACCATGGTGAGGAAGCCGAGTTGGCTGACGGTGCCATAGGCCAGGATGAGCTTGATATCAGTCTGCCGGAGGGCCCGGTACCCACCCACAAGCATGGTGGCCAACCCGAGCCCCAGGACAACCGGCAGCCAGAATTCCGACTCGGAAAAGCCCGGCGCCAGGCGCGCCACGATGTAGATGCCGGCCTTCACCATCGCCGCTGCGTGCAGGTACGCACTGACGGGAGTGGGGGCTGCCATGGCGCCCGGCAGCCAGAAGTGGAACGGAACCAGCGCCGATTTTGTCACCGCACCGGCCAGGATAAGTACGACGGCGGCCGTCACCGCACCCTGCATGGGCCCGGTCATGAGGGCTGGGGCTTGGTCCAAAATAGCCGAGATGCGGTAGGTTCCCGCTGCCTGGCCCATGATGATGAGGCCAACGAGCATAGCGAGGCCACCAGCGGTGGTGACCATCAGTGCCTGCAGTGCGGAGCGGCGTGCTGCCAAACGGGTACGCGCGTAGCCGATCAGCAGGTAGGACAGGATGGTGGTGAGCTCCCAGAAGATGAACAGCATGAGGAGGTCATCGGAGGTCACCAAGCCGAACATGGCTCCGGCGAAGGCCAGCAATTGGGCGCCGAAGCCGCCGAGGTCCGCGTCCTTGTTCTTGAAGTACCGGGCGCAATAGACCAGTACCAGGGAACCGACTCCGAGGATCAGGAGGGACATGATCCACGCCAACGGATCCATGCGGAAGGCCAGCTCCAATTTCAAGCTGGGTATCCACGGAAGGATTTCTTCTATGCCGCCACCGGAATATACAGGGCCGTACTGGAAGACCAGCCAAATGAAGGCCGCCGCCGGTACCGCTGCCAGGACGTAGAATGCGTTCCTGCCGAGTTTGCTGAAGATCAATGGCGCCACAGTTGCCGCTGCAAAGGTGATGGCGAGAACTGTGATCACTGTTTTCTCCGCAAAGTCAGGAACGAATTGTCAAAGTTGGAGCAGGCGGTAATACGTTGGGTTCGGTTGAGCCAGTTTATCAAGGGGGACGGACCGTTTTTCGCCAAAGAAGCGGGCTGCAGGTTACGTTTCAATCCCTGTTCTCCACATAGCGGTCTGTCATCCGCCCGCCGTTCTCCCCTCCGCTATAGCATCGAGCTATGAACGCGGCCGCAGTTCCCGAAGCCTCCCAACCGACCTCCGAGCTCGCCTCAGGACCTGTCGCCTCCAAGAAGGGCCAGATCCTTGCGTGGGCATCCTGGGACTGGGGCTCGGCTGCATTCAATGCGGTCATGACCACGTTCGTTTTCACGGTGTACCTCACGTCCAATGCTTTCGGCGGAGAAGACGCTGCCTCGGCTGCGCTGGGTGCTGCCCTGGCCATCGCGGGCCTGGCCATTGCCCTGCTCGCTCCGGTCACCGGGCAGCGTTCGGACGCCGGCGGCCGGCGCAAGCTGTGGCTCGGGGTCAACACAGCCGCCACCGCCGTGCTCACTGCGCTCTGCTTCTTTGTCTTTCCCCAGCCCGAGTTCCTGTTGCTGGGCGTTTGCCTCATCGCACTGGGCAACGTTTTCTTTGAGTTCGCCGGCGTCAACTACAACGCCATGCTGGCCCAGATCTCCACACCCAAGAACATCGGCAAGGTCAGCGGCTTTGGCTGGGCCATGGGATACCTTGGCGGAATCGTAGCCCTTCTGCTGGTTCTGCAACTGTTCGTCCAGCCGTCCTTCGACTGGTTTGGTGCCTCAACACAGGACTCCCTCAACATCAGGCTCGTGGCGGTCTTCTCTGCGCTGTGGTTCTTCATCTTTGCCCTGCCAGTGATGTTCGCCGTCCCTGAAGTTCCGGCGAGGAAGGCCACCGCTTCTTTGGGGTTCCTGGCCTCCTACAAGTTACTGATCCGCCGTATCGGCGCCATCTACCGAACCAGCCCCCACACCATCTACTTCCTGCTTTCCAGCGCAATCTTCCGCGATGGCCTCGCTGCTGTGTTTACCTTCGGCGGTGTCATTGCTGCAGGGACGTTCGGTTTCGAACTCAAGGAAGTCATCTTCTTCGCCATCTTCGGCAACGTGGTCGCTGCCGTCGGGGCCATCATCGGCGGCTTCCTGGATGACAGGATCGGACCCAAAACCGTGATCGTCCTGTCTTTGGTCGGCCTCATCATCGCCGGCACCTTCATCCTGGTGCTGGGCAACGGCGACTACGTCTTGCTCGGTAACGAATGGCCAGGGAGCAACACCTTCTGGGTCTTCGGCCTGCTGCTTTGCCTGTTCGTAGGCCCTGCGCAATCGTCCTCGCGGGCCTACCTGGCCAGGCTTGCACCGGAAGGCGAGGCCGGCGAACTCTTCGGCTTGTACGCCACCACCGGGCGGGCGGTCAGCTTTCTGGCCCCCACCCTCTTCACCCTGTGCATCGCCATCGCCTCTCCCTTGGTTGCCGAGGGCGAAGCCCAACGTTGGGGCATCCTCGGAATCATGGTGGTCCTGCTGGCCGGCCTCCTGGTGATCCTGCCAGTCAAGCCGCCGGCGAAAGTGGAAATAGCTGTGGTCCCTGAGCGTTAACTACTAAGGACCGGCTGAAGTGCGAGGGCCGTACCGGACCGGTTCAGGACAGTTTAGGGTGGAGCTATGAACGTGGATGAGACCGAACTCCCGGGCCTTGGGGTCCGCAAGGATTTCGTCACGGCTTCGGGCCGCCGCATCGGTGTAGTAGAGCTGCGGGAAGGCGAAACAGAGCTTTTCGTCTCGACGTGGGACGATCCTGACACGTGCCAGGCGTCCATTCCCTTGACTGCCGACGAAGCGTCAACGTTGGGGAACCTCTTGGGCGGCCAGCACATTGCCATGCGCTTGGCAGAAGAGCATCGCGAGATACCCGGCATTGTCACCCGCCAGTTCTCCATCACTCCTGATTCGCCCTTCGTCAACCAGCCCATGGGCAAGGCGCAGATCCGCACCCGCAGTGGTGTCTCCATCGTCGCAATCATGCGCGAAGGCGAGGTTGTCGCCTCGCCCGCACCCGACGTCGTACTTCACACCGGCGATTTGCTCGTAGCGGTCGGCACCCAGGAAGGGCTTGACTCGGCAGCCGACATCCTTCGCAACGGCTGAGCGGGATGGACCCGCTCGCATTAGCCCTCGTTGAACTGGGGGCCGTCGTCTTCTGCCTCGGCCTCTTGGCTCGACTAGCGGGCCGAATCGGCATGTCCCCCATCCCTCTCTACCTCGTGGGTGGACTGGCCTTCGGCGCCGGCGGGTTCGTCAAGCTGGACGGCATGCACGAGTTCGCCCATCTTTCCGGCGAAATTGGCGTCATTCTCCTGCTGCTGATGCTCGGATTGGAATATACGGCCTCCGAGCTGGTTACGGGGCTCCGGCGATCATGGCAAGCCGGTGTCATGGATTTTGTCTTCAACTTCCTGCCGGGGGCGGGATTGGCCGTCCTTCTCGGCTGGGGATTGGTAGGCGCCATCGTCATGGGTGGCGTTACCTATATCTCCTCGTCAGGCATCGCGGCCAAGGTCATCACCGACCTGGGCCGGATTGGTAACCGCGAAACACCCGTGGTTCTCTCCATCCTCGTTTTCGAAGACCTGGCCATGGCCATCTACCTACCCATCCTCACCGCCATCCTTGCCGGGGTTGGTTTCCTGGGCGGACTGCAGACCGTAGGCATTGCCCTTGCCGTTGTCACCGTGGTGTTGGTCATCGCACTCAGGCACGGCCACCGCGTCTCTCAGGCAGTTCATAGCGAGAACTCCGAGGTGTTCCTGCTGAACGTTCTGGGGCTGGCTCTTCTGGTAGCCGGCATCGCTTCTGCACTTCAGGTCTCCGCTGCCGTTGGCGCGTTTATGTTGGGCATCGCCATCTCCGGCGCAACGGCCCACAATGCCACTCGAATCCTTGAGCCACTGCGGGACCTTTTCGCGGCAATTTTCTTCGTGGCGTTCGGACTCAACACCGATCCCACGTCGATTCCGCCTGTCCTCGGCTGGGCGCTTGTTCTGGCCGTCGTCACGGCAGCAACCAAAATGCTCACGGGTTTCTGGGCCGCCAAACGCGCCGGAATTGCTGTGCCCGGCCGCTTCCGTGCAGGGGCCGCCTTGATCGCCCGCGGCGAGTTCTCCATCGTCATCGCGGGTTTGGCCGTCGCTTCGGGGGCAGTTCCCGACGAACTCGCCGCACTCGCCACGGCCTACGTCCTCATCATGGCCATCCTGGGTCCGCTGGCCGCCCGCTTCGTGGAACCAGTGGTCAAGGCCCTCCGGCGAACCCCTGGCGCCCCGCCCCGGACCCCGGAGCGCGCCCCAGCCTAGCAACGCCCCCCACCCCTCTCCTGCGCCGAGGGGCGACGTCTCGCCCGAAAAGGCCCACCCAAAGGGTCGAGACCTAACCCCTCGATGGCCATCCACCCCGTACCAGCGCCTCGCGGATGCGGCGGACAACGCCGTCGTAGCCGCGTTCCCTTACATGCTCGGCGGTAACAACGACAGATATCCAGCCGTTTGCTGCGAGCGCCGCCTCGCGTCGGATGTCGGACTCCTTCTGAACGGCGCTTAGGTGATGGCCGCCGTCGTAATTGATCGCCACTTTGAAGTCGGGGTAGGCGAGATCCGGCCACGCCACTTCGCGGCCCGAAGGATCACGCACCACGTAGCTCAGGACAGGTTCCGGCAGGAAGTCGCGACCCATGGCCAGTCGCAGCCTCGTCTCGGGGACAGAGTCGGCGCCCACGCGGGTCAACTCCAGCGCTGCACGCGCCTTCCGAATGCCACGCATGCCGGCATGTCGATCGACTTGTGCTTTGAGATCCTCAGCAGAGCAGAGGGGAATCCTGTTATGACCGAAGCTTCGGGTTTGACTGCAGATGAAGTAGTCGGCGGCAGCGACCAAGTCCTCGAAGGCCAGCACCGCAGCTAGGTCCAGCCACGTGCGGGCGGGGCCGGTCACGGGAATCCCGCCCACAGAACTGATGTCCGACACAGAGAGCACCATTCGATGTCCCTTGACTCCCCGGCGTTGAGGCCGAAAGGCGCCGTCGGACCTCGTCAGATGAACCAGGAAATCCTGCTGGGCGTCCCACGGCAAAGGGCATCCCCACAGCATCGCAGCTGTCTCCCGACAACAGATGGCTCCCTCAGTTATGCCGGTAAGGAGGCGGGCAGTGTGCGCAGGGTCCTGTTGCTCGCCCCAAGGAACCCGGACTCCCCTGCTGGCAACGCGAAGATCGTTATTCCAGGCACGATGATCCGGGATGCCAGCCGCCCGCTGCTCGGCGAGCGTAAATGAACGGCCCCGGATCTCGATCGGGAGGGGCGTGGAAATCCTCATCAGCCATTGTTGGCATGGTTGAAGATGCGCTGAGAGGTTACCCACAGTGTGGAGGACTAGTGGAGCTGAGAAGGCCTCATCGAGGGGCGACGTCTCGACCGAAAAAGCCACCCAAAGAGGCGAGAGCTAACCCCTCGACGCAAGGGAAAGAGGCGAGAGCTCTCCCCTCGGCGCGGACAGACGGGCAGCCGAAGCTAGATGGACGTCCGGTGGAAGTTCTGGTGGCTGCGGCTGGCGGTGGGTCCGCGCTGGCCCTGGTAACGGTTTCCGTATTCACCGGAACCGTAGGGGTGCTCGGCCGAGGACGTCAGCCGGAAGAAGCACAGCTGGCCGATCTTCATCCCGGGCCAGAGCTTGATGGGCAGGGTGGCAACATTGGAGAGTTCCAACGTCACGTGCCCCGAGAATCCGGGGTCGATGAAGCCGGCGGTGGAGTGCGTCAGCAATCCGAGCCGGCCCAAGGACGATTTGCCTTCAAGGCGGGCAGCAATGTCGTCGGCGAGGCTGACTGTTTCGTACGTGGAGCCCAGGACGAACTCGCCCGGGTGCAGGATGAAGGGCTCGTCGCCTTCCACCTCCACCAACCGGGTCAGCTCGGGCTGTTCCTCGGCGGGGTCGATGTGGGCATATTTGTGGTTGTCGAACAACCGGAAGAACCGGTCAATCCGGACGTCCACGGAAGACGGCTGCACCATCGCGGGGTCGTACGGCTCAAGAACAATCCGTTGGGAGTCTATTTCGGCACGTATGTCGCGGTCAGAGATCAGCACAGCATCAAAAATACCCCATGCGTCCAAGTCCCCATGCATTGTCGGGGCGGCCCCGTGGGACTATAGTTCCCGGACATGTAGAACCGCGCCCGTACCTGGGGGCAACGAGTATTCGCGGGGTAATTGTGAAAAAACTGGCAGTGCCGGCTTCCATTGTGCTGGCCGGGGCGCTGGCCCTTTGCGTCGCCGCCTCCAGCCAGATCCTGCCGGCCACGGACGCGGGTCCCAGCGGCAGCACCACCCCCTCCTCCAGCGTCGAGTCCGGTCTGACGGCACCTGAGTCAAGCACGACGCCGGACGCCGCACCTTCCGCGGATACCCCCGCGGTTGGCGACGTCGTGGACCCCACGACAGTGCCCACCCCGGACACTGAAACAGAAAGCCCGATGCCGGGTAGACCCATCGCGGTAGATCCAGTGATCGAGACACCGCCTCCGGTACCGAACATCGGGCCTTCCTGGGGTCCGGATGGCCCGTCCACGGAAGGCACGACCCCGGAAAACCCGGAAAACCCGGGCGCCACGGAACCCACCGTCCCCGATCCCGTGGAGCTGGCGCCCCCGCAGTCCTCATCGTCGGCGGCTCCGTCCCCATCAGCACCTGCCATGGGCCCGCTCCCCTCAGGTACGCCCTCGCAGCCAGCCAGCCCGACGCCGTCGGCATCGCCTATAGCCACCCCGACGCCTTCGGTGACCCCAACCCAGACGGCCGTCCCCACGGCGTCGCCGTCCCCATCGGCCACCGCGGCCCCGACAGCGTCCGCATCACCCACGGTCACGCCGACACCAGTACCACTCCAGACGGCCCCCGCCGCACCCACGGCGCCAACCCCGTCCCCCACACCAACAACCCCCTTCCCAGGCAAAGCCCCCAGCGGTGAGACAGATCCGGACAACGGCGCCCTTGCCCTCCTCCCGGACAGCAACACCGCCGCAATCCTGACGGTGTTCAACGCGATCAACAGCTACCGCGCATCCCTGGGCCTGGCCCCTGTGAAGTACCACGCGACAGTAGCGAGCCTTGCCCAGGATTGGTCGAACAACATCGCGACCCGGGAAGTGATCCAACACCGCGCCAATTTCTGGACCGATCCGCGTGCGCTGAATCCGAACAACGGCGCAGGTGAGGTCATTGCTGTCCGCTGGGACCGTGACGCCGCGCAGTTGGTGGAGTGGTGGAAGGGGTCCCCAGGGCATGATGCGCTGCTGCGTGATCCCCGGTTCAACGTCATGGGCATCGGTATCACCTACACGGACGGCAACTGGCAGACCACGCCCAACCGCTACACGCTGTGGGGTGTGGTGAATTTCTTTGGTTACACCTCGCTGCCGGCCGGAACCACAAATGCACCCGGCGGAACCGTCACCCCTCCCACGGATCCCATCGGAGCATGCCAGCCGGGCGACAAATACCAGCCGCCCACGGTCAATCTCAGCTCCGCCTCCATCAGGAGTGCCGCAGATCTCGTCTCCATTGCAGCGGACGGAACGGTGTATTCATACGCTTCCTTGGGGAACGCGAAGTACGGCGCAGCCCGCAAGATTGGCATCGGTTTCACGGGGCTCAAGGAACTGTTCGTCAGCGATTGGGACCGCGACGGGGTCTTCGACCTCATTTCACAGCGCACCGACGGGGCACTCCTGGTGTATCCGGGGAGGCCGTCGGGCGGCTTCGGTTCGCCGGGAGTGCTCGGCCACGGCTGGCAGTCCTTGAACATTGCTGTGGGAAACTGGTGCGCCAACAACCGGCTGCCCCAGATTGTCGCGATGGACGCATCCGGCGGGCTGTGGCTCTACAAAAACGCAGGGATGACGTACATCCGGTCGCAGGCCGCGATCGGCACGGGAAACAAGGCCGTCCGGCTCAGCATGGTGGATTACAACGCGGATGGTTTCCAGGATCTGCTCACCGTTGAGCCCAATGGTTCCTTGCGCCTGTACCGGGGCAGCGGTCTGGCTACGCCCAAGCAGGAAGCCCGGCCCATTGTGGGCGCAGCATGGACGGATTACTCCGGACTGCGTTCCTTGCGGGGCGTCACGGGAGCCAACACCACCGGCGTTGCGGGCCTGGGCACCAACGGAGTCCTGGAGTACTGGGACCTCACCTCAGGAAGGCTGACGACGCCCATAGCGGTGGGTGGCGGCTGGACCGGCTACAAGCTCGCCCAATAGCCGGCCAGACAAAAGAGCAGAAAAATCAGTCGCGCTCACACCACCGAGCGTGACTCCATCACGGTCTTCAGCTGCTCCAACTGGGCAACTTCGCTTTCCATTGTTTTCTGGATCATGCCGTTCATCAGTTTCTGCAGTCCCTTGGGGTGGTATTCAAGGGCGAACCTGAGCCGGGTGGTTTGGCCTTCGGTGCTGAGGTAGTAGCCGCCGGTAGGACGTGCGGGTCCCGCAACGACGGCGAAGCGCACTTCCGCTCCTGGCCGGGCTTCGGTGATCTGGAAATCGGCAGCGATGGGGCGGCCGCCCGGACCATTGATGGTCTGCTGGTAGAGCGCGCCTTTGTGGCCGCGGAGACCTGATCGCAGTGAGATGCTGCGGATCCCGGACCGCCACAGGGAGTTGTTCATCCCGTCCATGAGGAATCCGTACACGGTCATGGCGTCCCGGCTGATCACCACTTCGTAGTCTGCAAATGCCACGGAAACCTCTTTCGGCGTACGGTTCGATATGTCTTAGCCCGGTTCCCCATACGCTGCAGCTAACACCTTCAGAATAGTCAGCACGCACGGCACTGGGGCATATAAGCGGCGAGCCTTGACCGAATGGTTATCTGGCCCTTCACAAAGTTACGACTGACAGAGCATGGCACCTCGGGGTAGAGTTCCCGAGGCTGGCTAAAACCGATTTGGGGGCGTTATGCGGGTTCTGGGACATCAAGCTTTTGCAGTGAAGGCACGACGACGGGTGGCTGCGTGCGCGGTTTTCCTCGCCGTGGCAGTGGCTGGCGGAGTTATCACGGCGGTTCCTGCCACGGCGGCAGGACCGACGGTAATTTCTGCAGCAAAAACAGCAGCAACCACAAAGGTCCCCGCCACAGCGAACCCGTTGCCGGGCGTTGACCCCATCGGTGACCCTGCCAACATTTCGGTCCTGGTCAACAAATCGCGGCCGCTGAATCCGGCGAGCTACGCGCCGTCGGACCTTGTCAACGCACGTGGCTCGGGCCAGTACATGCGTGCGGAAGCTGCGGCGTGGCTCAACGGTTTGTTCCAGGGGGCGGCAGACGCAGGCACGGGCGGCTTGTCGATCGTGAGCGGCTACCGGTCCTACGCGCAGCAGCAGCAGGTCTACGCGTATTACGTCAGCATCTACGGCCAGGCCTACGCGGACACTATTTCGGCCCGCCCCGGATACAGCGAGCACCAGACAGGGCTCGCCATGGACATCGGCAACGCAGCCGGCAGCTGTGGCCTGAGCACCTGCTTCGGCGATACCGCGGCCGGCAAGTGGGTAGCTGCGAATGCCCATAAATACGGTTTCATAGTCCGCTACCCCAACGGTTACACGGGCACCACGGGCTACAGCTACGAACCGTGGCACTTGCGCTACGTGGGCGTAGCCTTGGCCACCGACATGAACCGGCGCGGGTTCCCGACACTGGAGCACTACTTTGCGGGCAACACCGCCGCCGCAGCAAGCATCAAGTCCGGCGCCGACCTGGTGGCTGCCGACTCGTCGGGCCGTCTTTTGCGCTACCCCGCGACGGCGGCCGGCGGCTACGCGGGTGCAGTCCAGATCGGTTCGGGCTGGACCGGCTTGAAGCAGGCTTTCGTGGTGGACTGGGACACCGACGGTGTCTACGACATCCTGGCGCAGTGGAACAACGGCGTCCTGGGGGTCTATCGAGGTCTTCCGGGCGGCGGATTCGCCAACCAGGTTGTGGTGGGCAACGGCGGCTGGGAGCGTATGACCATCACCGTGGGTAAGTGGACGCACAAGCATGGCCGGCCCGGCGTCGTCGGATACTTCCCGGACGGTGTGCTGCGCTACTACCCCAACACCTTTGGGGGTGCGCTGAGCGCACCGCAAATCATTGGCAAGGGCTGGAACGGCATGGAACTGACCATCGTCGACTGGGAAGGCGACGGCGCCAACGACATCCTGGCCAGGACAGGTTCCGGTGCCCTGATTAACTACCGCGGTGACGGGTGGGCAGGCTTCTACGGACCGGCCACCACCGTGGGCACCGGCTGGCAGTACATGCGCGTCTTGGCCCCCAGCTTTGGGCTGACTGGCGCGGGCACCCGCGGCATCACTGCACAGACCGCCGACGGCAACCTGTACAACTACGGCCTGGGCCGGGGACAGTGGACAACGTACCGTCAGGTGGGTTCCGGATGGAACGGCCTGAAACTGTTCAAGTAGGCGGCCGACGCGCCTGTCATGAGCAGCCCCACAACTGCGCTAAGCTAGGACTCGCTCGGGGCGAAAATTCCCGGGCAGCGCGGGCGTAGCTCAATGGTAGAGCGCTAGCTTCCCAAGCTCGATACGCGGGTTCGATTCCCGTCGCCCGCTCAAGGAAAACCCCGGATCCCACGATCCGGGGTTTCTTTGCGTCCAAGGACCCAAATGCACGACGGCGATACTCACCAAACAGGGCCGCGCACCCGTCGACCGGAGGGTCTCACGAGCCTAAACTCATAGGTACATCCACCTATCCGGGAGGTCCTCCAATGACTCTCACCGACGCTGGTGAGGCGGGCCCGCTCGCCGTCATCAACCGCCTGCTGGAAGCCACGAACAAGCACGACCTGGAAGGCCTGGCGGCCTGCTTTGCGCCGGGCTACGTCAACGAAACGCCGGCGCATCCCACCAGGGGCTTCACTGGGCGGGACACCATCCGCAGCAATTGGGAGCAACTTTTCACGGGTGTTCCGGACATCAAGGCGCATCTCCTCTCGCACAGCGTCAACGGCAGCTCCATCTGGACCGAGCTGCACCTGAAGGGTGCGTGGCGCGATGGTACGCCGCACGAAATGACGGGCGTCATCATCTTCGGCGTGGACGAGGGCATCATCAGCAGCGCGCGTTTCTATTTGGAGCCGGTGGAAAAGACGGCAGCACTGGACGATACCGCCGATCGTGTGACCCACCGCGTCACCCATGGCCGTCCCGCGGCCGAGCCGGCGCAGTGACCCAAGGGCAGTGACCGCGGCCACTGCTTTTCCGTGCGAGGTGTATCGTCAGGAGTCAGGAGCCATTTCGGTTCCGCTCTAGGGAGCAATCATGGGCGACAAATCACCGCGCCAAACCGCATCAAAGAAATCCAGTAAATCCATCAAGGAAAAACGTGCGGATAAGAGGGCTTCCGAGTCCTCCGCCACCGAGGCCGCAAAGCCCTCTACCGGCAACAAGAAGTGACCGCGCCAACCGCCCAGCTGAGCATAGGCGTCCTCGCTTCCTCGCTGAAGCCCAATGAGCGCCGCCTCCCCATCCATCCCCAGCATCTGGAGCGCATCGATCCGGACGTGCGCCAACAGCTCAGGTTTGAATTCGGCTACGGCGAGCGGTTCGGCGTCTCTGACAGCACGCTGGAATCGCTGGTGGGTGGGCTCGGTACACGGCAGGAATTGATCGCCGGCAGCGACGTCATCCTCCTGCCCAAGCCGCAGGCCCAGGACTTGGCCGAACTCCGCGACGGCCAAACGCTGTGGGGCTGGCCGCACTGTGTCCAGGACCGGGCCATCACGCAACTGGCCATCGACAAGAAGCTCACGCTCATCGCGTTTGAGGCCATGAATCACTGGGCAGGCGACGGTGGCTTCGGCCTGCATGTTTTCCACAAGAACAACGAGCTCGCCGGGTACTGCTCTGTGCTTCATGCCTTGGCACTCACGGGTTCCACGGGCGACTACGGCCGCCGGCTGAGCGCCGTCGTCATTGGCTTCGGGGCCACTGCGCGTGGTGCCGTCACTGCACTGAATGCCCACGGCGTCCACGACGTCCAGGTCCTGACCAACCGTGGCGTCGCCGCCGTCGGGTCACCCATTCACTCGGTGCGGATTGTGCAGTTCGATCATGACAGCAACGCACCTTTCCTCAGCGAAGTCATCACGGACAAGGGGCGCAAGCCCTTGGCGCCGTTCCTGGCCGCCGCGGACATCGTGGTCAATTGCACTCTTCAGGACCCCAACGCCCCGCTGACGTACCTTCGCACGGAAGATTTGACGGAATTCCGGGCTGACAGCCTGATTGTGGACGTTTCCTGCGACGAAGGAATGGGGTTCAGCTGGGCACGCACCACCACCTTCGACGAACCCATGTTCCGTGTGGGCGGGCACGTCAACTACTACGCCGTGGACCACAGTCCGTCGTATCTCTGGAACTCAGCCAGCTGGGAAATCAGCGAAGCCTTGCTTCCTTTCCTGGACACTGTTGCGGCCGGCCCGGCCGGATGGGATGCCAACGAGACCATCTCGCGGGCCATCGAAATCCGCGACGGCGTCATCCGCAACCCGGATGTCCTGGAATTCCAAGGACGCTCAGCGGAGTACCCGCACCTGCCAACGGCATAACGACGCCCACCAGGAAGCGCCCGCGGTCCTGCCGCGGGCGCTTCACCTGTTAATCCGTCGGGGACTGCGGCTATGCCGGTTGGGTCTCCTGCACGATCCGCAGCACCCGGCGCCGGTCACGCAGGTCCACCTTCAGGTGCAGCGAAGACTTCCGGGCAAGGACGACGGCGACCACCGCAGCGGCGATGGCCGGCACGCCACCCGAAATCAGGACAGCAAGGTGCGGACCAAAGTGCTCGGCCAGCCAGCCCATCATGGGGCCGCCAATGGCCTGTCCGCCGATCAGCACCACCAGGTAGAGGCTCATGACACGGCCGCGGATGCTCATGTTGGAGCTGGTCTGCACCATTTGGTTGGCCGCAGTGAGGAACATGAGGCACCAGAATCCGGCAAGGACCATGGTGACGCTGAACCACACCATGGACGGCATCAGCGATGAGACACAGAGCATGAGCCCGTACAAACCAGCCGACGCCACCACCGATCGCAACCGCAGCTGTCGACGCCGGGTGGACGCCACCGCTCCCATCAGTGCACCGAGCGCAACCATGGCGTTCAGCAGGCCGTAGCCTCCGGCACCGGCGTCGTACACGTGGTCCGCAAAGGCGGCCAGCAGCACAGGCAAGCTCATGGCGAAAACGGCCACGAATCCGGCCATCATCCACGGCCAGTAAATGGTGGGCTTGCTGAGCGCATAGTTAAGGCCTTCACGCAGCATCCCCTTTTTGCGGGGCGTCGGCTGGCTGAGGTGCAGCTGGTCCTTGCGAAGGATCAGCAGCATGGCCACAGTGGAACAGCAGGCCACAGCGTTGGCAGCGAAGGCCCAGCCTGCGCCGACAGCGGTGAGCAGCACACCCGCCAAGGCAGGCCCGATCAAGCCGCCCAGCTGGAAGGTGGTGGAGTTGACGCTGATGGCATTCTTGAGGTACTTGGGGCCGACGAGTTCATTGACGAACACCTGCCGGGCCGGCTGGTCCAGGACCGTCACGAAGCCCAGGGCCAAGGCAATGACGTACACGTGCCAGACTTCAACGCGCTGGCTCAGGGACAGTACCGCCAACACTGCAGCCAGCACGGCCGCCGCCGATTGGCAGATGATGAGGATCTTGCGCTTGGCAAAGCGGTCGGCGATCATGCCGCCCCATGGTCCCAGGAACAGTGACGGCATGAACTGCAACGCCACCGTAATGCCGACTGCGGTGACGGAACCGGACAGCTGCAGCACCATCCAGTCCTGGGCGATGCGCTGCATCCAGATGGCGATGACGGCAATGAAGTGGCCGATCGCGAAAATCCTGAAGTTGGGGACCTTCAGGGAGATGAAAGTATGACGCCAGGGCAGCTTTTCACTCACGACGGCGAGTGGCTGGGTGACGGTGTCCGGCTGGTTGGTGTCCGGCTGGTCTGTATCCGGCAGCGGGCGAGCGGACAAGGAATCGATGACGGGCTGGCTGACGTTTGCCGCTGAAGGCGGTGGGGGTGCCAAAAGTAGTCCTCGGATCGAGAGTTTCGGTGGGATGCGTTTAACGCTATGGTTGCCAGCAGCAATTATGGAAGCGTATTGCGCCTATAACTAGCATTGCGGAATGCAATGAGCTGCTTGCAGCACAAGGGGAAACGGCGCAGTACTCCGGCCCGGCGTTGACCTGCGCTTAGAGGAGTTCCGTGTTCGAACCTGTCCAGCTCCGTTCCTTTTTGGCCGTCGCGGAAACGCTGAGTTTCACCAAGGCAGCCGAGCGGCTGGGCCTCGCACAGCCCACGGTCAGCCAGCATGTCCGCAAGCTCGAGGCCGCCGCCAAGCGCGTACTCGTGGCCCGGGATACCCGTGAAGTCAGGCTTACTGACAACGGTGATGCCATGGCTGGCTTTGCCCGCAACATCCTTGCTGCCCACGATTCCGCGGCCCGCTACTTTTCCGGCTCGGCCATGCGGGGACGCCTCCGCTTCGGGACAGCCGACGACCTCGCCATCACCGGCCTCCCCCGGATTCTCCGGGAGTTCCGGCAGCTCTACCCACAGATCAACCTCGAGCTCACTGTCAGCCAAAGCGATCAGCTGTACAAGCGGCTCAACGCCGGGCAACTGGACCTGGTGTTCGTGAAATGGGTGGCCGGGGCCAAGGAAGGCACGGTGGTCCGGCACGATAACTTCGCGTGGGTCGGCGTGGAGCAGACAGTGCTGGAACCGGGCGCCCCCGTGCCGCTGATTGCGTATCCGGCACCGAGTTTGAGCCGGAAGCTTGCCATCGATGCCCTGGAAGCGGAAGGCCGGACATGGCGGATCACCTGCAGCACCAAACAGATCAGCGGGGTGCTCGCGGCCGTCCGGGCCGGGATTGGGGTCGCCGTAATGCCGGCATCGCTGGTGCCCGAGGACCTGAAGGTCATCACCCAGCGATTCGGCCTGCCGCCGGTGGGCGACGTGGACTTCACCTTGATCCGGAATCCACTCGCCAACGCCGAGGTCATCGACGCCCTGACACAGGCCATCATGGGCCGGACGCTGAGTAAGTCGAACTAGTGGACCGGGCCCCGGAAGCAGCCGTAGTACGCTCACCCCATGACTCACGCCAAGCTCGTCCAGCCGTCCGCAAAGTTCCATGAGTCCTGGCTGGAAAGCTACGACGAGTGGGGCACCCTTAACCAGGATGGCTCAGCGGCTTTTGTGGCTGCGAGATACGACCTGGATCTCCGCGACAGCAGCCACTTCGCGGAGTGGGTTCACCTTCTGCACGAGTTGCCCAAGAAGGGCTTCCAACCCCCTGAAGGCTTGGCCAACCAGAGCACCATCTGGGTTGTCGATGACAACGCATACCTGGGGGCAGCCAGCCTCAGGCACTCGTTGGCCAATGACTATCTCACTGAGGTAGGAGGCAACATTGGCTACGGCATCCGGCCCAGCGCGCGGGGGCGGGGGCTCGCCAAGCTTGCATTGAAAGGCGCCCTCCATGAGGGTCGCTCCCTCGGCATGGATCGCGTGCTGGTGACGTGCAAGCAGCCGAACGTGGCGTCCGCCCGCACCATCGAGGCGTGCGGCGGCGTTCTTGAAAGCGTCCCGCCTCCGGAGAGTTTCGCTGCGGACCTCGGAGTCACCGAAGCGATCCGGCGTTATTGGATCACACTCTAGCCCAGCGTTCATTCTGTTCAGCAGGCGATACACCCTTACTGGGTAAGCGCATTCCCGGTATCCTGTGTAGCATGATCGACCTCACCACTCTGGCTGACCTCACGCCTGGCATCTGTTCCGTGACTCTCCGCTCCCACGGGATTGACGAGGTGGTCCGCATTTCATCGAATGCGGGCCTGGCCGGCATCGAGTGGGGCACTGATGTGCACGTCAGCGATGCGGAGTCCGCGGCGCACGCAAAGGGAGCAACTGAAGCAGCGGGACTCATGGTTCTCTCGCTCGGCTCGTACTACCGCTGCGGCGCCTTCGGGGATTTCGATCGTGTCCTGGACCTCGCCACGGCGCTCGGCGCCCCACGGATCCGGGTCTGGGCCGGCGAACAGGGTTCGGCCGGCGCCGGCCAGGAACACTGGGACGCAGTGGTGAAGGACACTCAGCGGATTGCGGATCTCGCGGCCGCCCGGGGTGTCACCATCGCGTTTGAGTATCACGGCAACACCCTCACCGACTCCCCCGCCACCACCTTGGAGTTACTGAACCGGGTGAACCATGCCAACGTCGGCACTTACTGGCAGCCCGCCGTCGGACTCTCGGACCAGCAGGCGCTGGAGTCCCTCCACGAAGTCCTCCCCCACGTGGTGGGGGTGCACTGCTTCTCCTGGGGGCCGGTTGCCGAACGCTTCCCGCTGCGGAACCGGAAGTTGCTGTGGCAGACCGTCACTGACGTCCTGCGCGGAAACGGCAAGGACCTGGACATCATGCTGGAGTTCGTCGAGGACGACCTTCCGGACAACGTCATCAACGATGCCTCGTTCCTCCACACCATCACCTTGGGCGAGGACTGAGGCCAACTACGTAACGCGGTTACGCAGCCCAGCCCCACCGGCCGAGCCATGATGCGCAGAGCGCCGGCCACTGATCAGCCCCGGCCGTTCCCGAAGCCAGGCCAATACCGTGGACGCCGTGCGGGAAGAGGTGCAGTTCCACCGGGACACCGGCCCGGCTGAGCGCGCCGGCATAAGCAAGGCTGTGGCTGATGGTGACGGATTGGTCGTCGGCCGTATGCCAGAGGAAAGCGGGCGGCGTTCTCGGCGTGACGTGAAGATCCGTTGAGAGCTCCCGCAGGACCCCAGGGGCGGCACCCGCTCCAGCGAGGTTGTCCACAGACCCCTGATGGACCGAATTCACGAACGAAATGACCGGATAGCAGAGAATGCTGAGGTCCGGCACAGCCTCCACGGTATCCAGCGAAGGATCCCCGGTGGCTACCTCCACGGACAACGTGGACGCGAGATGTCCGCCGGCTGAAAATCCCAGGACGCCAACCCTCGACGCATCCACTTTCAGTCCGTGATCGCCGTTGCGGATCCACAGCATCGCCTGCTTGGCATCCACCAACGGGGCTGGGTGCTGATCCGGCGCCACCCGATACCGCAGCACGAATGCGTGGATTCCCAACGAAGCCAGCCATTCACCCACTGGCTCGGCCTCGTGGTCTGCCTGCTTGGCGTATCCCCCGCCGGGAAGCACCAGGATGGCCGGCGCGGCTTGGGTGGAACGCGCGGCACCAGTGGAACGCGCGACGGCGGGAATCACCGTCAGCGCCCGGGGCGCCTGCGCTGGTGGCCCCGCCGTCGTCATACCTGTGATTCCACCGGAGTTTCGGTGCTGCGGCGGAGCTTGACCGCGCCACTGACGGGAGGAGTATCCGGATCTCCCGCAGCGAGCCGGCCAATATCTTCGAGCGGCAGGTGCACGGTGGACAGTGCGGGCCGGAAGTCGCGCAGGGTTTCGATGTCGTCGAAACCGGCGATGGTGGCGTCGCGGGGAATCCACACGCCCTCCGGCCGAAGGGCGGCGGTAACGCCGATGGCCATGACGTCATTGACGGCAAAGATGCAGAGGCGTTCCGCGGAGGACTTGATCCGTTCGGCAAGCGCCTGACCGGCTTCATACCCGCCGGCCCGGTTGAATCCAGTGCGGACCACCTCGGCGGCGGGCCTCCCAGCGTCCGCGAGCCCGCGCTGGAAACCGCGGACACGGTCGTCCGATGTGTAGAGACCCTCGGGTCCGGCAATGATCAGGAAAGCACCATCATGAGTGGCGGCCAATTCCGCAGCGAGGCCGGCAGCCAGTTCCTCGTTGGGGACTTTCACCACATGGTAGCCCTCGCTCGTGGACGCGCCCACCACCGGATGGCCGACAACTCCCACATGACCGCCATTGCGGCAATAACGGTCCAGCTCGGCGGCCAGCTCGGCATTTCCTTGCTTGTCCTCAGCCCGCACGGAACGCGAACCGGCAATGACAATCGAGTCGGCGCGGCGCGCAGCGAAGGCTGCGACGGCTTCCTTTTCATCCGAAGGAGCCCCGGAGGTGGTGGCCAGGAGCACCATGCGGTTCTGCTGGCGGGCAGCTTCCTGGACTCCGCGGGCGATCGCAGAGAAATAGGGATCGGCGATGTCATGGACAACCAGTCCGATCAGGCCCGAACTCGACTTGGCCAACGCCTGCGCCTGTGCGTTGGGCACGTAGCCGAGCTTGTCGGCGGCCTCGCGGACGCGTTCGGCAATGTCCTCGGCGGGCTTACGGGACGAGCCGTTGAGGACCCTGGATGCGGTGGCCAGGGAAACCCCGGCCAAACGGGCAACTTCACTCAGTGTGCTGGCGGCCACGGGGCCCTCCTTGTCTGCAAGCGTCGGGACTGGCGCTAGGGAAATTATGTCAGTCTTCCGCGAGTTATGGGAAAGCGCTTGCCAATCCGGCGAGTCATGGTGCATGATCGATGACAACGGGAATGCGCTTTCCCACACGAACTGCAAGCACCGGCTTCCGCACCGCGACCGGCACACAAGGCACTGGAGAAAACATGGGCTACGAAACAAAGACGATCCGCATCGCCATGAACGGCATCACCGGCCGTATGGGCTACCGCCAGCACCTGCTGCGGTCCATCCTCCCCATCCGCGACGCCGGCGGTTTCACCCTGGAAGACGGCACCAAGGTTCAGGTGGAGCCGATCCTCGTTGGCCGCAACGAAGCGAAGATCCGCGAACTCGCCGAACTCCACAAGGTCTCTGAATGGACCACCGACTTGGACGCCGTCATCGCCGATCCCACCGTTGACATCATCTTTGACGCTTCCATGACCAGCCTCCGCGCCGCCACCCTGAAAAAGGCCATGCGCGCCGGCAAGCACATCTTCACAGAGAAGCCGACGGCCGAGACCTTGGAAGAGGCCATCGAACTGGCACAGATCGGCAAGGACGCCGGCGTCACCGCGGGCGTGGTGCACGACAAGCTGTACCTCCCCGGCCTGGTGAAGCTCCGCCGTCTTGTGGACGAAGGCTTCTTCGGCCGCATCCTCTCCATCCGCGGCGAATTCGGCTACTGGGTCTTCGAAGGCGACGTCCAGGCTGCCCAGCGTCCGTCGTGGAACTACCGCAAGGAAGACGGCGGTGGAATGACCACGGACATGTTCTGCCACTGGAACTACGTCCTTGAAGGCATCATCGGCAAGGTCAAGAGCGTCAACGCCAAGACCGCCACGCACATCCCCGCACGCTGGGATGAGGCAGGCAAGGAATACAAGGCCACCGCAGACGACGCCTCCTACGGCATCTTCGAGCTCGAAACCCCGGGCGGCGACGACGTCATCGGCCAGATCAACTCCTCCTGGGCCGTCCGTGTCTACCGCGACGAACTGGTGGAGTTCCAGGTCGACGGCACGCACGGTTCCGCCGTCGCCGGTCTGAACAAGTGCGTTGCGCAGCAGCGCGCCCACACCCCCAAGCCCGTCTGGAACCCGGACCTGCCCGTCACCGAATCCTTCCGCAGCCAGTGGCAGGAAGTCCCCGCCAACGCTGAACTGGACAACGGCTTCAAGCTGCAGTGGGAAGAATTCCTGCGCGACGTCGTCGCAGGCCGTGAGCACCGCTTCGGCCTGCTCTCCGCAGCCCGGGGCGTGCAGCTTGCCGAACTCGGCCTCCAGTCCTCGGCAGAGCGCCGCACCATCGACATCCCGGAGATCACCCTCTAATGACGTCACTGATTCTTCCCACCGACGACGGCGGCACCCGCGAGTACCGCCTTCAGCCCGCCACCTCCTGGGTCAAGCCGACCGCTCCGTTGACGGCCCGCCGCGCCTACGCCGCAGCACACGTCATCCCCGAGGTTGCAGCCGACAACACCCCCGGCGCCCCCGCGCAGCTCGACTGGGACGCCACCCTGGCGTACCGGCACGAACTGTGGTCCTACGGCCTGGGCGTTGCCGACGCCATGGACACCGCGCAGCGCGGAATGGGCCTTGACTGGGCAGCCACCCAGCAGCTCATCAAGCGCACGGGCGCGGAAGCCGCCTCCGTGGTGGCCGCGGGCAACGCCGCCATTACGGGCAAGTCGGTCCGCGACCTTGTTTCCTGCGGCGCCGGCACCGACCAGCTGGACATCGCTGCACTCCCTGCGGGGGCTGCAGGTATCCAGGCTGTCATCGACGCCTACCGCGAGCAGATCGCCGTCGTCAGTGAAGCCGGACCCAAGGTCATCCTCATGGCCTCCCGGGCGCTGGCCAAGGTTGCCAACGGGGCCGACGACTACCTGCACGTCTACTCGACGCTCCTTCAGGAAGTTGACCAGCCGGTCATCCTGCACTGGCTGGGCACCATGTTCGACCCCGCACTGGCAGGATACTGGGGTTCCGACGACGTCTCTGTCGCCACCGAAACTTTCCTCAGCCTCATCCGCGAGCACTCGGACAAGGTTGACGGCGTCAAGGTCTCGCTGCTGGATGCTTCCCATGAGGTCGCCCTCCGCGCCGACCTTCCGGAAGGCGTCCGCCTCTACACCGGTGACGACTTCAACTACCCGGAACTGATCGACGGCGACGAGACGCACCACTCGGACGCCCTGTTGGGCATCTTCGCTGCCATCTACCCGGCCGCTTCGGCCGCGTTGCAGAAGTACGACGCCGGCCAAGGTGCTGAAGGGCGCGCCATCCTGGACTCCACCCGTGAGCTGGGAAAGCACATCTTCAGCGCACCCACGTTCTATTACAAGACCGGCATTGCCTTCATGTCCTGGCTCAACGGTAAGCAGCCCGGTTTCCAGATGGTGGGCGGCCTGCACTCGGGCCGCTCGGTCCTGCACCTGGCCAAGACCTTTGAACTGGCAGATCAGGCCGGCTTGCTGAAGGACCCATCGCTGGCCGCGTTCCGGATGTCTGACTTCCTGCGGATCAACGGGGTGGGTGCATGAGCGACTTTTCCCGGCTGTCACTGAACAGCGCCACCACCAAGAAGTGGACCTTGGCCGAGGCCGTGGATGGTTGTGCCCGAGCCGGCATCCCCGCGATCGGACCGTGGCGTGACCGCGTGGCCGAGGCCGGACTGGACAAGGCAGCCAAGCTCATCAAGGACGCGGGTCTCCGGGTTTCCTCGCTCTGCCGCGGTGGATTCCTGACCGCAGCCGACGCTGAGGGACAGGCTGCTGCCCTGGCCGACAACTTCGAGGCTGTCCGTGAAGCCGTTGCGCTGGACACCCAGGAACTTTTCCTGGTGGTCGGCGGGCTCGCTCCCGGCGAGAAGGACGTGGTGGCTGCCCGCCAGCGCGTCGCCGACCGACTCGAGGAACTTGTGCCCTTCGCTTCCGAGAACGGCGTCCGCCTGGTGCTGGAACCACTGCACCCGATGTACGCCGCTGACCGCGCACTCATCTCCACCCTCGGCCAGGCACTCGATCTTGCCGCGCCGTACCACGCAAAGGCTGTTGGCGTCGCCGTCGACACTTTCCACGTGTGGTGGGACCCCGAGCTGAAGGCGCAGATTGACCGCGCCGGGCGCGAAAACCGCATCGCCTCCTACCAGGTGTGCGACTTCAACCTGCCGATCGCCGCTGACGCGCTGCTGTCCCGCGGCATGATGGGCGACGGCGTCATCGACTTCGCCACCATCGGCACCTGGGTCAGGAACGCCGGGTACACGGGCGATATCGAGGTTGAAATCTTCAACCAGGAGATCTGGGACGCCGACGGCGACACCGTCCTGGAGACCATGAAGCAGCGCTACGCGGAGCTCGTTCTCCCGTTCGCGTAACACCGTGGTCCTCCCGCGGATGCCCTAAGCTCCGCGGGAGGATCACTCCAAAACCAGCGGGTTCCTGCCACGGTCACGGCAGGGGCCCGCTTTTTGCTGCTACCGCGCCCTCCGTTTTGTGTCGGCTGTGAGTCGCGGAAGGAGCCGGTGAGATAGAAGGTACACAGCTGAAACATTGCGTCGATGGGAGGAAACAATGGGCACCTACGCTGGTTTTACCTTAACAAAGGCGTTCACCAAGCCACTGAAAGGACACCACCATGATGCTCTTGAAGACCCTTAACTTTTTCCTCGATGCCAGCGGCACCCACAGCGGCCCCACCGGCGATTCCAGCCCCGAGCACTACCCCGTTTTCGCCACCGAGCGCCTGACCTCCAGCGCCTGGGAAGGCTGGTGGGACGACGCCGACCAAGGCTTCCCTGCGGAAGCCTGAGCTGTCAGGTCAGGAAGCCCGCGCAGCGAGCTGAACCTTGGCCCCCGGCAGGCCGATGAAGGTGACCGAACCGCCGTCGGGCCCTTGCAGTTCAAGGCTGATGTTCCGCGATCCTTCGAGGGGTTGCACGGAGCCCACCCGGAAAACCTCACCGCTGATCCGGACGCTGTCCCCATGCCGGATGGCTTTGAGCTTCTTGTTCCTGCCGTCAGCGTTCACCGTTGATTCTCCAATGCGCTATTTCTTCTGCGGTTCGTCGCCGTGGGTTTCACGGATTTCTTCGCCATCCCGGATGACCTGGTCTTCCTTCTCCTGCATCTTGTCGCTCTTCTTGGTATCGCGCGGCGGCAACTGGATGCTTTCTTCAGCTTCAATGCCTCCCTGCAACTGGCGTCCGCGTTCCATCTCGGCATCGAACTCCGCACCGAACAACAGGGACATGTTCAGGATCCAGAGCCACAGCAGCATGATGATGACGCCGGCCAAGGCGCCGTAGGTCTTGTTGTAGTTGCTGAAGTTGGCAACGTAGAAGCCGAAGCCCAGCGACGCAAGGGCGAAGATCACCAAGGCGATCAGGGAGCCCATGCTCATCCACCGGAACTTGGGCTGCTTGACGTTGGGAGTGAAGTAGTACAGCACCGCAATAATGACGATGACTACCAGAATGAGGACCGGCCATTTGGCGATGTTCCAGACGGTCAGGAAGGTCTCCGACAAACCGATGGCTCCGCCTATGGCTTCTGCAACGGGGCCGCTCAAGACCAGCATGGCCGCTGCGAGTGCCGCACCAACTACCGCAACGATGGTAACGGCGAGCATGGTGCCCCGCAGCTTGATGAAGCCGCGGCCCTCGTCCACTTCATAGACCCGGTTCATGGCCCGGCTGAACGCCGTGGTGTAGCCCGAGGCGGACCAGAGCGCCACCAAAATACCGAAAACCAACGCGAGCCCGGCCGTGTTGGACTGCGTCAGTTCCTCGATCGGCTGGCGCATGGCGTCAACGCCGGGCCCCGGCGCGAACTGTTGGACTATATCCAGCAATGACGACGTCGTCTTGCCGGCATCTCCGAAGATGCCGATCAGGGAAACCAGCGCCAAAAGGGCTGGAAACAGGGAAAGGACTGCGTAATACGTCAGGCCCGCAGCAGCGTCCGGACACTGGTCTTTGCTGAACTCGCGGAGCGTCCGCTTGGCGATGTACATCCACGTGGGTTTGGCCAGGTCATTGGGACTGTCAGGCTTGCGCGAGTCTTCCGGGGAAGGTGCGGTGTGAGCCTTGGCTGTGCTGGTGTGAGCTGAGTCTTGTGTAGTCATGGGGCACTCGTCCGTGGGGTTGGGTTTTCGCGAACAACTGACCCATCAATAGTAAGCATGCTGATGAATCATGCGGAAGAACCCACGCCGAATTACCGCCGGCAAACCCGGACATGACTACGCCAGCTTGCTCGCCAAAAGGAACTCGAACGGCGACTCAATCACAGACCGGATCACTTGGCCGGCAGCGCCCAGGAGCGTGCCGGAATGTTCAAGGCCGGACACGGTCAGGTTTTTCGGGTCCAGCAGCCCAGGCGCGTAGCGATCCAAACTGGCCAGCAACGCCGGCCTCAGCCACTCCCCCAGCAACGCAAAGTGCCCACCGAGGACTATGGCGTCAATATCCATCAAACGGGCTGAGGAGGCGAGCGCGACCCCCAAGTACCGCCCGGCGTCGTGAACTGCCTTCAGTGCGTTCGGATCCTGGGCGGCCAAAGCGGCGAGAAGCTGTTCCGTGCGTTCGGCCAGGGAGCCTTCGGGAATGGTGGCCGCCTCGAAGATGGCCTCCTGGCCGGCGAACGTTTCAAGGCATCCCGCCCCACCGCAGGAACACGCAGGCCCCTCCGGGTGGACCACAATGTGGCCCAGTTCGCCCGCCGATCCTCCGGGCCCCAGGTACAGGTCCGAGCCGATGATGACACCGCCACCAACACCCACTTCACCGGAGACATAGAGGAAGTCGGCAGGGCCGTTGCCGTACCACAGCTCGCCAAGAGCGGCGCTGTTGGCCTCATTGGACAGCCGGACGCCAAGCGGCGCGCCCTTGAGCAACGAGCCCGGGTCCAAGTGCTCGTTCTCCCAATGCAGATTCGGGGCAGAAAGGACGATGTTTCGCCGCTCATCCACCAGGCCAGGGACGGCCAGTCCGCCACCCAGGATGGCGACCTTTTCGGCCGCCGCTGTGTCAACTGCTTCGGACACCAGAACCCGCAGGCGTTCCATGACTTCCCGGGGTGCCATCCCGCGGTTCCGTGACTCAACGGTGGAGTGGAAGCGGAGATTGCCACGCAGGTCCACCAACCCCACGGCCAGGTAGTCAACGTTGATTTCCATCCCCACCACGCCACGGCGTGAGCTGAGTTCCAGCCCTTGGCCGGGCCTTCCCCGCTCGCCATCGCGGTAGAGGCCCACTTCAGATACAAGTCCCGATTCCACCAGATCCGCCACCAGGCTGGAGACCGCCGCCTTGGTGAGCCCCGTCCCGGCCGCGAGCTGCGCGCGGCTGGGCTTCGCATCGCCGGTCCGCGCAATGGAGTCCAGGACCAGCGAAAGATTTCGACGGCGGACATCGCCGACGCGGCCGGGCGCTGCTGACTCGTTCACTGGCGTGGGACTCCCTGCGGATCTGAAAAATTGTTGCTGGCTTCCATTGACCATGATCCATCATCCCCCATATAGTTCAGATTGAAAACTAATTGGAGCGCCTTTCTTCGTCTCCTCCCCCAGTGCTTTGCAAAGGAGCAAAATGACCCCGCAGCCCACCCCGCGAGACCGCTTCACCTTTGGCCTCTGGACTGTCGGTTGGACCGGTGCCGACCCCTTCGGTGTTGCCACGCGCCCAGCCCTGGACCCGGTGGAAGCAGTGCACAAGCTCAGCGAACTTGGTGCATATGGCATCACTTTCCACGACAATGACCTGATTCCTTTTGATGCCAGCGCATCCGAGCGCGACCTCATCCTCAAGAACTTCAAGGCCGCTTTGGCTGAGACCGGCTTGAAGACGCCGATGGTCACCACCAACCTGTTCAGCCACCCCGTCTTCAAGGATGGCGGCTTCACCTCGAACGATCGTTCGATCCGCCGCTTCGCCCTAAGCAAGATCCTGCGCAACATCGACCTCGCCGCCGAGCTTGGCGCCGAAACGTTCGTGATGTGGGGCGGCCGCGAAGGCAGCGAATATGACGGCTCCAAGGACCTGTCGGCAGCACTGGACCGCATGAAGGAAGGCGTGGACACCGCCGCCGGCTACATCAAGGAAAAGGGCTACGACCTCCGGATTGCGCTGGAACCGAAGCCGAACGAACCCCGCGGCGACATCTTCCTCCCCACCGTTGGACACGGCCTGGCATTTATTGCCCAACTGGAACACGGCGACATTGTGGGCCTCAACCCCGAGACCGGCCATGAGCAGATGGCCGGGCTGAACTTCACCCACGGCATCGCCCAGGCCCTGTGGGCAGGCAAACTCTTCCACATCGACCTGAACGGCCAGCGCGGCATTAAGTACGACCAAGATCTGGTTTTCGGCCACGGCGACCTCACCAGCGCTTTCTTCACGGTGGACCTGCTGGAGAACGGCTTCCCCAACGGCGGACCCACGTACGACGGCCCCCGCCACTTCGACTACAAGCCTTCCCGCACTGACGGTTACGACGGCGTGTGGGAATCAGCCAAGTCCAACATGTCCATGTACCTCCTGCTGAAGGAACGCGCCCTCGCTTTCCGTGCAGATCCGGAAGTCCAGGAAGCCCTCGCCACCTCTGGTGTCTTCGAGTTGGGCCAGCCCACCTTGAACGCCGGAGAAACCACCGCTGACCTGCTGGCTGACGCCAGTGCTTTCGAAACGTTCGACGCCGATCACGCCGCCGAGCGCTCGTTCGCCTTCGTCCGCCTCAACCAGCTGGCCATCGAGCACTTGCTCGGCGCGCGCTAAATCACCCCCACCCACCACAGTCCCGTCGCCGGGCCGCCAAACTTCGGTTTGGGGCCCGGCGCCGGGTCGCCGAAGGAACAAACGCATGCCTCTCGTAGCCGGGATCGACAGCTCCACCCAGTCGTGCAAAGTGGTGATCCGGGACTCTGCCACCGGCGCCTTGGTTCGCCAAGGCCGGGCGCCCCATCCAGAGGGCACGGAAGTCCACCCCGATCATTGGTGGACAGCCCTCCAGGAAGCCATCAGGGAGGCAGGCGGACTGGACGACGTGGACGCCGTTTCCGTGGGCGGCCAGCAGCACGGGATGGTGTGCCTGGACGATTCCGGAAACGTTGTACGTCCAGCTCTCCTATGGAACGACACCCGGTCCGCGCCTGAGGCAAAAGAGATGATTCTTGAAGCCGGTCATGGCGATGCCACTGCCGGTGCAGAATACTGGGCATCCAGCACCGGAACCGTGCCGGTGGCATCGTTGACGGCCACCAAGCTCCGCTGGCTGGCCCGGAACGAACCAGAGAACGCCCGGCGTACTGCCGCGGTGTGCCTGCCGCACGATTGGCTGTCCTGGCGGCTGGCCGGCCACGGTCCCGGAGACGGACCCGCATCGCTGGAACTCCTGCGCACCGACCGGTCCGACGCTTCAGGTACGGGCTACTTCTCGGCCAGCAACGGGGAGTATCTTCCCGACGTACTCGAAAGCACGCTCGGACATGTCCCCATCTTGCCGGTAGTGGTCGGACCTTTGGACGTTGCGGGCAAGACGCCTGGCGGCGCTTTGATCGGACCCGGAGCCGGTGACAACGCCGCAGCAGGCCTGGGCGTCAGCGCCGCCGTCGGGGACGTTGTTATCTCCATTGGAACTTCCGGGACCGTGTTCGCGGTGTCGGACGTTCCGGCGCAGGACGTCAGTGGACTGGTTGCCGGTTTCGCCGACGCCACGGGCAACTTCCTTCCCCTCGCCTGCACGCTCAACGCAACACGGGTCTTTGATGCCACAGCTGCTCTCCTGGGGGTGTCTCTCGCGGAACTGGGAACCCTGGCCCTCTCCGCTCCCGAGGGCGCCGATGGGCTTACTTTGGTGCCGTACTTCGAAGGTGAACGGACACCCAACCTGCCTGATGCAACGGGCTCACTCCACGGCATCACGGTCTCCAACTACACGCCGGCCAATCTGGCCCGGGCCGCCGTGGAGGGTGTGCTGTGTTCACTAGCGGACGGGTTGGCTGCGCTGCAGGCGCAGGGCGTCTCCGCTCAGCGCATCATCCTGGTGGGTGGAGGCGCCCAGTCAGAGGCCGTCCAACAGGTGGCTGCTTCGGCCTTTGGACTGCCGGTATTCGTACCCCGGCCCGGCGAGTATGTCGCCGACGGCGCTGCCCGCCAAGCGGCAGGCGTCCTCACGGGCCAGCTCCCTGAATGGCCATTGGATGGCGTGGACGTGAAACCCCGGGAAATCGGCGGGACGGCCCCCTTCCTGACCAGGTATCGCCAGTACGCTGCCACTGCGGCCATGAGGTAATCGTGGCTGTCGGTGCTCTATCGTGACAGGGTGAGCTCAGATCAATCTGCACCAGCCCGTCCGCCTGTCATGGAGGACGTTGCCCGCGTGGCGGGGGTTTCCCACCAGACCGTTTCCCGGGTGCTGAACAACCACCCCAACGTGAGTGCCAAGACCCGCGAGCGCGTTGAGCAAGCCATCACGGAGCTGGGTTATCGCCGAAACACGGCGGCACGCAGCCTGGTGACCCGACGTTCCCAAACCATTGGAGTCCTCGGCAGCGAGATGGCCCAATACGGTCCATCCCACACGCTCCTCGGCGTCCAGCAGGCGGCACGGGATGCGGGCTATTTCGTCAGTGTCGCAGCCCTGCGCGAAGTGACGCCCGAGACCATCAAGGACGCCGTCGCCCACTTCATGGATCAGGGCGTTGACGGCATTGTGGTGACCGTGCCCCACCCCGGCACCTTCGATGTCCTGAGGGACATCACCGTTCCAGTGCCCTTGGTGGCCGTAGGCTCAGTCGGCGACGAACACTTGAGCGGCGCCACCGTCGACCAGCGGCAGGGCGCCAAGCTCGCCGTCGAGCACCTCCTTGAGCTAGGCCACCAGAGGATCGGCCATCTTTCCGGGCCGGCCGACTGGATTGACGCCGCTGCCCGTATCGACGGCTGGCACGAGGCACTGAATGAGGCCGGACGTGAACCGGGATCCTTGATCGAAGGCGACTGGAGCGCTGAGTGCGGTTACCGCGAAGGCCTGAAAATCGCCGCCGACCGTTCCCTGACGGCACTGTTCGTGGCCAACGACCAAATGGCCCTCGGTGTCCTGCGGGCATTCAACGAGACCGGCGTGCAGGTACCCGGCGACATCAGCGTTGTGGGCTTCGATGACCAACCCGAGTCCGCCTACTTCATCCCGCCGCTGACAACAGTGGCTCAGGACTTTGAGGAACTGGGCCAGAGGTGCATCGGCCTGCTGCTGGACCGCTTGGAGAACGGCGACACCGTTTCAGCCGCCACCGTGACACCGCGTCTGGTCATCCGCGCCACCACGGCGCCGCTCGCCGGCTAACGAACGAGTCCCGCTACTGAACCCAACCACGGGACAGCTCTTGACATCAAAGTTGTGAGCGCTAACAATTGCATCAGACCTTCTTCACTTTTCCACCCCGACCCCCGGCAATGAGGCCCTGGCCAGCCGGATGGAGACCCCATGAATACCTCTGAATTCCTCCCGCTGGACGAGCAGTTCGTCATTGGCGTGGACTATGGCACTTTGTCCGGGCGCGCCGTCGTCGTCCGTGTATCGGACGGGGCAGAACTTGGCAGCGGCGTGTTCGAATATCCGCACGCCGTCGTGACGGAAACCCTCCCCGGCAGCAGCCAACGACTCCCCGCCGACTGGGCGCTCCAGGTCCCCAACGACTACCGCGACGTCCTGCGCAATGCTGTCCCGGCCGCCGTCGCCGACGCCGGAATCAACCCGGCCAAGGTGGTGGGCATCGCCACCGACTTCACCGCCTGCACCATGGTTCCGACGACGGCGGACGGCACGCCGCTGAACGAACTGGACCGCTTCGCTGACCGGCCGCACGCTTTCGTGAAACTGTGGCGCCATCACGCAGCCCAGCCGCAGGCTGACCGCATCAACAAGCTCGCCGAAGAACGCGGCGAGTCCTGGCTTCCCCGCTACGGCGGCCTGATCTCCTCGGAGTGGGAGTTTGCCAAGGGTCTGCAGCTCCTTGAAGAGGATCCCGAGGTCTACGGCGCCATGGACCACTGGGTTGAGGCAGCGGACTGGATCGTCTGGCAGCTCTGCGGCAGCTACGTCCGCAACGCCTGCACCGCCGGCTACAAGGGCATCTACCAGGATGGAAAGTACCCGTCCGAAGACTTCCTGGCAGCGTTGAACCCCGGGTTCAAGGGGTTCGTGTCCGAAAAGCTGGAACACACCATCGGCCGTTTGGGCGACGCTGCAGGTTATCTGACCGAGGAAGCGGCTGGCTGGACCGGGCTTCCGGCCGGGATCGCAGTGGCCGTGGGAAATGTTGACGCCCACGTCAGCGCCCCGGCCGCGAACGCCGTGGAACCAGGACAGCTCGTAGCCATCATGGGAACGTCCACGTGCCACGTCATGAACGGCGACGTGTTGCGCGAAGTCCCCGGCATGTGCGGAGTCGTGGATGGCGGCATCGTGGACGGCCTCTGGGGTTACGAAGCAGGCCAGTCCGGAGTTGGCGACATCTTCGGTTGGTTCACCAAGAACGGCGTCCCGCCGGAGTACCACCAGGCCGCCACAGACAAGGGGCTGGGTATCCACGAGTACCTGACCGAACTCGCGGAGAAGCAGGCGATCGGCGAGCACGGCCTGATCGCGTTGGACTGGCATTCGGGCAACCGCTCAGTGCTGGTGGACCACGAGCTCTCCGGCGTGGTGGTGGGCCAGACCTTGGCTACCAAGCCTGAGGACACCTACAGGGCGTTGCTGGAAGCCACCGCTTTTGGCACCCGCACCATCGTGGACGCGTTCCGCGATTCGGGTGTTCCGGTCAAGGAATTCATCGTGGCCGGAGGGCTTTTGAAGAACACATTCCTGATGCAGGTCTACGCCGACATCACTGGCCTGCAGCTCTCCACCATCGGTTCCGAGCAAGGTCCCGCGCTGGGCTCGGCGATCCACGCAGCTGTCGCAGCCGGGAAATACAAAGACATCCGCGAAGCTGCAGCCTCCATGGCAGCAGCTCCCGGCGCGGTCTACACACCCATCCCTGAAAACGTGGCGGCCTACGAGGTCCTCTTCCAGGAATACAAAACCCTGCACGACTACTTCGGCCGCGGCACCAACAACGTCATGCACCGCCTCAAAGCCATCCAACGCGCCGCGATCCAGGGCTCCTCACACAATGGCCCAGCGGCCCAGGCCAGCACTTTGGAAGGAGCCTCCGCATGAGCACCCTCCTGGAATCCATTGCGCGAGTTCGCAGGGAGGTCTGCGAGCTGCATGCAGAACTGACCCGCTACGAACTGGTGGTCTGGACGGCCGGCAATGTCTCGGGCCGGATCCCCGGGCACGACCTCATGGTCATCAAGCCATCGGGCGTTTCCTACGATGACCTCACGCCAGAGCTTATGGTGGTCACGGACCTCCATGGCACCCCGGTCCGGGGCATGAACACCGGAAGTGCCGGAACCGTGGACTGGGGCAACCCGGACCTCTCGCCGTCCTCCGACACCGCTGCCCACGCCTACGTCTACAGGCACATGCCAGAGGTAGGCGGCGTTGTCCACACACACTCCACCTACGCCACGGCCTGGGCTGCGCGCGGCGAAGAAATCCCCTGCGTACTGACCATGATGGGCGACGAATTCGGCGGATCCATTCCCGTGGGGCCGTTCGCGTTGATCGGAGACGACTCCATCGGCCAAGGCATCGTGGAAACCCTCAAGAACTCCAACTCCCCCGCGGTCCTGATGCAGAACCATGGGCCGTTCACCATCGGCAAGACCGCCCGCGAGGCCGTTAAGGCAGCGGTGATGTGTGAGGAAGTGGCCCGGACAGTCCATATCTCCCGCCAACTCGGTGAGCCACTGCCCATCGACCAGGCCAAGATCGAGTCCCTCTACGACCGATACCAGAACGTTTACGGCCGCTGACGCGGTCAACCAGAAGCCACCTCGAAAACCCAAGAGCATCCAGGAGCCACCACAATGCCCAGCGCCAACACCACATCCGCCAACACCACGTCCCTGGGTCAGTACGAGGTCTGGTTCCTCACCGGCAGCCAGCACCTCTACGGCGAGGATGTCCTCAAGCAGGTGGCAGCGCAGTCGCAGGAGATTGCCAACGCCCTGAACGCCAGCAGCGACGTCCCCATCAAGCTCGTCTGGAAGCCGGTCCTCACCGATTCCGATTCCATACGACGCACCGCCCTGGAAGCCAACTCAAACGACTCCGTGATCGGTGTGACCGCCTGGATGCATACGTTCAGCCCGGCCAAGATGTGGATCCAAGGCCTGGACGCGCTCCGCAAGCCGTTGCTGCACCTGCACACGCAGGCCAACAGGGACCTTCCCTGGGCTGACATCGATTTCGACTTCATGAACCTGAACCAGGCAGCCCATGGCGACCGGGAATTCGGATACATCCAGTCACGCCTCGGCGTGCCGCGGAAGACCGTCGTCGGGCATGTTTCCAATCCTGAGGTTGCCCGCCAAGTGGGGGCCTGGCAGCGCGCTTCGGCCGGCTGGGCCGCCGTCCGAACACTGAAGCTGACCCGTTTTGGCGACAACATGCGCAACGTCGCGGTCACCGAGGGCGACAAGACCGAAGCCGAGCTGCGCTTCGGCGTCTCCGTGAACACCTGGTCCGTGAACGAGCTCGCCGA
Organism: Paenarthrobacter sp. CCNWLY172; assembly: GCF_037402035.1. Classification (NCBI taxonomy): domain Bacteria; kingdom Bacillati; phylum Actinomycetota; class Actinomycetes; order Micrococcales; family Micrococcaceae; genus Paenarthrobacter; species Paenarthrobacter sp. CCNWLY172. Next base: position 361,701 of record NZ_JBBEGB010000004.1, read on the forward strand.
GGCTGTCCACGCTGCCGCAGAGTCCGACGTCGACGCCTTGGTTGCCGAGTACGAGCGCCTTTATGAGGTGGCTGACGAGCTGAAGACCGGCGGCGACCGCCACGAGTCGCTGCGGTACAGCGCCAAGATCGAACTGGGCCTCCGCAGCTTCCTGGAAGCCAACGGTTCTGCAGCGTTCACCACGTCCTTCGAAGACCTGGGCGAACTGCGCCAACTCCCCGGCATGGCCGTCCAGCGCCTCATGGCCGACGGTTACGGCTTCGGCGCCGAGGGCGACTGGAAGACCGCCATCCTGGTACGCGCCGCCAAGGTCATGGGTGGCGACCTGCCCGGAGGCGCGTCGCTCATGGAGGACTACACATACCATCTGGAACCGGGCAGCGAGAAGATCCTGGGCGCCCACATGCTGGAGGTCTGCCCTTCGCTGACCGCCTCAAAGCCGCGCGTTGAGATCCACCCGCTGGGAATCGGCGGCAAGGAAGACCCCGTCCGCATGGTGTTCGACACCGACGCCGGTCCCGGCATCGTGGTTGCGCTCTCCGACATGCGTGATCGGTTCCGCCTGGTGGCCAACGTGGTGGACGTTGTCGACCTCGACCAGCCGCTGCCCAACCTGCCGGTGGCCCGTGCGCTGTGGAAGCCGAAACCCAACTTCTCCACCTCGGCCGCCGCGTGGCTCACCGCCGGAGCGGCGCACCACACGGTATTGTCCACCCAGGTGGGCCTGGACGTGTTCGAGGACTTCGCCGAAATTGCCAAGACCGAACTCCTCACCATCGACGAAAGCACCACCATTAAACAGTTCAAGAAAGAGCTCAATTGGAACGCCGCATACTACAAGCTGGCTGGCGGCCTGTGAGCACTGAATTCACGCTGAGCGCGGGCGGTTACACGGCAGTTGTCACCGCCCGCGCGGCCGCGCTGCGCATCCTGCAGTTTGAAGGCCGGGACCTCGTGGTCCCGTTTCCTGAGGGCGGCCCCATCCCGGATTACCGCGGCATCATAGCCGCGCCGTGGCCCAACAGGATTGCTGACGGCAAGTACAGCTTCGACGGCGTCGAGCATCACTTGCCGGTCAACGAACCTGAGCGGGAAACAGCGCTGCACGGCCTCGCCTTCCCGCTCGACTGGACGTTGAAAGAGTCCGACGCCGGTTCGCTCACCTTGACGTGCACGGTGGGGCCAACGGCGGGCTACCCCTTCGTGCTGGAACTTGAGGCGCGGTACACGCTGGACGACGCCGGGCTTCACACCTCGGTCACAGCCCGCAACGCCGCCGACGTCGCCGCTCCCTACGGCGTGTGCCCGCACCCTTACTTGGTGGCAGGTTCCTCACCGCTGGATGAGTGGCTTCTCGAGTTTTCAGCCGACTCTTTCCTGGATGTCACCCCGGACAGGCTCCTGCCCATTGGCGTCCTGCCAGTTGACGGCCACGCTTTCGACTTCCGTTCAGCGCGCGCCATCGGCAGCACCCAAATCGACCACGCCTTCACCGGAATAACGTTCGACGGCGGGCTGGCGCGGCTTTCCGTGCGGGACCCGGCGGGCACCGGCGTCGGACTGTCGTGGGACGAAAGCTGTCCGTGGCTGCAGATCCACACGGCTGACAAGCCGGAACCGATCCCGGGCCGGATCGGCCTTGCCGTGGAACCCATGACCTGTCCTCCGGATGCCTTCAACAGCGGCACGGACCTGATCCGACTGGAACCTGGCGCGTCCCACAAGGCGTCCTGGAGCATGTACGCCCTGTAGCTACCCCAACTAAGTCGCAGTCAGGCGCTTTTTGAGCGGTCAGAATGCGCTTAAATGCGACTCAGTTGGGTGAACCGGCCGTGCTTTGGCGAACCACCAATTCCGGAGTGAACACCACTGCCCGGTGCTTGGTCCCGCCGTTGTCCTGCTCCTCGGCGAGCAACTCGATCGCCGTCCGGCCCAGCGCCTCGGTGGGCTGCCGGATGGAAGACAGCGGCACCACTGCGGAGATGGCGAAGTCGATGTCGTCGTAACCAATGAGCGCGATGTCCTCGGGAATTTTCACCGTGCGCAACATGGTCAGCGACTGCATGACGCCGAGCGCCAGAAGGTCGTTGGAGCAGAAAACCGCCTCAGGCCGAAGCTCCGGGGCGCGTTCCACCAGGGCGTTACCCACCTGTCGGCCTGCAAGGACGGTCTGCCCGGCGGAGTCCAGCACCTCAACGCTGGCCCCCGGCACCTCGGCCACGGCACGCTGTGCGCCCTTGAGCCGGCTCGCCACCTGGCGGATGGAGGGCGTGCCAACAAAAGCCAGACGACGACGGCCCAGCTCCAACAGGTGCTTGGCGGCCAGATACCCGCCTTCCTGGTCATCCACGGACACTGAGCTGCAACGATCGGTGTCTGCAAGTTCGTCCACCAACACAGTGGGGACGCCGCGTTCGCGCAGGGTGTCGATGCGCTCCCGCACATCACCCACGGGGGAGATGAGCAGGCCCTGGACGCGCTGCTCCTGGAAAAGGTCCATGTAATGCGCTTCGCGGGAGGAGTCCTGCCCGCTGTCACCCACCAGCACCACACTCCCAAGCGCCGTAGCTGCATCTTCCGCGGCACGGGCCACCGAGGAGAAGAAGGGGTTTCCCACGTCCAGCACAATCAGGCCGATGGTCCTGCTCTGCCCGGCGCGGAGCTGGCGGGCGGCGTCATTGCGCACAAAGCCCAGTTCCGCGATGGACTTGAGGACACGTTCCTTGGTTCGTTGCGACACACGATCCGGATAGTTGAGCACATTGGAAACAGTTCCCACTGCTACCTGGGCGTGGGTTGCAACGTCTTTGATGCTGGCTGTCTGGGACATGCTTTCCGATCTCCGTTGGCTGACGTCAATGTGCTGGAAACGCCTTGACACCCTCCCGTTTCCGAGGGTAATTTGAATCGTAACAAATGAAACGATTCAAAGACGAGTGACCCTGGAGAACCGCACATGAGGGTTTGTTTCCGCTCTTCAGTCCAGCCGGAACTGATGACCGAGTACAAGCAGCGCCACGCCGCCGTATGGCCGGAGATGCTGTCCGCACTGAAAGAAGCAGGGTGGAACAACTACTCGCTGTTCCTCGCTCCGGACGGCCAACTCATCGGCTATTTGGAATGCGAAGACTACGAGGCAGCCCAGGCCCGCATGGCGCTCACCAAGGTCAACGCCCGCTGGCAGGCGGAAATGGCAACCCTCTTCGCGAACAGCGACGTCCCGCCGGACCAGGGTTTTGAAATCGTCGAAGAAGTTTTCAACCTCGAAGACCAGCTTGCGGCCGTGGGCATCGTCACAGATACGCCCGGTGCCACACACATAGACAAAGACCCAGCCAAGCAAAAGGAACAAGCATGAACACCACAGAATCGGCCCTGGGCCGTCTGGGAGAACTGGCCATTGAAGTGCCGTCCTGGGCCTACGGAAATTCCGGGACCCGGTTCAAGGTCTTCGGCACCCCGGGTACTCCACGCACCGTCCAGGAAAAGATCGCCGACGCCGCCAAGGTCCACGAGCTCACCGGGCTGGCCCCCACTGTGGCCCTGCACATTCCGTGGGACAAAGTGGATGACTACGCAGCACTGCGTGAGTACGCTGCGGGGCTGGGCGTTGGACTGGGCACCATCAACTCCAACACTTTCCAGGATGACGAGTACAAGTTCGGCTCCCTGACCTCCTCCAACGAGTCCGTCCGTCGCCGCGCCATCGATCACCACCTGGAATGCATTGAGATTATGCACGCCACCGGTTCCCAGGATCTGAAGATCTGGCTGGCCGACGGCACCAACTACCCGGGCCAGGACGATATCCGTGGCCGTCAGGACCGACTGGCGGAGTCACTCCAGGAGATCTACGCAGGCCTCGGCGACGAGCAGCGCCTGGTTCTTGAGTACAAGTTCTTCGAGCCCGCTTTCTACCACACCGATGTTCCGGACTGGGGTACCTCGTACGCGCAGACCCTCGCCCTGGGTGAGAAGGCGTTCGTTTGCCTGGATACCGGCCACCACGCCCCGGGCACCAATATCGAGTTCATCGTGATGCAGCTCCTGCGGCTGGGCAAGCTGGGTTCGTTCGACTTCAACTCCCGCTTCTACGCCGACGATGACCTGATTGTTGGCGCCGCCGATCCGTTCCAGCTGTTCCGCATCATGCACGAGGTCATCCGTGGCGGCGGTTTCGGCAAGGATTCCGGTGTCGCCCTGATGCTGGACCAGTGCCACAACCTTGAAGAGAAGATCCCGGGCCAGATCCGCTCGGTGCTCAACGTCCAGGAAATGACGGCCCGCGCGTTGCTCGTAGATACCGCAGCGCTCTCCGAAGCCCAGCGTGCCGGCGATGTCCTGGCCGCCAACGGCATCTTCAACGATGCCTTCTACACGGATGTCCGCCCGGCCTTGGCCGAGTGGCGCGAGTCCCGCGGCCTGCCCGCCGACCCGATGGCCGCCTACAAGGCCAGCGGATACCAGAAGAAGATCAACGAGGACCGCGCAGGCGGCCAGCAAGCCGGATGGGGCGCATAAGCATGACCATGCCAGAGACCAACGCAACTGTTGAAGAACTGATCTCCCGCTCCAACCGCCTCGGTGCGGATAAGCGGAACACCAACTTCGCCGGCGGCAACACCTCCGCCAAGGGCACTGAGAAGGATCCGGTGACGGGTCAGGACGTAGAGCTTCTTTGGGTCAAGGGCTCCGGCGGCGACCTCGGCACCCTGAAGGCGGAGAACCTCGCAGTACTCCGGCTGGACCGGCTGCAGGCGCTCAAGTCCGTTTACCCCGGCGTCGAGCGTGAAGACGAGATGGTGGCCGCGTTCGACTACTGCCTGCACGGCAAGGGCGGCGCTGCGCCATCCATCGATACCGCCATGCACGGCCTCGTCGATGCTGCGCACGTTGACCACCTGCACCCGGACTCGGGCATCGCCATAGCTACCGCGGTGGACGGCGAAGCGCTGACCTCCAAGGTGTTCGGCGACAAAGTGGTCTGGGTTCCCTGGCGCCGTCCCGGTTTCCAGCTCGGCTTGGACATCGCGGCGATCAAGGAAGCCAACCCGCAGGCCATCGGCACCATCCTGGGTGGCCACGGCATCACGGCGTGGGGCGCCACCAGCGAAGAAGCCGAAAGGAACTCGCTCTGGATCATTGACCAGGCCGAGGCCTACATCAAGGACAACGGCAAGGCCGAGCCCTTCGGCGCCGCGCTCCCCGGCTACAGCGCCCTCCCGGAGGCTGAGCGTAAAGCCAAGGCAGCCGCCCTGGCTCCCGTGATCCGCGGCCTGGCCTCCACGGACAAACCGCAGCTGGGGCACTTCAGCGATGACGCCGTCGTCCTTGAATTCCTTGCTTCGGAAGAGCACCCGCGCCTCGGCGCTTTGGGTACGTCCTGCCCGGACCACTTCCTGCGCACCAAGGTCAAGCCGCTGGTCCTGGACCTGCCGGCCGACGCCCCGCTGGAACAGGCAGTCAACCGCTTGAAGGAACTGCACGCGGCCTACCGCGAGGATTACCAGGCCTACTACGACCGCCACGCCGACGAGAACAGCCCGGCATTGCGCGGCGCTGACCCGGCCATCGTGCTGGTCCCGGGCGTGGGCATGTTCTCCTTCGGCAAGGACAAGCAGACCGCCCGCGTGGCCGGCGAGTTCTACCTCAATGCCATCAACGTCATGCGCGGCGCCGAAGCCATCTCCACCTACGCCCCGATCGAGGAATCCGAGAAATTCCGCATCGAGTACTGGGCGCTGGAAGAAGCCAAGCTCGCCCGCATGCCGAAGCCGAAGTCGCACGCCACCCGCATCGCACTGGTGACCGGTGCGGCGTCGGGCATTGGCAAGGCGATCGCCACGCGTTTGGCGTCCGACGGCGCGTGCGTAGTGATTGCCGACCTGAACCTTGAGAACGCACAAAAGGTCGCCGAGGAACTGGGCGGTACCGACGTCGCCATCGGCGTCCAGGCTGACGTCACCGACGAAGCCCAGATCGCCGCTGCCATCCAGGAAGCCGTGCTCGCGTTCGGCGGCCTGGACCTGGTGGTCAACAATGCCGGCTTGTCCATCTCCAAGCCGTTGTTGGAGACCACGGAAAAGGACTGGGACCTCCAGCACAACGTCATGGCCAAGGGCTCGTTCCTGGTCTCCAAGGCCGCGGCCAAGGTCATGATCGATCAGGGTTTGGGCGGAGACATCATCTACATCTCCTCCAAGAACTCGGTCTTCGCCGGCCCGAACAACATCGCGTACTCCGCCACCAAGGCGGACCAGGCGCATCAGGTCCGCCTCCTCGCCGCTGAACTGGGCGAGTACGGTGTCCGCGTCAACGGCATCAACCCCGACGGCGTGGTCCGCGGCTCCGGCATCTTCGCCGGCGGATGGGGCGCCAAGCGCGCAGCCGTGTACGGCGTGGACGAGCAGGAACTGGGCAAGTACTACGCCCAGCGCACGCTCCTCAAGCGCGAAGTCCTCCCGGAGCATGTGGCCAACGCGGCGTCCGTGCTGACCAGCAACGAACTCTCGCACACCACCGGCCTCCACATCCCCGTGGACGCCGGCGTCGCGGCAGCATTCCTCCGCTAGGACTGACAGTGAACAACGGAACCACCGCAGGCACCGTCCCGGCACACGCCGGGGCGGTGTCCGGCCCCAACGCAGTGTTCGCCGCCATCGACATCGGAGCGTCCTCCGGCCGTGTCATGCTGGGCCGTGTCTCACCTGAAGCCGGGGTGTCCCTCGAGACGATCCACCGCTTCCCCAACGGCGTCATAGAGCTCGACGGCGGCCTCCACTGGGATTTCGACGCCCTGTTCGCGGAGGTACTCAAGGGCTTGGCGGCTGCCGCTGCGGTGGCGCGTGGGAACGGCGAGCGCATCGTGAGCATCGGCATCGACACGTGGGCGGTGGACTACGGCTTGGTGAACGACGCCGGCGACCTCACTTCGGTGCCGTTCAGCTACCGGGACGAGCGCAGCCGGGCCACCGTGCAGCGGGTGCACTCAACAATTTCTCCCGAAACGCTGTACGCCACCACGGGCCTGCAGTTCCTGCAGTTCAACACCCTGTACCAGCTCGCAGCGGAGCCGAACCTTGACGGTGTGCAGGCCCTGCTGATTCCGGACCTGATCGCTTTCCTGCTGACAGGTGAGCGCCGGACGGAAGCCACCAACGCTTCCACCACCGGCCTGTTCGATGCCGTGGGCGGCGAGTGGGCCACCGAGTTCCTGGAGGCTTTGGGGCTGCCCCGGAACATCTTCCCTGAGCTCATCCAGCCGGGGGAAACCGTGGGCACACTGTTGCCCGGAATCCTGGAGCAGACGGGGCTCCCAGCGGACACCACAGTTGTCGCCGTGGGTTCGCACGACACCGCCTCGGCCGTGGCAGCGGTCCCAGCTGAGCATGAAGACTTTGCCTACATCTCCTCGGGAACTTGGTCCCTCGTAGGCGTGGAACTGGACAAACCCGTCCTCACAGAATCCAGCCGCCAAGCAAACTTCACCAACGAACGCGGCGTGGGCGGCTCCATCCGGTACCTCCGCAACGTGGGTGGTCTGTGGCTCCTCAGTGAATGCCAGCGTTCGTGGGCAGCGGAAGGCTACACCCAGGCACTCCCGGCGCTGCTGGACTCGGCGGCCGCACTTCCGGCCGGCGGTCCGCAGATCAATGCCGATGATCCTGCGTTTACTGCCCCGGACAACATGCCGGACCGTATCCGCGCAGCCGTGCGCAACACCGGCGCGGTGCTCCCGGACCGGCCTGCCGCCGTCGTGCGGTGCATCATGGACAGCCTCGCCGCCGGGTACGCCCGAACGCTGGCCGACGCCGAGCGCCTTACGGGCCGCAGCACCAGCGTGGTGCACATTGTGGGCGGGGGTTCGCAAAACCGGCTCCTGTGCCAACTGACCGCGGACGCCACGGGAAAGCCCGTGATTGCAGGACCCGTTGAGGCGACCGCTCAGGGCAATGTCCTGGTCCAAGCGCGCGCTGCCGGAGTGGTGGCCGGCGGGCTGGCCGGGCTGCGGCAGTTGGTGGTGGCAGGCACGAGCCTGGAACGCTACGAACCGGCTGAACGTCTGGTACGTCACAGCGCCGGATGAGGGTGCCGCGCTAAACTGATCGCATTATGATCCGCACAATGTTCAAGTCCAAGATCCACCGCGCAACGGTGACCCACGCCGACCTCCACTACGTCGGTTCGGTCACTGTCGACCTGGACCTCCTGGACGCGGCCGACATCCTCCCCGGCGAACTCGTCTCCATTGTGGACGTCACCAACGGCGCCAGGCTGGAGACGTACACGATTGCCGGCGAGCGCGGTTCCGGCGTAATCGGCATCAATGGCGCGGCGGCCCACATGGTCCATGTTGGCGACACCGTCATCCTGATCACCTACGCCGAAATGACCACGGAGGAAGCCAGGACTTACGAGCCCCGGGTGGTCCACGTGGGCAAGGACAACACGATCCTGCAGCTCGGCAACGACCCCGCTGAGGGGCACACTCCCGGGCTGATGCGCCCGCCGCACGCCCTGAGCAACGCGGCGCACCTCAGCTAAGGTTCCACAACAACGCTCGACGCCGGCACTCAGGTGAGTGCCGGCGTCGAGCGCGCGTTTGGGCTGCTTAGCCGACGGCAGCAGGAGCCTGAAGGGGTGACGTAGCATCACTGCCCAGTGCAGATGCTGCGTGCCGGGCGGCGTCGAGGCCGCTCTCGATGGCACCGTCGATGAACCCTCCCCAGCCGTTGGCGAAGTCGGATCCCGCGAGGCGGATTCTTCCCTCCGGCCGCTGGAGTTCTGCCAGGTACCGGGTCAGGTAGCCGGTGTAATGCATGGGCCAGGTGGACCGTGCGTGCTCATCGGCAACCCAGTCGTGTCCGGCAACATCGAGTACTGTCAGCCCCGGGACTAGTGCGTTCAGGTGCCGCTGTGCCCCGGCGACGTCCTGGACATCCACGGCCCCGGCGTCCGGGCCGAAGCAGACCAGCGTGGTGGTGTCATGATCGATGTACTCGGCTTGGACGAAGTTGAGTGCTGCTGACTCGGGCCCAAACGCGACGAACCTTTCCTGCTGGCCTTCCACCTGAACCCACAATTTCGCGCCGCGTCCTGCCTGTCCCTTTACCGCCGCCTCCCGTTTACCGGGCGACAGCGCTGGCTGGATCTCAAGGTAGTTGAGCACGCTGAGCGGCAGCGCGAGGATGAGCTGGCGGGCCGCGTACTGCTTGCCCGCTTCAGTGGTCACGAGGACCCGATGGTCATCCTGGTCGATGGACGCGACCCTCTGGTTCAGCCGCAGCTCTGCCGTTGAGTCCGCAAGGATCGCCTGGGCAAGCCGGTGGGTGCCGCCGTCGATCTTGAAGCTCGCGCACGCCTCGAACATCAGCTGCCAGTCACCACTGGCCACCGCGCACCAACGCAGCGCCTGGGTGTAGGCCGCTTGATCCAGCCTGCCGTTGAAGTTCAGCGTCCAGAAGGATCTCAGGAGCCGGCGCTGATCATCGGGAAGCTCCAGGCGCTCGATGGCTTCCGAAAGCGTGAGCCCGTCAATGTCCGCCACGTCGGGGTTATCCAAGGGTGACCACGGCATCGGGAAGTAGCGCCTTGAGTCAGCCAGCAGCAGCCGGTTCGGCTCATCCAGCAGTTCCATCAAGCTTTCAGCGGTGCCTTCATGCCGCTGGCTGCCCACCGTCCACAGAGCTTTGGTGAACTCTGGACCGGGAAGGGCCTTGATGCCGTAGCGCCCCATTTCCGCCCAAACATATGGCTGGGTCCAGTGCACCCAGGTGCCACCGAGTTCCAGGTTCCGGCCAAGGCGTTCTGCCAGATGGGTTCGTCCGGCGATCCGGTCCTTCGCCTCCAGCAGCATGGTGGTGTAACCGCTGCGGGACAGTTCCCGTGCTGCTGTGAGACCGGCAAATCCTGCGCCGATAACGATGACGTCGGAGGTTTCCACTTGCCCGTTCCTCAGCTGTAAACGAAGAATTCGACGGTCGGCTCCAGGACACTCCAGCGGGTCATTGCCCCCTTGGACAGGGAAGCCATGGAACCTCCTTTCAGCTCAAGGGTGCTCCCGCCTTTGACCTCGATGCGGAGATGGCCTGAAACGATGTAAATGGTTTCATCCTGGTCAATCGGGAGGTCGAACGGTTCAGGCGCTTCGTCCGGTGTGACTTTCCAGATGCCGCCGCTCAACAACTCGTTTCCGTTATCGCCGGGGCGCCGAAGCCATTGGACGGCGCCCAGCGCAAACGGTTCAAACGCTGCGTGGTCAAGGTGGGCGTGAAAGACCTGGGACATGGTGTGGCTCCTCTATGGTGGGTTCGCGGAGGCGGACCTCAGTGCTTGTGGGTGTCCTGTGGGTAGCTGGTGGTGTTCAGGACGCTGAGCCTGGAGTTGAACGGCAAGGTGACCGGTTCCGCTGCGGGATTGTCCCAGCCGAACATCCGCCCGATGGAGCGCTGCTCGCGCAGGTCGATCAGGAGCACTGCTTCTACGGTCATCACCTGTTCGGTCCAAAAGAAGATGTACAGGTCCTCCGCGACGGCCCAGGTCATGCAACGGTCGGTATCGGCGAGCCCCGCTTCCCCTCCCCGGACGCAGTGCCACGTGAAGGTCCCTTGATTCAAGTAGATGTGCTCGTAGGATTCCACGTCGCTGTAGCGGTAGAAGATGCGCTTGCCCACGAGGTCCGAGGACCGTTGGTGAACCGTCGGCTGGCCGTTGGCGTTCGCATGCGTGAAGTCTGTAGTTCCCCGGACCTTGCCGTCCGAGGCTACAAACCGGGAGACAGCAGTAGTGACGGCACCTGTGGCTTGGTCGAAGATGATGGTGACGTCTTCGGCGTCGGCGACTTTGGCGCCGTCGTGTCCACGGACGAAATCAATGATGAAGATTCCGGGGCGGGCCTCAATCGCTTTGTAGGCAGCGGTCCCGCTGGCAGTGCCCTCGTTCCACGTCAGCGTTGACGGGGTGGGGAAGTTGTACTCGATAGGGGTGCCATCAGCTGCCTGAAGGAAAAGAGTTGTCGCGGCAAGCGCAGGAGACGCGGGGAGGGTCTGATCCCCGAAGCCGTCCAGCATGGTGGAGACCGGCGGCCATTCTTCCTCGGGAACGTAGTCCTGGAGTTCAGCGGAGGTCATGAGTTGGTCCTTTTGTTGAGAGAGTTCGGATTCAGACGATTTCGGCGGCGTAGTTGATGGCGGGCTTGTGCGCTCCTCGTATTAGGCCGGCCGCAAAGATCAGCGGGATGGCCAGGAGGAGCCAGCGGGCCACCCCTCCTGCGCCTCCGAGCAGGACGTCGTAGTTGTCCAAGGTCAGGTAGCCCACCACGGCGAATGCCAGGAAGGAAAGTGTCGGAGCAATCACCGTGACCCAGGGGTTGTCCTTCATTCCGGATCGGGCGAAGTACACCAGGATTGCGGCGGACGTCAGTAGCAGGATGGAAATGAAGCCTGCGGTTCCCAACGCCACGAACCAGGCAAAGACCGTCGCGATCGGGTCAGCACCGGCCATGAGAAAGGCACCGATGATGGCCAGGACCACCAGCGAATTGACCAGTCCTGCAAACGACGGCGCCCCCGTGGCGGACACGGATGACAACTTGGCTGGGAGCGCGCCGGCCCGTCCCAAAGCGAACAGGTACCGGGAAAACATGTTGGACAGGCCCAGGAGCATTGCGATGAAACTCGTGACCACCAAAACCTGCATGGCGACGCTCAACCAGGCTCCTGCGCTGGCTTCGGCAAGTTCGAAGATCATCCCTGAGGGGTTCTCCGTGGCCACGGCCTGAATCCCATCGATCCCCACAGCGCCGCTGATGGCCCATGTGGACACCATGTAGAAGAGACCAATAAATGCGATGACCAAGTAGGCCGCCCGAGGGATGGTGCGCCGTGGATTCCTGGCTTCTTCCGCGAAGACAACCGTGGCTTCGAAGCTGGTGAAGCAGGCAAAGGCGAACAACAACGAGATTCCCAGGCCAGGCCCAAAAATGTTCTCGCCCGTGAACCCTGCGAACGTGAAGATCCCCAGCCCCTTCTGGACGATGAGGGAGGCAACCAGTGCTGCAACCACCAGCGTTTCACCGAGAATGAGCACTCCCAACACCTTTAAGCTGGCGTCCACGCCCTTCATGGTCAGGAACGTGGTCAGCGCCAGCACTGCGACGATCCAAAAATAGACCGGCAACCCAATGCCCGTAAGACTCTCCACGAGCTGCTGGGCGAAGACACCGAACTGGGACCACAGGCCTATTTGAAGGCTGAGATAAGTCAGGATGGCTATTCCGGCACCTCCCGTGGCCCACTTATTGCCTAAGCCTTTGGCTATGTACGCAACAAATCCGCCTGCGTTGGTGATGTGTTGGCTCATCCTGAGATATCCCACCGAAAACAGGGCTACCAGCAAGGCCGCGATCACATAGATCACCGGAGTGCCGGGCCCGCTCGCCGAGAAGATGACGGGACTGGCTCCAACAACGGCGGCCATAGGGGCGGCGGCGGCAATAGCGAAGAAGGCTATGGCAACGACGCCAAGCTTGTTCGCCCTGAGCCGCACGGTACCCGCCGGAGAACCGGCATCTTGGGGACCGGCTGGGGCCGAGGTTTGACTGAATTTGTTCATGAGGCTGTTCTTTCCGGAATGCACTGGCGCCATCGCCACTGCGGAGGATAGGGAGTCCTGCGGCCGCGGGACACGGGGCTGGACTGAAGCTGCTCTTGGTGGCGGGTGATGCGGGCCACACTCCAAACTATACGTTTGTATAGTTTGGAGTGTCAATGGGTTCCGGCCCGGGATTTCAACGCCGCTAAACTCGCTGTATGAGCCAGGAAGCACGCAAGTTGCCCTACGGAGACGGTCGGGATGCCCTTCTGGCTGCCGTGCTGGATGTCGTAGCAGAGAAGGGACTGCGCGGGGCGACCTACAGATCAGTTGCCGCCCGCGCCGGAGTCAATCACGCACTGGTCACGCACCACTTCGGTTCCATGGAAGGTCTTTTGGCCGCCACCATGGAATGGTCCGTCCAGCGGTCCATTGAGGAAACGGGACTGTCCGGGATCGCGGACTTCGACGGGAACTTCGCCGATACTCTTATCGCCACCGTTTCCGCCGAACCGGAACTCCAGCTGTTTCAGTTCGAAATGATCCTCGAATCCAGGCGCAACCCGCAGATCCGCGCGATGGTTGAACGCCTTTACGCGAACTACGTCAGCACAGTGGAGGAGGCGCTAACCCGCCGCGGAGTGGACACACGCAACGAAGCCTCGCTTGCCATCTTCGCCGCCCTCGACGGCCTCATGCTTCAATTCCTCACCATCAGCGACCCCGCCCGGATCAGGTCCGCCGTCGTTCAGGTAGGGCGACTGATAACCGCGCTGGAGGCGGCGAACGGAACGACGCAAAAGCCAGCCACGAAATAAGGCCCGACGCCGGCACTCACCACCGGCGCCGACGTCGAGCGCGTTTTTGTACAACTAATGCCCCTAAGAAGGCCCAATAAGGTCATTAGCTGTACAAAAACTCGAGTGTCCGCATGACGGAACTCTCGCGAGAAAACGCTTACTCGCGGCGAGGCATTGGCTAGGCTGTTGTTCGTGATCCAACGATTCCCCTTCGGCGCAGCCTCGTGATCGGCGTACTGCAGGGGTTCTTCGTAGTGTGGGCCATCATCCTGGTGGGCATGTTTGTTGGACGGCGCAACATCCTGGGCGAAAACGCCCGGTCGGTCCTGAGTTCACTGACGTTCTTCGTGGCAAGTCCTGCCCTGCTGTTCGAGACCTTGAGCAAGGCCAAGCTCCATGACGTCTTTGCCGCCCCGCTCCTGGTCACCGCCGTGGGTGCCGTCCTCACCGGTTTGTTGTTCTTCCTGATCGTAAAGTTTTGGCTCAAACGGGCCATGCCCGAAGCACTGATGTCCTCCATGAGCGCATCGCTGGCGAACTCCGCCAACCTGGGCATTCCCATCGCCGTGTTTGTCCTGGGCGATGCGAGCTACGTGGCGCCGTTGTTGATCTTCCAACTGGCGTTCTTTACTCCGATGTACTTGATGGCCCTGGACGCCAGTACCAGTTCGCATCGCACCACTCCCCTGCGCTTCCTGCTGATGATCGTGAGGAACCCCATGATCGTGGGCTCGGCGCTCGGCCTGCTGGTGGCCGGGACCGGATTCCAAGTGCCGACGCTGATCCTGGAGCCCATCCACCTGATCGGCGGAGCAGCGATTCCGGCCATGCTGATGGCGTTCGGCATGAGCCTCAATGGCTCCAAACCCCTGCAGAAGGACGCCGGGCGGAGACTGGACACCTTGTTGGCCAGTGGCTTCAAACTGATTGTGCACCCGTTGATCGCGTACCTGTTCGCCCGCTTCGCCCTGGGGATGGACGGGCACGCGCTGTTCGCTGTGGTGGTGACATCCGCATTGCCCACGGCCCAGAATGTATTTGTCGCGGCCAACCGCTACCAGGCCGGTATCACCGTAGCCAAGGACACCGTCCTCATCACCACCATCGTGGCCGTGCCGGCCATGATCGCGGTGGCGCTGCTGCTCACCTAACCGCACCAGCACCAGCACCCAACTGAGCAGCAATTGATCGCGTTGTCAGCACTCAAAACGCGCTCTGCTGCGACCTACTTGGGTTACTCCACGTCCGCGCTGGCCAGATAGTGGTCAAGGAGCTGCGCACAGCGAATAAAGCCCAGGTGCGAGTACGCTTGGGGATGGTTGCCCAAGTGTGTTTCGGTGCCGGGATCGTACTCTTCGGGCAGCAGGCCCGTGGGGCCAAACAGCGCCACCAATTGGTTAAACAACTCCAGCGCATCGTCCAGGCGTCCCACTGCCAGATACGCCTCGATCAACCAGGTAGTGCAGATGTGGAAGCCGCCCTCCAAACCCGGCAAGCCGTCGTCGTACCTGTAACGGAAAACGGTGGGCCCCACGCGAAGTTCGCGTTCAACGGCAGTCACGGTATCCAGGAAACGCTGGTCTTGGGCGTCCAGCAGGCCGGACAATCCGATGTGCAGGACGGCGGCATCGAGGTCCGGACTGTCATAGGCCACAGTGTAGGAAGCGGCGGACTCATCCCACCCTTCGTGCAGGACTTCCGCGCGGATGGTGTCCGCGGTAGGTGACCAGTCCGCATGAGGAACCCGGCCATGCAACGCGGCAGCCCGGAGCGCCCGATCCAGCGTCATCCAGCACATGACCTTGGTGTACACGTGGTGCCGCGGCGGCCGGCGGGCTTCCCAAATCCCGTGGTCCGGCTCGTGCCAGCGGGCCAGCACGGCATGCGCCATCTGCTCCATGAGGAACCAGTGCTGGTCCGGCAGGAATCCGCGCCGCTCGGCAAGATCGTGGATCAGCTCGGCGATGGGCCCGAACACGTCCAATTGCACCTGGTGGTCCGCGGCGTTGCCGATCCGCACCGGCCGCGATCCCGCATACCCGGGAAGGCTCTCCACAATGGCCTCCGTGGACAGCGGCGCGCCCGTCACCGAATAGAGGGGGTGCAGCCATTCCGGTCCCGGCGCGTTCTCCAAAATCCGGCCCAGCCACCCCAGGAAACCGTCGGCTTCTTCCGTGGATCCCAACGACACCAACGAGTTCACCGTCATGGACCCGTCCCGCAACCAGCAATACCGGTAATCCCAGTTACGCGTGCCGCCGATGCCTTCAGGCAGGGACGTGGTGGGCGCGGCGAGGACGGCACCGGTGGGCTCGTGGACCAGCGACTTCAGCACCAGCGCGGAGCGCCGCACCAGCGAGGTCTTGATGGTGGGCACCTGGAGTGCCTTGACCCACTCGCGCGCTACCAGCCCGACGGCGGCACGCCGGTGAGGTTCGCCGGCCGGGTCTGCGGGTGGCGGCTCAGTGTCACCGCAGCGCATATTCAGCACTACGGGACCATCACCCAATGCGACCTCTGCCGTTGCCGTGGCGTACTTGGCGTCGCTGGTGATGGTGAAAACAACGCCCGGCGCCGAGAGGATGATGGGATCCGATGTCCCGATGATGTGGACCTCATCGCCGCGGATCTCCATGTTGAACGGCGCATTGGCGTAGTCAGGCCTTGGCGCGAACACTACACGCGCGTTACCCGTCCCGGACAGGACACGGACCAGGCTGGTGATGCCCTCGGGTGCGGGCTCCAGATAGTCAGTCACCGTGACATCGGCCCAGCGGGTTTCCACGATCATGGTGTTTTCCACGTAACGCTGGGCCAGTACCGGCGATGGCTTTACGGGCTCAATGCTGAAGTGGCCGGCGGGATCACCGCCCAGGATGTGGGCAAAAAGCGAGCCGGAATCCGGCAGGGGGTGGCTCATCCAACAGACCTTTGCATCCGGGGTGAGCAGCGCTGTGGAACTTCCGTTGCCGATCATCGAATGCCGTTCCAGGCCTACCGCGTCTTCGCCAAAGAGCCACGCCCGGCGCAGTTCGAACAACAGAGCCAGCACGTGTGCAAAGGCTTCCGGGTCCGGAATGGTGTGTCCCGCCGTCGTATCCCCCGGTCCGACGTGCAGGCCAAGGTCCGGTCCACGCAGGGTGGCGAGCGCCTTTTCATCGCTCTCGGCGTCACCTGCGTACAGAGCGGCGCTGACGCCAAGCCTCGCACGGAGCTGTTCCAGGGCTTGGCCCTTGGCCGGTTCTTCGACGGTCAGGTCCAGCACCGTTCCGTCAATGATGAAGTAGAGCCCGAACTCGATGGCGATCTTCTGCGAAGCGAAGACCACCCTGTCCACCACTTCGGGTGTCGCCGGCCGGGTGTGCACCGCGACACCCACCGGCTTGCGGACAACGCTGATGCCCTTTTCGAAACCGACGGCTTCCGTCAGCGCGGTGGCCACCTGCTGAAGCAACTGTTCCGTGGCGAGGGAGAGCGTGTAGGCATAGCCCATGTCGAACTCCACCCCGTGCGACCCCACCAGGTGGACCTCCGCAGGCAGCCGGGACACTGCGGCCAGATCCCTGAGGGACCGGCCGGAAATGATGGCCGTGTGGGTGTTCGGCAGCGCAGCCAGCGCGCGGAGCGCCACGGCTGCGCTGTCCAGGGGCAAGGTCTCCGTGGATACGCCCTCCGCCGAGCAGAGGGTGCCGCCGTAGTTGCAGGCCACCAGCAAACCAGGAACCCGGGCAAGGACCCTCAGCTCCGCGAATAACTGCGGGCTGATGCCGTTCTCCGCGTCGGATTGGAGCACAGTCCGGAGCAGGCCAAGCGGGAGCGATTTCATCAGCAGCGCGGAATCGGCAACTGATTGATTCAGGTGCGTAGGCATGGCAGATCCTTCCGGGGCGGATACCTACAGTGTCTGCCCGGACGGTTTCGCTTGACTACCTAGTAGATTGCAAACGCGTAAAGCTTTTCCTTGGATTTATGCGGGAACCAGGCCCGCGACCTCGGCCACCAGTTCCACGGACCGCAAGCGCTCTTCGGTGCCGACGCTCTGGTGCGCCACGATCAGCTCGTCGGCATCAGCGAACGCCGCAAACTCGTCCAGGTAATCGCGCACCACGTCCTTGGTTCCCACAGCTGAGAACTTCATCATCTGGGCGATGTGCTGGCCCTGCGGGGAGTCGAGCACCATGTCCGCTTCGTCGTCCGTGAACTCGCGGCCACCACCAAAGAACAATGAAACGCGGGCACGCTTCACAGCAAGGTGGATGGCCTGGGCCTCGGCATTGGAATCCGCGGCAGTAGCGTTGACGCCCGCGATGACATGGGGCTCCGACAACTGCTCTGAGGGCG
Source organism: Paenarthrobacter sp. CCNWLY172 (assembly GCF_037402035.1). NCBI lineage: Bacteria > Bacillati > Actinomycetota > Actinomycetes > Micrococcales > Micrococcaceae > Paenarthrobacter > Paenarthrobacter sp. CCNWLY172. Next base: position 379,433 of record NZ_JBBEGB010000004.1, read on the forward strand.
TGAACTCGCGCCGGTAGAGGGCAACTGCATCCTGCAGGGCAGCCGGCGCAAAGTGTGAAGCAAACGCATATGGAAGGCCCAACTGAGCGGCCAACTGGGCGCCGAACAGCGATGAACCCAGGATGTAGAGCGGCACGTTGGTGCCCTTGCCCGGCGTCGCTTCGACACCTTGGATACGGGTGGGTCCGGTGAGGTAGCCCTGAAGTTCCAGGACGTCCTGCGGGAACCTGTCAGAGGATGTGTGGTCGCGGCGCAGTGCCCGCATGGTGTTCTGGTCGCTGCCCGGTGCGCGGCCCAGTCCGAGGTCGATCCGCCCCGGGTGCAGCGTCTCCAGCGTGCCGAACTGCTCTGCGATGGTCAGCGGTGAATGGTTGGGCAGCATGACGCCGCCCGCCCCCAGGCGAATGGTGTTGGTGTGGGCGGCGACGTGGGCGATCAAAACGCTCGTGGCCGAGGAAGCGATCGCGGACATGTTGTGGTGCTCGGCATACCAGACCCGCCGGTAGCCCAGCTCTTCGGCCTTCTGCGCCATGGCCACGCTGCCCGCGAGGCTTTCCGCCACCGTCTGGCCCTTGCCGATGGTTGCCAGGTCGAGGATGGAAAGAGGAACAGTCACGGGAAGGCCTTTCGGTACGTTGGCGGTGCCTGCTTTGGTTGCCTGGCACTTAAGCGACAACGACGGCGGCACCCGGCTTATTTCTGTGAGTTGCGTCGCGCGCTGGTTTCCACCCGCTGTCGGGAGGCTTTTGTGACCCCGTTCGACGCCCGATTAACCGCCATGAACCCCTGTATCCCAGCGTTTCAGAGCACTTTGACCTGTATCAGCGGGCTGCCGGATAGTTGCAGCCACAAGTACGCATCAGACTTCCCAAAGAGGGCATACCAAGGAGAACCAATGGCACGTTTTGCAGCCAAGACCGGCGTCACCGCGGCGCTGGCCGCCACCGCTTTGCTCGGGCTCGCGGCCTGCTCGGACCCGGGTGCGACGGCGGCGACAGGGGCGTCCGCTCCGGCGTCGAACGCCTCCTCAAGCACCAAGGAGTTCAACCTGACCCCGCAGCAGGACCGCATCAAGGTGACGGTGGACTCCGCCGCGGCTGCCCTGGTTCCGGACGCCATCAAGGCCGACGGCAAGCTGACCGTGGTGACCACCGGTGGCACTCCCCCGTTGAGCACCTTCGCCACAGACAACAAAACCCTGATCGGCAGCGAAGTGGACATCGCTTATGCCGTGGGTGAGAGTTTGGGGCTGCAGGTTGAGGTTCTACCGGTAGCGTGGGCTGACTGGCCGCTGGGCGTCGAGTCAGGCAAGTACGAGGCTGTGCTTTCCAACGTGACCGTCACCGAGGCCCGCAAGGAGAAGTTCGACTTTGCCACCTACCGCAACGACCTCCTGGGCTTCTATGCCAAGTCCGACGCCGACATCTCTCCCATCAAGGAACCCAAGGACGTAGCCGGCAAGCGCATCATCGTCGGCTCGGGCACCAACCAGGAAGCCATCCTGGTCCGCTGGGATGAGGAGAACAAGAAGAACGGCTTGAAGCCCGTTGAGTTCCAGTATTACGACGACGACTCCGCCTCCCAGCTCGCCCTCCAGTCAGGCCGTGCGGACCTCACGTTCGGGCCCAACGCTTCGGCAGCTTACAAGGCAGCCAAGGATGGCAAGACCAAGGAAGTGGGCACACTCGAAGGTGGTTGGCCGCTGAAGGCCGAAATCGCCTTCACTACCCAGAAGGGCAACGGCTTGGCCGTGGCTGCCCAGGCCGCGCTTAACACCCTCATCAAGGACGGCAACTACGGCAAGATCCTGGACCGCTGGGGTCTCGCTTCGGAGGCCATTCCCGCGTCCGAACTGAACCCGGCAGGCCTGCCCAAAAAGTAGGAACCGCTATGGCAGGGCAGACCTGCCGACGCCGAATCCCCGCCGGACATCACCGGCGGGGATTCTTTGCGCCGCTGACCCAAGTAGGTGACAGCACATGTCGCAATGACCGCTCAATGGAGCGTTTGCTGTGACCCAGTTGGGTGCCGTTAGAAGTGGGCGGGGTCCGTGTTGGCGCCGCACAGAATCACTGCCACGGTTTCGCCCGCCCGAGGGGTGTAGGCGCCGGACAGCAACGCAGCGTAGGCTGCGGCAGCGCCGTGTTCCACCACTATTCTGTGCTTCTCCCAAAGCGCACGACGCGCCTGGATGATGTCCTCGTCCGTGACCAGGACGCTCTCGACACCCGTGCGGCGGGCAACTCCAAAGCCGATCCCACCAATCCGCCGGGCTCCCAAGGAGTCCGCGGCGATCCCGGAGACAGCCACATCCACGGGCTCACCCTTGGCCAACGCCGTGTGCAAAGTTGGAACAGTTTCAGGTTCGACCCCCACGACGTGCGCCCTGCCCTCTGCCGCGGCCGCAATGCCGCCCATCAATCCGCCGCCGCCAACAGCAACGAGGATGGTGTCGACGTCGGGCAGTTCATCCAGCAGTTCAAGCCCCACTCCACCGGCGCCGGCCACGATCTCCGGCTGGTCGTAGGCGTGGCAGTAGACCGCACCCTTCTCCTCGGCAAAGCGCACGGCAGCCGCATAGGCTTCGGCGTACTCAGCCCCGCCCTGGACCACGGTGGCGCCAATGGCATAGAGCTTGTGGACTTTGTTCGCCGGCGCGGACTCCGGGACGAACACCGTTGCCGGGACTCCGAGTTTGGCTGCCGCGTACGCGTTGGCCAGGCCTGCGTTGCCGCCGGACGCCACCACGACGCCGGCTGTCGGGTCCAGCTCGCCGTTCTCCTTCGCTGTGAGGAGCCGGTTGAAGGCACCCCGTGCTTTGAACGAGCCCGTGTGCTGCATGTATTCGCATTTGAACCACAGGTGGTACGGCTCTTGGTCGCCGCTCTCGGCGAGGGGCGTGTGGCGGACCCAGCCCGCTGTCCGTGAGTACGCTGCTTCTACTTCTTCGCGTGTGACCATCGTGGCTGCACCTTTCCGTCCGTTTCATCCTATGGTTTGCGCGGGTGGGCTGGGTCCGGCGGAATAGGCTTGTTCCATGCCTGCCGATTTTGCCCTCCGTCCTGCCGTTGCCTCGGATGCTGCCTGGATAGCGGAACTGCGCGCTGTGGTGATGCGCCCGGACCTTGAACGCTTGGACCGTTTCGATCCCGTCCGTGTGCGCGAGCGGTTCCTGAACGGTTTCCAGCCGGAGTACACCTACATCATCCATACCGACGGCGTGGATGCCGGTGTCATTGCCGTTCGTCCGGAGCCCGACGAGCGGTGGATCGAGCACTTCTATGTTGCTCCCACCCACCAAGGCAGGGGCCTGGGCGGTGCCGTGCTGCGTCACGTCATGGCTGCCTCCGTTGACGAACGCCCGTTCCGTTTGAACGTGCTTCAGGGCAGCGCCGCCCGCCGCTTGTATGAGCGGCATGGTTTCATGCTGGAATCCGAGGACCCGATCGACGTCTTCATGGTGGCCCCGAACCCCCACGCCTCCTGACCGCCGGCCGCCCATGCGGTAGCCTCAGCACAAACGTCAATGCAGGCTTCCGGGGGGAACATCATGGGGAACGTTCGAGCACGCACCACACGGCTTTCAACGCTTTCAGCGATAGCTTTGGCAGCTGGACTTTTGGTCGCGGAGGCACCGCCTGCCACTGCGGACAACCAACCGACGCCAATCATCGACGGCGCCCCGTACGTGGGTGCCGAGCTGCGCCGACAGTACGACTACAGCTACTGGGGCTGCAGGAATCCGGACGGTGGGGGCGACGCCATTACTTTGGAGTGGTTGCGCGACGGCGAGACGCTCCCGGAGGAACGGCAAGGGGAAACCTTGCGGATCCTCCCAGAGGACCAAGGAAGCCGCATTTTGATGCGGGTACATCCCTTGACACCCGGGAACCAAGGCTGCCCCACCGGTACGCAACTGAGCGCGGAATCCCTGCCCGTGAAAGCCTCCAGCCGGGCCATGGGGTGGACCGGCAGGGGCAACTTTGAGCCCCTCGCCCGGACCAACGACGGCAGGCTCATCCTTTACCCACGGACCTACACGTACTACAAAGGCATGTGCGAGGGCCCTTGCCCTGCGTATTGGGGTTCATGGGACGAACCCCGGCAGGTAGGGCAAGGATGGAACGTCTTTGACATCGTCTTCTCCCCCGGCGATTTCGACGGCGACGGCTTCAACGACCTCCTCGGCCGGGACGCCGCAGGCAAACTCTTCCTCTACCCCGGCGATGGTGAGGGCGGTTGGCTCGATCGCGAGCAGGTAGGCCAGGGCTGGAACGTCTTCAATGCCATCGTGGGCCCGGGCGACTTCAATGGCGACGGCACCAACGATGTGCTGGCACGCGATGCAGCAGGTGGCCTTTTCCTTTACCCCGGCGATGGAGACGGCGGCTGGCTCAACCCCGAGCAGGTGGGGTGGGGCTGGCAGGTCATGAACAAGATCATCACCGGTGGCGATATGAACGCCGATGGTGCCGTGGATATTTTCGGTCGCGACCAGTATGGCCAGCTGCACCAGTACCCCTCCGACGGCCATGGCGGCTGGGAGGAACCTGCGCAGGTTGGCGTCGGGTGGGAGTCGTTCTCCCAAGTGGCCGGACTCGGCAGTTCCGGCCACTCGAAATACAACGAGCTCTCTGCCGTAGACGCCAACGGCAACCTTCTCAGTTACCTTACCGGCGCATCAAGCACAGGGCTGTATGGCCCGTATGGTCCCATCGGCCAGGGTTGGAACGTCTTCAAGGAACTGCTCTAAAGCGGCTGCCCCAACACCGTCAACTGCAGGCTGACGGTCCCGCGCGAACCGTCGACGACGGCGGGACCCGGCCCGCCGCCGTCGGGCGCTTTGCCGTGCTGGTCCGGCGTGAAACCAAACCAGCGCCGGCAGAGCTGCAACAGTCGGCCCATGCTCATCGGACCCGCGCCGGTTCTTCCGAGCGCACCGGCGTCTCCAACCCAAGGTTTTCGCGAAGTGTGGTGCCTCGGTATTCCGTGGGGTAGACGCCGCGTTCCTGGAGTTCGGGCACCAGATGGTTCACGATGTCATCCAGGCCGGTGGGGACCAGCCACGGCGAGATGTTGAAGCCGTCCACGGCACCAACCCGGGCGTATTCCGCCAGGTGGTCCGCCACTGCGGTGTAGGAGCCGGTGAAAGTGGCGTCGACGCGTGCCGTCTTCGACGTGACGAACTGGCGGATGGAGAGGCCCTTGTCCTTGGCCTCGGCCCTCCACTGATCAGCGAGCTGCCGGGCCTTGGCGCCGTGGAATCCGCTGCCGCGGGTCTCCGAGGTTTCTTCCACCACGGGATCGATCTCCGGAAGGGGCCCATCGGGGTCGTACGAGGAGAGCTCGCGGCCCCAGAACTGCTCCAGGTAGGCAATGGCTTGCTGCGGGCCGATCTGGAGGCTGCGGACCCAGTCCTTCTTGTCCTGGGCCTCCTGGTCAGTGGCAGCGAGGATAAATTCGCTGGCCGGCATGATCTGGACGGCGTTGGCCCCACGCCCGGCGGCAACCGAGCGGGCAACAATGTCGCGGCGGAATTCCACGGCGTTGTCGAACTTCGGATGTGCGGAGAAGATCACGTCGGCCTGGCGGGCCGCGAAGTCGCGCCCTTCAGGTGAGTCCCCGGCCTGGAAGAGGACAGGGCGGTACTGGGCGCTTCGGGGCAACAACGGGGTGACGTCCACGGTGTAGTGCTGGCCTTCGTGAAGGACCCTCCGCGCTGGACCGCTCGGCGTTTCCCACGAATCCCAAATCCTCTTGGCGGTCTCAACAAAGGCTTCTGCGTGCCGGTAGCGGTCGGCGTGATCCAGGTATCCACCGCGGCGGAAGTTCGCACCGGTCCAGGCGTTGTCCGTGGTGACGATGTTCCACGCAGCGCGGCCACCGGAGATGAGGTCCAGGGAGGACAAACGGTGCGCGAGGTCCGCTGGATCGTTGTACGTGGCGTTCTGGGTGGCCACCAAACCGATGTTCGTGGTTACTGCAGCAAGCGCGGCCAGCATGGTCTGCGCGTCCGGACGGCCCACCACATCCAGTGCGTGCGGGCGGCCCAAGTGCTCGCGAAGTCGCAGCCCTTCGCCCAGGAAAAAAGCAGCGAACTTGCCGCGCTCTGCGGTCTGGACGAGCCGGCGGAACGACTCGAAGTCCGTCTGCGAACCGGATTCCGGGGCCTTCCAAATGGTGCCGGAATTGACGCCCTGGAAGAAGATACCGAACTGGATCTGGCCGCTCGGCTGGAAAATGTCGCGTGTCATGGTGTTCCTTTACTTTCCTGCGCCGGTAGCGGTGGTTGCATAACGGTTCTCCGCCGGCCCCAGGCCCAGCAGGTCGCGGAACGTGCCGTCCTGGATGGGCGCCCGCAGGGAACCGCGGCGACGAAGTTCCGGAAGGACTGCCCGTGAAAGTTCATCCAGCTCCACGTCCAGGACGGCAGGGTGGAGACGGACGCCGTCGGATTCCTGGAGGAGCGAGTCGAGAAGATCGGTGAGAGCCGCGGCAGAGCCAATAAACCGCGCCCGTCCGGTTTCCTCAGCGGACCCGGAGCGCGAAGCCGCAGCTTCGCCGCGCGCGTCCAGGACGACGTCGAGCTCGACGACAATCGCCACGGACGCACCCAGGCGGGCCCGCACGTCGCGAACCTCCCCAGCGAGCAGCTCCGGAGTAGGGGCAGAGACGAGCACAGCATCAACGGCATCAGCAGGCACCAAGCCATCGCCCACCAGCGATGCCGCGGCCAGCACCGGCAGCTGGCCCTGCAGCGGCCTCGGAATGATGGAGGGACCCTTCACGGAATAGCCCGGACCCGGGAAATCGGAGGGTGTTTCAAAGTCCACATAGTGCAGCTTGTCCACATCGATGTAGCGGCCGGTGGCGACGTCCCGGATCACGGCGTCGTCCTCCCAGGAGTCCCACAGTCGGCGGCCTACCTCGATGGACGCTGCGGCCTCGTGTGCCAGCGCGGCGCCTTCCACCGACGAACGTCCGACGGCGGCAGCGGCCTCGGGCGACTCAGCGGCTGTGACAATCCACCCGGCACGGCCGCCGGACACGTAGTCCAGGCTCGCGAGCTGCGTGGAGATATGGAAGGGCTCCGTGTAGACGGTGTCCACCTCAGGGACCACGGCAATGTTCCGGGTGACGGGACCGGCGAACGCGGCACGCTGCAGGGCGTTGGCGCGGCCGGGAACCCGTCCGTCCGTGAAGGTTGCCGCGTGGAAGCCGGCGGACTCGGCGGCGAGGACGGCGGTTGCAAGGTTCTCATAGCCGGCGCCATCGAGTTCAATGGCCAGGAATCCGGCCTTCTTTTCTTCGGAGGAGCTCACTTCTGGTCCTGACGTTCGTAGGGGATCTTTTCGCCGGCTTCAATGGCCACCGGAAGCCGGTTCTCGGCAGGCGGCAGCGGGCAGGTTGCGAGGTCGGTGTAGGCGCACGGCAGGTTCACGGCTCGATTGAAGTCGAGCTGCACAGAGCCATCAGCTGCGGGAACCACGGATAGCGAGCGGTTGGCCGCGTACGTGGTCTTGCCGGAGGTCTGGTCTGTGAACAGCACGGACAGTGAGCCGGGTGCGTGGCCGTTGAACGCGGTCAGTGCAAGTTCTTCACCGGCCAGCTTGAAGCGGATCTCACCCGGTGCTTCATAAACATGCTGGATACCCTCGACGGCGGCACCCACCGTGGTGGGGCGCGGAGCATCGAAGGGAACAAAGGTACCTGCCACGGCAAATGCGGCATTGGGGGTGTATGCAGGTGTTCCCTGGTACTCCTGCAACAGCTGATTCTGCGGATTTCGAGGCCGAACGATGTACTCGCCGCCACGTTTGGCCACCTCGATCACGGTGTCGCCGGAGACCAGGTTGATCCCGCCGCGTTCCTCGATGGGGCCCAGCTCCAGCGTTTTGCCCGAGCCGGTGTTCAATTCCACCCCATCCTGCTGCAGGCTTTCGCCCGGCTCCAGGACCACACGTACGACGTCGGCGTCCACACTCCACGTGCCCGGCGCACCTTCCAGCCGGGCCGCTTCGCTGCCGAGCCAGTGCAGGTGGGTCACTGCGAGGAAGCCGTGCGGGTGGGCACGGTGACGCTCATGGGCCTCGTGCCACTCCTGCCATTCCTCGTCGAAGGCTTCGAGTGCTGTTTCAGTGTGCGTAGACATGTGCGGTATCACTCCTGTTGAAGGCATGGTCTGCTGTCACGGTGGCTGCGGCGTCCGGTTCGGTGGCCCCGGCAAATTCGGGTCGGCCCGCAAAGGGATCCCCGGTTTCCCACAGCGTGCTGGGTGCGGAAGCGCGAACGGCTGGGATAACTTCGAGGGCGAAGCGTTCCAGAATCTCCAGCTGCTGGTCGAACGGCAGCGTAGTAGGCAAGGAGATTGACTGAAGATCGTGGTTGTACAGCGAGTGGTAGCTGAGGATCTTGTCGATGACCTGCTCCGGACTGCCAACCAGTGCCGGTCCCTCGGCCACGGCGTGCTGGATATCCCGGAACGGTGAGTTGTTGCCGGGGACGTTACGGCTGGCAGTAAGTCCTTCATAGACCGGTCCGTACTGGCGGATGGCTTCCTGTGTGGTGTCCGCGATGAACACTCCTCCGGCGCCGCTGCCCGAGCCGAGGTACTGGTGCCGTGGATCGTGCCCGTGGCGCTCGTACTCTTCGCGGTAGTGGTCGATCAGGACTTTGTAGTTCTCCCGTGGCTGGATGGCGTTGGCCGTGAACAGCGGGTCGCCCCACTTGGCGGCGAGCGCAGCGGACGTCAGGGTTGTAGCCGAGCCGTGCCAAATCCGGGGCGACCCCGCAAAGGGGCGGGGCGTCGTCGTGGTTGGTTCGGTGAGCGCGGGCCTGAAGCGACCCGACCACGTGACACTTTCCTTGCGCCAGAGCGTGCGCAGCAGCGCGTATTTCTCGGCGAGCAGGTCCCATTGGTCATCCAATGACAGGCCAAAGAGCGGATACTGCAGGACTTCGTTGCCTTTGCCGATCACGAGCTCCAGGCGGCCTCGGCTCAGTTGGTCGATGGTGGCGTAGTCCTCCGCCACCCGTACCGGGTCCAGGACGGAGAGCACGGTGACGCCGGTCTGCAGGCGGATGCGGCTGGTGACGGCGGCAATCGCGGCGAGAACCGTCGTCGGGGACGACGAGACGAACTCGCCGGCGTGACGCTCCCCCACGGAGAAGCTGTCAAAACCGAGCTCCTCGGCCCGGCGGGCCGTTTCCACCACTTGGTTCAGCCGGTCGGCGGTGGAGACGATCTCTCCGGTCACCGGGTTCTTCAGGTGCGGAATGATGTCAAGGACCTGGAACTTCATTTGGTGGTCCCGGCCGGGGTCCCAAACGTCGCTTCGGTGACGGTCTTGGACTCCGGCAGGGCTTCCTCGGAGAGGCCCCAGCGTTCCAGGACCTTGCCGTAGGAGCCGTCCTTGATGGTGGAGTTCAGTGCGTCGGTGATGGCCGGAGCCAATCCGTTGCCCTTGAGCGTTGTGGCGGCTACCAGCGTTTCGGCCGGCCATCCGGCGTTGACCTTGCCCACTACCTTGAGGTCGTCGCGGGTGTTTTCGCGGTACGTGACGGACGGGAACGGTGCCAGGTTCAAGTCCGTGCGGCCCGAAGAGAGGGCCAGAATGGTGTCGGCATCCGAAGAGTAGTACTGCAGGGTGGCCGGCGCCTTGCCCTTGTCCTCGAGTTCTTTGTTCCAGGCCAGCAGGATCTTCTCCTGGTTGGTGCCGGAGCCCACGGAGATCTTCAGCCCGGAGATGTCGTCTGAACCCTTGATGTCGTATGTGGAGCTCTTCTTCGCTTCGAAGCCCATGTACGCGGCGCGGTAGGTGGAGAAGTCGAACAGCTTCACGCGGGCTGCGTTGATGCCCACGTTGGAGAATACGGCTTCGAAGTCACCGGACTGGGTCTTGAGCGGCCAGTTCTCCCACGACGTCACTTGAAGGTCCAGCTCCAAGCCGAGCTTGTCGGCCACCAGCTGGGCGATGTCCACCTCCACACCGATCGGCGTCTTGTCATCCGTGGCGTGGAAGGACAGCGGAATGGAACCAGCGGTGGTAGCCACGGTCAGCTTGCCGTCCTTGGCGATCGTTGCCGGGACGGCCGCTGCGGCAGCTGTGTCCTTCTCGCCGCGGATCCGGTTCTGGTCCACGGAGGTGTTGTAGACAACGCCGTTCTTGGCAGCTTCGGACTCCGGCTTGGCTGCCGACGCCCCGGGATCGGAGCACCCGGCCAGCACGGGAAGCACAACGGCGGGAAGTACTGCGAGCGCCAGGAGCTTGCTCTTATTCGTGGCAAAGGTGCGGGTCTTGCGAAGCATGGAGTGTCCTAGATGTTGAAAGCTGGTTCGATGACTTTGGAGAAGAAGCTGCGGGTACGTTCCTCACGGGGGTTCGCGAAGATATCCTGCGGAGTGCCGGATTCGACGATCTGGCCCTGGTCCATGAAGACCACGGTGTCAGCGACGTCCCGGGCAAAGCCCATCTCGTGGGTGACCACAATCAGCGTGGTACCGGACTTGGCGAGTTCGCGGATGACGTCCAGGACTTCGTTGACGAGTTCGGGGTCCAGTGCTGAGGTGGGCTCGTCGAAAAGGAGGATCTTGGGATCAAGCGCCAGCGCCCGCGCAATGGCCACGCGTTGCTGCTGGCCTCCGGACAGCTGGCGCGGGTAGGCGTCTGCACGGTCCTTCAGGCCCACCCGATCCAGGAGCTCCAATCCTCGCTTCCGGGCTTCGGCCTTGGAACGCTTCTGGGCCACGATGGGCGCCTCGATAACGTTCTCCAGGGCAGTGAGGTGCGGGAACAGGTTGAAGCTCTGGAACACCATGCCAATGTGGGTGCGCTGCTTGAGAATGTCCTTCTCGCGCAGTTCGTGGAGTTTGTTGCCGCGGACTTCGTAGCCCACCAGTTCGCCATCGATGGTGATGTAGCCGCCGTCGACTTTTTCCAGGTGGTTGATGGTGCGCAGCAGGGTGGACTTGCCCGAGCCCGACGGCCCCACGATCACCGCGACGCCGCCCGGTGGGACGGACAAGGAAACACCCTTGAGCACCTCTGTGGCGCCGAAGGACTTCCGGACGTTGGTGATGTCCACCTGGCCGCGGGTGGCGGCCTTGGCTGCGCCGGCCGGAGCTTTTCCGGCCGGGACTGTGCCGGCCGAATCGCGGGCCGGAGCTTCAGCGTCAGGCTGTGCCGCCGTCGTCGTGTTTTCCTTGCGTGAAGCAATGATGCTCATCGGGCGTCCTTGGTGGGAGAGACAGCAACGTGTGTGGTGAAAAACTTGCGGGCCTTCTGCAACGGGGTGAGCGGCAGGGTCCGCAGTGCGCCCTTGGAGAAGTGGCGTTCGATGTAGTACTGGAAGATGCTCAGCACGGAGGTGATCACCACGTACCAGAGCGTCGCCACGAGGAGCAGTGGCAGCACCTGCTGGGTCCGGTTGTAGATGACCTGGACCGTGTAGAACAGCTCCGAGTACGCCAGGACGTAAACGATCGAGGTGCCCTTGACCAGGCCGATGATCTCGTTGAACGCGTTGGGCAGGATGGCCCGCATCGCCTGGGGAAGCACGATCCTGGTGGAACGCTTCCACGCCGGGATGCCCAAGGCCGAGGCGGCTTCGAGCTGGCCTTGGTCCACGGAGAGAATGCCGCCGCGGATGATTTCGGCGGAGTAGGCCGCCTGGTTCAAGGTGAGGCCGAGGACCGCTGCGGCGAACTGGCTGATGAGCGTGGTGGTCTGGGCTTCAAAGAAGCGGACGTCCGTGAACGGGATGCCCAGGCTGATCTTCTCGTACAGGTACCCCAGGTTGTACCAGAGGAGGAGCTGGACCAGCAGCGGAGTGGAGCGGAAGATCCAGGAGAACGTCCAGGACACCGAGACCAGCAGCGGCGAGGCCGACAGGCGCATGAGGGCCAGGATGAAACCGAGGACAAAGCCAAGGACACCGGAGATGGCCGTGAGTTTGAGGGTCTCGATGAGCCCGTTGACTACCGACTGGGCGGTGAACCACTCGGCCACCACGCCCCACTCCCAGCGCGGGTTGGTGACCAGCGACCACGCGATGGCGGCCACGCCGGCAGCCACCAGCACGGTGCCCACCCACCGCCACGGGTGACGTGCAGGGACCAGCTTGTACTCGGAGTAATCCGGGGTGGGCGGTGCAGTGTCCGCCGTGGCAGGCGGTGCGATTGCACTCATGCGCCACCTCATTTCAGATCGGTTGTTGTCTATCGGATGGCTGCCAATCTATGGGCGTGCGAAACCCCGCAGCAAGGCGGGAATTTGCACTTCTTCACTGGGCTTCGCGCGGCTTCGCAAGGGTTCGTACAACGTCATAATCGATGTCATCAGGCGCCATATGCGTCCCTTCTTTGCGCACCTTAACGTGACGTGACGCGTGGTGAACGGCCGTGACCACCGCCTCGACCAGCGGCCCGGTTCGTCCCTAGATTGGGCATCACAACACCACTGCTCTTCAGGAGATCCCATGCCGTCACGAGTTCCAGCCATCGCCTTCATTGGCGGCGGCCCGCGCACCGCCGGCGTCCTGGAACGGCTTGCCGCCAACCGTCCTGCGGTGTTCCTCGGTCCCCTGCACATCCACGTCATCGAACCCCATGAACCCGGTTCCGGGAGGATCTGGCGCTATGACCAGGATCCCGGGCTGCTGCTGAACTCCACGGCTGCGGACGTCACCATGTTCACGGACGCCTCGGTAGCCTGCGACGGCCCGTCGGTGGAGGGGCCGGGATTGTCCACGTGGGCGTCGGGCGTGCTGGACGGCAGCATCCGGGATGTTCCTTCGCTGGAGCCGCACCTGCTCGAACATCTTCGCTCGCTGACTCCGGGGTCGTTTCCCACCCGTCAACTTCAGAGCAAGTACCTTGAATGGTTCTTCGGCCGGGCTGTCAGCGCTTTGGGCTCCGACGCGACGGTCACCGTGCATCGGGACACGGCCACCGCCGTCGAGCGTTCGGTTGCGGACGGCGCCTCCGCTGGGTCTCACAGCGGGCTCGACGACGGTCCTCACCGCGTGCGGCTGGCTTCCGGTGCGGAGGTGCTTGCCGACGTCGTGGTGTATGCGCTGGGGCACACAGATTCCGTTCCCGACCCCGAGTCCGCCCGCCTCAGCGAATTCGCTGCCCGGCACGGCGGGTTCCATGCGCCGCCGTCGTACACCACGGACGTGGACTACTCCGCGATTGAACCCGGCCAGGACGTGATCGTTTCCGGGATGGGCCTGGCGTTCGTGGACCTGCTCGTGCTGCTGTTCGAGGGACGTGGTGGCCGCTTCGAAGAAACGCCCGATGGCCACCTGGACTACGTAGCCTCCGGCGCCGAACCGCGGGTCTGGGCAGGGTCCCGGCGCGGTGTACCTTTCCACTCCAAGATCTCCTCCACGTTGCGCGGCGAGCCAATCGCCCGCCCGCGATACTTCACCGCAGAGGCCATTGATGCGCTCCTCGCCCAGCATCAGGAACTCGATTTCCGCAAGCACCTGTGGCCGCTGATCGCCAAGGACGCCGGGTACGCCTACTACCGCGAGCTCTTCACCGGCTACCCGGAGCGGGTATTGGGGACGTGGACCAGTTTTGAGTCACGTTTCGAGGCCCTCGATTGGTACAGCGCTGCCCGCGAAGAACTGGTCAACTTCTCCGTGCCGGATCCGGCGCTGCGCCTGGACCTCGAGAAGCTGGACCATCCCCTGAGCGGCTGCGCGTTCGCCGACCATGACTCAGTGCAACGCTCGGTGGCCGCGTATATCCAGCGCGACCTTGATCTCCGCACCAGCCCCGACCATTCCGAGACCCTGGCCCTTTTCACCGCCTTGCTGTTTGTCTACATGGACCTCGGCCGCCTGGTCCCGCAGGAAAGGCTCAATGCCCGCTCCCAGCAGGCCATTCACGGGTGGTGGCACGGCTTCTTCAGCTTCGTCGACTCCGGGCCGCCCTCCCACCGCCTCCGCGAGATGCTGGCACTTCACCGGGCCGGGTTCCTGAAGTTCCTGGGTCCGGGCATGTGGGTCCGTGCCGACGATTCCATGGGCAGGTTCGTTGCCGGCTCGTTCCAATCGCCCGTTGTGGTGGACGCCGCCGCGTACATTGAGGCGCGGCTGCCTGCCGCTTCGGTGGAACGTTCCGCCAACCCCGCGTTGTTTGACCTGCACGACGCCGGATGGGGCACCGAACAGCGGCTCCTCACCTCCGACGGTGCCCACTCCACAGGAAAGCTGCTGGTCTCCGGGAATCACGAGGTCCTGTCCCCTGTTGGTACTCCTCAGAGGGGTTTGTTCGCGGTGGGCCCGTGGACGTCCGGGTGGGGTGCCGGGGCTTTTGCACGGCCCAACACCAACGCAGCACCCTTCCGGGAGAACGACGCCCTGGCGCGGAGGATCCTGTCCACTGTTGCTGCCGCCCGCCCAACTGAGTCGCAGTTAACGCCGTTATGAGCCCTCAAAACGGCATTAACTGCTACCTACTTGGATTCCACCTACGAAAGGCCTGACATGACAACAACGCCAACCCTGCCGACGTCGGGCCTGACCGTCCTCAGCCTGCCCATGCGCGATCCCCGCGTTCGCCCCCTCCTGGACGAGCTCGCCGTCGAATACAACACCCGCTATGGCGACCTGTTCAGCAGCGAAGGGGCCGCGGAGGAACTGAACCGGTACCCTGCCGAAGAGTTCGCTGCCCCGCACGGCGCGTTGATCATCATCCAGGAGAATGGCGAGTCAGTGGCCGGCGGCGCGTTCCGGCGCTATGACGACCACACTGCCGAACTCAAGCGGATCTGGACGCACTCGGCCCACCGACGTCGCGGCTTGGCACGCCTGGTCCTGACGGAACTGGAAAATGAGGCGCGACGACGCGGCTACCGGAAGCTCTACCTCACCACCGGCCCGCGCCAGCCGGAGGCGAAAAACCTCTACCTTGCCACGGGCTACAAGGCGCTGTTCGACCTCGCCGCAGACCCCGAGGACATCAAGCATTTGGCGTTCAGCAAGGATTTTGCCGTGCACAGCTAAGCTATGCGCATGGCCAAGAAACCCACTGCAACAACTGCCGAGAAACTTGCCACCATCCAGCAGGGGTACACCCTGGAAGGTGCCACCATCGAGCTGGGCGCCGCGATCGTGGACGGTGAGATCCACAAAGAGGCCCAGGTCCGGCTCCCGCTCGCCATGATGAACCGGCACGGACTGGTGGCCGGCGCCACGGGCACCGGCAAGACGGTCACGCTGCACATGATGGCCGAACAGCTGTGTACGGCGGGTGTCCCGGTTTTCCTCGCGGACATCAAGGGTGATCTTTCAGGACTGGCCACGCCCGCCACCGGCAGTGAGAAGCTGACCGCACGCACCTCGGCGCTGGGGCAGGAGTGGTCTGCGAAGAATTTTCCCGTTGAGTTCCTCTCGCTCGGTGGGGATGGCCACGGTATTCCCGTCCGTGCCACCATCACCTCGTTCGGGCCAATCCTGCTCTCGCGCATCATGGATTTGAACGACACGCAGGAATCCAGCCTCCAACTGATTTTCCACTTCGCGGACAAGAACAACCTGGAGCTGATCGACCTCAAGGACCTCCGTGCGGTCATCCAGTTCCTGACCTCGGACGAGGGCAAGACCGAACTGGCAAACCTTGGCGGGCTTTCCAAAGCCACAGCCGGCGTGATCCTCCGCGAACTGGTCACCCTTGAGGCCCAGGGGATGGAGAAGTTCTTCGGCGAGCCCGAGTTCGATACCGCCGAACTGCTCCGCACAGCGCCGGATGGCCGGGGCGTGATCAGCTGCCTTGAATTGCCAACGCTGCAGACCAAGCCCCTGTTGTTCTCCACGTTCCTCATGTGGCTCCTGGCTGATCTTTTCGAGGACCTCCCCGAAGCCGGCGACCTGGACAAGCCCAAGCTCGTCTTCTTCCTGGACGAAGCCCATCTGCTGTTCAACGGCGCCTCCAAGGCCTTCCTCGACGCCATCACCACCACCGTCCGGCTCATCCGCTCCAAAGGGGTGGGCATCTTCTTCGTCACGCAGACACCCAAGGATGTTCCTGCTGACGTCCTGGGCCAGCTCGCCAACCGCATCCAGCACGCCTTGCGCGCCTTCACCCCCGAGGATGCCAAAGCGTTGAAGGCCACCGTCTCCACGTTCCCCGTCAGTGACTACGACCTCGAAGAAACGCTCACGTCCGCGGGCATCGGCGAGGCCGTCATCACCGTCATGAATGAGAAGGGTGCGCCCACACCGGTTGCGTTGACCCGGCTCCGCGCCCCGGAGTCCGTCATGGGTCCCAGCGCGGACGACCTCATCAAGAGCACCGTGGCAGGGTCCTCCTTGTTGGTGAAGTACGGCACCGCCGTGGACAACCTCTCCGCGTACGAGAAGTTGAGTGGCCAGGCCGCCGTATCCACCGGCGATGCTGCTCCGGGACTGCCACCGGTGCCTTCCGCATCATCGGGGGGTTCCGGGGTTTCCCAGTCCGACATCGACGCCGAAGCGCGCCGGATCGAGGAAGAGATCCTCGGCCGCCCCAGCTCGCGGTCCTCATCACCTGAGCCCTACCCGGTTCCCGCGCCTGCTCCAGTTCCGCAGCAGGCTCCGGCCCAGCAGGATGGCATGTTCGGAGACATCGCCGGCGCCCTCGGTGGTGCGCTGGGCGGCGGGCTGAAAAGCATGGTCCGGTCCATGGGCACGCAGCTGGGCCGTGACCTCATGCGCGGCGTCTTCGGCACCTCCTCACGGCGCCGCCGCTAGTCCCGCCTGACGGGCACCAGTACGACGCCGGGTGGCAACAACGCTTGTTGCCGCCCGCCGTCGAGCCTTCTCCAATCGGTGGACATACGTCATATCGGCGCCTTCCTGCACAGTGATCGCTGCCGCGGCAGGTAACGTAAAGGGCGTGCAGTTGAGTCAAGCGTTCGTCAAGACCGCAGCCGGATGGCTGCTCGGTCTGATGCTTGCTGCCGCCGGGGCCATCGTCTGCATCAATTTGGTGAGCTCGTCGGTGGCCAGCCCACAACAGCCCGTCAAGGAGTACCTGGCGGCGCTGCAGAAGGGCGAAGGCGAAGAAGCGCTGGGCCTCCTGCGGGCCAAAGTGCCCAGCTCGAACGCCGCCATGCTGGATGGCACCGCCCTGCAAACAGCCGCTTCCAAGATGTCCGACGTCACAGTGGGGAACCCTGAATCGCGGGGCAGCAACCGCGTGGCAGTCCCCGTCGACTACACCCTGGACGGCAGCAAACTTCACACCGAGTTCCTGATGGAACGGACCGGGACGCAGTGGCTGTTCTTCGCCAAGTGGGCGTTCGTGCCCACCACGCTGCCCACCATTGAGGTCACGGTGGTCAATGCCAGCGAAGCCACCCTCAACGGTGTGCCCGTCAATATGCCCAATGGCCGCAACACCTTCGCTGTCTTCTTCCCCGGTAAGTACGAGGCCAGCCTCAACGGGACCTTCTTCGAGGCGCCGCCCACCTCGGCCCTCGTCTCAACCCGCGACGGCGGCCAGGCTCCCCTGAACCTGCAGACGCGTTCCACCAAGTCCATGAACGAGGCAGTCGCCGGGAAGGTCCGCGAATTCCTGGACAGCTGCGCGGCGCAGGCCACCGAACAGCAACGGCTCCAGCCCGATTGCCCCTTCTACCACGCCAGCAACGCCCGTGTGGTGGACGGAACCATCAAGTGGGCCATCACGGAATACCCCAAGATCACTATCGAACCTTTCGGCGGCAAATGGGTGGTGGCTCCCCTGAACGGCAAGGCCACCCTGACCGCCCGGGAAATCAACCTGTTCACCGGGTACGTCAACGACCTCAGCGTTGAGCACGATTTCAGCTTCACCACCCAACTGGATGTCAACGCCGACACTGTGACAGTCACCCCGATGCTGACCTTCTAAGCTTCCCCGGCCCGCCGCACAGGCCTGCCATTGGCACGTCGGCCGCACTCACCTGCTGCACCGGCCCGCCGCACTCGCTCGCCTTCGACCAGTTCCAGGGCATGAAAAAGGCCCGGGCCAACCTATCGAAAAGTGGGCCCGGGCCATTTCAGTCAGTGGGTTAGTCCATGCCGCGCAGGTCCAGCACCAACTCGGACTCACCGTCGGCCTGCAGGACTACCGGAATGCCCCAATCCTGCTGGTAGAGGTGGCAGGCGGCGTGGTCCGGGATTTCGCCGTCCTCAGTTTCAGGCCCATCACAAGCAGCCGCACGGGCGGTGATGTGAAGGATGCCTTCGGGAACGTCGGCGGAGAGTTCCAGGGTGCGCAGCAAGCCCACCGATGTTCCGCCTCCGGAGACCAGGAGTTCCGGCGGCGTGGAAGAGATCTTCATCTGCGTGGGATCGCCCCATCGGTCGTCCAGCTTCTGGCCTGTCGGCGCAGTGAAACGGACGGCCAGTTCCAACGGGCCGGGGGTCACCGGGCTCTTGGGACGGTGCGTCTGGGAAGCGCCTTCGTCCACTTGCTGGGCTTCCTTGGGGATCGGAACCAGGACCAGTTGGTGCTTGTTGGACTCCACCACGACAAGCAGCGGCTCACTGCCTTCCACCTGGACCACCACGACATCACTAGGCTCAGCGAGGCCCCTCGCCAACGTGGACACCGACTTGGTAGCGGGGTCGTAGCGGCGGACGGCGCCGTTGTAAGTATCTGCGATGGCTACAGAACCGTCCGGCAAGACGGTGACACCCAAGGGGTGCTGCAACCGGGCCTCAGCGGCCTCGCCGTCGCGGAAGCCGAAATCGAACAACCCTTTGCCCACCGCGGTTTCCACGGTGACGCCCGAGTCGCTCAGCACCAACCGGCGAAGGGACGACGTTTCCGAGTCCGCAACCCAGATGTTGCCCTCGGCGTCGATCGCCAGGCCGGAGGACTGGGCGAACCAGGCCTCTTCAGCCTTGCCGTCCAGCAGGCCCTCCAGACCGGAGCCGGCCAGGATGGAAACCTCGTTGCCCAGGGGGTCGAAGGCGAAGATCTGGTGTGTGCCGGCCATGGCGATAACAACGCGCTGCAGCTTATCGCTCCACACCACGTCCCACGGTGAGGACAGGGAAACCTCGGTGCCCAGACCCAGCGCCCCCACATCAATGGCGTCGGCCGCGAAGTCAGCAGGGCCGGCGTCGTGATGTTCAGACCAAGTACCGGCGCCGGTGTCCGTCACTCGGGCAGGTCCGGCGTCGAGCAACCGCTGCACACCGTTTCCGGCGACGGTCTGCACGTAACCGGAGCTGAGTGTCACTCCACGGAGGCGGTGGTTGACGGTATCGGCCACCACGGCGTCGTAGCCCAGTTTCCATGCAAGCTCCGACGGGAGCAACGCGACGCCCTGGGGCTCATTGAACTGTGCGATCTCCGCTTGGCCGTCCAGGTACCCCTTGGTGCCGGAGCCGATGACGCGCTCTACGGTTTCCAGGTCCGGTCGAAGCTCCACCAGACGGTGGTGGCCGGAGTCGACTACGAGGTAGTTGCCGTTCGGCAGCTGCGTGGCTTTGCCCGGGAAACGCAAAGTGCCCGACGTCGGCACGGGAGCCACGTAGGGGCCGTTGCCGCGATGGAGGGTTCCCTTGGCTTCATGCTCGGCGACGAGTTCTTCCAGCAGGACAGCCAGGCCGTCGGCATGGCCTTCGCCGGAAAGGTGGGCCACGATGTACCCCTCGGGATCGACGACCACCAGCGTGGGCCAGGCACGGGCCGTGTAGGCCTTCCACGTGGCTAGTTCCGGGTCGTCCAGGACCGGGTGGTGGATCTCGTAGCGCTCAACGGCCGATGCCAGCGCTACGGGATCCGCTTCGTGCTCGAACTTGGGCGAATGTACGCCCACCGTCACCAGGACGTCGGAGTACTTCTCCTCGAGGGGGCGCAGTTCGTCAAGAACGTGCAGGCAGTTGATGCAGCAGAAGGTCCAGAAGTCCAGCAGCACGATCTTGCCGCGCAAGGACTCCAAGTCCAAGGATTTGCCGCCCGTGTTGAGCCAGCCGCGGCCCTCTAGTTCGGAGGCCCGGACCCGGAGTTGGGTGCGTACGGTTTCGCTCATCAGCGTCCTTCCAGCTTGGTGTTCGGTTCAGTCTGCACTGCAGAGTCTGGGCGTTCGACATTGTTGCGTTCGGCGTCGCCGCGTTCGGCATTGCTGCTCTCGGCGTCGCCACGTTCGGCCTGGGCGGTCCGGGATGGTTCGACCGTCCTGGAAGGCTGGGCAGTGCGGCCTGCCATTTTGGCATCGCGGTCAGCGAGCCGGGCAAACATATCGTTGTAAGCGCTCAGGTCGGCGTCGTTATTCCTGTCCGCGGCACGATCAACGCGGCGGGTCTCCCGTTCATCCGAGCGTGACCACATCACGGCCACTCCGATCGCCACCAGCAATGTGGGTACTTCGCCGATTCCCCACGCAACTGCGCCACCCAGTTGCTGGTCTCCAATGGCCGACGGACCCCAGGCGCGGCCGAGGTTTCCAAAGTAGTCGGCTGCCAGCAGCCCGGTGCCACCCATGATGGCCACGCCGAAGAACGCGTGGAAGCCCATGGTGGCCAGCAGGAGAAGCAGGCGCATCGGGTAGGGCGCGCGGCGCGGCAGAGGATCGCTGCCGATCATGCTCAGCACAAAGATGTAGCCGGTCAGGAGGAAGTGCACGTTCATGAGCTCGTGGCCCACGTGCTCTCGCATCGCGAGGCCGAAAAGATCCGAGTAGTAGAACAGGACGATGGAGCCTGCGAAGTTGGCTGCGGCGAACAACGGGTGTGTCACGATCTGCGAGAACCTGGAATGCACAAACAGCAGCAGCCATTCGCGAAGTCCCCGTGAGCCGTTGGCTCCCTCTCCCCTGGAAGGCAGTGCCCGCAGGGCAAGCGTGACGGGTGCGCCCAAAACGAGGAAGATCGGGGCAACCATGGTCAGGGCCATGTGGTCCACCATGTGCGCAGAGAACAGCACGCGGCCATAAACGGCAGGCGGGCCGGAGGTGATGTACGTCAGCACCACGAGGCCGATCAGCCAGTTCACCGATCGGAACCAGGACCATTTGTCTCCGCGCCTGCGGACCTTGATGATGCCCATGATGTAGGTGACCGCACCAAACAGCGCCACTCCCACCCACAGCCAGTCGAATCGCCATTCCGTCAACCAGCGTTCCGGAGTGAGCTCCGGTGGGAGCTCGTAGCCGGAGAGGATGAACGACGGCGATGCATCAGGCGCATAGGTGGTGGGCTGCGGCGGAGCCGATCGGCCCAGCGCAACGGCAAGTCCCGACGTCGCGCCCATGACCAGCAGCTCAACCAGAACCAGTTGCCATAGCACGCGGCGGGCAGACATGGAACCGTTCTTGCCGAGCTGGGGAATGACCCACTGGCGGTGCATGAACCCGATGCCACCCAGCACGAGCGTGGCCAAGGACTTCGCGACGATGAGTTGGCCGTACGGGGAGCCGAACAGGTCCGCGGGGTTTGTCACGCGGATGGCAGCATTGATGACGCCGGAGGCGAACACCAGCACAAAGGCGAAGCCGGCCAGTGCCGAGAACCGCCGGAGGGTTTGTTCGGTGATGTCCGGCGTTCCCTTGCTCCGGGAACCCGTGAGGATCGTGGAAAGGACAGCGAGCATGATGATTCCGCCCACCCACGTAGAGACCCCTACGAGGTGGAGTCCCAGTGAGTTGATGGCGCCTTCGTGGTCACTGGAACTCGACGAGTGTCCGATCAATGCGGTGGGAATGAGCCCGATCAGGGCCAGCAGCAGAGTGAACGCCAGCCCGGTCAAGGAGCGCACCCCGAACAGCGCGGTAGTGACCACTGCGGCGATGATGGTGACGGCGAGCCAAGCCTTGCCCGTCTCGATGTCCGTCATGAAGTACACCAGCGAACGGGTGAACTCGGCGTCGCCGGAGAGCCCTTGGCCCGCTACGTCTGCGTAGGTCAGGACGAGGACTGCCACTGCGGACAATGTCCATGCTGCTCCCGCGGCTGCAGCGACGGCGAGGGCCCGGGCAAAAGCGGGGTGTTCGGGTGCTTCAACATTCTTGTCGCGGGACCGCGAGCCACCGAGGTTCTTGGGCAAGATGCCGACTGCAAAAATCAAACCGCCCACCACAGTTGCCACGGAGACGTTGTGGATGGCCTTTGCGACCGGAAGGCCCCACCGGACCAACTCGCCGGGGTCCGAGACCTGCCGTGCTGCGGAAGCACCTGAGAAGATGAGTGCCGCGGCGAGCGTCAGGAACAGCGCCGCCAGACCGGCCAATTGCCACGGTACGGAAATCCCCGCGACTGTAGTGCCTCCCCGCGCTCCCGGCGTGGGAACAGGCGAAGGGGCAGTTGCGGAATTTCTTGCTGATGGCACTCATCCATTGTCCGCTACCTGTCGCAAGGCTGCGAATCGGGAGGGTGCTATGTGCATCACGGGTGCTATGTGGATATGTAAAAAGCAGAAGGGACGGCAACCGTCAGGTTGCCGTCCCTTCCAGGCGTTCGCCGAAGAGTAATTACTTCTTCTTTGCGACAGCAGCCTTCAGCTTGGAGCCAGCGGTCAGCTTGACGCTGTGGCCGGCTGCGATCTGGATGGTCTCGCCGGTCTGCGGGTTGCGGCCGGTGCGGGCTGCACGGTCGGTGCGCTCAACTGCGAGCCAGCCCGGGATGGTGATCTTCTCGCCGGCGGCGACAGAAGTCTCGAAAACTTCGAACAGTGCATCGAGCACGGAGTTGACTGCTGCCTGGCTGGTGCCAGCCTTGCCTGCTACCTCTGCAACGAGTTCACTACGGTTCTTAGCCATTTACGTCCTCCTGGACTCATACGTTTTTGAGCTTTCAAGCGGAATGCGAGCAAGCCACTGTTCGAAAACTTACCAGCTTGGGCTGGCATGGCCAGCAAATTCCGCGTGTTTCCGCGCCTTTTTGACCAAAATCACCGGATTTTCGGGGTTTTTAGGGGTGCTTTACGCCCTTGGCGTACCCTACGGCATTGGCCCGTTCCCCCCATACTGCCCATCAGACCTCCCGCTGTGCCCCATCAGAACAGGACGCGCTGGAACAAAAGGTGGTCCTGCCATTCCCCCGATATGTGCAGGTAGGCGGGCGCAACGCCGATCCGTTCGAAGCCGCATCGGTTGAGGACAGCTTGGGACGCTGTGTTGTGGAGCAGTGTCGCGGCCTGGACCCGATGGAGGCCGAGCTCCTCTGTTGCCATATTCACGACGGCGGCAACCGCGCACGACGCCAAACCCCTTCCGGTGCATTCCGCATCAATCCAATAGCCCAGATTGGCGTTCTGGAAAGGACCGCGGACAATGCCGGTCAGTGTGATCATTCCTTGAATGCCCCGGCTGCCGGTGACGACCCATGGCACTTCGCTGCCAGCGGCATAGAGGCCGAGCTTGGCCTGTATCGAAGCCTCCTGGCCTCCCACGGTGAAGAAGTCATCTCCACGGGTGGGCTCCCATTGCTCCAAATGCCTTCGATTACGCAGATAAGCAGCAGCCAGGTCTTTCGCGTCTGAAAGCTCAACAGGGCGCAGGTTCACCCGTTCGCCGCCCGCTCTGCCCGCGCCTGGGGAGACGTATCGTGTGAGATTCATCCCCAGACTCTACCGGCGCCTGCCCAACAATTGCGCAGGTGCCTACAGAGTGATAACTTTTCGCGTGATCGTGAACTTTCGACAGGAGGTGAGACCCATGAACGCAGTATCCATAGTGGGCGCTCCCTGCAGTCCACGATCCCGCGACTGAGCTGATCGCGAGTGGGAGCGTCCGTCACGCACTTCGCGAAAGGCGACTCCCATGGACACATCAACTACTTCATCACTTAACGCCGGCCCGACGACGGCGCCCGGGTTACCGGCGCCCGTCCAGTCCCAGCCACATGTCGACGCCGATTCGGCCGTCACGGGACCGGCAACGCCCCGACGGGCCTTGGTCCTCGGTGGCGGCGGCTCAACCGGCAACGCGTGGCTGATCGGAATTATCGCCGGCCTGTTCGACGCCGGGCTGGACGTCACCACCGCAGACCTGACCATTGGCACCTCAGCAGGGTCCACCGCCGCAGCCCAACTCGCCGGCGCCACCCCAACCGAGCTGTTTGATGCCATCGTTGCCGCATCCCCGCCGGAACCGGCGAACAATGTACGGGCCGGCCGGGTTGGGGCTGGTGTTGTTGGGTCTGGCGTGGCCGGGTTTGGCGTGGTTGGGTCTGGCGCCAGGCCAGTAGTGGACCAGATGGAACGGACCGGCAACATCATGAGTGCTTCCACGGACATGGCCGATATGCGCCGGCGATTGGGGGCAGCAGCCATTGAAATGGCCGAAGCCCTGGAAGGCTGCAGCGCACGATGGCGTGACACAGTGGCAACCCGCTTGCCCCAAGCGCAGTGGCCGGAACGGACAATCCTCCTGACCGCGGTGGATGCCCGGACGGGTGATCCGGTGGTATTCCACCGCCACAGCGGAGTGGATCTGGTAGACGCAGTTGCCGCCAGCTGCGCCAGCGGCTTCGCGTACAGCATCGGCAGCAACCAGTACATCGACGGCGGATACCGCGCCAACGCCGAGAACGCAGATCTGGCAACTGGGTACTCACGGGTGCTGGTGTTGGCCCCTTTCGGCGGCCGTACGCGGACTCCGTTGGAGTGGGGCATGCACCTCGCTGGGCAGGTGGACGCGCTGCATGCCAACGGCAGCCAGGTTGAAACAATCTTTCCTCACAACGAATCCGAGTACATGTTCGGCGTCAGGGCGATGGATTTGTCCTTGCGTCCGTCAGCGGCCCGAGCAGGATTTCAGCAAGGCAAAGCGCTGGCGCCCCATGTGGCCGATTTCTGGAGCTCACCGGATCTTCCCGGTTGATGGATGCTTTGCCTCGTTTAGGGGTTGGGTGGTTAAAGGGGAAGAGCCCCGACCTGTGGTCGGGGCTCTTGCCTTAATGGTTGTCCGGCGGTGTCCTACTCTCC